>NZ_JBFBBR010000021.1:0-61382 GCF_040682795.1 Streptomyces sp. NPDC051105 | reverse complement strand
CGCCACCCTCCCGGGGGGCGGCCCCCCCCCCCCGCGCGCCCCCGCCCGACTCGTTCCCGCCGCCCTTTCAGAACAGACGCAGCTTGTCGTCCTCGATGCCCCGCATCGCGTTGTAGTCCAGGATCGTGCAGCCGATGCCGCGGTCCGTGGCGAGGACCTTGGCCTGCGGCTTGATCTCCTGGGCCGCGAAGATGCCCCGGACGGGCGCCAGATGGGGATCGCGGTTCAGCAGCTCCAGGTAACGGGTGAGCTGTTCCACACCGTCGATCTCGCCCCGGCGCTTGATCTCGACGGCAACGGTCCGGCCTTCGGCGTCCCGGCACAGGATGTCCACCGGCCCGATCGCCGTCATGTACTCACGGCGGATGAGGGTGTAGCCCTCGCCGAGCGTCTCGATACGGTCGGCCAGCAGCTCCTGCAGGTGCGCTTCCACGCCGTCCTTGATCAGGCCCGGGTCCACGCCCAACTCGTGCGAGGAGTCGTGCAGGACCTCCTCCATCGTGATGATGAGCTTCTCGCCCGCCTTGTTGATGACGGTCCAGACGCCTTCCTCGTCGCCCGCCCCCTCCTTGAGGGTGCACGGCGGCGACATCCAGTTGAGGGGCTTGTAGGCCCGGTCGTCCGCGTGGATCGAGACGCTGCCGTCCGCCTTGACCAGGATCAGGCGGGGGGCCGAGGGAAGGTGGGCGGTGAGCCGGCCGGCATAGTCGACGGAGCACCGGGCGATGACGAGACGCATGGTCGGCAACGCTACTCGACGCCCCGCCCTCCACGCGATTCGCCCGCCCGTCTCCCACCACCACCCTCAACCGAGCCCCTACGGGCCGCACTCACGCCCGCCCTCACCCGCCACGCCCCTCACGCCCGCTCTCAGCGGCCACGCCCCTCACGCCCGCTCTCAGCGGCCACGCCCCTCACGCCGCCCTCAGCGGCCACCCCGTTCGACCGACGCCCTCCCGGCCGCCCTCAGCGGCCACCCCGTTCGACCGACGCCCTCCCGGCCGCCCCGATTGATCCGTCCTCCGACCAGACCCCCGCGACCGATCCTGACGAGTCGCCTGCACACCCCTGTTCAACCCTGGCCGATTGTGTGCCTAAAGGGACCGTCGCATATACGCAATCTCCTGGTGGGGTCACCGTCCGTTGCCTACCGTAGTAAACGGGAGGTCGCGAAGTGTGTACTCAGCGTGTTCGGTATCGCGAACTCCCTTACCTGTCCGCCAACCCCTGCTGTACGGGGGTGCGAGAGGAGTACCCATGTCGCTCGACGTCTCACCGGCCCTACTCGAACAGGCCGAGCGAGGCGAGGTCGACGAAGTAGATTTCGTCGACTGCGTCCGGACCTCCCTGCCCTATGCATGGGAGATGATCAGCTCCCTGGTGGCCCAGCTGAAGGTGGACGGCGGAGAGTTCGCCGACAACCAGACGCCCCCGCCGGACGAGCAGGCACGCGGTCAGCTGCTGCGTGCGCTCGCGAGTGACGCCATACGCGGCGCCCTGCAGCGGCACTTCGGTGTGCGGCTGGCCTTCCAGAACTGCCACCGTGTGGCGGTGTTCCCACTGGACGCCTCGGTCGACGAGACGCTGGCCCGCTTCACCTCGGTGCGCAACCAACTGCTGAACCAGTCCCCGGAACTGCGGGACTGCTGACGCCGTGTTCCGGTACTGCTGACGCAGTGAGCCGCTTGCTTGCCGCTCCACACGCGGGAGGTGCAATCAGTCACTGGGGCGGCAAGCTCCCCGCGGAGGTGTGAGGTCACCGGAGGTGCGGCAGTACCTCGGCACCCAGCCGTCGTACGTTCTCCTCCGTGGCCGCAAGGTCCCCCGAGCCCTCGGTCAGCAGGGCGAATCGGGAGATGCCGGTCCGCTCGGAGGTCGCCGCGAGCCGGTCGGCACACAGCCGCGGGGTCCCCACCGGATGCAGTCCGCAGAGCAGTTCGGTGTAGGCGAGCGGGTCGCGCATCGAGCGGGACCGGCCGTCCACCGTCGTATGGGCCTCCAGGCCCTGCTTCAGCCACCCCGGCATCGCCTTCGTCAGCGTCTCCACGGCGTCGGTGCGCCGGTCGGCGATCTGGCAGACGCCGGCGGAGACATGGGCCGCGCCGAGGATCTCCTCGGCGGGCCTTCCGGCCGCCCGCGCGTGCTGTCGCCACAGCGCGACCATCTCGGCCTTCTCCTCGTCCCCGACGTGCATCCCGAGCAGCATCGCCAGCCCCCGCTCGGCGGCCAGCCGGACGCTCGCCGGAGAGGTGCACGCGACCACCACCTCCGGTCCCGGCGCCTCCGTCAGCGCCTCCGACGGGCGCGGTACGACCGGGACTTCACGGAACGAGAAGCGTGGGCCGGAGGCCGACACGGCCGGTTCGCGCAGCCAGCGCATCAGCAGTTCGAGTGATTCCGGGAAGCCGTGTTCGTACGCCTCGAGGCCGCTCCCGAACACCTCCAGATCCACCCAGGGCCCGCCCCGGCCCACGCCGAGCGTGAAACGGCCGCCGCTCGTCACGTGCAGCAGCGCGGCCTGCTCGCCGAGCGCCACCGGGTGGACCGTGGGCAGTACACTCACCGCCGTGCCGACCCTGAGACGCCTGGTGCGGCCCAGCAGCAGGGCCGCCAGCGTGACCGCGGACGGGCACGTGCCGTACGGCACGAAGTGGTGCTCGGCCAGCCAGACCGCGTCCAGACCGGCCTCCTCGGCCACCTCCGCCGTGCGCACCGCCCGGTGCAGGGCCTCCCCCTGGCCCTGGCCCGGGAACTGGGCGGCCAGCACAAAACTACCTACGCGCATCGTTTCTTCCTGCTTTCCTGGCTCCGACCCGGAGCTCCCCCACCGGGCATAACCGTCTGACACGTGCCGAGGACACGGCCTGGCGAAGAGATTTGCGGATTGTCTGGAGAATGGGTCGTCCTGCAGGGGGACTTGTGCGGGTTGGTGCCCTACGCGTACCCCCGCGCGCGCGTCGTAGGCTGGACACAGCCCTTGCTTCCTGTATAGCCCCGAGAGGTGTCCCGTGTCCCCGCGTCGCAACCGACCCCAGGGCCCGAATGGAGCCTCCCCCTCCGGACAGAGCTCCGGCCGGAGCGCCGAGGACGACCGCGCGGACCGGTACGGCGGCTGGCAGTCCAGCGAGAGCTGGCAGGGCGAGGAGTGGAGCGTGCGTCATGTCGCGGGCGCCAGCGCGGTCGGCAAGACGTACCGCTGCCCGGGGTGCGACCAGGTGATTCCCTCCGGTCTCCCGCACGTCGTGGCCTGGCCGGAGCACTCGGGCGTCGACGAGCGCCGGCACTGGCACAAGGCCTGCTGGAACGCGAAGGACCGCCGCACCACGCGGGTGCAGCGGTCCCGTAACGCCCCGAGGTTCTAGCGAGGACTCACACGTCCCGCTTCTCCAGCAGCGCGTAGGCGCCGGCGAACGCGACGGCCGTCACGCCCAGGATGATCCACAGCGGGTCCCAGCCCGAAGGGCCGTTGTCGCTGAGGGAGTTGGAGTAGAAGACGCTCAGCTGGTTCGGGATCGAGTACTCGAACAGGGCGTTGCGCACCTTCTCCAACGACTGCGAGAACATGAACAGCGCGATCACCAGCGGGGCGAGCACCGCGCCGATCATGATGGTGATGGCGCCCGCCGAGTGCCGGATGATCGAGCCGATGATCAGCGAGAGCAGCCCGAGCAGCGCGATGTAGAGGCTGACGCCGACGGTGCCCTTCAGCCATTCCCCGCCGGTCGGCGTCCGGGCCACGTCGTTCAGCATCGACACCTGTGTCATGGCCACGAACGCGCTGGCCGCGAGGGTGATCACGAACGCGAGGGCGAAGAAGACGATCGCCTTCGCCGCGAGCACCCGAGCGCGGGAGGGGCAGGCCACCATCGTCGTACGGATCATTCCGGTGCCGTACTCGGAGGCAGTGGTCAGCACGCCCAGCGTGATGATGCACATGCTGCCGAGCAGCAGCCCGAAGAAGCCGAGCGACAGCGCGTTCTCGCGGGACAGGTCGTCCGACGAGGAGGAGGAGTTGCTGACCACCGCGCCGGCCAGCAGGCCGATGCCGACGACGAGGAGAACGAAGACGCCGAGCGTCCAGATCGTCGAGCGCACCGAGCGGATCTTCGTCCACTCCGAGGCGATGGCGTGCCCGAGGTGGGTGCGCACCACCGGGATCGGCGAGGTGTAACCGGCGTACGGGCCGCCGGGCGCCGCCTGCCACTCGGGCGCGGCCGGGGCTGCCTGCGGCATCGGGGGCTGGTGGGTGCTCATCGGGCGTCCTCGGGCTTGGTCAGGTCGGCGGGGGCGGAGGCGGGAGCGGGCGCGGGAGCCGGCTGTGACGATTCAGCGGGCGCCGGAGCGGGTGCCGGGGCCGGCGCGGCGTAGGGGTTGGGAGCGGCCTGGGGCGCCCCGTAGGGGGCCTGCGGGGCGCCGTACGCGCCTGCGGGTGCCCCCTGCGCGCCGTACGGTCCCGCGAACGGCTGGCCGCCCCGCTGGGGCGGCGGCGGGGCGTACCAGCCCGGCTGGCCCTGCCCGGGCACCGGCATGGGCGGCTGCGCGCCGGGCGGCAGCGGCTGCTGGAAGCCGGCCTTCTGGTCGACGGTGGAGCGGTAGTCCACGGCGCCCTGCGTCATCCGCATGTACGCCTCTTCGAGCGAGGCCTGGTGCGGCGAGAGCTCCCACAGCCGTACGTCCGCCTCGTGCGCGAGGTCGCTGATCCGCGGCAGCGGCAGGCCGGTCACCCGGAGCGCCCCGTCCTGCTCGGGCAGGACATGGCCGCCGGCCTCGGTCAGCGCCGAGCTGAGCTTCTCGCGCACCTGCGGCTCGGTGTCCGGGGTGCGCACCCGCGCGAAGTCGGCGGAGTTGGCCGAGATGAAGTCCGTCACGCTCATGTCGGCGAGCAGCTGGCCGCGCCCGATGACGATGAGGTGGTCGGCGGTGAGCGCCATCTCACTCATCAGATGGGAGGAGACGAAGACCGTACGGCCCTCGGCGGCGAGGGACTTCATCAGGTTGCGCACCCAGAGGATGCCTTCGGGGTCTAGGCCGTTGACCGGCTCGTCGAAGAGCAGCACCTGGGGGTCGCCGAGCAGGGCGGCGGCGATGCCGAGGCGCTGGCCCATACCGAGCGAGAAGCCCTTGGAGCGCTTTCCGGCCACGTCCTGGAGGCCGACCACACCGAGCACCTCGTCGACCCGGCGGGCCGGGATGGCGGAGAGCTGGGCCAGGGAGAGCAGGTGGTTGCGGGCGGACCGGCCGCCGTGCACCGCCTTGGCGTCGAGCAGCGCGCCGACCTTGCGGGCGGCGTTGGGCAGCCTGCGGTAGGGGTAGCCGCCGATCGTCACCTGGCCGGCGGTCGGGTTGTCCAGACCCAGGATCATCCGCATGGTCGTCGACTTGCCCGAGCCGTTGGGTCCGAGGAAGCCGGTGACGGCGCCGGGCCGCACCTGGAAGGAAAGGTTGTACACGGCGGTCTTGTCGCCGTAGCGCTTGGTCAGGCCGACAGCCTCGATCATGCTCCGCACCCATCGAAAGGATCAGGACAGCAGGGCAGACGCCCCCGTAAGGGTTAGGAGGATATCCGGGCGCTGACGGTTCCCATCAAGAGCTGGCAAAGCCGGTCCGTATCGGTCCGGTCACTGGGCATCCCGTTTCCTCAGCAGGACATACCCGCCGGCGAGCGCGGCGACCACCCACAGCCCCATGATCCCGAGCCCGCCCCAGGGCCCGTACGGGACGTCGTCGCCCACTCTCGGCACCACCTGCATGATGTGGCCGCCCGCCTGGTCCGGCAGGAACCGGCCGATCTTCTTGGTCGCGTCGACGTTGCCGAGGATGTTGGAGATCAGGAAGAAGAACGGCATCAGGATGCCTAGCGACAGCATCGGCGAGCGCAGCATCGCGGCCACGCCCATGGAGAACGTCGCGATGAGCGTCATGTAGAGGCCGCCGCCGATGACCGCGCGCAGCACCCCGGTATCGCCGAGGTGGGCCCGGTGGGAGCCGAGCATGGCCTGCCCGAGGAAGAACGCGGCGAAGCCGGTCACCATGCCGACGACCAGCGCCAGGCCGGTCGCCACCGCGATCTTGCTGAAGAGGAAGGTGGCGCGCTGCGGTACGGCGGCCAGCGAGGTGCGGATCATGCCGGTGCTGTACTCGTTCGACACCACCAGCACCCCGAACACGATCATCGCGAGCTGTCCGAGGGTCAGCCCGGCGAAACTGATGTTCGTCGGGTCGAAGGAGAGCCGTTCCCGCGCGGGCATGTTGCCGAACTGACTGTTCGCCAATGCGGAGAGCAGCATCCCGAGCGCCACGCTGACGACCACGGCGAGGGACAGCGTCCACACCGTCGAGGAGACCGACCGGATCTTGGTCCACTCGGACCGTACGACCTGAGCGACGACCGCCATCACGCCCCCTTGTCCCAGCCGGAACCCCAGGCCTGCGGCACCGGGGCCGAGTCGGCGTGCGCGTGGTACTCCACGGACTCCGCCGTCAACTGCATGAAAGCCTCCTCCAGCGAGGCCTGCTGGATGCTCAGCTCGTGCAGCACGATCCCGTGCTGCGCGGCCAGCTCCCCGATCGGCTCGGCCTTCGCGCCCTCCACCTCCAGCGCCCCGGCCCCCGTCTCGACGACGGTGATCCCGGCCCCGTGCAGCACATCGAGCAGCCGCTCGCGCTGGGGGGAGCAGATCCGGACGTACGACCGCGAGTTCGTCCGGATGAAGTCCGCCATGGAGGTGTCGGCGAGCAGCCGTCCCTGCCCGATGACGACGAGGTGATCGGCGGTCAGTGCCATCTCGCTCATCAGGTGGGAGGAGACGAACACGGTCCGGCCCTGGGCGGCCAGCGACTTCATCAGATTCCGGATCCAGTGGATCCCTTCCGGGTCGAGCCCGTTCACCGGCTCGTCGAACATCAGGATCCGCGGATCCCCCAGCAGGGCCCCGGCGATCCCGAGCCGCTGTCCCATGCCCAGCGAGAACCCCTTGGCCTTCTTCCGCGCCACCGCCGTGAGTCCGACGGTGTCAAGGACCTCGGCCACTTTGGCCTTCGGGATCCCGTTGCTCTGCGCCAGGCACAGCAGATGGTTGAAGGCACTGCGCCCACCGTGCACGGCCTTGGCGTCGAGCAGCGCCCCCATGTACGTCAGTGGGTCCTTGAGCTGCGCGTACCGCTTGCCGTCGATCCGCACGTGACCGGCCGTGGGGTGGTCGAGCCCGAGGATCATCCGCATCGTGGTGGACTTCCCGGCGCCGTTGGGTCCGAGGAACCCGGTCACGATGCCGGGCCGCACGGCGAAGGTGAGGTCGTCGACCGCGGTCGTGTCGCCGTAGCGCTTGGTCAGGCCCTCCAGCTCGATCATGCGGCCACGCTAAGACCGGCTTACGGGGGCTGCCACCTGAGCGGGCCTCGGTTGATGGGTGCGGCGCCGTGGGGGCTGGTCGCGCAGTTCCCCGCGCCCCTTTCAGGGGCGTGCACCTGGCGCCCCTTCAGGGGCGCGGGAACCGCGCGAGCGACCACATCCCACCCGCACCCGCACGACAAAGGCCCGCACCCCCCGAAGGGCATGCGGGTCTTTGAATGTCGGTCGTTACCAGTCAGCGCTTACCGGGACTGCTGAGCCGGAACCCCACGGGAGATCGGCTCGTCCTCCGCCGGAGAGCTCGCGGCGGCGACCGCCGCACCGGTCAGCGTGGCCAGCATCTCGCGGACGTTGGTCAGCTGAGCGTTGATGCTGTCGCGGCGGTTGGTCAGCGCGGCCAGCTCGCGCTCGGATTCCGAGCGGATCCGGTCGGCCTTGGCGTTCGCGTCCGCGACGATGTCCTCGGCCTGACGCTGAGCCGTCTCGACGGTCTGACGCGCCCGGCGCTCCGCGTCGGTGCGCAGCTTCTCCGCCTCGAGACGCAGCTGCTCCGCGCGGTGCTCGATCTCGGCGAGCCGCTTCTCGGCCTTCTGCTGACGCGAGGCCAGGTCACGCTCGGACTGCTCACGCCGCTTGGCGAGGTTCGTCTCGAAGTCGGCGGCGGCCTGCGCGGCCTTCGCGCGGGTCTCCTCGAAGAGCGCGTCCGCTTCCTCACGCTTGGACTGCGCGTCCTTCTGGGCCTCGGAACGCAGCTGCGACGCGTCGCTCTTGGCCTTCTCGACGATCCGGACGCCCTCGTCCTCGGCCTTCGCCTTGCGCTCCGCAGCGAACGATTCTGCGTCGTTGCGCACCTGCTGGGCCGCCGACTCGGCGAGCTCACGGTGCTGCTCGGCCGCCCGGCGGGCCTCCTCGCGCAGGTCCTTCGCCTCCTCCTCGGCGAGGCGAAGGATCTTCTCGACACGCGCGCCGAGGCCGGCGTACGACGGCTCCGCGTCGCTTACCTGAGCCTGGGCGTTCTGCGTCTCGAGGTGGAGCTCCTCGATGCGCTTTTCCAGAGCGGTGATGCGGGCGAGAGCGCTGTCACGGTCGGAGACGAGCTTGGAGATGCGTTCGTCCACCTGAGCGCGGTCGTACCCACGCCGCACAAGCTCGAAGCCGTAGGGGGAAGTGTCGCTCATGGGGTTCCTGTCGAGTGAGACCGGTGAGGTGATAGGTGGAATCCTAGGGGCCGAAGCGGTGTGTCATCGAGCGGATACGTGTTTGATCTGGAGAATGACACCCCTTTTGGGTGGCTAGCTGTGAGATCGCTTGCCAGAGACTCTGTCAAAGGTTCGGTCAAATACCCCAGAAGACTACAGAACCGGCACTGTTCCTTAACCTTCTGACGACTTGCCACCCGATCGAGGGGCGCCCACCGTGCTGCCCGCCTTGACTCCGCCGTCCTTGTTGGACGCCGGGGTCTCGAAGGATTCCAACGCCTCCAGGACGTCCTGGACACGGGAGATCTCGCCGTTGATGTTCTCGCGGCGGCGCTCCAGGATCTCCAGTTCGCGCTTGCCGGCGTCGACCGTGGCCCGGGCCTCGCGGATCGCCTCGGCCTTGAGTTCCTCGGCCTCCCGGACGAGCGTGGCCTTCTTCTGCTCGGCCTCCTTGAGCAGCCCCTCCGCCTTCTTGACGGCGGCGATACGGACCTTGCCCGCCTCGGAACTGGCCTCCGAGACCAGGTCCTTCGCCTTGGCCTGGGCCTTGGCGAGCTGTTCCTCGGCGGCCTTGATGAGCGCGTCGCAGCGGTCGCCGGTGGACTTCATGGTCTCGGCTGCCTCGCGGCGAGCCCGCTCGTGCAGCTCCTCGATCTCGTTGGTGATGCGGTCGCGCAGCTCCTCCGCCCGCTCCCTTATGGCGGTGGCGTCCCGGCGGGCGCCGACGAGCAGCTCGTCCGCGTCCGTACGGGCCTTCTCCACCAGCGAGTTGCCCTCGACCGTGGCCTCGGACACCAGCCGGTCGGCCTCCTTGCGGGCCGCGCCGACCATGCTGTCGGCCTGCGCCTCGGCGTCCGCGGTGGTCTTGTGGGCCTGCTGCTGGGCCTCGGTGAGCAGCTTGTCGGCCTCGGCGGTCGTCTCGTTGATGAGCGTGTCGACCTGCTCGGCCACGTCCTGACGCCGTTTGTTGGCGTCCCGGCGGGCGTCGTCGAGGGTGCGGTCGGCCTCCTCGCGGGCGGCGTTGACCATGCGCTCGGCCTCCGCCTCCGCGTCCGCCTTGAGGCGCTCGGCGTCGCTGCGGGTCCGCTCGGCGTGCAGCTGGGCGGAGCCGACCGTCTCGGCGGCCTCGGCCCGCAGCCGCTCCGCGTCCCCGGAGGCGTCCGCGATCAGCTTCTCCGCCTTGGCGATGGCGTCCGCGCGGACGCGGTCGGCCTCGGCGATGGTCTCGTTCTGCAGCAGCTCGGCCTCGTTGCGGGCCTCGGTGATGAGGGTGTCCGCCTGGGTCGCCGCGTCCGAACGGATGCGGTTGGCGTCCTCCCGGGCCTCGGCACGCGCACGCGCGGCGTCCTGCTCGGCCTGCGCGATGCTGTCCGAGGCCTCGGTGCGCACCCGCTGGGCGTGCGCGGACGCCTCCGAACGCAGCCGCTCCGACTCCGTCATGGCGTCGGCCACGGTCCGCTCGGCCAGCGCCTTCGCCGCCTCGGACGCCTCCGCGGCCTCGCGGCGGATCCGGGCGGCGTCCTCGCTGGCCCGCTCCCGCTCGGCATAGGCGTCCGCGCGGACCCGGTCCGACTCCTCCTCGGCCTCCCGGCGGGTCCGGTCCGCCACATGCTCGGCGGCCGAACGCAGCCCGGCGATCTCCTCCTGCGCCTGCTCGTGCAGCCCCGAGACCGAGTCACGCACCTGCTGGGCGTGCTGCTCGGCGGCGGACACCATCTCGGTGGCCCGCCGGTCGGCCTCCTCGACCAGCCGTACCGCCTCGGCCTGCGCCTCCTCGACGCGGTTGCGCGCGGAGGCGAGCAGTTCCTCGCTCTGCTCGCGGGCCCGCTCGCGCTCCTGGTCGGCCTCCTGACGGGCGGAGCCGAGCAGGTCCTCGGCCTCCCGGCGCCGCCGGGTGGCCTCCTCCTGCGCGGCGGCCAGCGTCTCGGACGCCTCGGTGGACAGCCGCTCGGCCGCCGCCTGCGCCTCGGCGCGGACCCGGTCGGCGGTGTCCTGGGCCTCCTGCTTGAGCCGCTCCGCCTCGGCCGCCGCCTCGGAGCGCAGCCGTACGGCGATGGACTCGCCCTCCGCGCGGGACGCGGACGCGTCGGCCGCGGCCTCGTCGCGCAGCCGCTGGGCCTCGGTCTCGGCCTGCTGCTGCAGCGTGCGGATGCGTTCGGCGGCCTCGGAGCGCAGCCGGTCGGTCTCCTCGCCGGCCTCCCGGCGGATCCGGCCGGCCTCCTCACGGGCCTCGGTGAGGGCCTGCTCGGCGTTGGCGAACCGCTCCTCGGCCTCGGTGTGCAGCCGGGTCAGCTCCTCGGCGGCCTCCGCGCGCCGGGCCTCCACGCCCCGCTCGGTCTCCTCGCGCAGCTCGCGCGCGGCCCGCTCGGCGTCCTCCTTGAGAGCCTCGGTCTGCTCCAGGACCTCGGTGCGGTGCCGGTCGGCCTCCTGGCGGGTGCGCTCCAGGGTCTCCTCGGCCTGCCGGCGCAGCGTCGTCGCGCGCTCGATGGCCTCGGTGCGGACCTTCTCGCTGTCCGCGGTGGCGGTCTGCCGCAGCTCGTCCGCGTCGGCCTTGGCCTTGGCGAGCAGCTCCTCGGCGGACCTGGCCCCCTCCTCGATCTTCTGCACGGCCTCGCGCCGGGCCTCGGCACGGATCGACTCGCCCTCGGCGACCGCGTCGGAACGCAGCTGCTCGGCCTCGCCGCGCAGCCGGCGGGCCTCCTCCTGCAGCTCGACCGTCTTGGCGCGGTACTCCTTGGTGTCGTCCTTCGCCGTGCCCTTGAGCTGCTCGGCGATGTCGTGTGCCTCGGCGCGCAGCCGGTCCGCCTCGGTCTCCGCCTCGGTGCGGATCCGCTCGGCCTCCTCGGCGGCGGCCTTGGTGGTGCGCTTGGCCTCCTCGGCCGCCCTGTTCAGGACGTCCTCGGCGGTCTTGGCGGCCTTGGACAGCTGGGAGGCGCTCTCCTCGGCGGTCAGGGTGCGGGCCTTCTCGGAGGCCTCCGCGATGATCTTCTCGGCCTCGGCCCTGGCGTCCGCGACCACCTGCTCGGCGCTCGCCTTGGTGGCCTCGGCGTCCTTGGTGGCCTCGCTGACCAGCCGGGCGACCTGCTCTTTCGCCGTACGGGTGCGCTGCTCGTTGGTGGCCTCGGCGCTGGCCAGGGCCTTCGAGGCGGTCGCCTCGGCCTCGGTGACCAGTTTCTCGGCCTCGGACTGCGCCTTGCGCAGCGCCTCGTCGGCCTCCGCGATGCGCTGCTCGGCGGCCCGGCTCAGCTCACCGGCCTGCCGGCGAGCCGTGTCCGCCTCCGTCGCGGTGGAGTTGCGCAGCTGCTCCGCGTGGTCGGTGGCCTCCTGGGCCTGCGTGGACGCGGCGTTCAGCAGCCGTTCGGCGTCCCGGCGGGCGCGCAGCAGTAGCTGCTCGGCCTCCGCGCGGGCCGCCTCGGCGTCGCTGGTGACCCGCTGCCGGGCCTCGGTGGCCAGCCGCTCGGCCTCGGCACGGGCAGCGGCCATGGCCTGCTCGGCCTCGGCCCGCGACTCGTCGAGCAGCCGCCGCGCCTGGGACTCGGTCCGGGCCCGCAGCTGCTCGGCCCACGCCACGTTCTCGTTGACGTGCGACTCGACGGTCTGCCGACGCTCGGCCAGCTCCTGGTCCAGCTGCTGGCGGCGGGTCACCGCCTCCTGGTGCAGCTCGGCCTGGAGCCGCGCGGCCTGCTCGGCGTGCTCCTGGAGGATCCGCTGGGTCTGCGCCCGGGCCTCCGCGGCCACCCGCTCCGCCTCCTGGCGGATCTGGTCGGCCTGCACCTGGGCGTTACGGAGCAGCTGCTCGGCGTGGTAGCCGATGTCACCGCCGTCGAACGCGGGCCGGGACATGATGGTGCGGCGCGCCTCGTGCAACTTGGCGCGCAGCACCTCGACCTGGTAGCCGAGGTCCTCGGCATGCTGGATCGCCTTTTCCCGCTCGGTCTTCAGCCGCTTCATCTCGGCCTCGAACCGAGAGAGGTGGTCGACGTCAGCCGCCGGCTCTCGCTCCTGGCTCTCGTAGCCCCGCACTGCGCGGTCCCATCCGTCCCCTGGTCGCAACCTTCTCCGAACGAGCTCCGTCCATCCGCCGAACGGGGCCCCCGGGGAATGGTGTCAGATCAACGGCGGAGCACGGGCTGCTGCCCCGACGCTCGTCCCCCGAAACCCGGACCCCGGCATGCGGCCGCCCCGGCCCTGCGAACATGCGAAGGGACGACCGTCCCCAACCCTACCGGCCCATATGTACGAGGGTCAGTGCTCAGGTGACTCAACAGCCGCCGAAGTGACCAGTTCTGTCAGTACACCGTGGCAATCCTTCGGGTGCAGGAAGGTAATCCGCGACCCCATGGAGCCGATCCGTGGCTCCTCGTACAGAACGCGTACGCCCTTGGAACGGATGTCCGCGGCGTCACCGTCCACGTCCGCCGTACCGAAGGCGATGTGGTGCACCCCCTCGCCGTTCTTCGCGAGCCACTTGCCGACCGCCGAGTCCTCCCGGGTCGGCTCCAGAAGCTGCAGGTAGGAGGCGCCTCCGTCGGACGTCTCGTTGATCTTGAGCATGGCCTCCCGCACGCCCTGCTCCTCGTTGACCTCCGTGTGGAACACCTCGAAGCCGTATGTCGCCCGGTAGAACTCGACGGTCGCGTCGAGGTCGTGGCAGGCGATCCCGATGTGGTCGATTCGCGTCAGCATGGATTCAGTGCAGCGCCACGGAGATGGTTACGCAACGTGCCAGCGATCACACTGACGGCCCGATGACGGCACGGAGTGCCACGCAATACATTCGAAGTACACCCTCAACTGGGGGGATCCCCCAGACCCCCCACTCGTTCACTCCTCGGCAGTGCAGCCGGTAAGGGGATCGCAGCTCATGACTTCTGGAACCGCTGGAACCACCTCAGTGATCGTCGCGGGCGCTCGGACGCCCATGGGACGACTGCTGGGCTCGCTGAAGTCCTTCTCCGGAGCCGACCTCGGCGGCTTCGCGATCAAGGCCGCCCTCGACCGTGCGGGGATCGGCGGCGACCAGGTGCAGTACGTGATCATGGGCCAGGTGCTCCAGGCCGGCGCCGGGCAGATCCCGGCCCGCCAGGCCGCCGTGAAGGCCGGCATCCCGATGAGCGTCCCGGCGCTCACCATCAACAAGGTCTGCCTCTCCGGCCTCGACGCCATCGCCCTGGCCGACCAGCTGATCCGGGCCGGCGAGTTCGACATCGTGGTCGCGGGCGGCCAGGAGTCCATGACCAACGCCCCGCACCTGCTCCCGAAGTCCCGCGAGGGCTTCAAGTACGGTGCGATCGAGATGCTCGACGCGATGGCGTACGACGGTCTGACCGACGCCTGGGAGAACATCCCCATGGGCGAGTCGACCGAGAAGCACAACACCCGCCTCGGCCTCGGGCGCGAGGAGCAGGACGCGGTGGCCGCGCTGTCCCACCAGCGGGCCGCCGCCGCGCAGAAGAACGGCGTCTTCGAGGCCGAGATCACCCCGGTCGAGATCCCGCAGCGCAAGGGCGAGCCGGTCGTCTTCAGCAAGGACGAGGGTATCCGCGGCGACACCACGGCCGAGTCGCTGGGCAGGCTGCGGCCCGCGTTCACCCGGGACGGCACGATCACGGCCGGCTCCTCCTCGCAGATCTCGGACGGCGCGGCGGCCGTGGTCGTGATGAGCAGGGCCAAGGCCGAGGAACTGGGCCTGGAGTGGCTCGCCGAGATCGGCGCGCACGGCAACGTGGCCGGACCGGACAACTCGCTCCAGTCCCAGCCGTCCAACGCCATCAACCACGCCCTGAAGAAGGAGGGCCTGGAGGTCGGCGACCTGGACCTCATCGAGATCAACGAGGCCTTCGCCGCGGTCGCCGTGCAGTCAATGAAGGACCTCGGCGTGTCCACCGAAACGGTGAACGTCAACGGCGGTGCCATCGCCCTGGGCCACCCCATCGGCATGTCCGGAGCCCGCCTCGTCCTGCATCTCGCCCTGGAGCTCAAGCGGCGCGGTGGCGGGGTCGGGGCGGCGGCGCTGTGCGGTGGCGGTGGCCAGGGTGACGCGCTGATCGTGCGGGTGCCGAAGGCCTGAGTGCGTTTCTCTGTTTCTCTGAGCGAACGGAAGTGAACGGAGCTGTGATGCAGGACGTCTCCTCACTGGTGGCCCAGGCCAGGGAGGGCCGACCGCGTGCGGTGGCCCGGCTGATCTCACTGGTGGAGGGGGCGTCCCCGCAGCTCAGGGAGGTCATGGCGGCACTCGCGCCATTGACGGGCAACGCGTATGTGGTCGGCCTTACGGGCTCCCCGGGGGTCGGCAAGTCGACCTCCACCTCGGCCCTGGTGACCGCCTATCGCAAACAGGGCAAACGTGTCGGTGTGCTGGCCGTCGACCCGTCCTCGCCCTTCTCCGGAGGCGCTCTGCTGGGCGACCGCGTCCGGATGTCCGACCATGCCTCGGACCCCGGCGTCTACATCCGCTCGATGGCCACGCGGGGCCACCTCGGCGGCCTGGCCTGGGCGGCCCCCCAGGCCATCCGCGTGCTGGACGCGGCGGGCTGCGACGTGATCATCGTCGAGACGGTCGGCGTGGGGCAGTCGGAGGTGGAGATCGCCTCCCAGGCGGACACGTCCGTCGTCCTGCTGGCCCCCGGGATGGGCGACGGCATCCAGGCGGCGAAGGCCGGAATCCTGGAGATCGGCGACGTGTACGTGGTCAACAAGGCGGACCGGGACGGCGCCGACGCCACCGCCCGTGAGCTGAACCACATGCTGGGCCTGGGCGAGTCCCGGGGCCCCGGAGACTGGCGCCCCCCGATCGTCAAGACGGTCGCCGCGCGCGCGGAGGGCATCGACGAGCTGGTCGAGGCCCTGGAGAAGCACCGCGCGTGGATGGAGGAGCGGGGCGTGCTGGCGGAACGCCGACTGGCCCGCGCCGCCCGCGAGGTCGAGACCATCGCGGTGACGGCGCTGCGCGCACGCATCGGAGACCTGCACGGGGACCGCCACGTCGACGCACTCGCGGACCGCATCGTGGCCGGCGAACTGGACCCGTACCGCGCGGCGGACGAACTGGTGGCGGGCCTGACGGAGGGCTGACGCCGGTTCGGCCGACGTCGTGGGGGTGGGGGCCGTTTCCCGCCCGCGGCAGCGTCGTGGCCGATCGCGCAGTTCGCCGCGCCCCTGACGGGGCGCTGCCCGGCCGCCCCACTTCAGCGCCACCCGGCTGCACCCTGCCGGCGTCGGAAGGCGATCCCCCCGCCCCACACGCAGCAAGCGGCGGACAGGACCTGAACCCCCGTCCGCCGCTGTCAGGTGCTGCCTGTTGTCATGGGCGCCCGCGCTGTCCCCGCAGGTGTTCGGCGATCGGCTTGAGGCCCTTGTCCAGCTCTATGAGCGCCTCCGGCGACAGCAGGTCGATGAAGTGCCGTCGCACGGAGGCGACATGATGTGGCGCCACCTTCTTCATCGTCTCCATGCCGTGTTCGGTGAGGACGGCGAACAGCCCGCGGCGGTCGGACTCGCAGTTCTCCCGGCGGACCAGGTCCGCGTTCTCCATACGGGTGATCTGGTGCGAGAGCCGGCTCTTGGACTGGAGCGTCGCGGCCGCGAGGTCGCTCATCCGCAGCCGGTAGTCCTCGGACTCGGACAGATTCACCAGGATCTCGTAGTCGTTCATTGTCAGGCCGAACGGTTGCAGATCCTTTTCGAGCTGGTACGTCAACAGCCTGTTGACCTCCAGGTGGGTGCGCCAGGCGCACTGCTCCGCATCGGTCAGCCAGCGCGTGGCCGTCTCGGTCTCCATGTATGAAGTCTACCTAAAATGTTGAAAGGCGAACTAGTGAGGGCGGTGTGACTGCGCGCACGCGTTCGATGTCACACTCCGCAGACTACCGCTCACAGCCCGAAGCGACGTTGCAGGTCCCCCAGCTGTCCGGGAAGGCGCGGTGTGCCGGATTGCTGTGAATGACCTGTGAAAGGCCCGCTTCCGCCGGGCACTCCGGGCTCGTGTGGAACCGCTCCCGTGGCCTGCTCCGCCATCAGGGTCTCGGTGGACTGGAGCAGCACCGTACCGGCCCCTACGAACTCGAACTGGTGCTCCTCTCCGGAGGCCCCGCCGAGGCCTGTCATCGCACGTAGACCGCCCATGACACCTGTCATGTAACCGTGGTCGTAGTGGTGGCAGGGGGAGGGGCAGTCGGCCCACCCCACGAGTGCCTGCGGGTCCACCCGGATCGGGGGTTCCATGAACACCACCGGACCGTTGGACGCGGCCACAAACTTTCCGGTTCCGATAAGGGTCAGAAAACCCGGCACGATGGACTGTTTGAGCGCGAGACTTGGCTGAAAAGCGAGCAGGTTGCCGGAGCGAATGGTCAGGTTGCCCTCCTCCAGATCGTACGAATTGACGTCGAAGGCCCGGTCGGCGAGGAGCATCTTCCCCGAGCCCTCCGCCACCACCCAGTCGCTCGCGTGCAGAGGCGAATGGAAGGAACTACGGACGAGACGGTCCAGACGCCCGTGTCCGACCCCGTTGAAGTCGATCGAGCCGTAGTAGGCGATCATCTTCCCCTTCTGCAGGAACCACTGGCCGCCCTTGAGCTCCACGCAGAAGGTGTACTTGTTGACGTTGTCGTCGACGGGGAGGGTCATGGGGTCGTGGACGACCGGTCCGGCGGCACCGTACGCGCTCACAGCTTCTCCTCCGACGCCTGGACGTACACCGTGCCGTTTCCGCTGAGCTCCAGCTGGAACGCCTCACCGGAGCCGCGGCCCACCATGTCCCGCCAGCCGAGCGCGGTCGACAGCTTGTTGCGGACGTCGCCGTGGTGGGCGACATAGGCCTGCGGGTCCACATGGACCGGGCGCTGCGGGGTGATCGGGATCTCGAACACCCCGCCGTGGGCCATCACGGCGACCGCGCCCTGGCCCTTGAGCGTGGTCGTGAACAGGCCCTGGCCGGTGACCTGGCCGCGCACCATGCCCATCACGCCGCCCTGGGAGCCCATGAACATCGTGCCCTGCTGGAGCGTGCCCTCGAAGGCGAGCAGCCGGTCCGCCTCGACGTAGAGGGTGTCACCGGTGAGGGTGATGACCTGGACGTGATGGCCGCCGTGCCCGAAGAACACCGTGCCGCTGCCCTCGACGGTCATCAGCGGGGTGGCCTCGCCGGCGACCCGGCGGCCGAGCATCGACATCAGCCCGCCCTGGCCGCCCTGGATGTTGGGTGTGAAGGACACCTCGCCCTTGTAGGCGAGCATCGCCCCGCGCTGGCTGTAGAGCCGCTGCCCGGGCAGGACGGTCGCCTCGACCATCTTGGAGTTCACCTCGCGCAGGGCCATCTCACACGTCCCCCGCGATCGTGTTCCGCTCGCTCGGCTGCACGTACACCAAGCCGTCCCCCTCGAACCCGATCTGGAAGGCCTCGCCGCCGCCCTCTCCGAGCAACGTGCGGAATGTCACACCTGACTGGAAGGACTGGCGGAGGTTGCCCTGGTGGGCGATGTACGCGCCCGGGTCGACGGTCAGCGGATACTGCGCGCTCACCCGGAGCACCACCGCCGGGCCGTCCGACGTGATCGCCGCCTGGCCGTGGCCCTCGACCGTGGTGGTGAACAGGCCGTTGCCCTGGGAGGCGCCGCGCAGGCCGGTGAAGGTCGTGCCGGTGCGCAGGCCGGCGTCGGTCGCGAGCAGGTTGCTCGACTCGACGTACAGCTTGTCGCCCTGCAGGCCGACCAGGTTGATCTCGGACGCCCGGTCCGCGAACCAGCACGTCCCGTGCCCCTTCACCTCCATCACCGTCATCTGCTCGCCGGTGAGCCGCCGGGTCACCATCCCCCGCAGCCCCTCACCGCCGCCGCTCAGTTTCTTGAACGCCATCTGCCCGTCGTACGCGACCATCGAGCCGTTCTTCGCCTTCACGGCGTCCCCGGTCATCTCGACGGCGAGCACCTTGCTGCCTTGGAGTCGGAACATCGCCACGCTGCGAAGGTAGCCGCAGGCCGACGCCACCAACAGGTCCCAGGGGTGGACGTCATCCCGGATCCGACCCCTAGGGGGCCACGGCAACGGCCACGGCTCAGGCAACGGCCACGGCTCAGGCAACGGCTCAGGCAACGGCCACGGCTCAGGCAACGGCCACTGCTCACGCAACGGCTCAGGCAACGGCCACAGCTCACGCAACGGCCACGGCCACGGTCACGGCTCCGGCTCCGGGGAGACCGGGCGGGCCGCCGGCAAGCGGGGCCGGCCCTCCAGGAGGCGGGTCGCCCCCGTCCTCCTCGGCCGGGACGGCGGGCGCGGTCGACGGGCCCGGCCTCCACCCCCGCGCGGGACCCGCGAGACTCCTTTGCCACAATGGGTGGACGTTTGTGCTTGCGTTCACAAAGAGTGGACGTCTCTCCCACCGAAGGTGACTCGTGGACATCAAGACCGCCACCGCCATCCGCCGCCTCCGCCTGGTCTCCGCCCCGGAGGCCGTCTCCTTCCTGATCCTCCTCGTCTGCTCGGTGCTGAAGCGGACCACGGACTTCAACGCGGTGCCCGTGATGGGTGCGATCCACGGTGTCCTGTTCATCCTGTACGTGGTCTTCTGGGCTGACGCCTGGAACCGTGCCAAGTGGCCGCTGGGGACCGCCGCCTTCTACTTCGTCCTCTCCGTCCTGCCGACCGGCGGCTTCTTCGCCGAACGCAAGCTGCGCCGCGAGGCCGAGGACGCGGTCATCGCGGCCCGCGCCCGCCAGGAAGGGGCCGTGAAGGCATGATCGTCGCCTTTTCCGTGACGCCGCTGGGTGTCGGCGAGGAGGTCGGGGAGTACGTCGCCGAAGCCGTCCGGGTGGTCCGCGAGTCCGGCCTGCCCCACCGCACCGACGCCATGTTCACCTCGATCGAGGGCGAGTGGGACGAGGTCATGGACGTCGTCAGGCGTGCCGTCGCCGCCGTCGAGGAACGCGCCCCGCGCGTCTCCCTGGTCCTCAAGGCGGACATCCGCCCCAGTGTCACCGACGGCCTCACCAGCAAGGTGGAGACGGTCGAGCGGTACCTCGCTCAGTAGCCGACAGCACCCCGACGTCGGAACCCCGGTCCCGCGAGGGCCGGGGTTTTCTTTCGCCGTGCGATTGAGCGATCGCTCAAAACTGGGTACCGTCACCCTCGGAGGGTTTGAGCGACCGCTCAAAAAGCACTCGAAGGACCAGGTGACGGGGGCACGACACCAATGGGGCTCTATATAGAGGCGCACATCCGCGCCGACCTCGACGAACTGTGGGCACGGACCCAGGACCCGGCCCAGCACCAGCGCTGGGACCTCAGGTTCACCGAGATCGACTACCTCCCGCGCGTGCCGGGCGAGCCGCAGCGCTTCCGTTACGCCACCCGGGTGCTGCCGTTCCTCACGGTCGCCGGCACCGGGATCTCGGCGGGGGAGAAGGAGCGCCCCGACGGCACCCGCACCTCCGCCCTGCGCTTCGCCTCCCCGCACCCGCTCTCGCTGCTCGCCGAGGGCAGCGGCTACTGGCGCTACGTCCCGGTCTCCGACGGCGTCCGCTTCCTCACCGGCTACGACTACCGGCCCCGCTGGGGCGGCCTCGGCGCGCTCGCCGACCGGTTCGTCCTCCGCCCGCTGATGCGGTGGGCGACCGCCTGGTCCTTCGACCGGCTGCGGCTGTGGCTGGAGCGCGGGATCACCCCGGAGCGGGCGCGGTGGAACTGGCTGGCCGAGATGGCGGCCCGCGCGCTGACGGCCGTCGGCTGCGCCGCCGGCCTGAGCCAGGGGCCGGTCCTCGACGCCCTCTCGCCCGCCGTCGCCTTCCTGGTCCCGCTCCTCCTCGTGGTCGCCCTCTCGCTGGCTCTCTTCGCGCCCCCGCTCGCCACCACCCCGGCGGCCCGCCGCTGCCTGCGCACCCCACCGACCCGGGTGACCGCGCCCAGCGTCCTGCGCACGCTGGGGAGGCAGTCGTGACCTCCATGTTCCGTACCGTGCTGGGCGCCGGCTTCGACCGGCTGCACCCGCAGCTCCAACGACGCTTCTCGGTCGGTCTGGCGAGCGGTGAGGCCTGCACCGGCCGGGGTGTGATGGAACGGATCTGGCACGGCCCGGCGTTCGTGCGGCCGTTCCTGGCACTGGGCGCCACCCGTAACATCCTGGTGCCGAAGGCGGGCCGGAACGTTCCGTTCGTGATCGAGAACGTGCCCTACGTCGACACCTACGGTCGTGAGACGGTGACCTTCGTGCGCACCTTCGACCTGCCCGGCCGTGCCCGCCGCTTCGACGCCCAGATGGTGCTCAGCCCCAAGGGCGACCGCATCCTCGACTACCTGGGCACCCACCAGCACCTCGCCAGCGAGCTGCACCTCCGTGCCGAGCCCGACGGCTCCCTGCTCATCCGCTCCGGCGAACACCGGTTCAGGGAGGGCCCGGTGGACGTCAGCGTCCCGGAACTGGCGGGTGCCACCGCCGAGGTGCGCGAGTCCTACGACGACCGGGCCGGCCGCTTCCGTATCCAGGTGCGGGTCGTGAACCGCTACTTCGGTCCGCTCTTCGGTTATCGGGGCTCCTTCGAGGCGTCGTACACCGATGTCCGCCGGTGCGGGGTCCGGCCGGGGCTGCGGCCGGTCCGTGAGGAGTCGCGCGCGTGAGCCCGGAGACCGCCAAGTCCCTGGAGACGAAGAACAAGCTGCTGGAGGGTGCGCTGCGGACGCTCACCGAGCAGGGGATCGCCAGGACGTCGGCCCGTACGGTGGCGGCGGCCGCGGGGGTCAACCAGGCGCTGGTCTTCTACCACTTCGGTTCCGTGGACGAGCTCCTCGCGGCAGCCTGCCGGTACGGCGCGGGGCAGGCCGTCGACCGGTTCCGCCCCCGCCTGGCCGCGGTCGGCTCGCTCTCCGAACTCCTCGCCGTGGGGCGGCAGATCCACGAGGAGGAGCGCGCGGGCGGCCATGTCACCCTCCTCGGGCAGCTGCTGGCCGGCGCCCAGACCCAGGAGGCGCTCCGTCCCGCCACCGCGGCCGGCCTCGAGCTGTGGATCGCCGAGATCGAGAAGGTGCTGGTCCGGGTCCTAGCGGCGACGCCGTTCGGCGAGTTCGCCGACCCGGCCGGCCTCGCCCGCGCGGTCGCCGCGTCCTTCGTGGGCATCGAGCTCTACGAGGGCGTCGACGCGTCCGGCGCCCACGCGGCCCTGGACGCCCTGGAGCAGCTCGGCGTACTGGTGGCCGCCCTGGACGACCTCGGCCCGGTGGCCCAGCGTGCGGTCCGGCACCACCTGCGCCGGGTCGGCCGCCGTTGAGACCGCCCCGCCCGTGCGTCGTGTGCCGGACCGGCGTGGTGACGGCCTCTGCGGCCGTCGCGGCTTCGGCCGGGTCGGGTGCGGGCGGCGGCGGCGGGCGCCGGAGGGGGCGGGGGCGCGGCCCCGCGGCGGGCGGCCCGGCGGACGTCGCGGCCGGTGTCGTAGTGGCCGGTGTGCGGCCGTCTCGGCACTCCCTGCGGGAATGTGCCGTCGGCGGCGCGGGTGAGGTGACCGAAAGCCGAGACACGGCTGACCGGTATATGACCGGCCGGTAGGGTCGGTGGCGTGCCGAAGCCTCTCAGTCTTCCCTTCGACCCCATCGCCCGTGCCGACGACCTCTGGAAGCAGCGCTGGGGAAACGTCCCGTCGATGGCCGCGATCACGTCGATCATGCGGGCCCAGCAGATCCTGCTGGCCGAGGTCGACGCGGTGGTCAAGCCGTACGGGCTGACGTTCGCGCGCTACGAGGCGCTGGTGCTGCTCACCTTCTCCAAGGCCGGTGAGCTGCCGATGTCGAAGATCGGTGAGCGTCTGATGGTGCACCCGACCTCCGTGACGAACACCGTCGACCGGCTGGTGCGGTCCGGTCTGGTCGACAAGCGGCCCAACCCCAACGACGGGCGCGGCACGCTCGCCACGATCACCGAGAAGGGCCGCGAGGTCGTCGAGGCGGCCACCCGGGACCTGATGGCGATGGACTTCGGGCTCGGGGTGTACGACTCCGAGGAGTGCGCGGAGATCTTCGCGATGCTGCGTCCGCTGCGGGTCTCGGCGCACGACTTCGACGAGGACTGACCGAGCACCGACCCGGGACAAGATCTCCCGGAACGGGTGGTTACGCTCGTCCCCATGAAAAAGAGCGTGCTGACCCGCTACCGCGTCCTGGCCTACGTCACCGGTGTGCTGCTGGTGCTGCTGTGCCTGAGCATGATCGCCAAGTACGGGCTGGACATCGACGGTGCGGCCGACTTCACGCGGGTCGTCGCCATCGCGCACGGCTGGCTCTACGTCGTCTACTTGGTCTTCGCCTTCGACCTGGGCTCCAAGGCGAAGTGGCCGGTCGGCAAGCAGTTGTGGGTGCTGCTCGCCGGCACCATCCCGACCGCCGCGTTCTTCGTGGAGCGCAAGGTCACCCGCGAACTCGACGCGAGGATCACCGAGGGCACCCCGGTGGTGGCGAAGGTCTGATCCCCCGCCGTACGGACACCCGTACGGCGGTTCGCCATCGACATTTACTAGGACGTCCTAGTAAATTCGAGGGTATGGACGCTGACGCCATCACGGAGGGCCGCCTACGCTGGCAGGCCCGCTACGACGCGGCCCGCAAGCGGGACGCCGACTTCACCACGCTCTCCGGGGACCCCGTGGAGCCGGTGTACGGGCCCCGCCCCGGGGACACCTACGAGGGATTCGAGCGGATCGGCTGGCCGGGGGAGTACCCCTTCACACGCGGGCTGTACCCGACCGGCTACCGGGGGCGGACCTGGACCATCCGCCAGTTCGCCGGGTTCGGCAACGCCGAGCAGACCAACGAGCGGTACAAGATGATCCTCGCCAACGGCGGCGGGGGTCTGTCCGTGGCCTTCGACATGCCGACCCTCATGGGCCGCGACTCCGACGACCGGCGCTCGCTCGGCGAGGTCGGGCACTGCGGGGTGGCCATCGACTCCGCCGCCGACATGGAGGTCCTGTTCAAGGACATCCCGCTGGGCGACGTCACGACGTCGATGACGATCAGCGGTCCGGCGGTCCCGGTCTTCTGCATGTACCTCGTCGCCGCCGAGCGGCAGGGCGTCGATCCGGCGGTGCTCAACGGCACGCTCCAGACCGACATCTTCAAGGAGTACATCGCCCAGAAGGAGTGGCTGTTCCAGCCCGAACCCCATCTGCGGCTCATCGGCGACCTGATGGAGTACTGCGCGGCCGGTATCCCCGCGTACAAGCCGCTGTCCGTCTCCGGCTACCACATCCGCGAGGCCGGGGCGACGGCCGCCCAGGAGCTGGCCTACACCCTCGCGGACGGCTTCGGATACGTCGAGCTGGGGCTCAGCCGCGGCCTCGACGTCGACGTCTTCGCGCCCGGACTCTCCTTCTTCTTCGACGCGCACGTCGACTTCTTCGAGGAGATCGCCAAGTTCCGCGCGGCCCGGCGGATCTGGGCCCGGTGGATGCGGGACGTGTACGGGTCCCGGTCGGAGAAGTCGCAGTGGCTGCGCTTCCACACCCAGACCGCGGGCGTCTCGCTGACCGCCCAGCAGCCGTACAACAACGTGGTGCGCACGGCCGTGGAGGCGCTCGCGGCCGTGCTCGGCGGGACCAACTCGCTGCACACCAACGCGCTCGACGAGACCCTCGCCCTGCCCAGCGAGCAGGCCGCCGAGATCGCCCTGCGCACGCAGCAGGTGCTGATGGAGGAGACCGGGGTCGCCAACGTGGCGGATCCGCTGGGCGGTTCCTGGTACATCGAGCAGCTGACCGACCGGATCGAGGCCGACGCCGAGAAGATCTTCGACCAGATCAAGGAGCGCGGGCTGCGCGCCCACCCGGACGGGCGGCACCCCATCGGGCCGGTCACCTCCGGGATCCTGCGGGGCATCGAGGACGGCTGGTTCACCGGGGAGATCGCCGAGTCCGCTTTCCAGTACCAGCGGTCGCTGGAGAAGGGCGACAAGCGGGTCGTCGGCGTCAACGTGCACACGGGTTCCGTCACCGGGGACCTGGAGATCCTGCGGGTCTCGCACGAGGTGGAGCGGGAGCAGGTGCGCGTGCTGGCCGAACGGCGGACTGCGCGCGACGAGGGCGCGGTGCGCACGGCCCTGGACGCGATGCTCGCCGCCGCCCGCTCCGGGGCCAACATGATCGGGCCGATGCTCGACGCCGTACGCGCCGAGGCGACCCTGGGCGAGATCTGCGGGGTGCTGCGGGACGAGTGGGGGGTGTACACGGAGCCGGCGGGGTTCTGACCGGTCGCCGGCGGCGGAGTTCTGGAGGGTGGTGTCGACATCCGCGTACGGTGACCGTGATGAGCTACCTCTTCACGGTCACCGAGACCGACGAGGACGTCTGGGAACCGGCGCTCGCCGTCGGCCAGCTCTCATGGGCGGTGTCGACGCGCTCGGCTCGCGGATCCTCAAGGTGCCCAGCGGACTCGACGCCGACTTCGCGGTGGGGCGTGGTCACGTCCTGGCGTCGTCCGCCGCGCCCGCCAGGCCCAGCAGCAGGATCCGGGTCAGGCCGTGCACCCACTCCTCGTCCGCCGGTTTGCCGCTCACCAGGGCGCGGTGCACCACCGAACCCGCCACCAGGTCGAAGATCAGCTCCGCGGTGCGGTCCGCCTCGCACGGGTCGGGCTGGGCGGGGAGTTCCCCGCGCCGCTGGGCGCGCTCCCGGCCCTCCAGGACCAGCCGCTTCTGACGGTCCACGATCGACGCGCGGATACGTTCCCGCAGCGCCTCGTCGCGGGTCGACTCGGCCACCGCCGCCATCAGCCCGCTCTTCGCCTCCGGGCGGTCCAGGATCGCCGCGAACTGCAGCACCACGCCCTTGATGTCGTCGGCGAGGCTGCCCCGGTCGGGGAGTTCGAGCTCGTCGAACAGTTCCGCGACCGCGTCGACGACGAGTTCGTTCTTGCCGGCCCAGCGGCGGTACAACGTCGTCTTCGCAACCCCGGCCCGTGTTGCCACGTCTCCCAGGGTGAGCTTGGACCAGCCCAGCTCCACCAGAGCCTGCCGCGTCGCTTCCAGGATCGCGGCGTCCGCTCGGGCGCTGCGTGGGCGCCCGGTGCGGCTGGTGGGAGTGCGGCTCTGCATCCCACGACCATAACCGGCCGTTCATGTGACGTCGTGAGGGAGATCACCGGGAAGGGGTGTCCCTGGAGGTCCCCATGGCATTACGCTACGACTCGTAGCGAAAGCTCGTGACTGACCGCACGGGCGACAACCACGGCGTGGGGTGGGGACCCGGCGCCCGCACCAGACGTTTGTTCGGCCTGGCTTTCACAACGTTTTTCACACACGCGCGGGAACGGGGGAGGATAGACGCATGCAGCCACGGAACATGTCCATGAGCGGCGTCGTCGACCTCGCCGCGGTGAAGGCGGCCCAGGAGGCCAAGGCCAAGGCCGAGCAGACGCGCGCCGAAGCGGCCCGGCAGGGTGGTGCCGGTGCCGTCGCCCCGGCCGATCTGGTCATCGACGTCGACGAAGCCGGCTTCGAGCGCGATGTCCTCCAGCGGTCCGCCGAAGTCCCCGTCGTCATCGACTTCTGGGCCGAGTGGTGTCAGCCCTGCAAGCAGCTGAGCCCGGTCCTGGAGCGGCTCGCCGTCGAGTACAACGGCCGCTTCCTGCTGGCCAAGATTGACGTCGACGCCAACCAGATGCTGATGCAGCAGTTCGGGATCCAGGGGATCCCGGCGGTGTTCGCGGTGGTCGCCGGGCAGGCGCTGCCGCTCTTCCAGGGCGCCGCCGGCGAGGACCAGATCCGGGGCACCCTCGACCAGTTGATCCAGGTCGCCGAGGAGCGCTTCGGGCTGACCGGCCTGACCGTCGACCCCGACGCGCAGCCGGGCGCCGCCCCCGCGGCCGGGCCCGCGATGCCCGCCGGTCCGTACGACGCGCTCCTCGAAGCCGCCGTCCAGGCGCTGGACGCGGGTGACCTGGGCGGTGCGATCCAGGCGTACCAGAACGTACTGAGCGACGACCCGGCCAACAGCGAGGCCAAACTGGGACTGGCGCAGGCCGAGTTGCTCAAGCGCGTGCAGGGGATGGACCCGCAGCGGGTGCGCGAGCAGGCGGCCGGGAAGCCGGGCGACGCCGAGGCGCAGATCGCGGCCGCCGATCTGGATCTGGTGGGCGGCCATGTCGAGGACGCCTTCGGGCGGTTGATCGAGGCCGTGCAGCGGACGGCCGGGGACGACCGGGACGCCGTACGACGGCGGCTCCTCGAGCTCTTCGAGGTCGTCGGCACCGACGACCCCCGGGTTGTGGGGGCGCGCCGGGCGCTGGCGCGGGCGCTGTTCTGAATCACGGTCTGAATACGGTTCTGACCAGTCGCTAAACGTCACGTCATGTGATGCCGCAGTGAAAGATTTGCCGACGCGGGGTCGCAGCGGCCGCTCTTTACCAAATCTTGGCAATCCCGGTCGCTGTTACTCGTAGTAAATCTAGGCCGTTGATCTGTCTGGTTCCGTCCAGGGTTCAACGGCTTTGTTCTGCCCCTGGATGCCACCCTGCGTCGCTCTCCGAGACCGGTGGGTCGTCCATCGGTTATCCGGCCGTTACTACCCAGTAACGAAGCCCCTTGTGCGGGCGGCGAGAATGCACCACGATCGGCGACGCTCGGTCCATTGCCGTACCCCGACAGCCGGTCGGGTCCGCGGGCTCATCTGGGTCCCCACCGAGCAGAGTCGGCGGCAGTGACGCCGACTCTTGGGCAGGGGGGTCTTCGCCGCGAGGTGAAGCCTGTCCAGCAGGGTTGTGCGTGATGCGTGTCAGGCGCGACCAGTGGTTGTCGCTCGGGGGTGATCGCCGGTGATCGAGGTGCGGTTCGCGCCTCCGAGTGCGGGCGCTCCCCTTCCGAGGACGTAGCACTTCTCCCATCCCTGCCCGGCCGAGCCGCCGTTGGGGGCGATTCCGGGCCAGGAGATGTACGTCCGAGAAGGAGGAAATATGGAGTCCCAGGTGCGTGGCGGGACCAGATGGAAGCGGTTCGCTGTGGTCATGGTGCCCAGCGTCGCCGCCACGGCGTGTATAGGTGTCGCCCTCGCGCAGGGCGCTCTCGCCGCGTCGTTCAGCGTGTCGGGCCAGCAGTTCAAGGTCAGGGCTGCCTCGCTCGAAGGTGACGGTTTCGAACAGTACGGAGCGGTCGACTCGGGTTACACCCTCGCGGGTGACAAGACGATCCACCCGGTGGCGGTCTCGGCGTTCAACACCGCGACCATCACCGACCTGTGCCAGTCCGTCGTCACCCCGAACGTCCCGGTCTTCGGCAACGTCAGCCTCATCCTGCGGGCGGGCGCGGACAAGCCGGTCGAGGCCACCAAGCTGTACATCGACCTCGACGACCTCAACGCCGACGCGACGTTCACCAACATCAACATCGGTGTCGCCGCGGGCAGCTCGACCAAGGGTCCGGGCATCAAGTCGGGCGAGGTCGCCAACAAGCAGGCGAACCCGTACGGGTTCGCGCAGGAGGCGGACCACGCCTCGCTGACCGACGTGAAGCAGACGGCGTGGGCCACCACTGCCGGAACCTTCAAGCTGAGCGGGCTGCACATGTCGATCTCGACGAAGGGTGCGGAGTGCTACTAAGCACCCCGTGACGGGCGGGGGCGCCGACGGCACCCCCGCCCTCCGCCTTCTTCCCGCGGTCTTCACATGCGGTGCACCACAACAGCACCGCCCAACCACAGCATCACCACCACAGCAACGCCGCACCAGGGAGCTGTTTTCCATGAGCGCCGAGACTCCTGCCGCCCCCGGCCAGTTCAGCCGCCGGAGGCTGCAGTTCCGCTCCTGGCGGGGCACACGGCCGTTCTGGGCCGGTCTGTACATCCTGCTCGCCGGCTTTCCGATCATGTACTTCCCGTACGCCCATCTCCAGATCGGCAACCTCACGGTGGCGATGGCGACCACCGCGGGTGCCGGGTCCCTGATCATCGGCGTGCTGCTCGTCGTCCTCGGCGTCAGCGTCTGGTTCCAGAAGCACATCCGCACGTTCGCGGGGGTCGCCGCGATCCTGCTGGCGCTGGTGTCCCTTCCCGTGTCCAACTTCGGTGGCTTTGTCATGGGCTTCCTCCTCGCCCTCATCGGCGGAGCGATGGCCGTGGCCTGGTCGCCGGGCGCCCCGCCGCAGCCGGAGGTCGCCTGGGCACCGGGTGCTCCGCAGCCGGAGGGCGACGTTCCGCCGGCCGGGGACCACACCCCCGGCGAGGACACCCACTTCAAGGGCTCGGACGGCGTGGGCGAGGCGAATGACCTGTCAGGAACGAGCCCGCTGAACGGGGCGAACGGGAGGCACAGTGCCGGCTGACGAGGTGACCCACGGGACTGATGTGGACGAGTCCCGTGTGAGAACCGGGCCGCGCCACGCGGCACCCAAGAAGCCGCTGTTCACCAGGTTCCACATGCCGGCCGGCAAGGCGATAGCCTCCGTGGCGATGCCGACCGCCGTGATCATGGGCATGGGATTCACGTCGACGCTCGCGATCGCCGACACCAACAACACGTCGTCGTCGTCGAAGAGCCTTGCCGAGGACTACAAGGACTGCGTCTCCGCCCTGGACTCCGCCTCGCCCTCCGCGAGCGCGAGCGACGACTCCAAGGACTCGGCCACGCCGTCCCCTTCGGCGTCGTCCGACGCCAAGGGCTCGACGTCGTCGGACTCGGACAAGGACTCGGGCACGTCCTCGTCGTCGGATTCAGGTTCCGACGACGCGAAGACCCCGACCCCGACCCCGTCCGCGTCCAAGTCGTCCTCGTCCTCGGACGATTCGGGCTCCTCGGGTTCGTCCGGCTCCGACGGCACGGCCACCCCTTCGCCGTCCGCCTCCGCGAGCAGCGACAGCGGTGGCGGCCTGCTGGACTCCATCGGGGACGCCATCACCGGCGTCCTCACCGGCGGCAGCACGACGGGTTCGTCTTCGTCGGACTCCACCGCGAGCGCCACCCCGTCGCCGTCGGCCTCGGCATCCTCGGACTCGTCGTCCTCGTCGAGCAAGGACAGCGCCTCCGACACCGTGTCCAAGACCGTCAAGAAGGTCACGGACACCGTGAAGGACACGGCCGACACGGCGACCAAGGCGGCCGACGAGGTCACCAAGGACGCCACCAAGGCGGCCGACGACGCCACCTCCAGCGCCTCGCCGAGCCCGTCCGCGAGCTCCAGCACGTCGGCCGACGACTGCGAGGTCGCCACCGACGACGTGAGCGGTGTCGACAACAAGGTGGCGGTGGCGGACGACCCCTGGTACCTCAGCGCCAGCTCGCTGCTGCTGAAGAGCGCCGACTACCAGGGTGTCGTGGAGGTGAAGACGGCCGGCGGCAAGACGAAGAAGGTGCTGAAGTACGTCATCTCCGGCGGCACCGAGATCGGCGACCTGCACCAGACGGTCAAGGACACGAACATCGGCAAGACCTACCACGTGCAGGCCGCGGCCGGTTCGAAGTCCACCATCACCGGCGGCGACACCACGATGTACACGGAGTCGATCTCGGGCAACCTGTTCGGCCTGATCCCGATCACGTTCACCCCGGACAGCCCGCCGCCGCTGAACATCCCGCTGATCTACTTCACCAACGTGAAGGTCGTCCAGGCGGCCCAGTTCGGTGGCACCCTGCACGTGCCCGGGATGCACGTCTACACCACCGACGGAACCGGCTGAGCGCCGCCCACAGACCCGTTCGGGAGCCGCGCACAGAGCTGTGGCCCGGTCGTCCGCCTCGCGCGGGGACCGGGCCACAGTGCTGGGCGCGCCCCCGGACGGCGCCGACGAGCCGTTCGTGTTCGAGGGGACGGCGAGCCGATCGACTGGGCGGTGTCGCGGGACGGAGAGCTGGTGATCATGCCGAAGACGGCGCACGGGCGGGAGCTCGGCCACCCGGTGCTGAGCGGTGGCGCTCCGGTCGGGGCCGCGGGCGAGCCCGAGAGCGACGGCGGGGCCGGGCAACCGCGGAAGGCGACGTTCGAGACGGCTGGGGCGCACTTCGGATGAACGCACCCGCGGCGAGGCGAGTTCGAGGCCTGGGACCGGATGGCCGACAGCCTGCCGTAGCCCGGCGACATAGAACTGAGGGCGCCCCCGCAGGAGGCGCCCTCAGTGCCGTGCAAGGCCCCTTACGGGGGCGTCACTTGTTGATGCCGCCGATGTGGTGGACGCGGAGCATGTTGGTGGTGCCGGAGACGCCGGGGGGCGAGCCGGCCGTGATGATGACGGTGTCGCCCGCGTTGAAGCGGTTGATCTTGGCGAGCTCCTGGTCGACCATGTCGACCATCTCGTCCGTGGTGTTCACGAACGGCACCACGTGCGACTCCACGCCCCAGCTGAGGGTGAGCTGGTTACGGGTGTTCTCGTCGGTGGTGAAGGCGATGATCGGCTGCTGGGCGCGGTAGCGGGAGAGGCGGCGGGCCGTGTCACCGGACTGGGTGAAGGCCACCAGGCCCCGGCCGCCGAGGAAGTCGGCGATCTCGCAGGCGGCACGGGCCACCGAACCACCCTGCGTGCGCGGCTTCTTGCCCGGGACGAGCGGCTGCAGGCCCTTGCTGAGCAGCTCCTGCTCGGCCGCCGAGACGATCTTCGACATCGTCTTGACGGTCTCCACCGGGTACGCGCCCACGCTGGACTCGGCGGAGAGCATGACCGCGTCGGCGCCGTCCAGGATCGCGTTGGCCACGTCCGAGGCCTCGGCGCGGGTCGGCCGGGAGTTGGTGATCATCGACTCCATCATCTGGGTCGCCACGATCACCGGCTTGGCGTTGCGCCGGCACAGCTCGATCAGGCGCTTCTGCACCATGGGGACCCGCTCCAGCGGGTACTCGACGGCGAGGTCGCCACGGGCGACCATCACACCGTCGAACGCCATCACGACGTCCTCCATGTTCTGCACCGCCTGCGGCTTCTCCACCTTGGCGATGACGGGGACCCGGCGGCCCTCCTCGTCCATGATCCGGTGGACGTCGTTGACGTCCTTGGCGTCCCGGACGAAGGACAGGGCGACCAGGTCGCAGCCCATGCGCAGCGCGAACCGCAGGTCCTCGATGTCCTTCTCGCTCAGCGCGGGCACGTTGACGGCCGTGCCGGGCAGGTTGATGCCCTTGTGGTCGGAGACGACACCGCCCTCGATGACGATCGTCTTCACCCGCGCGCCCTCGACGTCCAGGACCTTCAGCTCGACGTTGCCGTCGTTGATGAGGATCTGGTCGCCGCGCGAGACATCGCCCGGCAGGCCCTTGTAGGTCGTACCGCAGATGTGCTTGTCGCCCGGGACGTCCTCGGTCGTGATGACGAACTCGTCACCGCGCTCCAGCTCGACCGGGCCCTCGGCGAAGGTCTCCAGACGGATCTTCGGGCCCTGCAGGTCGGCGAGGACCCCGATGGCCCGGCCGGTCTCCTTGGAGGCGGCCCGGACACGGTCGTAGCGGCCCTGGTGCTCGGCGTGCGAGCCGTGGCTGAAATTGAAGCGGGCCACGTTCATGCCGGCCTCGATCATGGCGACGAGCATCTCGTGGGTGTCGACCGCGGGGCCGAGAGTACAGACGATTTTCGAACGGCGCATGGGGCGATCCTATCGGTTTGTTTCGCTACGGAATATTCCGTCTGGCGGAAGATACAAATGGGCGCCGATATGCTCAGCTGTTATTTCTGCCACCGCCTACCAGTGCGTAGGTCTGGGTGGCGATCTCCAGTTCCTCGTCCGTCGGCACCACGGCGACGGCGACGCGCGCGTCCGGCGGCGATATCAGCCGCGGCCCGTCCGCGCGTACGGCGTTCAGCGCCGGGTCGACGGCCAGTCCCAGCCCCTCCAGCCCGGCCACGGCCGCCTCCCGCACGGGTGCCGCGTTCTCGCCGACCCCCGCCGTGAACGCCACGGCATCCACCCGGCCGAGCACCGCGTAGTAGGCGCCGATGTACTTCTTCAGACGGTGAATGTAGATGTCGAAGGCGAGCTTCGCCTGCTCGTCGCCCTCGTCGATCCGGCGCCGGATCTCCCGCATGTCGTTGTCACCGCACAGTCCGAACAGACCGCTCCCCTTGTTGAGAAGAGTGTCGATCTCATCCATGGACATTCCGCCAACACGCGCCAAATGGAAAATGACGGCGGGATCCAGATCACCGGAACGCGTACCCATCACCAGCCCCTCCAAGGGCGTCAGGCCCATGGAGGTGTCCACACACCGGCCGCCCTCGACCGCCGAGGCGGACGCCCCGTTGCCGAGATGCAGCACGATGACGTTCACCTCTTCAGGTGTCCTGCCCAGCAGTCGCGCGGTCGCCCGGGAGACAAAGGCGTGCGAGGTGCCGTGGAAGCCGTAGCGGCGGATGCGGTGCCGGTCGGCGATCTTCGGGTCGATCGCGTAGCGGGCCGCGGACTCCGGCATGGCCGTGTGGAACGCCGTGTCGAAGACGGCGACCTGCGGCAGATCCGGGCGCAGTGCCCGCGCGGTACGGATGCCGGTCAGGTTGGCCGGGTTGTGCAGCGGGGCGACCGGGATCAGCCGCTCGATCTCGGTGAGCACCTCGTCGTCGACGACGGTCGGCTCGGTGAAGAACATCCCGCCGTGCACCACCCGGTGCCCGATCGCCGCCAGCTCGGGCGAGTCGAGCCCGAGACCGTCCTTCGCCAGCTCCTCCGCCACGGCCTTCAGGGCCGCGTCGTGGTCGGCGATCGGCCCGCTGTGCTCACGGGTGTCCCCGCTGCTGAGACAGGTGTGCTTGAGCCGCGAGGTCTGCTCGCCGATGCGCTCGACGAGGCCCACCGCGAGCCGGCTGCTGTCCCGCATGTCGAGCAGCTGGTACTTCACCGACGAGGAGCCGGAGTTGAGGACGAGGACACGGGTCGGACTCACTGGTCGGTTGCCTTCTCGCTGGGGGACGGACTCGGGTTCTGGGCCTGGATCGCCGTGATGGCGACGGTGTTGACGATGTCCTGGACGAGGGCGCCCCGGGACAGGTCGTTGACGGGCTTGCGCAGCCCCTGGAGCACCGGTCCGACGGCGATCGCGCCGGCCGACCGCTGCACGGCCTTGTAGGTGTTGTTGCCGGTGTTGAGGTCCGGGAAGATCAGCACACTGGCCTGACCGGCGACCTCCGAGCCCGGCAGCTTGGTCGCCGCGACACTCGGCTCCACGGCGGCGTCGTACTGAATGGGACCCTCGATCTTCAGGTCGGGCCTGCGCGAGCGCGCCAGCTCGGTCGCCTCCCGCACCTTGTCCACGTCGGCCCCCGAACCGGAGGTACCCGTGGAGTACGACAGCATCGCGATCCGCGGCTCCACCCCGAACTGGGCGGCGGTGGCGGCCGACTGGATGGCGATGTCGGCGAGCTGCTCGGCGTTCGGGTCCGGGTTGACCGCGCAGTCGCCGTAGACCAGCACCTTGTCGGCGAGGCACATGAAGAACACGGACGAGACGATCGACGAGCCCGGCCTGGTCTTGATGATCTCGAAGGCCGGGCGGATGGTCGCCGCCGTGGAGTGCACGGACCCGGAGACCATGCCGTCCGCCAACCCCTCCTGGACCATCAGCGTGCCGAAGTAGTTGACGTCGGTGACCACGTCGTACGCCAGCTCCACCGTCACGCCCCGGTGGGCCCGCAGCAGGGCGTACTGCTCGGCGAAGGCGTCGCGCAGTTCGGAGGTGGCCGGGTCGATCAGCTGGGCGTCCGCGAGGTCGATACCGAGGTCGGCGGCCTTCTTGCGGATCTGGTCGACGGGGCCGAGGAGGGTCAGGTCGCAGACGCCCCGGCGCAGCAGCACCTCGGCCGCGTGCAGCACCCGCGTCTCGGTGCCCTCAGGCAGCACCACCCGCCGCTTGTCCGTACGCGCCTGTTCGAGCAGTTTGTGCTCGAACATCATCGGGGTGACCCGGCCGCTGCTCGGCGCCGAGACCTCCTTGCTGAGGCCGGCGGTGTCGACGTACCGCTCGAACAGGCCGAGCGCGGTCTCCGCCTTGCGCGGGGTGGCAGCGTTCAGCTTGCCCTCCAGGGAGAACAGCCGGGCGGCGGTCGGGAAGCTGTTGCCCGGCACCGAGAGGACCGGGGTGCCCGGGGCGAGCCGGGCGGCGAGGGTGAGGATCTCGTCGGTGGGACGCTCGTCGAGGGTGAGCAGCACGCCGGCTATCGGCGGGGTGCCGGCGCTGTGCGCGGCGAGCGAGCCGACGACCAGGTCGGCGCGGTCGCCGGGGGTCACCACCAGGCAGCCCGGAGTCAGCGCGGGCAGGAAGCTCGGCAGCATCGCGCCGCCGAAGACGAAGTCCAGCGTGTCCCGGGCCAGGCCCGAGTCGTCACCGAGCAGCACCTTCGCGCCGAGGGCGTGCGCGATCTGGGCGACCGTCGGCGCGGACAGCGCGGGCTCGTCCGGCAGCACGTACGTCGGCACCGGCAGCCGGTCGGTGATCCGCTCGGCTATCTCGTCGCGGTCCTCGCGGGCGACCCGGTTGGCGACCATCGCCAGCACGTCACAGCCGAGACCGTCGTACGCCCGGAACGCGTTGCGGGTCTCCGCGAGCACCGACTCGGCACCCTGGTCGCGGCCGCCGACCACCGGGATCACGGAGGCGCCGAACTCGTTGGCGAGCCGGGCGTTGAGGGACAGCTCGTCCGGGAACTGGGTGTCGGCGAAGTCGGTGCCGAGGACGAGGACGACGTCGTAGGCGCGGGCGACCAGGTGGAAGCGGTCGACGAGATGGGAGACCAGTTCGTCGGCGCCCTGCTCCGCCTGGAGGGCGGACGCCTCGTGGTAGTCCATGCCGTAGACGGTCGCCGGATCCTGGGAGAGCCGGTACCGCGCACGCAGCAGCTCGAACAGGCGGTCGGGACCGTCGTGGACGAGAGGGCGGAAGACACCGACCCGGTCGACCTGCCGGGTCAGGAGTTCCATCATGCCCAGCTCCACGACCTGGCGGCCGTCACCGCGGTCGATCCCGGTCACGTACACGCTGCGCGTCACGTGTGCACTCCGTTTCCTGTGTCTCGTCTCCGGCGCGAAAGTCTCCGGCGCGAAAGTCTTCGGCACAAAGTCTTCGGCATAAAAATCGCCCACCGAGGTGAGCAGAACCCTCTTGACAATACCCCTGGCGCCGGATAAGGCGCCCGTCAGGATTTCACCCGCCCGTGCGGCATGAAACAATCGGATCGGCTCACCGGTAACGACAGCGAGCAGGAGACACACCACCATGCGCATCGGAGTTCTCACCGCAGGCGGCGACTGCCCCGGCCTGAACGCCGTCATCCGATCGGTGGTACACCGCGCAGTCGCACAGTACGACGACGAGGTCATCGGTTTCGAGGACGGCTTCCGGGGTCTGCTCGAGGGTCACTACCGCCCCCTCGACCTGGACGCCGTCGGCGGCATCCTGGCCCGCGGCGGCACGATCCTGGGCTCGTCGCGGCTGGAGCGGGACCGCCTCCGCGAGGCCTGCGAGCGGGCCACCGACATGGCGGAGGAGTTCGGCATCGACGTGCTGATCCCGATCGGCGGCGAGGGCACGCTGACGGCGGCGCGCATGCTGTCCGACGCCGGACTGCCGGTCGTGGGCGTCCCGAAGACCATCGACAACGACATCTCCTCGACCGACCGCACGTTCGGCTTCGACACGGCGGTGGGCGTCGCCACGGAGGCGATGGACCGGCTGAAGACCACCGCCGAGTCCCACCAGCGGGTGATGGTCGTCGAGGTGATGGGCCGGCACGCGGGGTGGATCGCCCTGGAGTCCGGGATGGCGGCCGGCGCCCACGGCATCTGCCTGCCCGAGCGGCCCTTCGACCCCGCCGACCTGGTCAAGATGGTCGAGGAGCGGTTCGCCCGCGGCAAGAAGTTCGCCGTGGTGTGCGTGGCCGAGGGCGCGCATCCCGCCGAGGGTTCCATGGACTACGGCAAGGGCGAGATCGACCTGTACGGCCACGAGCGCTTCCAGGGCATCGGTACGGCACTGGCGTACGAGCTGGAGCGGCGGCTCGGCAAGGAGGCCAAGCCGGTCATCCTCGGGCACGTGCAGCGGGGCGGCACGCCGACGGCCTACGACCGTGTCCTCGCGACCCGGTTCGGCTGGCACGCCGTGGAGGCGGCGCACCAGGGCGAGTTCGGGAAGATGACGGCGCTGCGGGGGACGGACATCGTGATGGTGCCGCTCGCGGAGGCGGTGACCGAGTTGAAGACGGTGCCGAAGGATCGGATGGACGAGGCGGAATCGGTTTTTTAAGGCGCGGGTCCGGTCGTAGGTGAACTGCGGGCCGGTGGGGGTTGAGCGCCCCCACGCGGCGGAGCCGCATATCGCACACAGCCCCGCGCCCCTTCGGGGCGCTCGTCCTCACGGCGTCGGGTCTTCGACCCGGTTCCAGAAACGGGGCACTATCCCGGTCAGGAAGTCCTCGCCCGTTTTCTTGGCGTCCTCAGCCGTCGTGGTGGTGTTGCCCCAGGCCAGGGTGGCTGTCATCTGGCCCTGGTAGTCCTCGTGCAACCCCCGCAGGACGTTCTCGATCAGCCGTTTGTCCAGGGGGACCACCTTGCTCACCGGGCGGACGTAGGCCTGCCAGCGGGTGGTGACCGCGCTGCGCAGCAGTTCGGCCAGTTTCTCCTCGCGGCCGGTGACGGTGATGTAGTCGGGCAGGGACAGCTTGAGCAGGTCGGCGAGGGCGGCGGACTGGCGTTCCGTGCCCTGCCACTGCCCGTCCTCCTCCATGGCCAGGTAGACGAGGAGTTCCAGGCCCACGGCCAGGGCCACGTCCTCCGGTGCCAGCCCGCGGGCGACGCGATGGTCGCGCAAGCTCCGCGGCCGGCCGATCAGTTCTCCCGGGGAGCACCACAACACGCCCGAGAGCGCGGTGAGTTCGGGACTGCTGGGAACCAATGCCCCGCGCTCCCAGGCGAGGACGAGATCAGGGGTGGCGTACGGCAGCCCGTACGAGACCCGCAGATGGTGGGCCACATGTTCGGGACCCATCCCGAGAGCGGCACGGAGTCTGCGGGCGGCGGGGGCGTTGAAGGGGGGACCTGGCTGGTTCGGCAGAGCTGGGGGTCGGCGCACAGCGCACAAGGTAGGGGCACACGAGGGCACTGACTACGGTCCGTTCGGCCAGGAACACGGATTGTGGGAACGTACGGACTCGACCGCACGGCCGACCTGTTCATCCCTTGACGGCGCCGCCCAGCGCGAACCCGCCGCCCAGCCGCCGCGCCACCAGCACGTACAGCAGGATCACCGGCGTCGAGTAGATGACGGAGAACGCGGCGAGCTGGCCGTAGGCGACCATGCCACGGTTGCCGAAGAAGTCGTTGATGCTGACCGAGGCGGGCATCTGGTCCGGCGAGAGCAGCAGCATGAACGGGACGAAGAAGTTGCCCCACATCATCACGAAGGCGAAGACGGTGACGACGGCGAGCCCCGGTCCCATCAGCGGCAGCACGATCCGCATCAGCGACTGGAAGGGATTGGCGCCGTCCGTCCAGGCGGCCTCCTCCAGCTCCTTCGGCACGCCGTCCATGAAGTTCTTCATCAGCCAGATGGCGAAGGGGAGTTGGGAGGCGGCGAAGAACAGGATGGTGCCCTGCAGGGTGTCGATGAGGTTGATCCGTACGAACAGCGCGTACACCGGCACCATGATCGCGGTGATCGGCAGGCTCGTCGCGAAGAGGATGGAGAGCAGGAACGGCCGGTTGAGCCGGGAGCGGTAGCGGGAGAGCGGGTAGGCGGCGAGGGCGGCGCAGGCGACGGTGAGCGCGGTGGCGCCGCCGCAGAGGATCAGGCTGTTGAGGAGCGGCGTGTAGGTGATGTCGGGGGTGAGGATCGCGTCGAAGTTGGCGAAGGTGAACCCGTCCGGGATCCGCACCCGGAGATCGGCGTGCGGGTCGACGGCGGAGAGCAGCACCCAGGCGAGCGGCAGCACGAAGGCGGCGGCCACGACGAGGAGTCCCAGGTCGGCGGCGAGGCGGCGGGAGCGCCGGCGGTTGCGAGGCATCTTCCGGCTCACACCTCCGTGCGCAGCAGACGCATGTAGACGACGGAGAAGAGCGAGCCGACCAGGAGAAGGAGCAGGGCGACGGCCGTCCCGTACCCGATCATGCTGTTCTGGAAGGCCTGTTCGTACATGAAGAGGGGCAGCGTCTGGCTCTTGTCCCCCGGCCCGCCCCTGGTCATCACCCAGATCAGCCCGAAGACCGAGAGCGTCTGGAGGGTGTTGAGCATCAGGTTCGTCCCGATGGACCGGCGGATCATCGGCAGTGTGATGTGCCACATCCGCCGCCAGCCCCCGGCGCCGTCGACCTCCGCCGACTCCTCGATCTCGTTCGGTATCTCGTCGAGGGCGGCGGAGTAGACGAGCATCGAGAAGGCGGTGCCCCGCCACACGTTGGCGAACGACACGGCCAGGATCGGCAGCGTGTACAGCCAGTTCTGTGACGGGAGATGGAGGAGGTCCAGGATCGCGTTGAGCGTCCCCTCCCGCCGGAAGAAGGCGTACAGCAGAAACCCGGCGACGACCTCCGGCAGCACCCACGCCGTGATCACGATCCCGCCGGTGAGCGTCCGCACCGGCTTCGACGCCCGCCGCATCAGCGCGGCGAGCGCCAGCCCCAGGGTGTTCTGCCCGACGAGCGCGGACAGCACGGTGAAGACGAGGGTCAGCCAGACGGCGTTCAGGAAGGCGTCGTCGTGGAACGCCGTACGGAAGTTGGCGAAACCGACGAAGGAGGAGTGCGCCTGGCCGGTGAGCTGGAGGTCGGTGAAGGCGATCCAGGCGCAATAGACGATGGGGCCGCCCAGGAAGAGGAGGAGCAGGACCAGGGCGGGGGTGAGGGGGAGCGTGCGGGCGATGCGACGGGTGATCACCGGGTCACCACTTGGTTGTCGGTGACGTCCTTGAGCGTCGAGTCGTAGGTACTCGCCGCCTTGTCGACCGACGAATCACCGGTGGTCACGCTCTCCATGGCCTCCTGGACGGCGGTGGAGACCTTCGGGTAGGCCGGGTAGGCGGGCCGGTAGTGCGTGCTCGCGACCAGATCCGTGAAGAACTTGATGCCCGGCTGGGCGGACGCGTACGACGGATCGCCCGCGACGTCCTTCCGTACCGCGATCCCGGAGTTGGCGATGTACCACTTCTGGGCGTTCGCCTTGGTCTGCATGGTCTTGACGAAGTCGAAGGCGAGGTCGGGGTTGCCGGCCTTGGCGGGGATGGACCAGGTCCAGCCGCCGGACATGCTCACCTTGCCGGGAGCCTGCCCGTGCTGGGTCGGCATGTACGCCAGGCCCAGTTGCTTGGACCAGTCGGCCCACTCGTGCCCACTGCCCTTGTTCCAGTCCTGCGGCAGCCACGACCCGTCGAGGTCGATGCCGAGCTTGCCCTGCGGGAGGAGCTCACCGCGCACGGCGGTGCCGAAGTTGGGGTCGAGGGCGTCGGAGACGTCCGGCCCGAGCTTCTCCTTGTACACGGTCTCGACGAAGGAGAGCGCGTCCTTGAAGCCCTGACTCCCGGCGATCCACTTCTTGCCGGTCCTGTCGTACAGCGGGTCGCTGGTCCCGTCATTGGTCCCGTACAGCAGCATCTCGAAGCCCTGCATGGTGGCGGCCTCGCCGGCGGGCTTGCCGGTGTAGACGTTGAGAGGCGTGACGCCAGGGACCTTCTTCTTGATGGTCCGGGCGGCGGCGAGCACGTCGTCCCAGTTCTTCGGCTGCCAGTTCAGGGGCAGCCCGGCCTTCTCGAACACCCGCTTGTCGAACCACAGCCCGCGGGTGTCGGTGCCGTCCGGGACGCCGTACGTCTTGCCGTCCTCACCCTGGGCCGCCGCCTTGGCGGTGTCGATGAACTGCCCCCAGTCGCTCCACTTGTCGAGGTAGGAGTCGAGGGGCTTCAAGTACCCGCTGGTGATGTCGGAGTTGATGAGGAAGGTGTCCTCGTAGACCAGGTCGGGCGCGGTCCGCGGGGACCGGAGCATCTGCTGGAGCTTCGTGTAGTACTCGGAGTCCGGGGCCTTGATCGGAACGAGTTCGACCTTCTTCCCCGGGTACTCCTTCTCGAACTGCTTCTTGATGTCCGCGAGGTACGTGTCCATCACCTTGATGGAGTTGTCCGTGGACTGCTTGAAGGAGACCTTCACGGTGTCGGGACTGCTCCCGGACCCGCTGCCGCACGCGGTGAGGGAAGCGGCGGCGGTGACGAGGGAGAGGGCAAGGATGCTGACGGCGGTGGGGCGCACGGGCACGACCTCCTCGGCGGCCACTGCGCTGTGGCCTGGGGGTTCGTCTCTTGCCGTGTGAAGGTAAGTGGAGTGGTCTAGTCAGGTCAATGAGTCTGCGGGGGTTTGCTGCGGGAGGGACGCGGTGAGGATGCACCCATGTATTTCGTGGACCGTACGGGCAAGCTGGACGAGCACGTTCGTGAGCGACTGCTGGCGCCGAACTTCTGGCACCTCGCGACCGTCGGGCCGGACGGTACGCCCCAGGTGTCGCCCATGTGGGTGGACCTGGAGGGCGACCACGTCATGGTCAACACGGCGATCGGCCGCGTGAAGGAGGAGAACCTCCGGCGCAACCCCGCCGTCTCGCTCTCGCACCACGACCCGGACAACCCCTACGACCGGGTGGAGATCCGGGGGCGCGTGGCGCGGTTCGTGGAGGGCGAGGAAGCGGAGCGTTCCATGGACCGGCTGACCCGCAAGTACATCGGGGAGGACCGGTACCCGTGGCTGCTGCCCGGGGAGCGGCGCGTGATGCTGCTGATCGAGCCGGTGAAGGTACGGCGGGTGGTCGGGGTGGAGCCGTTCCGGCCGGGGGTGTTGGAGGGGGAGAGCGGTTAGAGGAGGTGGTCGGCTCTGCCGGCCTTGATGTCGCGGATGAGGGTACGGAGGGCTTCGCGGGTGTCGGTGAGGTACGTGTCCTCCTGACCGGCGACGGCTATGTAGGCGTTGCCGTGGGGGTCGGTGCCCAGGCGGAAGCAGTTGGCGCCCTCGCCGCAGAAGGGTTCTTCCCAGGTGATGTCCGGCACGGGGTGCTCCTAGAGGTCGTCGGCAAGGGTGCGGATGAAGTCACGGGACCCGTCGGCGTCGAGGGCCACGGCGGCTGCCGCGTCGAGTTGGGCCCGGTACTTGCCGAGCTGCGCCTCCGTGTCGAGGAACTCGGGACCGTGGGTGCTGTCCAGTTCGACGGTGTCCAGGCGGGGTACGGCGGCCTCGGCGTAGACGACTGACTGCCCGGCGCCGGGGAAGCCACCGGCCTTGAACGGGATGACCCGCAGGGTGACGCTGTCGCGCTCGGACACGCGCAGCAGGTGGTCGAGCTGCCGCCGCGCCACCTTCGGCCCGCCGAACTCCATGCGCAGAGCCGCCTCGTGGAGGATCACGTCGAGGGCCGGGGGCTCGGGGCGGTCGAGAACCTGCTGCCGGTCCATGCGGTGGGCGGTGCGCAGGTCGACGTCGGCCGGGGCGAGGGGCGGGAAGACGGCGCCGAAGACCGCACGTGCGTGCTCCTCGGTCTGGAGGAGTCCGGGCATGTGCACAGTGACCGCTATGCGCAGCCGCCTGGCGTGCCACTCCAGTTCGGCGATGTCCAGGAAGCCGTCGCGTAGTTGCCCCCGGTACGTCTCCCACCAGCCCTTCTCGCGGCTGCCCGCCATGGCGGCGAGTGCGGTGACGAAGGCCTGGTCCGTGCAGCCGTAGTTGTCGGCGAGGGTGCGCACGCGTTCGGGACTGATGCCGGAGCGGCCGGACTCCATGTTGGGCACGTTGGTGCGCGGGACGCCCAGCAGACCGGCGGCGTGTTCCGTGGTCATCCCGGCCGCGATCCGCATCCTGCGCAACTCCTCGCCGAGGCGGCGCTGGCGTTCCGTCGGTGTGCTTCTCGGCGGCATGTGGTCCCTCGCGGCTGGCTGTTGACGGGGTCAGTCTGCCTTGAGACGAGGGGTTGGTCCACCGGTCGTTTCCGCAGAGAGTAGTACACGTACTCCTCGAATGCTTTACAGTCGGTGATGGGTCGTCTACGGATCGACGTCACCGGAAGTGCATCGCACGAGCCTGCCCGGGTTCGTGCGACAGGCCACCGGTGGTGCCGTGTGGGCGTCTCGAGTCCCGCCTGTCGAAGAGGAGTTACTCATGTCTATGTCGGCTGCTGCCTCGGCGTGTCCGATCGTCACGGAGGACGTCCCGGGGGTGGCGGCGCCCTCTCCGGACACGCTCGCCTACAGCTTCACGCTGCCTGCGGGCGCGGCCAGTTGCCGGGTCGCGCGGGCGGCCACCCGGGTCGTACTCAAGGTGCATGGACTGGAGGACATGACGGACGCGGCCGTGCAGGTGGTGAGTGAACTGGCCGCGTGTGCGGGTCGGTTCACGCCGGGGGAGGAGGTGTATCTGTCGTTGCGGTACCGGGAGGACGCGCTGCGGGTGATCCTCTATGACGGGCACCCCCGGCACCGTCACCCTCGGGTCGCCGCGGCTTGCGAGGTGCGGAGGCGGGCCGCGCTGCGGGTGCTGGGGTGCGTGGTGCGGGCGTGTGAGGGGGAGTGGGGGTTCGGGGAGGGGCGGGAGCCCGGGGGTGGGACGCGGATGTGGGCGGTGCTGCCGGGGTGGGGGGCTCGGGGGTGGTGAGGGGGTTCAGGCGAGTCGGGCGGCCCGGGCACGGGCTCGGGCTGCTTCGGTGGGGGCGTTGGCGCGGGTGTAGGCGTCGGCGGCCTGGAGCAGGCAGGCGCGGGCGTCGGCCGGGCGTTGAGCGTCTTGGTGGGCGTTGGCCAGGCTGTGGAGGGTCTGGCCGGCCCCGTACCAGTCATCGAACTCCCGATAGATGCTCAGCGCCTTGGTATAGGCCTCGATCGACTCCTCCACCCGGCCCGCGGTCCGCAGGGCGATACCGAGGTTGCCCCACGCCATTGCCTCGCCATGGCGGGCGCCGACGGCCCGGTGCAGGTCGCGGGCGTGGGTGTGGGTGTCGATCGCTTCCTCTACTCGGCCCGCCTCCTTCAGGGCGATGCCGAGGTTGTTCCACGCGATGGCCTCGCGCGGGCCATCGCCGATGTCTTGGAACAGGTCGCGGGCACGGGTGTGGGCGTGGATCGCTTCCTCCACTCGGCCCGCCCCCCGCAGGGCAAGGCCGAGGTTGTTCCACGCGATGGCCTCGTGGTGGGGAGTGGCGGCATCCCGGTGCAGGTCGCGGGCGTGGGTGTGGGCGTGGATCGCTTCCTCTACTCGGCCCGCCCCCTTCAGGGCAAGGCCGAGGTTGTTCCACGCGACGGCCTCGCGGCGGCGGTCTCCAGCACCGTATGCGGCCTCCCGCGACGTGCCGGCCACGGTGATCCAGTCGTCGAAGTGCCTACGCCAGCTGAGATACTCCGACAGGCACTCGGCCAGCCCTCCCGCCGCCTCCGCATACCGTTCCTCCCGCGCCCACCCCACCGCCGCCACCAACCCAGCCCGCTCCCCGTCAAACCAGGCCAACGCCGCACCCCGATCACCGAAGCGCTCCGGCTCAACCATCCCCGGCAACCACCGCAACCGAGCACCTGCCGCACCCGCCCACCGGCAGTAAAACCCCAATACCCGCTCCCGCGCCGCCTCCCCCTCCTCCTGCAACCGCGCATCCCCCGCCACCAAACCCACCCCATAAGCCCGCACCAGGTCATGCAGCCGCCACCGCACCACCGAAGCCGCCCCCTCGCCGTCCCGGACCGGCGTGACGAGATGTGTGGCGGCCAAGTCCTCCAGCAGGGACAGCACGGTCTCCTCGTCGAGGTCGGCCAGCGCGGCCACCGCCTCCGTGCCGATCTCCGCACCCGGTGCGAGGGCGAGCAGCCGCAACAACCGGGCTTGATCGGGCGGCAGTCGGCGATACGACGCCTCGAGCACAGGCCGGAGGACCAGCGAACGGCCGTACTGATCCGTACCGCGACTGCCCTTGTCGAGGGCGCTGGTCGGGTCCCCGGTCTCCTTGATCTCGGCGACCAGCGAGGCGATGCTCCGGTACCGGCGTCGGCGCAGCATCGCGGCCGCGATCTGGAGAGCCAGGGGCAAGTGGCCACAGAGGTCGGTCAGTTCGCGCAGGGCGTCCGGCTCGCACCCGGGGCGTTCGTCCCGTTCGTCGGTGTCGTACAGTGCCCGGCTGACCAGGGCGACAGAGTCGTCCGGGTCGAGTGTCTCCAGGTCGATGAGGCGTATGGACAGGGCGTCGGGTCGGTCCCGGGAGGTGATCAGCACCCTGTGGTGGTCCGTGCCCGGCAGCAGCGGCAGGTACTGGGACGGATCCGAGGCGTTGTCCAGGATCAGCAGCATCCGTTTCTGTTGTTCGGCGAGGAGCGCGCGGTAGGCGTCGTACTGGCGTTCCGCGGTCGGCGGCAGATCCTGTCCCCGGACGCCGAGCGCGTCGAGGAGGGCGAGAACCGCCTGGTCCGCGGTGACCGGGGCGTCGTCGTACCCGCGCAGATCCACGAAGACCGTGCCGCCAGGGAACCACCCCTTCTCGCGCGCCCGATGTGCCGTCTCCACCGCCAGCGCGGTCTTGCCGATGCCACCCATGCCGGTGACGGCGAAGATGAGGACGGGGAGGGCGTCCCCGCCAGCATGGTCCGGGGTTAGGTGCGGGAGAAGGCGGTCCAGTTCCGCAGACCGGCCGGTGAAGCCCATGGGTCGTGGCGGCAGGGTGGCCGTCGCCTGGGGGACCGGGCCGTGGGCCGTGCCCTTGGCGCTACCGTCCGGTCTGCTTGCCGATGACGGGGCCGTGAAAGATGCCGCCCCTGAAGTCGATGTGGTCGCCCCGGTAACGTTCTTGGGGATCCTCCTCGGAGTCGGAGGACTCCCGGGGCTGGTGCTTGCGCAGGACCTCCACCGCCACCGACGCGGCCCGTTCGGCGGCGAGGATCTGCGAGCCCGAGGCGTCGGCCGTGTGCTTGTCGGCGTTGGCGAGGTCGCTGATGCCCCGGATCACCAGGGTGTCCAACTGGCCGTTCAGGTGGGCCGCGTGCGCGGCGCCGGAGCCCTCCATCTCGATCGCGCAGGCGTCGTTGTAGTGGTGGCGGATGTGGGCGGCGAAGGCCGATCTGTCGTCGGCCAGGACGACATCGCCGACAGCGATCGGCTTGCGGTGCCCTCGTACGTCCGGCATGTCCCGCAGCGCCGAGCGCGCCGCCTGTACCAGTCGGTGCGAGCCGTGCCAGACCTCGGGGCGTGCCTGGAAGCCGTCCGGTGTCTGCTTGCCGCCGTGGATGGCGTACACCTTCGTGCCGACCACGACGTCACCGATCTCGATGTCGTCCTTGAGGCCGCCCGCGACGCCGACGAAGAGCACCGCCTCGGGGTCGAGCCAGTCGACGATCTGTGTGGTGAGTGAGGCGGCGGCCAGGGCACCCACGCCCAGTTCGGCGAGCGCCACGGTCCAGGCGGTGTCCGCGAGGCGGCCGAGTTCGGCCCGGGTTCCGTTCTTGGGGTGGACGATCTCCTCGGCGTCGACGAGATGGGCGCGCACGGCGTCGTACTCCTCCGGCAGAGCGGTGAGGATGACGGCTGCGGCGGTGGGACGCGGTCGCTTCGCGGGCATTTGTCAACGGTAGCGCCAAGCCGCCTGGCCCACGGGCCTGTTGGTGACTGCCGTAAGAAGATCAGATCGGCGGGGTAGGGTCGTCCGGCGGGAGTCGGCCCGTCGGGCGGGGGAGAGCCGTATGCCGGAGCAAGGGGTCACCGTCGGGCAGTTGCTGCTCGCCGAGTACCAGACAATCAAGGACGAGCAGAAGGCGCGGATCGGGTTCCGGGACAATCTGCTGTACGTGACGCTCGGGGTGGTGGCCGCCGTCATCGCAGCGGCGGCGCAGGCCAAGCAGGCGTCGATGCTGCTGGCGTTGCCGCCGGTGTGTGTGGTGCTCGGGTGGACGTACCTGGTCAACGACGAGAAGATCTCGGCGATCGGGTACTACGTGCGGGACGAGTTGGGGCCCCGGCTCGCTCAACTGGCCGCCGACAACGGAGATTTCAGCACCTTCGGCTGGGAGGCCTATCACCGGACCGACGTCCGTCGGCGGACCCGTAAGACGATCCAGGCCGTGATCGATCTGACGGCGTTCTGCGCGGTGCCGCTGGCGGCGCTGGTGGTGTTCTGGGCCGGCGGGGACGGCGGTGGGTTGCTGGTCGGGCTGTCGGTGGTGGAGGCGCTCGCGGTGGTGGGGCTCGGGGTGCAGGTCCTGCTGTACATGAGGCCGGCGAGAGCGGTACGGACCCCGGCCTGACGCCGTACCGTTGATGCCCACGTATCAGGGCACGGGGGACGGAACGGCGCATGAGAGCGGCTTTATCGGCTTTGCCCCCGCCCCCACCGATAAACCAGCTCCGGTCTCCCCACCTGCCCATACAGCGGACTCCGCCCCGCCGTCCCCGCCTCCACCAAATGCTCCAGATACCGCCGGGCCGTGATCCTCGAAATCCCCACGCTCTCCGCCAGCGCCGCCGCGGTCAGCCCTTCCTCCGACTCCCGCAGTGCGACGGTCACCCGCTCCAGCGTCGGTGCGCTGAGCCCCTTCGGCAGCGCCGCGGGCGAGGACGGCGCCCGGAGTGCGGCCAGCGCCCGGTCCACCTCGTCCTGGCCGCTCGCCTCGCCCACCGCCGCCCGGAACTCCGCGTACCGGGTCAGCCGGTCCCGGAGCGTCGCGAAGGTGAACGGCTTCAGGACGTACTGGACCACCCCCAGCGAGACCCCCTCCCGCACCACCGCCAGGTCCCGTGCCGACGTCACCGCTATGACGTCGGCCTGATGGCCGGCCGCCCGTAGCGACCGCGCGAACTGCAACCCGTGCACGTCCGGCAGATGCAGGTCCAGGAGCAGCAGATCCACGGCCGTACGGTCCAGGATCCGCCGTGCCTCCGCCCCGCTGTGCGCCTTCCCCACCGCCACGAACCCCGGCACCCGGCCCACGTACAGGACGTGCGCGTCCGCGGCCACCGGGTCGTCCTCGACGACCAGGACTCTGATCGGCTCCCCGGTCATCGGGCCTCGCCCCCCGCCAGCGACGCCCGCAACGGCAACCGCACCTCGAACACCGCCCCGCCCTTCGGCGCCTCCGTCACGGTCAGGGTGCCCTCCAGACGTGTCACCGCCTGCCGGACCAGTGCCAGCCCCAGCCCCCGACCGCCCGGCCCCGCCGGCTTCGTCGAGAAGCCGCGCTGGAAGACCAGTTCCGCATGCGCGGGGTCCACCCCCGCACCCGTGTCCGCCACCTTCATCACCAGCTCGGCATCCTCCGCGAAGGCGGTCACCGTCACGCGCGCCCGTACCGTCCCCTGGGCCGCGTCCACCGCGTTGTCGATCAGGTTGCCGAGGACGGTGACCAGATCGCGCGCCGACAGGCTCTCCGGTAGCAAACCGTCATCCAGCCGGCTCTCGTCCGAGACCACCAGCTCCACGCCCCGCTCGTTCGCCTGGGCCGTCTTGCCCAGCAGCAGCGCGGCCAGGACCGGCTCGCTGACCGCCGCCACCACCTGGTCGGTCAGCGCCTGCGCCAGCTCGAGCTCGGCCGTCGCGAAGTCCACCGCCTCCGCGGCCCTCCCCAGCTCGATGAGCGAGACGACCGTGTGCAGTCGGTTCGCCGCCTCGTGCGCCTGGGAGCGCAGCGCCTGCGTGAAGCCCCGCTCCGAGTCCAGCTCGCCCATCAGGGCCTGGAGTTCGGTGACGTCCCGGAGGGTGACCACCGTGCCGCGGCGCTCACCGCCCGACACCGGCGAGGTGTTCACCACCAGCACCCGGTCCGCGGTCAGATGCACCTCGTCCACCCGGGGCTCCGAGGCCAGCAGCGCGCCGGTCAGCGGGGCCGGCAGGCTCAGCTCCGCCACCGAGCGGCCCACGACCTCCCCCTCCGGGCCCACCCCCAGCAGCTCCCGCCCGCCGTCGTTGATCAACGCCACCCGGAACTGGCCGTCCAGCATCAGCAGGCCCTCGCGGACCGCGTGCAGCGCCGCCTGGTGGTAGTCGTGCATCCGGCTCAGCTCGGCCGCGTTCATCCCGTGCGTGTGACGTCGTAGGCGCGCGTTGACGACGTAGGTGCCGAGCGCGCCCAGCAGCAGCGCGCCGGCCGCGGTCCCCAGCAGGGCCGTGACCTGCTCCTGGACCCGCTTGCTGATCGCCTCCACCTTGATGCCGGCGCTCACCAGGCCGATCACATGGCCGTTCTCCAGAACCGGCGTCACCGTGCGCACGGACGCGCCGAGCGTGCCCTTGTACGTCTCGCTGTAGGTGCGGCGGTGCTGGGCCGCCTCGATATGGCCCAGGTAGTGCTTGCCGATCTCCTTCTCGTCGGGGTGGGTCCAGCGGATGCCGTCCGGGGTCATGATCGTGATGAAGTCGACCCCGGTGGCCCGCATGACCTGGAGGGCGTACGGCTGCAGCTCCTCCGAAGGGTTCGACGTATGGATCGCCGCCCGCACCGAGGGCGCGTTCGCCACCGACCGTGCCACCGCCGTCGTCTGCCGGGTCGCCGCCTCCTGCGCCTGGTGGCGGTCGCTCACGTAGGTGAACAGCGCGTACCCGGCGACCAGCACCGCTATCAGCACGGCCTGCATGGCGAACAGCTGGCCGGCCAGGCTGCGAGGTCGGGGGAGGGACGGGAGGCGCATGGCAGCAGTGTGCCTCCCGGGGGAAGCGTGAACGAAATGAACGGAAGGGTGACCGGGCTCACAGACCAGGAGATAGTCACGACAACCCCCATATCCCCCGGACGTGAGCCGCACGCCGGTGATACCGACGAAGACGTCAAGGAGGGCAGCCGTGGCCGCCGCAAGCTCCCCCAGTACGGCACCTGCCGCACCCGCTGTGAAGCGGGACCGCACCCATTACCTGTACATCGCCGTGATCGTCGCGGTCGCGCTGGGCATCGCCGTGGGGCTGATCTGGCCCGACGCCGGCGTCGAACTCAAGCCCCTCGGTACCGGCTTCGTCAACCTGATCAAGATGATGATCTCGCCGATCATCTTCTGCACGATCGTGCTGGGGATCGGGTCCGTGCGGAAGGCCGCCAAGGTCGGCGCCGTGGGCGGTATCGCGCTCGGCTACTTCCTGGTGATGTCGCTGGTCGCGCTCACCATCGGCCTGGTCGTCGGCAACATCCTGCACCCCGGTGACGGGCTGCACATCACCAACGCCCTCAAGGCCTCCGGACACGCCCAGGTGGACTCCGAGGCGCTCGGCGGCGTCGACTTCGTGCTGTCGATCATTCCGACCACCTTCGTCTCCGCCTTCACCGAGGGCCAGGTGCTGCAGACGCTGCTCATCGCGCTGCTCGCCGGGTTCGCGTTGCAGGCCATGGGTTCGGCCGGGCAGCCGGTCCTGCGGGGAATCGAGCACATCCAGCGGCTCGTCTTCCGCATCCTGGGCATGATCATGTGGGCCGCGCCGATCGGTGCGTTCGGTGCCATCGCGGCCGTCGTCGGGTCCGCCGGGCTCGACGCGCTCAAGAGCCTCGCCGTGCTGATGCTCGGCTTCTACATCACCTGTGTGCTGTTCGTCTTCGTGGTGCTGGGCACGATGCTCCGGGTCGTCACCGGGCTGAACATCTTCACCCTGTTCAAATACCTCGCCCGCGAGTTCCTGCTGATCCTGTCCACCTCCTCCTCCGAGTCCGCGCTGCCGCGGCTCATCGCGAAGATGGAGCACCTGGGGATCAGCAAGCCGGTCGTCGGTATCACCGTTCCGACGGGGTACTCCTTCAACCTCGACGGCACGATGATCTACATGACCATGGCGTCGCTGTACATCGCCGACGCCCTCGGTACACCGATGTCGATCGGTGAGCAGATCCCGCTGCTGCTCTTCCTGCTGCTGGCCTCGAAGGGCGCGGCGGGCGTCAGCGGCGCCGGTCTGGCCACGCTGGCCGGTGGTCTGCAGTCGCACAAGCCGGCGCTGGTGGACGGCGTCGGTCTGATCGTCGGCATCGACCGGTTCATGAGCGAGGCCCGCGCGCTGACGAACTTCGCCGGTAACGCGGTCGCCACGGTGCTGATCGGCACGTGGACGAAGGAGATCGACAAGGGCCGCGTGCGGCAGGTGCTCGCGGGTGAGCTGCCGTTCGACGAGAAGACGCTGCTGGATGACGGGGAGCCGGGCACGCCCGAGGTTCCCGAGCAGCGGGAGGAGCTGGCGAAGGCCTGAGCGTCTGCCTGGCCGCTGTGCATGCTCGGCTGCCGGTCGCGTGTGGCTGGTCGCGCCCACGCGGCGGAGCCGCACATCGATACGGCCCGCGCCCCTTCGGGGCGCTCCCGAACCGTCGGGCGTCCGGCTCGGCCTGAACCCGGGCCGGCCGTCCGGCCACCGTCCTCCGGGCGGCTGACAACTCCCCCCCCCCCCCGCTCAGCCGTCCGGAGCCGTACCCGGGCTACTCGCTCAACTCGGCCACCAGCGTGGTGGCCCTGGAGGCGGGCACGCCCGCTGCCGTCAGTGCGCTGACCGCGGCGGAGCGGCCCGCCTCCTTCGCGTCGAGTAGGCCGTCGTTGACCGCCTCCATCACCGCGAACAGCAGCTGCTCATGGACGTACGCCAGGGCCGGCGCCGGCAGCGGTGAGCTGAAGTCGCCCTCGTCGAGGCCGCGCTGCAGCAGCTCCACCTTCTCCTCGCGCAGGGGGGCCAGACGGTCGCGGATGCCCCGCATGGTGACCGTGCGCTGGGCGAGGCCGACCAGCAGCCGGTAGCGGTCGGCGATCTCCCAGAGGGCGAGCACCGACCGGGCCACCGCCTCCGCCGGGTTCGCCGTCTCCCGGCGGGCCCCCGCGTCGGCTGCCATCAGTGCCTCCACCGCGCCGTCGACCAGTGTGCCGATCAGCGCCTCCCGGCTCGGGAAATGGCCGTACACGGTCCGTCGTACGACCCCTGCCGCGCGCGCGATCTGGTCCATCGAGGCGTCGGGGTCGCGCAGCAGCTCGGCGAGGGCGACGTCGAGGATGCGGCGCCGGTTCACGTCGGCGCGGGAGGGGCTACCCGTGGTCATGACTGTCATTCTGCCTGCCCCGCGGCGGGGCGCACCGTCTCTCCGCAAGGGCTTCACCTCCTTCATTTGCACAGTGGTGTGCAGAGCCTCTACATTGCACATTGTTGTGCAATTGCACGCCACCGTGCAAGTTCGGTCGTACAGACGGCATCCGAAGCGTGAGGAAGGCGATCCCTGCCATGCGACTCGTCATGAAGGAACCGGTCGAGACGACGGAGCGGCCGTATCCGCGCCGCTGGTGGGCGCTGCTGGTGCTCTGCCTGAGCCTGCTGATCATCGTGATGGCCAACACCGCCCTCACGGTGGCCGCGCCCGACATGACCACCGACCTGGGGCTCAGCAGCGCCGACCTGCAGTGGGTCATCGACGGCTACACCGTCCCGTACGCCGCCCTGATGCTGCTGCTCGGCGCGATCGGCGACAAGTACAGCCGCCGCGGGGCGCTGATCCTGGGCCTGGTCGTGTTCGGGGGCGGGGCCGTCTTCGGGTATCTCGCCGACAGCGCCACGACCGTGATCGCGGCCCGTGCCGTGATGGGCACCGGCGCCGCGCTGATCATGCCGGCCACCCTCTCGCTGCTCGCCGCCACCTTCCCGCGCCACGAGCGGTCGAAGGCCATCACCCTGTGGACCGCCACGGCCGGGCTCGCCATCGCCGCCGGACCGGTGGTCGCCGGCGCCCTGCTGCGCGACCACGGCTGGTCCTCGACCTTCCTCATCAACGTGCCGATCGCGGCCGCCGCGATCGTCGGCGCCCTCGTCCTCGTACCGCCGTCCAGGGCCGGTCACCACCACCGCATCGACTACGTCGGCGGACTGCTCTCGGTGCTCTGGATCGGCTCGCTGGTCTACATGATCATCGAGGGGCCGCACTTCGGCTGGGGCGTCAAGGCGGTCACGGCGGCCGTGGTCGCGGGCGCCGGCCTCGTCGCCTTCGTCCTGTGGGAGCTGCGCCACCCGCACCCGGTCCTGGACGTCCGCCGCTTCGCCCACCGCCGCTTCGCCGGCTCCAACCTCGCCGTCGCCCTGTTCTTCCTGGCCGTCTTCGGCGCCTTCTACTACCTCACCCAGCACCTCCAGTTCGTCCTTGGCTACGACGCCCTCGGCACCGGCGTCCGCATGCTCCCGCTGGCCGGTGCGGTCTTCGCCGGCTCGGCCCTGACCGGCTGGCTCACCCCGCGCGTCGGCATGAAGTGGACGGTCACCGCGGGGATGGTCGGCGGCACCACCGCGCTCGCCCTGCTCACCCGGGTGGACGCCTCCTCGGGGTACGGGGACTTCGTGGCCCCCCTGATCATCCTCGGCCTGGCCATCGGCCTGGCGCTCTCGCCCTGCACGGACGCCATCATGGGCGCCTTCCCGGAGTCCGAGCTGGGCGTCGGCGGCGCCGTCAACGACACCTCGCTGGAGCTGGGCGGCTCCCTCGGCATCGCCATCCTCGGCTCGCTGCTCGCCACGTCCTACGGCAACCACCTCACGGACGCCACCAGGGGCGGCAAGCTGCCCGCGAGCGCCCTCGCCACCGCCCAGGACTCGGTCGGCGCCGGTTACGCGGTCGCCCAGGGCATCGGCGAGAAGGCCAGGCAGACGGCCGCCCAGGCGGCCCGGGCCACCGACCCGCAGCAGGCGGCCCAGTTGAAGGCACAGGCGCAGCAACTCGCCGAGGGCGCCCGGCAGATGGCTGACGCCGTCAGCTCCTCCTTCGCGGCCGCGGTGGCCCACACCAGCCTGGTCGGCGCGGTGATCCTGGGCATCGGAACCGTGGCGGTCGCGGTGTTGCTGCCGGGGCACAAGAAGGCCGTGGCCGAGGATCCGGCCGAGGAGCGGGAGCCGGCGGACAGCGGGGTGCGCTGACCCCTCACCGCCACTTGCCGGCCGTATCCACTAACGTGCCGCTCCGGGCCAACCGGATCGGCACGTTGGCATTCCTGGCATGGAGGCACGGGGGATGAAGATCGACTGGGACCGTCGGCACTGCGCGCGCAAGGGGCATGTGACCTATGCCCCCGACGACCCGCGGCTGCGGGTACGGCTGCACGCCCAGACCGCGGTCGGGGAGGCCTGGCGCTGTCTGCGGTGCGGCGACTTCGCGCTCGGGGAGCCGCACGGCTCGGGCCCGGCGTCGGACGCCCCCCTGGTGCCCCGCGGGAAGGTGCTGCGGGACCTGTTCATCCTGCGGTTCCTGGCGATCGAGCGGGCCGTGCGCGGGGTGTTCATCGTGCTGGTCGCGGTCGCGGTGTGGAAGTTCAGCAACAGCCAGGACGCGGTGCGCCGGCTCTTCAACGAGTACCTGGACACCTTCCGGCCGGTCTTCAAGCACTTCCACTACGACCTCGACCACTCACCGGTCGTCGGCTCCATACAGAAGGCCTTCGGTTACAAGCACTCCACGCTGCTGCTGGTGGCCGTGCTGCTGCTGGCGTACGCGCTGATCGAACTCGTCGAGGCCGTCGGGCTCTGGTACGCCAAGCGGTGGGCGGAGTACCTGACGGTCATCGCCACCGCCGCCTTTCTGCCGCTGGAGATCTACGAACTCACCGAGAAGGTCAGTTATCTGAAGATCGCCACTCTGGTCCTCAACATTCTCGCGGTGCTCTACATCGCCCTTGCCAAGCGGCTGTTCGGGCTGCGCGGCGGGCGCCGGGCCTTCGAGGAGGAGCGGCACAGCGCCTCCCTGCTGGAGGTCGAGGAGTCCGCCGGGGTGCAGCCGAGCTTGCCTTGACGTCGGCGTCAAGTCCTACCGTCGTAGACATGCGAATCGGCGAGCTGGCCGCACGGGCCGGTACCACCACGCGCACCCTGCGGTACTACGAGGCGCGCGGGCTGCTGCCCGCGCGGCGTTCCGACAACGGCCACCGGACCTACGACGAGAGCGATCTGAAGCTGCTCACGCAGATCCGGACGCTCCAGGACTTCGGGTTCGAGCTGGAGGAGACCCGGCCGTTCGTGGAGTGCCTGCGGGCCGGGCACCCGGAGGGCGACACCTGCCCGGCGTCGCTCGCGGTCTACCGGCGCAAGCTGGCGGAGCTGGACTCGCTCATCGGCGAGTTGCAGGCCGTGCGGGCCGAGGTCGGGGCGCAGCTGAAGCGGGCGGTGCGGGCACGGGACGAGTTGGCCGCCGAGGCGGAGGTTCCGGGTGGTCCGGAACCGGTGTGCGAGCTGGGAGGGGATGGCGGATGACCAAGGCGCCGGGTGTGGCCGAGGTGACGGACGCGGACTTCGCGGCGGAGGTGATCGGGGCGGACGGGCCGGTGCTGGTGGAGTTCACCGCCGACTGGTGCCCGCCGTGCCGGCAGATGGCGCCGGTGCTCACGGCACTGGCGGCGGAGGAGGGTGAGCGGCTGAAGGTGGTCCAGCTGGACGTGGACCACAATCCGGAGACGACGAACGCCTACAAGGTGCTGTCGATGCCGACGTTCATGGTGTTCCGGGACGGTGAGCCGGTGAAGTCGATGGTGGGCGCCCGGCCCAAGCGGCGGCTCCTGGAGGAGCTGTCCGACGTGCTGCTCTGAACCGGCCGGCGACACGAAGAATCCCCCGAGCAATTGCGCTCGGGGGATTCTTTTGCGTATATTCAAGAGTTCGTGACTTCAGGTCGACTGCGAAATCGATTCGGTCACGAAGAAGTTCAGTGGGCACAGTATATCCGGGCGGGAGCGGAATTGTCAAACACCGAATTTCCGGACGATGAATTGCGGCATGAGCAGGAATTCATCGACGGACTGTACGCACGGGTGGACGCGCTGCGCGGCGACACCGAGGACTCGGTCGCGGACGCCCTCGCCCTCGGCGACAAGCCGATGCAGGCCCGACTGGAGCGGGACATCCTGGTCGCCGAGCGATCCGGGCTGCTCGCCGCCCTGAACGCCGTGGACGGCTCCCTCTGCTTCGGCCGGATCGACCTGGTCTCCGGCACGAAGCACCACATCGGCCGGATCGGACTGCGCCTGAACGACGCCGAGCGCACCCCGGTCCTCATCGACTGGCGCGCCGCGGTCGCCCGCCCCTTCTACCTGGCCACCGGCCACACCCCGATGGGCCTGCGCCGCCGCCGGCACATCGCCACCGACGGCCGCAGAGTCGCCTCCCTGCACGACGAGATCCTCGACCTCGGCGACCAGGAGCGCACCGGCCACGAGGACCCGTCCGGCGACGCGGTGCTGCTCGCCGCCCTCAGCTCGGCCCGCACCGGCCGGATGAGCGACATCGTGCAGACCATCCAGGCCGAGCAGGACGAGATCATCCGGGCCCCGCATCGGGGGGTCCTGGTCGTCGAGGGCGGCCCCGGGACGGGCAAGACCGCGGTCGCGCTGCACCGGGCCGCCTATCTCCTCTACGAATACCGGGAACTGCTCTCCAAGCGGGCCGTGCTCATCGTCGGCCCCAACCCCGCCTTCCTCGGTTACATCGGCGAGGTGCTGCCCTCGCTCGGCGAGACCGGCGTCCTGCTGGCGACGGTCGGCGAGCTGTACCCCGGGGTGAAGGCCACGGCGGCCGACACCCCGGAGGCGGCCGCCGTGAAGGGCCGCGCCGACATGGCCGACGTGCTGGCCGCCGTCGTACGCGACCGGCAGGCGCTGCCCGACCCGGTCATCACCGTCGAGCACGACCGCGAGGTGCTGATGCTCGACGACGGCCTGGTCAACATGGCCCGCGAACGCACCCGTGCCGCCGATCTCCCGCACAACGTGGCCCGCGAGCACTTCGAGGGTCACCTTCTCAACACCCTCACCGAGCTGTACGCCGAACGGGTCGGCACCGACCCCTTCGACGGCAGCAGCCTGCTGGACGCCTCCGACATCACCCAGATCCGCGACGAACTCGCGGAGAACCCCGAGGTCTGGTCCGCCGTCGACCAGCTGTGGCCACGGCTGACCCCGCAGCGCCTGGTCGCCGACTTCCTGGCCGCCCCCGAGGGATATCTCGGAGCCGAGGACGCGGCCGCGGTCCGCCGCCCGGTCACCCGGTCCTGGACGGTCTCGGACGTCCCCCTCCTCGACGAGGCGGCCGAGCTGCTGGGCGTCGACGAGCGCGTCGCCCGGGCCCGCGCCGAACGCGAGCGCGAGACCCAGATCGCTTATGCGCAGGGCGTCCTCGACGTCTCCTACGCCTCCCGGACCTACGAGTTCGACGACAAGGAGGACAGTGATCCCGAAGCCTCGGAGGTCCTGTCCGCGCACGACATCATCGACGCCGAACGCTTCGCCGAGCGCCACGAGGAGGAGGACTTCCGCAGCGCGGCCGAGCGGGCCGCCGCCGACCGCACCTGGGCCTTCGGGCACATCATCGTCGACGAGGCGCAGGAGCTGTCGCCGATGGCCTGGCGGCTGCTGATGCGGCGCAGCCCGACCCGCTCCATGACCCTGGTCGGCGACCCGGCCCAGACCGCGGAGGCGGCGGGCGTGGGCTCCTGGTCGAAGATCCTCGAGCCGTATGTCGAGGACCGCTGGGACCACACCCGTCTCGGCGTCAACTACCGCACCCCGTCCGAGATCATGGACCTCGCCGCGGCCGTGGTCCGCGCCGAGGACCCGGACTTCGAGCCCCCGAGCTCGGTCCGCTCGACGGGCGTACGCCCGTGGATCCGGCAGGCCCACGACGACCTCCCCGGCGCCGTGGAGAAGGCGGTGGCCGAACTCACCCCCACCGAGGGCCGCCTGGCGGTGATCGCCCCACGCGACCTCCACCGAGCCCTCGCCGGCCGCCTGGACGGCGTCACGGCCGGCGCCGAACCCGACCTGACCCGGACGGTCGTACTCCTGGACCCGCGCCAGGCCAAGGGCCTGGAGTTCGACTCGGTCCTGGTGGTCGAACCGGGCCGCTACGGCACCAGCGACCTGTACGTGGCGTTGACCCGGGCCACCCAGCGCCTGGGCGTGCTGCACACCGGCCCGCTCCCGGACGGGCTCAGGCAGGCCGCAGCCACACCGTAGCCAGCGGCGGCAGGGTCAGGCGGATGCTCGTGGGGCGGCCATGGCTGCCCTGCGGCTCCGGCTTGACCGGGTCGGGGTTGGTGACACCGCTGCCGCCGTACGGGGCCGCGTCCGTGTTGAGGGTCTCGTGCCAGGCGGGGATCTCGTCCGGGACGCCCAGGCGGTAGTCGGTGCGGACCACGGGGGCGAGGTGGCAGACCGCGAGCAGCGGGGTGCCCTCGGCGTCGTACCTCAGGAACGCGAAGACGTTGTCCTCGGCCGCGTCGCCCGCGATCCACTGGAAGCCGGCGAGGGAGATGTCCCGCTGCCAGAGGGCCGGGGTGGCGCGGTAGATGGTGTTGAGGTCGCGGACCAGGTCGCGGACGCCCCGGTGGTCGGCCTCGGCGCCGTAGGCCGGATCCAGCAGCCACCAGTCCGGGCCGTTCGCCTCCGACCACTCCGCGCCCTGGGCGAACTCCTGCCCCATGAACAGGAGTTGCTTGCCTGGATGGGCCCACATGAAGGCCAGGTAGGCGCGCAGGTTGGCGCGCTGCTGCCACCAGTCGCCGGGCATCTTGGAGACCAGCGAGCGCTTGCCGTGCACGACCTCGTCGTGGGAGATCGGCAGGACGTAGTTCTCGCTGTACGCGTAGACCATCGAGAAGGTCATCTCGTGGTGGTGGTACTTGCGGTGCACCGGCTCGTGGGACATGTACTCCAGCGAGTCGTGCATCCAGCCCATGTTCCACTTCAGGCCGAACCCGAGACCCCCGGTGTCGGTGGGGCGGGTCACGCCCTCCCAGGCCGTCGACTCCTCGGCGATCGTCACCACGCCCGGCACCCGCCGGTAGACCGTCGCGTTCATCTCCTGCAGGAACGCCACCGCGTCCAGGTTCTCCCGGCCGCCGTGCTCGTTCGGCGTCCACTGGCCCGGCTCGCGCGAGTAGTCGAGGTAGAGCATCGAGGCGACCGCGTCCACCCGGAGCCCGTCTATGTGGAACTCCTCGCACCAGTACAGCGCGTTCGCCACCAGGAAGTTGCGCACCTCCCGGCGCCCGAAGTCGAACTCCAAGGTGCCCCAGTCGGGGTGGGCGGCCCGGAGCGGGTCCGAGTGCTCGTACAGCGGCCGCCCGTCGAACTCCGCCAGCGCCCAGTCGTCCCGCGGGAAGTGCGCCGGCACCCAGTCCATCAGCACCCCGATGCCGGCCCGGTGCAGCGCGTCGACCAGGTACTTGAAGTCGTCGGGGGTGCCGAGGCGGGCCGTCGGCGCGTAGAAGCCGGTGACCTGATAGCCCCAGGAGCCGCCGAAGGGGTGCTCGGCGACCGGCATCAGCTCGACATGCGTGAAGCCCAGGTCGCTGACGTAGCGGGGCAGTTGCTCGGCCAGATCGCGGTAGGTCAGGCCGGGGCGCCAGGACGGCAGGTGCACCTCGTAGACCGAGAAGGGGGCTTCGTGCACGGGTGTGTCGGCCCGGTGGGCCATCCACTCCTCGTCGGCCCACTCGTGGCCGGACGCGTGGACGATCGACGACGTGCTGGGCGGGACCTCGGTACGCCGGGCCAGCGGGTCGGCGCGCAGGGTGTGCGAACCGTCCGGGCGGGTGATGTCGAACTTGTACAGCTCGCCCGCGCCGATGCCCGGCACGAACAGCTCCCAGATCCCGGTGGAGCCGAGCGAGCGCATCGGATGCCCGGTGCCGTCCCAGAAGTTGAAACCCCCGGCCAGCCGGACGCCCCGCGCGTTCGGCGCCCACACCGAGAAACGGGTGCCGGGCACGCCCTGGTGGGTCATGGGGTGCGCGCCGAGCGCCTCCCACAGCCGCTCGTGCCGGCCCTCGCCGAGCAGATGCAGGTCCAGATCGCCCAGGGTGGGCAGGAAGCGGTACGCGTCCTCGGTCTCCTGGACCGTCCCGTCGTACTCCACCAGCAGCCGGTAGACCGGCACTTCGGAGAGGGGGAGCAGGACGGAGAAGAAGCCGTCGCCGTCGTCGTGCAGTCCGGCCCGCAGATCCTGGCCGGCGACCACCGTCACCGCGCGGGCGTACGGGCGGAACACCCGCACGGCGACCCCGCCGTCCGGAACCGGATGCGCGCCCAGGACGGAGTGCGGGTCGTGGTGCGTGCCGTGCAGCAGCCGCGCACGGTCGTCGGCGGCTAGGGATACGGACTTCTTGGAGGTCACGGACGCGTCTCCCGGGGATGTCAGGTCGAGTCGGAGGTGGCGAGGCGGTGGACGGCCGACAGGGGCACGGGCAGCCAGTCGGGGCGGTGCCGGGCCTCGTAGACGACCTCGTAGACGGCCTTGTCGGTCTCGTAGGCCCGCAGCAGCACGGGGTCGGTGCGCGGGTCGACGCCGGTGATCTCGGCGTACCCGGAGCAGTAGGCGGCCCGGCACAGCCGTGCCCAGGCGCGGGCCGCCGGGGTCACCGAGTGGGCCGCGTAGTCGAAGGAGCGCAGCATGCCGGCGATGTCGCGCACCGGTGGCTGCGGCATCCGGCGCTCGGCCAGCGGGCGGGCCGGCTCGCCCTCGAAGTCGATCAGGGACCACTCCCCGGACGGCGAGCGCAGGCACTGCCCCAGGTGCAGATCGCCGTGCACCCGCTGGGCGGTCCAGGTGCGGCCCTCGGCGGCCAGGCCGGCCAGCGCCTCGTAGGCCGAGCGCAGCCCGTCCTCGTACGCGCGCAGCGCCGGCACCGCCTGGACGGCCGCCGCCAGCCGCTCGGTCATGCCCGCGACCATCGACTCCAGCTGGCTGTGCCCGAGGGTGACGGTCGGCAGCGCCCGGGCCAGCGCGGTGTGCACCTCGGCGGTGGCCCGCCCCAGCGCCCGTGCGTCCGCCGCGAAGTCCTCGCCCTTGGCCAGCTCGCGCAGGGCCAGCTCCCAGCCGTCGGTCGCGCCGCGGACGAAGGGCTGGAGGACGGCCAGGACGTACGACTCCCCGGCCAGTTCCGCTCGCAGCCATGCCGTCGGGGCGGGCACCCGGGCGCAGCCCTCGCGGGCCAGCGCCAGGGGTATCTCCAGGTCGGGGTTGACGCCGGGCACGACGCGCCGCAGGAGCTTCAGGATGAACGTATCTCCGTAGACGACCGAGGAGTTGGACTGCTCGGCGGTCAGGAGCCGGGCCACCAGCCCGTCGCGTATCTCCGGACCGGGGTCGCGTTCGAAGAACAGCCCGCCGATACGGGCCCGGGTGCGCAGGGCCTCCAGGAGGACCTCGGCGGGCCGGGGATCGTACAGGGCGTCGTACACCGTGTGTCCGGCCAGCGGGCCGTCGGTGAGGTGGCCGATCAGCGCGGGCGCCAGCCGGGGCGGCAGCGCCTCGCGGGTGCCTATGAGCAGTTGGTAGCAGTCGCCGGCCTCGGCGGGGGCGGGCGGCTGTTCGGCGCGGACCAGCAGATGGTGCAGGCCCAGCCTGCTGTCCGACGGCAGGAGTTCGGTCTCGGCCACCGTGGCGAAGCCGGTGACCGGGGTGCCCTTGCCCGCGAACCAGCGCTGCCGGGGCAGCCATGCGCGCAGGAGGGGGTCGAGCGAGGCGAGGAGAGGGGGCGTGGAGGGGGTGACCGTTTCCGCCATGGCGGGTACGTCCTTTCCCCGGTCGTCGGGGGCGTTAGTGATGCGTGCCCCGGGCGGGCCGGAGGAAACCGCCGCCGCCCGGGGTGGACTATGCCGGGTTCCGGTTACCCGTCCGCGCGCAATCGGAACCAGTAGAAGCCGTGCCCTGCCAGAGTCAGCAGGTACGGCAGCTCACCGACGGCCGGGAACCGCACCCCGCCGAACAGCTCCACCGGATGCCGGCCGTTGAACCGCCGCAGGTCCAGCTCGGTGGGCTGGGCGAACCGGGAGAAGTTGTGCACGCACAGGACCAGGTCGTCCTCGTACTCCCGCAGGAACGCGATCACCGCCGGGTTCGACGACTGGAGTTCGGTATAGGACCCCAGTCCGAAGGCAGGATTCTGCTTGCGGATCTCGATCATCCGGCGCGTCCAGTGCAGCAGCGAGGACGGCGAGGACATCGACGCCTC
>NZ_JBFBBR010000020.1:0-151973 GCF_040682795.1 Streptomyces sp. NPDC051105 | reverse complement strand
GCAGCAATCTCGTCCGGAGTCACACACTCCCAACGCCACACCGAGCCGACAGGACACGCACCGCCCCAGCCGACCTGACCAAGCCCTACTAGTGCCCCGACAGGGCACTAGTACCGCCTGCCCAGCCGGTCCAGCACCGCCCCGGCCATGGCCGCCTCGCCCTTGGCGTTGGGGTGGGCGGGAGCCGCCGGTGAGGTCGGCTGGAGAGGCTCGATCCAGCGGTCGGCGGGGGCCTTGCACATGTCGTGGCCGACGGTCGGGCCGTACGTGTCCACGTACCGGGCGCCGTTCCACGCGGCGACCGCGCGCAGCATGAGGTTCAGCTGCTTCCCGACGTCCCGGAGGTAGGGGAAGTCCTTGGCGGCGAAGGGCACCGTCGGATAGCAGCCACTGCCGTCGTCGGGCAGCAGGTCGGGGTAGCCGACGACCAGGATCCGGGCGTGCGGGGCCCGGGCGCGCACGGCCCGCAGCACCTTGTCGACCTTGGGCGCGGTCTGCACGATCCTTACCGTCAGCTGGTCGGTGCCGGAGGCGGTGTAGTACCGCTGGCAGGGGTTGCCCGTCAGGTCCGTGGCACCGAGCGTCGCGCAGGTGCCGATGATGGAGCTGAACCCGATGTCGTTGCCGCCTATCTGGACCGTCACGAGGTCGGTGTCCCGCCGGACGGCGTCGAGCTGAGGGCCGTTGGTGCCCTGCGCCTTCCACATCTCCGCGGTCGTCGCACCGCCACAGCTCACGTCCTTGAACGCGCTGACGTGCCGCGCGGCCGCCACCAGCGAGGGGTAGTTGTGGTCGGAGCGGGCGCAGTTCGCGTCGACCTGCGTCGGGATCACGGGGCCGGAGGTATAGGAGTCGCCGAGCGCCGCATAGCTCGTACCGCGGTCGTGGCCGCCGTGGTGGCCGCCGCCGTGCGCCGCGGCCGGTGTCGTGGACGCGGCCACCAGGGCGCAGCCGCCCAGCGCCGCCGCCACCGTGGCCTTCCGCCGGTGCCGTCTCGCCGAGCCGTCGGACGAGGTGCCGTACGCCATGGAGATCTCCCCTGGAACCAGGACGCGCGCGGAACCGGTCCCGACGGGCGGCCCGCACGCGCGTGTGTGTCGGGGGTCTGTATACCGCCCGGTAGGAGTCCGGAGCCAGAGTTCGGACGCAATGAACTGGATCGAGTAACTCGCCCTGCCCGTAAGGGCATCCGGTGTGGCCGGTGGCCGGGTTCCGCCCGCCGTGATTGTGGTGGGAAGCCGATCGGTTTGCGATGTGACGCGGGGGTCGCCACCGGGACCCGCTTCCTGACGTCCCCCCTCGGCGCCACCCGCCGCGAATCCGAGATCAACTTCTACGGGCCGCTGCCGCTCGCCCGTGCCTTCGTGCCGGTCGTCGAGCGCAACGGCGGCGGCCACATCCTGAACGTCAACTCGGTGCTGTCCTGGGTGGCCGAAGGCGGCGATCCCGCCGCCATGGACCAGGAACTCGCCGCCCGGTGACCTGATCCCCCTGACCGCCGTCGGCCTCCCTCCGCCCGGTCGCGGAGGGACGGCCGCCGAAAAATCCGGTGCCGAAGGGTTGTCGCCCGGTTGCCTCATCACTTAAATCAAATCCTGAACTAAGCGCGGAGGTGCGCCCGTCGGGCGCGTCCGTGCCCATCTCAGGGAGCCGCTGATGAGACTGAGATCCCTGGGCGTAGCGCTCGCCGCCATGGCGGCGCTACTCGCCCTGCCCACCGTGCACGCGCCGGCGGCCCAGGCCGCCGACACCCCCTTGTCCCAGGGGAAGACGGCCACCGCCTCCTCCGAGGAGAACGGCGGGACCGCCGCGGCGAACGCGGTGGACGGCAACACCGGCACCCGCTGGTCGTCCGCCTTCACCGACGACCAGTGGCTCCAGGTGGACCTTGGCGCCACCGCCACGGTCAGCCAGGTGGTCCTCAACTGGGAGACCGCATACGGCAAGGACTACAAGGTCCAGATCTCCGCGAACGGCAGCAGCTGGACCGACCTCACGTCGGTCACCGGCGGGGACGGCGGCACCGACAGCCTCGCCGTCTCCGGCCAGGGCCGTTACGTCCGGATGCAGGGCGTGCACCGTGCCACCCAGTACGGCTACTCGCTCTGGGAGTTCCAGGTCTTCGGCACCACCACCGGAACGCCCCCGGTCCAGGGCGGCGGCGACCTCGGCCCCAACGTGATCGTCGTCGACCCCTCCACGCCGAACCTCCAGCAGAAGTTCGACTCCGTCTTCGCCCAGCAGGAGTCGGCCCAGTTCGGCACCGGCCGCTACCAGTTCCTGCTCAAGCCGGGCACCTACAACGGGATCAACGCCCAGATCGGCTTCTACACCTCGATCTCCGGCCTCGGTCTCAACCCCGACGACACCCAGATCAACGGTGATGTCACGGTCGACGCCGGCTGGTTCAACGGCAACGCCACCCAGAACTTCTGGCGTTCGGCGGAGAACCTCGCCATCACGCCGTCGAACGGGACGGACCGCTGGGCCGTGGCTCAGGCGGCCCCCTTCCGTCGTATCCACGTCAAGGGCGGCCTCAACCTGGCCCCGAACGGCTACGGCTGGGCCTCGGGCGGCTACATCGCCGACTCGAAGATCGACGGCACCGTCGGCCCGTACTCCCAGCAGCAGTGGTACACCCGGGACAGCTCGGTCGGCGGCTGGACCAACGGCGTCTGGAACATGACCTTCTCCGGAGTCCAGGGCGCGCCCGCGACCAACTTCGACTCCGGCCCGTACACCACGCTGGACACCACCCCCGTCTCGCGCGAGAAGCCGTTCCTGTACCTGGACGGCAGCACCTACAAGGTGTTCGTCCCGGCGAAGCGCACCAACGCCCGAGGCGTCTCCTGGCCGGCCAACGCGGGCACCTCGCTGCCGCTGGACCAGTTCTACGTGGTCAAGGCCGGCGCCACCGCAGCCACCATCAACCAGGCCCTCGCCCAGGGCCTCAACCTGCTCTTCACCCCGGGCGTCTACCACCTCAACCAGACCATCAACGTCACCCGCGCCAACACCGTCGTCCTCGGCCTGGGCCTGGCCACCCTGGTCCCGGACAACGGCATCGACGCCATGCACGTGGCCGACGTCGACGGCGTGAAGCTCGCCGGGTTCCTCATCGACGCGGGCTCGGTCAACTCCGACACCCTGCTGCGCATCGGCGACCCCGGCTCCACCGCCGACCACTCCGCCAACCCGACCAGCATGCAGGACGTGTTCGTCCGCGTCGGCGGTGCCGGACCCGGCCTCGCCACCAACTCCGTGGTCGTCAACAGCAACAACGTCATCATCGACCACACCTGGCTCTGGCGCGCCGACCACGGCAGCGGGGTCGGCTGGAACACCAACCGCGCCGACTACGGCCTCCGGGTCAACGGCAACGACGTCCTCGCCACCGGCCTGTTCGTCGAGCACTTCAACAAGTACGACGTCTACTGGAACGGCCAGCGGGGCCGCACGATCTTCTTCCAGAACGAGAAGGCCTACGACGCCCCGAACGCCGCCGCCATCACCCACGACGGCGTCGTCGGCTACGCGGCCTACAAGGTCGCCGACACCGTGACCAGCCATGAGGCATGGGGTCTTGGCAGCTACTGCAACTACACGGCCGATCCGTCGATCGTGCAGTCCAACGGCTTCCAGGTGCCGACCGGTTCGGGGATCAAGATGCACGACCTGCTGGTGATCTCCCTGGGTGGCATGGGCCAGTACGCCCACGTCGTCAACACCACCGGGTCGCCGACCTCGGGAACCAGCACGACCCCCTCCAAGGTGACGCAGTTCCCGTAGCCGGCTAGGCCGTCGTCCGCCGGACCGGGCGCCGCAGCAGCAGCCGTCGTGCGGGCCGCTCCACGCCCTCGTAGAGGAGCCAGGACACGCCCAGCGACACGGCGAACGCGACGGTGGTGGCGGCCGCGCCGGTGAGCAGACCGAAGCGCGGGCGGGTGCCGAGCAGGTGGGTGCCCGTCCGCAGCACCAGCAGATGGACCATGTAGAACGCGAACGACAGTTCCCCGAGGCGCACCAGCCACCGGCGGCGCCACAACGAGGGCAGCCCGCGCAGGTCGGCGAGGGCGGCCGCCGGGATGAGCAGCGCGAAGCCCATGATGGTGCAGGCGGTGGCCGCGTACTCGTCGGTGACCTGCGGGACCAGGAAGTAGCCGATGATCGTCAGCGCGAGCGAGGCCTCCAGGCCCGGGCCGCGCCAGCGGTCGAGCAGCACCAGCCGCGCGGCGGCCGCGCCGAGCACGAACTCGGGCAGCCGGGCGGCCGGGAAGGAGCTGATCGGCTGATCCCACCAGTGGTGGGCGTCCGTCCAGGCCAGCACCAGCACCGCGAGGACGGCCAGCGCGGCCAGCAGCCTGGCGCCCCGCACGTCCAGCCGGCGCAGCACCAGAGCCAGCAGCGGGAACGCGGCGTAGAAGAAGGCCTCGCAGGCCAGCGACCAGCTGACCGGGTCCAGCGTCTGCCACCACGGCCGCCACCAGGAGTGCACCAGGAAGACGTCGGCCACGCCCTGCGGCAGGGTCGGCCTCGGCTGGCGGGGCAGCGTGAGGGCCATCACCAGGGCGACGGCGGCGGTCACCAGGTGAACCGGATAGACCCGGGCGACGCGCCGCCACCAGAAGCGCCCCGCCCGGTCACCCGGCCGCGCGGACCACATCAGCACGAACCCGGACAGCACGAAGAAGAACGACACCCCGGAGGCGCCGGCCTCGAAGCCCCAGGACATGAAGCGGGCGCCGGTGCCGCCGAAATAACGGAAGTTGTGCACGTGCAGTCCGAAGACCAGCAGCGCCGCCATCCATCTCAGGCCGGTGAGGGACGGCAGCGAGGGGGCGGAGGCGGACGGCTGGGGACGGGCGGGGGGCGCGGCGGCCGGAGCGGTCGGAGGGGCCGTGGTCGCCGTCGTCATCAGGTCACCTGCCGGAGGGTTCGCACGTGGAGCATGAAACGGAGCGTTGCCCGTTCCACACCTTTCAGCCCGGCCTCCTACGAAACATCACACCAACGCCGAGCAGCGAACTCGGCCGAACGGGCCGTAGCGGCCGGATGGACGGGTGCGACCCTACCCGGACGGCCGACACGGACCGCGGCCCTTGCGGGGCGCCGCACCCCCGCCCGGACGCCCTGGCCCGCGCGTTCGCAGTACCGGCGGCACGCCGAAACGCGGGGGCACGAAGGGGTGATGTGGCCCTTCGTCGTGTTGACACCGCTACGACGGGGAGGGCGTGGCGTCGGCGCTCCGCCGGCCCTTGGAGGGCGTGCTCCGCACCGCCGACGGAGCGGTCGACGGAGCCGCCGACGGCTCACGGGTGGGCACCTGTGTGGCGCGGCTCTGTCCGGGCGTGGTGCTGGGGCTCGGTGACGGGCCGCGGGGCACCGGAGAGGCCGGGACGCGGTGCGGGGCCGTGGGGCTGACGGCCGGCGGCGCGAGGGGGACCCGCGGGGACACCGGCGCCGAAGGCGCCGTCAGACGCAGCGGCACGGCGACCAGGAGAGCGACGGCACAGGTCACCCCCGCCCCGGCCGCCGCGCGCACCAGCCGGCGGCGGCCCGCGGCCCGCCGGATCTCCTCGTACCGGCCCGGCGGTGGACCCAGATAGGCAGCCGGCGGCCGCAGGACGACGGTGAGGGGATCGTCGGGGCCGTCGAACTCCGGCTCCTCGTCAAAGCGTGTGGTCAAGGCTTCTCCTCAGATGGCCGCGGAGCAGTTCCCGGGCCGCGTGCAGATCGGCCTTGACGGTTCCTTCCTTGCGCCCGGTCAGCTCGGACACCTCCCGGATCGGCATGTCAGCGTAGTAGTGCAGCAGGATCGGGACGCGCAGTCGCTCCGGCAGCGACTGCACCAGCAGCCGTACCGAGGGATCCGTCTGCTCGGGGTGCGGGCGGGTCGCGGCCTCCGAGCCGACGCGACGCACGGTCCGGCGCTCGCGCTCCAGCTTGCGCCAGTGGTCCCGGACGATATTGGCCGCGGTGACGTAGAGGAAGCCGCGGGGCTCCTCCACCGACGTCCACCGGGCCCACAGCCGGGTGAACGCCTCCGAGGCGATCTCGTGCGCTGTCTCGTCGTCGTCGACCAGACGGCGGCACCAGCCGGCCAGGCGCGGGTACAGGGCGGCGAAGAGCTCGGACGCCGCCTTGTCACGGGACCGTTTCAACGTTCTCCAGGGTCGAAGGGCTCGTCGAGGACGATGAGGAGGATGCGGAACCGGTTCGCCACGTTCCACCGGTCCCGCATCCGGGTCCGCCGGGTCAGGCTGTCGTGCCGGTCAGCGTGGCGAAGACGATCACGTTGTCGAGGTAGCCGTCGCCGCCCCGCGGGCCGCCGCAGGTGATCAGCCGCAGCTCCGGGCGGTCCACGTCCCCGTACACGTCCTCGGTGGGGAACTCGGCCTTGGCGACCGTACGCACCTCGTCGACGGTGAACACCGCCGACCGGCCGTTCTCCAGGCGCGCCACGGCCCGCTCGCCCCGGCGCAGTTCCGCGAGCCGGCGGAAGACGCCGTCACCGTAGGAACCGACCGTGACATGGCCGAGGATCACCGACGGGCCGACCTGCCCCGGGGTGGGGGAGTGGCGGTACCAGCCGGCCCGGTCGTGCGCGGTGATCGGCGGCACCTGCACCGTGCCGTCGGCCGCCAGACCCAGCCGCAGCAGCGGGGTGTCGACGCCGATCGCCGGGATGCGCAGCCGGACCGGCACGGAACGCCCGAGCGCGGTCGGCGTGGCGGACGACGAGGGCGCCGGCGGCTGCTCGCGGCGGACGGTGGTGGCCGTCGAGTGGGCCGCCTGGCCCGCGCAGCCCGCCAGCAGGGAGGCCGTCGCGGCGGTGACGAAGGCGCGCCTGGAGAGCGAGGTCATGCCCCGGTCGCCCGGCGGCGACGCACGGCGAACACCACGGCGCCCGCGGTGAGTGCCGCGGCCGCGCCGCCGCCGATCAGGGCGGTCTCGGTCCCGGAGTCCGAGGACGGCTCCGCCACCCCGGTGTCGGGCGCGCCCTGGGGCACGGCCGCGACCTGGCCGCTGTCCCGGGTCGGTGCGGGGGTCGAGGCCCGGGTGGGCGCGGCGGAGGGCGCCTGGGAGGGGACGGCGGAGGGTTCCGCGGAGGCGGCGGCGGACGGTGCCACGGTGGGCACCGGGCTCGGGCTGGAGCCGTCGGCGAACGCGGGCACGGTGCCGGCCAGGACGGCGGTGCAGGCGAGTGCCGTGGCGCTCAGGACAGTTCGGCGCATGGAGACGCTCTCTTTCGTCGGCCCGCGGTGGTCAGGGCGGGCTGAGTAACGGTCGAGCGGAGAGACGACCCGGCGCCGGAACGGGTTGTAAAGAGATGGCAAAGCCCACGGAGGGTGGTGGCCGAGAGGTGGGAGTTGTCACCCTCGGCGTCAAACTTGAACGGTTTGTTTTCTTGAATCACTCGTGTTTATGAGGATAGGTTGGCGTCATGACCGCATCCCAGCCCCCGACCACCGCCGACGAGCTGCGTGGTGCCGGCCTGCGGGTGACGGCCGCCCGCGTCGCGCTCCTGGAGACCGTTCGCAACGGCGACCATCTCGACGTCGAAGAGGTCGCCTCGGGCGTCCGTGAGCGCGTGGGCCACATATCGCTTCAAGCCGTGTACGACGCGCTGCACGCGCTCACCACGGCAGGACTCGTACGCCGTATCGAACCGGCCGGCAGTCCGGCCCGGTTCGAGGGGCGCGTCGGCGACAACCACCACCACGTCCTGTGCCGGTCCTGCGGTGCCGTCGCCGACGTCGACTGCGCGGTCGGTGACGCCCCGTGCCTGACCGCCTCGGACGACCACGGCTTCGCCATCGACGAGGCCGAGGTCATCTACTGGGGCCTGTGCCCCGCCTGCTCCACCGTCAGTAATTCCTGAGTACGTTGATCCGCCCCTTCCGGAAGGAATTCCCCCATGTCGGAGACCCAGGAGAACACCGCGGGCAAGTGCCCGGTCGCGCACGACCGTGCCCCGCACCCCACCCAGGGCGGCGGCAACCGCCAGTGGTGGCCCGAGGGCCTCAACCTGAAGATCCTTGCCAAGAACCCCGCCGTCGCGAACCCGCTCGACGAGGGCTTCGACTACGCCGAGGCGTTCCAGGGCCTTGATCTCGCGGCCGTGAAACGGGACATCGCGGAGGTGCTCACCACCTCGCAGGACTGGTGGCCGGCCGACTTCGGCAACTACGGCCCGCTGATGATCCGGATGGCCTGGCACAGCGCGGGCACCTACCGCATCTCCGACGGCCGCGGCGGCGCCGGCGCCGGCCAGCAGCGCTTCGCCCCGCTCAACAGCTGGCCGGACAACGGCAACCTGGACAAGGCCCGCCGGCTGCTGTGGCCGGTCAAGAAGAAGTACGGCCAGGCCATCTCCTGGGCCGACCTGATGATCCTCACCGGCAACGTGGCTCTTGAGTCGATGGGCTTCGAGACCTTCGGCTTCGGCGGCGGCCGCGAGGACGTCTGGGAGCCGGAGGAGGACGTCTACTGGGGTCCCGAGAAGGTCTGGCTGGACGACCAGCGCTACACCGGCGACCGTGACCTGGAGAGCCCGCTCGGCGCCGTCCAGATGGGTCTCATCTACGTCAACCCGGAGGGCCCCAACGGCAACCCGGACCCGATCGCCGCGGCCCGCGACATCCGCGAGACGTTCCGCCGCATGGCGATGAACGACGAGGAGACCGTCGCGCTGATCGCCGGTGGCCACACCTTCGGCAAGACCCACGGCGCCGGCCCCGCGGAGAACGTGGGCGCCGACCCCGAGGGCGCGCCGATCGAGCAGCAGGGCCTCGGCTGGAAGAGCACCTTCGGCACCGGCAAGGGCGGCGACGCGATCACCAGCGGCCTGGAGGTCACCTGGACCACCAAGCCCACCCAGTGGAGCAACGACTTCTTCGACATCCTCTTCGGCTACGAGTGGGAGCTGACCGAGTCCCCGGCCGGCGCCAAGCAGTGGGTCGCCAAGGACGCCGAGGCGATCATCCCCGACGCGCACGACCCGTCGAAGAAGCGTCTGCCCACGATGCTCACCACCGACCTGTCGCTGCGCTTCGACCCGATCTACGAGCCCATCTCCCGCCGGTTCCACGAGAACCCGCAGGAGTTCGCGGACGCCTTCGCCCGCGCCTGGTACAAGCTGACCCACCGTGACATGGGCCCGAAGTCCCTGTACCTCGGCCCGGAGGTCCCGGCGGAGACCCTGCTGTGGCAGGACCCGCTGCCGGCGGCCGAAGGCGAGGTCATCGACGCCGCCGACGTCACGGCCCTCAAGGCCAAGCTCCTCGACTCGGGCCTGACCGTCTCGCAGCTGGTCTCCACCGCGTGGGCGTCGGCCTCGACGTACCGCGGCAGCGACAAGCGCGGCGGTGCCAACGGCGCCCGGATCCGCCTGGAGCCGCAGCGCGGCTGGGAGGCCAACGACCCCGACCAGCTGGCCCAGGTGCTGCGCGTCCTGGAGGGCGTCCAGCAGGAGTTCAACTCCGGTGCCAAGAAGGTCTCCCTCGCCGACCTGATCGTCCTCGGCGGTGCCGCCGCCGTGGAGAAGGCCGCCAAGGACGCCGGTGTGGACATCGAGGTGCCCTTCACCGCGGGCCGGGTCGACGCGACCGACGAGCACACGGACGCCGAGTCCTTCGCCGCCCTGGAGCCGACGGCCGACGGCTTCCGCAACTACCTCGGCAAGGGCAACCGCCTGCCGGCCGAGTACCTGCTCCTGGACCGCGCCAACCTGCTCGGCCTCAGCGCTCCCGAGCTGACCGTCCTGGTCGGCGGTCTGCGTGTGCTCGGCGCCAATCAGGGCGGGTCGAAGCACGGTGTCCTCACCGAGACCCCCGGCGTGCTGACCAACGACTTCTTCGTCAACCTGCTCGACTACGGCACGGAGTGGAAGTCGACCTCCGAGGACCAGACCACCTTCGAGGGCCGTGACCTGGCCACCGGCGCGGTCAAGTGGACCGGCACCCGTGCCGACCTGGTCTTCGGCTCCAACTCCGAGCTGCGTGCGGTCGCCGAGGTCTACGCGAGCGACGACGCCAAGGAGAAGTTCGTGAAGGACTTCGTCGCCGCCTGGACGAAGGTCGCCAACGCGGACCGGTTCGACCTGGTCTGATCCCGGCGAAGCCCGGTGCCCGACGCCCGGGCCGGCCACATCGGCCGGCCCGGGCGTCTTGGTGTGCGGCTGCCCGGTCCGACCGTGTGCGGCTCCACGGCCGGCGCGGCCGGTTTACCGCCCGCGTGCGCGGCTTTACGGTCCGACTGCCCGTAGTTTGCTGCACATCAGCGGTTCTTTGCCTCACCATGACCTCGACTCCCGTTGTTCACGCGACCTTCGCAGACTCTGCACGTCCCGGAGTCACCCCCCGTCCCGACCGCCCGCGGGAGTTCGCGCATGAGCCACGGTCACAGCCACGACCACGGTCATCATCACCACCATCACCACACGGACGCCGACGCCTCGTCGCTGCCGTCCGCCCTCGATCTGTCGGTCCCCGACGAGGAGCTGACGCCCGGTCAGCTCTCCCGCCGTTCGATGCTGCGCCGCACCGGTCTGCTCGGCGCGGGTCTCGCGGCCGGCAGCGTCCTCGCCGGCGCGGGTCAGGCCGCCGCCTCGGTCTCCTCCTCTTACTCCCAGGGCGGACGCTCCGGCGACTACCTGTGGCTGGCCGGCGACCACCACATCCACACCCAGTACAGCTCCGACGCCAAGTACCGGGTCATCGACCACGTCCGGCAGGCCAACGCACACGGCCTGGACTGGATGGTCATCACCGACCACGGCAGCGAGACCCACGCCAAGATCGGTGTCGAGAAGGTCAACCCGGACATCGTCGCGGCCCGCGACCAGATCGAGGACACGCTGGTCTTCCAGGGTCTGGAGTGGAACATCCCGGCCGCCGAGCACGGCACGGTCTTCGTCCACCCCGGCAAGAACGAGGTCGCCGTCCTCAAGGAGTTCGAGAACTCCTTCGACGGCTCGGTGAAGGGCGCCTCCGCGAGCAGCCCCGCCAACGAGGCGCTGGCCATCTCCGGCCTCAACTTCCTCGCCGAGCAGGTGCAGCGCCGCAAGGTCAGGGACGCGCTGTTCCTCGCCAACCACCCGGCGCGCAAGGGCATCGACTCCCCGCACGAGATCCGCGCCTGGCGCGACGTCCAGCCGTCGATCGCGGTCGGCTTCGAGGGTGCCCCCGGTCACCAGGCGGGCGGCCTGCCCAAGCCGAACGGCCCCGGCTCGGCCCGCGGCATCTACGACAACAGCCCGAGCGCCGACTCCTTCGCCGGCTACCCGCTGGAGAGCTACCGCACCTGGGGCGGCTTCGACTGGATGACCGCCACCGTCGGTGGCCTGTGGGACAGCCTGCTCGCCGAGGGCAAGCCCTGGTGGATCACCGCCAACTCCGACTCCCACAACGTCTACGCCGACACGGCGGTGCGCGGCCCGAACAGCGACTTCAACACCAACGGCCGGTACAACGACCCGGTCTACGGCACCGGCATCAGCCTGACCGACACCGACTTCTGGCCCGGCCAGTACTCCCGCACCCACGTCGGTGCCTCGTCCTTCTCCTACAAGTCGGTCATGGACGGTATCCGCGCCGGCCGGGTCTGGGTGGACCACGGCGGCCTGATCAGCGGCCTCAACGCCCAGTTGCGCTCCGGCTCCCAGGCGGTGACCCTCGGCGACGTGCTGCACGTCCGCAAGGGCGGCAAGGTCGACCTGGTCATCGAGATCAGCCTCGCCAACGGTCCCAACTGGGCCCAGTTCGTGCCCTCGCTGGCCCGCGTCGACGTCATCCAGGGCGACGTCACCGGCAAGGTGGACGACAAGGACACCTTCGCCGCGCCCGCCACCAAGGTCGTGAAGTCCTTCGAGGTCAACAAGGCGACCGGCACGGTCAAGCTGACGTACTCCCTCGGCCGCCTCGACAAGCCGGTCTACGTCCGGCTGCGCGGCACCGACGGCAACCGCTCCGCGGTTGGGTTCAACGGTGCCGCCGTGGACCCGGCCGGCCCGGCCATCGACGTCCTCGGCGACGCCGACCCGTGGAAGGACCTGTGGTTCTACTCCAACCCGATGTGGGTCCTGCCCGCATGACGTTCCCGCACCACGTCCCCGGCGTTCACCCCGTCATCGGGGTGGACGCCGGTGCGGCGACCCTGCGCGAGGCGGACCACCTGATCCATGAGCTGCTGGACCGACTGGCGCTCACGGAAGGCGTGTTCGCCTGCACCCACCTGTTCCGCACCGACGAGCGCCGGGGTACGGCGGTCTCGCTGGCGGTCCCGGACCCGGACGCGGTATGGCAGGAACTGCTGACGGCGCTGCCGGAGGGCACCGGCCTCGCCCTGGCCGATCGCACCCACGGCCCGGGCGACGCGGTGGCCGCCGCCCGCCGGGCGGCAGCCGCACCCCGCGCCTCCGGCCGGGCCGTGGTCTACCCGGGCGTGCGGCACCTCACCGGCACGGTCACCGCGGGCGCCATACTCGACCGCACCGCCATCGATCGCCTCGTGGTACTCGGCGCACCGGCCGCCGAACTCCCGCCCGCCACCGGGGTCCTGACGCAGAACCACGTTCGCCCGGAGTGGCGGGAAGGCGTCCTCACCCTGCCTCTGGTCCCGGCGGCGGGCGGCCTGCTGGCCCCGTTCGAGGTCCCCAACCCCACCCCGTGCTGCGCGGACCACCCCTGACGCGCGGGTTATCCCTTAGTGACATGGCCTGGTCAAATCTGTCAGGCTTCGGTCTCGCACCACTCGTAACGCGTGACCTGTGACCGCTCCCCGGCGCACCCCAGCCGGACCGGCGGTCACCGAGCAGACCGGGATCCCGGTCGCCGCAAAGGAGTTTCGTGTGAGATCGACCCCCCACAAGGCCTTCGCCACCAGTGCGTTGGCCATCGCGGCGCTGGCCGCGGCCCTGCTCCCCGGCAGCACGGCGTCGGCCGCCGAGGAGGCGGCCTGCACTCCGACCCAGGTGGTCGCCAACGGCGGCTTGGAGAGCGGCACTTCGTCCTGGACCCAGTCCTCGACCAGCGTGATCACCAGCCGCACCGGGCAGAGCGCTCACGGCGGCACGAGCTTCGCCTGGCTCGACGGCGTCGGCAGCACGCACACCGACACGCTCTCCCAGAGCGTCACGATCCCGTCCGGGTGCAGCACCGCCACCCTCACCTTCTGGCTGCACATCGACACCGCCGAGACGACCTCGTCCACCGCCTACGACAAACTCACGGCGAAGATCGGCAGCACGACCCTGGCGACGTACTCGAACCTGAACAAGGCCACCGGCTACGTCCAGAAGTCGTTCGACGTGTCGGCGTTCGTCGGCCAGACCGTGAGCCTCGCCTTCAGCGGCGTCGAGGACTCCAGCCTCCAGACGAGTTTCGTCCTGGACGACATCGCCCTCAACACCTCCGGCGACACCGCCCCGCCGGCCGACTCGACGCGCACGCCGGCCGCCCCGTCGTACACCGTCAGTCTCAGCAGCAACACCGCCGGTACCGTCTGGACCGGACACGAGAGCACGACCTTCACCAACGCCTCGGCCACCCCGCTCACCGAGGTGTACCTGCGGCTGTGGGACAACTACCACGGCACCTGCTCCGCGCCGCCGATCACGGTCTCCAATGTCACCGGCGGCACCGCGGGCGCCCTCTCGGTGGCCTGCACGGCCCTCCAGATCGCGCTGCCGACCCCGCTGGCGCAGGGCCAGTCGACCACGATCGGCTTCGATCTGGGGATTACCGTCCCGAGCGGCGCCGACCGGTTCGGCTACGACGGCGCCTTCAGCATGATCGGCAACGCGCTGCCGGTCCTCGCGGTCAAGGACGGCTCGGGCTGGCACCTGGACCCGTACACGAACAACGGCGAGTCCTTCTACTCCCTGGCCGCCGACTTCAAGGTGACCCTCGACCACCCGACCACCCTGCTGGTCCCGGCCACCGGCACCTCGGTCGACACCCCCGGCACCAGCGGACGCACGGTCACCACGGCCACCGCGTCCAAGGTCCGCGACTTCGCGTGGGCGGCGGGCCCGTTCACCAAGATCTCGGGTACCTCGACGGCGGGCACCCCGATCAACATCTACTCGGTCTCCGGCATCAGCTCGTCCAGCGCACAGTCCATGCTCACCACCGCGAAGACCGCGGTCGACGCCCACGCGGGCCGCTTCGGCGCCTACCCGTACGGCGAGTTGGACGCCGTCATCGACAACAACTTCTGGTTCGGTGGCATGGAGTACCCCGGCTTCGTCCTCGACCTGGTCAGCACCACGGCGCTCACCCATGAGATCGGCCACCAGTGGTTCTACGGCATCGTCGGCGACGACGAGTACAACAGCCCCTGGCTGGACGAGGCGTTCACCGACTACGCCACCGACCTGGCCCTGGGCAGCACCGGCACGAACTGCTGGAACAGCGTCTCCTGGGCATCGTCCGCGGAGAACATCACCAATTCGATGGCCTACTGGGACGCCCACTCGTCCCGCTACTCCACGGTCGTCTACGGCTACGGCAAGTGCGCCCTGCACGATCTGCGCCGCACCCTGGGTGACACCGTGATGGCCAAACTCCTGAAGGACTACGCCACGGCGCACTGGTACGGCGTCTCGACCACGGCCGAGTTCAAGGCCGCCGCACAGGCCGCCACGACCACGGACCTGACGTCGTTCTGGACCACCCACCGCATCATCGGCTGACGCACACCGACCCGTACGCCCGGGCGTGGGACGGCCGTTGGTCAAGGCCTTCCCACGCCCGGGCCGTTCCCGCTCCTGGCGTACATCGCGGTGTGGTAATCCTTCCGTCGTCCCGTACGCCGAGGAAGACCGTGGGAGCGCCGCCGGGGCGCCGGCCGAGGCAGAGCCCGGGAACTGAGGGCAGCGCGAGGCCCCGGCCCGCGGACCGTGGGCCGGGACCGTGAAGGGCCGGCTCAGGTCAGGAGACGGTCTTGACGGCCGTCTCGACGAAGCGGGCCGTGGTCGTCGGATGGCTGATCATCGGCACGTGGGACGCGCCCGGGACCTCGATGACCTTCTTGGCACCGGTGCGCTCGTAGGAGAGGCGCTCCAGGGCCGGCGGGGCGGCCTTGTCCTCGCCGGCCACCAGGCCGAAGGACGGGATCGTGCGCCAGGCGGCGGCCTGGGTGACGTCGGCCGGCGAGGAGGCACTGAAGGGCCGCCGGGTCGCCTGCATCAGCCGCGTGGTGACGACGGGCAGGTCGGCGCAGAAGGCCGCCCGCGCCAGCGGCAGCCCACCGCACAGCTGCGCGAGCCGGGTGAGCGCCGACTCCCCGACCGTGGCGGACCGTTCGCCGAGAATGCCGGTCAGCAGCTCCTTCTCGGCGATATGGACACTTGACCCACTTCGACCGCCCGTAAGCCTACTCGGCCCCCACGGAGCCCCCGCCCCGTCGCCCGAAGGGCCCAGCAGAAGTTGCGTCACCCGTACGGCGGGCCTGGCGTGCAGCCGGTCGCCCGACCCGGAAGCCTAGGATCCATCATCGGACAAAAGGGATATCTCTCCCCTTGCCCGGTAGGGGCGGGACTGCACCTCACACTGAAGGAGACGGGATGTCGCACAGCACCGGGAGAACCCGCTGGCGGCTCTTCGCTGTGGTCCTGGTTCCCTCCGTCGCCGCGTGCGCGACCGTCGGTATTGGCATGGCTCAGGGCGTGCTCGCCGCGTCGTTCTTCATCTCCGGCCAGAAGTTCCAGGTCACCGCCGATTCACTGACAGCCCGTGGGGTCAGCCTCTACAGCATGATCGACGTGACCAGGAAGCACGAACTCGTCCCCGTCGTGGTCACCGGCTTCCGGCATGCCACGGTCAGCGGCCTGTGCGAGGCCATCGTGGTCGACGTTCCGGTGCTCGGCACCCAGACCCTGCGGCTCACCAGCGGCGACCATCGGCTGGCCGAGGCGTCGGACCTGTTCCTCGACGCGACGGCCGAGGGGGCCGCGGACGCGAACTTCACCGGCCTCGACATCGGTGTCGCCCAGGGCGCCATCTCCAAAGGCCCGGTCAGGTCCGGAGACCGGGACTCCCGGTTCTTCAATCCGGACGGCATCGGCCTCCAGTCCACCTCGGTCACCCTGACCGACGTACGGGTGAACACGCTCGCGTTGTCCGCCGGCACCTTCAACATCCCGGGTCTGCGGGTGCGAATCCAACCGGGCAATCACGTATGCCCCTGAGCCGGCGAACCACGACACCACTGATCAGGGCAGGACGCGTGATCACCAATCCCTTCGCCAGAGCGGGTGAACTGCTCGGCGCGGCACCGGAGTTCCGGCGCAGGTTCCGTACCTGGCGCGGCGAACGCCCCTTCTGGGCCGGACTGTTCACCTTCGCCGCCGGGCTGCCCATCCTCTACTGGCCCTACGCGAGACTGGACCTGGGCGGCATCCCGCTCGCCCTGTCGACCACATCGGGCGCCGGGTCCCTGGTGATCGGAATCCTGCTCCTGGTGCTGGGCGTCGCGCTCTGCTGCCGTCCCCATCTCCGGGTCTTCGCCGGGATCGCCACCCTCCTGCTCGCCGTCATCTCCTTTCCCGTCGCGAACTTCGGCGGCCTCTTCCTGGGTGTCGCCTCCGGCCTGGTCGGCGGCTCTCTGGCCTGCGCCTGGCTGCCGCCCACGGCCGGGGAACCGCCGACACCGCCGGGCGGCAGCGCGATCACCGCCGTTGCGGCACCGGAGGACCGAAGTGGCGACTGCTGAGGACCGCACCGGCCGGAGCGCCCACACGGACGGGCGCGGTCGCCCGCCCGGTACGCGTACGACCGGTTCCGTGCTCGCCCGTGCGTCCCGGCCGCTCGCCTGCGCGGCGGCCGTGGCCTGCCTGTCCCTGTCCCTGCACCCGGGGTCCCTTCACCCGGGCTCCCTGCACCCGGGCGGGGGCCGCTCCGGGGCGCCCGCCGACGCGCCACGCCTCGGCGCGCACCCGCCCCGCGCCGCCAAGGACTCCTGGGTGCTGCGTGCCGACCGGCTCGTGCTGCGCGGCGCCAGGTTCCACGGGACGACCACGGTGCACACGGCGACGGGGACCGTCCGGGCGCTCAGATTCACCGTGCGGTCGCTGGACGCCGTCGACCTCGACCTGACCGCCGGCCGGGGCCGCGCGGCGCTCCGCCTTCGGGCCAGACCGGCGACGACCTCGACGATCAAGGGCAAGGGCGCCCACGGCGTGGTCACCCTCTACGTCCGCAAGCTGTCCGGCAGGGTCACGGGCCTCGGCGGCAGCCCGCTCCCGGCGCGTCGTACCGTCACCGTCACCCCCGGGGCCGTACCACGCTGGCTCTCACACCCGGTCACCCGCACGCGCACGATCACCCTCGTCTCTGCGACCGTGGCACAGGTCGCGCAGCTCGGCGGTCGGCTGTCCATCAAGGGGCCGTGGTTGCGAGCCGCGGCCAGGTGACCTAGGCCCTGTCGTCCAGATGCCCCGGGGCCGGCGGTGGAGGTGGATGGGCAGGTCGACGTTAGGGAACATCCACTCGGTGGGCGGCTGCCGGACGGCGATGCCGTTGGCGGTGTCGGCCAGGGTGACATACGAGGCGAGCGGGCTGACTGGGACACCGGCGACCAGCTCCAGGCGCGAGTTGATCCAGGCGGCCGTACGGCCCGGGCGTCGCGGTTTCGCCGGGCGGATCTCCACGGAGTCGATGTAGCCGCCGGGCCAGGGCTCGCCCGCCGGCCGCCGTGCGGTCAGCGGAGGACGGCGTGGGCCAGTTCCCACAGCCGCTCGGCGTTCGCGGGGTCCAGGGCGTAGGGGGCGACGCCGGGTACGCCGAGTTCGGTCGGGCGTTCGGCGGCGCGCGGGGACTCGTTGACGTCCTCGAAGTAGCGTCCGCCCACGTACTGGGCCAGCGGGGACGCGGCGAGGAACACCGAGGTGGCGGCGCCCTGTTCGACCGTCTTGCGGTACGGCTCGGGGGTTTTCAGACCGCCGGTGTGCCGCTGGAGGTTGGTGGCGATCGCCCCGGGGTGCAAGGCGTTGGCCCTGATGCCCTCGCCCGCCCAGCGGCGGTCCAGGAGGACCGAGGCGGGGCCGTTGGTCGGGTTGCGCAGGTCGAAGACCTGGACACCAGGGGCCGGTGTGCGCCAGCCCGGCCGCAGCGGCTGGCCGACACCTCCACCGTGGTGTGCGGCAGGGCGGCCGGGTCGGCGGGTACGGGGCGTGAGCCGTGCGTGAGCGCCAGGACTCCGGCCACCAGGCATACGACGGCGACCGCGACGACCGCCCAGGGACGCAACGACCTCCGACCGAGGCCGGACAACACCATCCCGAGCTCCTGGACTCGTACCGTTCGTGATCGCCTCATGCTAGGCAGGACTTCGCACTCGACGGCCGTCCAGGGGAACCCATGACCAAGAGTTCCCTGCCGGTTCACCGGACCTCCCGAGGAGCCCCTCAGTCAGTGCCGGGCTGGACCATCCTGAAGAAGGCGTGGGCACCGGCGCGCTGTACGGACCGCCGCAGCCGGGCCGGGAGCGGACGGGAGGCGGGCGCGGGGGACGCGAACCCCGGCCAGGCGGGGGAAGAGGGCCTCGGCGTTGCCACGGTTGACGGCGGGCGGACGACGCACTGCTGCGCCGGCTTGTCGCCTCCGGTCACGGGACCCGACCGCCGCCAACGGGCGCACCCGCTCAACGGGCGGTGCCGAAGTCCTGGGTCCAGTAGCTGTCGGGCTGTGCGAGACCGACGCCGATCTCCTTGAACGTGCAGTTGAGGATGTTGGCCTTGTGGCCCGGGCTGGCCATCCAGCCCGCCATGACCTGCTCGGGAGAGGTGTAACCGTAGGCCACGTTCTCGCCGTAGGCGCTCCAGGTGTACCCGGCACCGGTGATCCGGTCGCCGGGGGAGGAACCGTCGGACCCGAAGTGCGACATGTTCTGGTGAAGCGCCATGTCCTCACTGTGCGCCTGTGCGACCTTGGACAGGGTCGTGTTCAGGGTTAGGGCCGCACAGCCGACCTTGCTGCGCTCGGCATTGACGAGTTCCACGATGCGAGCGACGACGCCGGACGCCGTGGCGGTGGCCTTCGGGGTGCTCGACGGCTTGGGGGCCGTGGAAGGGGCGGCGGTGACGGTGTTCCGGGTGCTGGGCGACGCGGTGGTCTTCCCGGCGCTCGCGGGGGAGTGCGGAGTCTTCGTGGGGCTCGCGGGGGCGTGCGGAGTCTTCGTGGCGCTCGCGGGGGCGTGCGGAGTCTTCGTGGCGCTCGCGGGGGCGTGCGGAGTCTTCGTGGCGCTCGCGGAGGCGCTCGGAGTCTTCGTGGCGCTCGGCGCCGCGGATGCCGTCCACGAGGGCTCGCCGGGCCGGCTGACGTTCCAGGGGCGGGGCCGGTTCGCGTCGCTCCACCAGTTCTTCTTGTTCCACGAGTCCTTCGTGGCGCTGTTGTCGGCGCTGTCGGACCGGTGTCCGCCGCTGTCCGGCCAGTTGGTACAGGCCATGGCGGCGGACGGTATGCCCACGGTGGCCACGGCGGCGGCGGCGATGACTATCCGCCTGTAATGCGTGTTCTTACGATGTCTACCCATGCGTGACCCGCTCCTGAGCTGCGGTGGCGTCCTGCGGGTCGTCATTCTTAGGAAGGCTTCACAAGGGGCGCAAAGGGCCTCGCTACTAGCTCGCTTCGTAGGCTCGGGCGGCCCTTGCCATCTGAGTGAGGGGCGCTGGTCCGGTTTCCGGGAGCTCTGCGAAATCCTGTCGCCCCGTCAGAATCCCTACGTGCGCGCAGAACGGATGAAGGTGGCTCGCGGGCGGAAAGCCGTGGATCCAGGCGCGACGCATGGGCGGCTCAAGCCGGACAAATCCCATATGTCGTCAGAGCGACTTCTACTATCCGGCACGCCTAGGTCCCGGATCCGCTGTGACAGATGTCACGGAATCACGCAGTTTGATTCTCGAGCAGGGGAATGCCAGGACCAGTGAGCGTGAGACGGCCTGGTAGGTCAGGCCGCTGCGGCTGTAGACGACGCCGTCCGCCAGGTCGGTCATGCGGTGGCTGCCTGTCGCTGAGTCGCCCAGCCGGGCCGGCAGCTGGAACTGCACGCAGCCGAGATCGCCGGCCTCGCGCAGTTGCTGCTCGACCGCGTGCCTCAGCAGGCTGGTCACCTCGATGCACGACGGCGACGGCTACCTCGGCGCGTACGGTATCCAGAAGATCGTCCGTGACCCGTGGGTCCAGCGGATCCTGGAAGGAACCAACGAGAACATGCGCGTCATCGCGGCCCGCGGCCTCACGGAGGCCCTCGGATGAGCGACGTCCTGCTGCACACCGCCGGCCGGGCGGCCCACCTCACCCTCAACCGCCCCAAGGCCCTCAACGCCCTGTCCCACGCCATGGTTCGCTCCATCGACCAGGCCCTCACCGCCTGGGAGCACGACCCGGCCGTCGAGACCGTCGTCATCACCGGCGCGGGGGAGCGCGGCCTGTGCGCGGGCGGTGACATCCGGAGCATCTACGAGGACGTCCGCGCCGGGGGCGGCACCGCGTCGGCGGAGTTCTGGCGCGACGAGTACCGCCTCAACGCCCGGATCGCCCGCTACCCCAAGCCTTATGTCGCGATCATGGACGGCATCGTCATGGGCGGCGGCGTCGGCGTCTCCGCACACGGCAGCGTCCGGATCGCCACCGAGCGGTCGCGGATCGCGATGCCGGAGACCGGCATTGGTTTCGTCCCCGACGTCGGCGGCACGTACCTGCTCGCCCTCGCCCCCGGCGAACTGGGCACCCACCTCGCGTTGACGGGCGCTCAGATCGGCGCCGCGGACGCCCTGTTGTGCGGACTCGCCGACCACTGCGTCCCCTCGGACAGGATCGAGCCGCTGATCGCCGACCTCGCCGACCGCCCCGTGCACGATGCGCTCGACCGGCACGTGCGACCGGCACCGGAAGGCGAACTGGCCCGCCACCGGGAGTGGATCGACGCCTGCTACGCCGCCGACACGGTCGAGGAGATCGTCCGGCGGCTGCTCGCCCACCGCGAACCGGCGGCGAAGGAGGCGGCGGAGACCCTGCTCACCAAGTCGCCGACCTCCCTGAAGGTCACCCTGGCGGCGCTGCGCCGGACCCGGCGGCTCGGTCCGCTGGAGCGGGTCCTCGACCAGGAGTACCGCGTCTCCTGCGCCGCGCTGTCCGCCCCCGACCTGGTGGAAGGCATCCGTGCCCAGGTCATCGACAAGGACCGCGACCCGCGCTGGTCCCCAGCCACCCTCGCCGAGGTCACCGACGTCGACGTCGACCGCTACTTCGCCCCGCTCGGCGAACGCGAACTGGGGCTCGCCGGACCCGACACCACCACGGAGCCGTCCCCGTGAGCCGCACTGTCACCGCCGAGTTGTGCGCCTCGTAAGCCGAACGCGCTGGACCCGCCGAGGACTTCTCCGGCATCGTACGAACCGTCCGGGACCAGCGCCGGGAGCAGGCGTGAGCGCGGCTGCCGAGTAGGGGACGACCCCCGTCGAACGCCGGCATCAAGGAGACGCAGCCGCAGGGCTCCCCGGGAACGCCCGGCGAGTTCCGTCACCGCTGACCCAGCACGCCCAGAACCGGCCATCAGGCACGAGATGAAGATCACGCCTGGTGGTGCGGTCTTGGCCGTGCTCCTGACACGCGGTACGGTCTGTCCGATATCGACGACGCCAGAACGGAAGCCGGTGGGAGTCCGGCACGGTCGCGCCACTGTATGCGAGAGCCCCATCCGGAGCTCGTGAGTCAGACCCGTAGCCGTCGTCCAGTGCACCACCGAGATGGGACGCGAACTCCCAGAGGAGGTTCTGCCATGGCGCAGACCGTCGCGCAGCCGACAGCCACCACCCCCGTCGTTCCCGCCAAGCTGCCGCTGAGCGCGATAGCTCCCTGGGCGGTCTTCTTCGGCATCCTCATGCTCATCCTGCTCTACTTCGTCGGCGCCGAGCAGGGCGCCACCTCCGTGTTCAACGGCACGGACGTCCACGAGTGGGTGCACGACGCCCGCCACCTCCTCGGCTTCCCCTGCCACTGACGTAAGGGGACGCCGCACCCTCATGAACTCCGCAACGGTAAGAAACCTCCTGGTGCGGGGCATGCTCGCCGGCCTTGCCGCCGGCCTGCTCGCCCTGGTCGCCGCCTATCTCCTCGGAGAGCCGAACGTCGACAAGGCGATCAGCTTCGAGGACGCGCACTCGCACGAGCACGAGATGGAGGTCGTCTCCCGCTCCCTCCAGTCCACCGCCGGCTTGGCCACCGGTGTGCTGCTCTACGGGGTCGCCTTCGGCGGCATCGCCGCCCTCGCCTACTGCTTCGCCCTGGGCCGTGTCGGCCGCTTCTCGCCGCGGGCGACGGCGCTGCTGCTGTCCGGCTGCGCGCTGCTCGCCGTGTACGTGGTGCCGTTCCTGAAGTATCCGGCCAACCCGCCGTCGGTGGGCGACCCGGACACCATCGGCAAGCGGACCACGCTGTATTTCCTGATGATGGTGCTCAGCGTGCTGCTGGCGGTCGCCGCGACCATGCTGGGCAAGCGTCTCGGTCCGAGCCTCGGCACGTGGTGGGCGACCGTGGTCGCGGTGGCCGCGTTCGCGGTCGTCACCGGGCTGGCGTACCAGTTCCTGCCGACCGTCAACGAGGTGCCGACGGACTTCCCGGCCACCCTGCTGTGGCGGTTCCGGCTCTCCGCGCTGGCCATCCAGCTGGTGCTGTGGGGCGGATTCGGACTGCTCTTCGGCGAGTTGGCCGAACGGCAGCTCAACCCCAGACCGGCGACGGCCCCGGCCGGGCGGACGGTTCCCGCCGCACACTGAACGATTCACGACACGCGAGGGCCCTCCGGATCCATCCGGGGGCCCCGCCCGCCGTGCGTCGGACGGCCGTGAGCCGGGCCGCCGCGAGCAGGCCGGGCGGCCGTCGCCGGAGTGCCAGGCCGCACCTGGCGCGGGCCATGCGCCGGACGCCAAGCGGACATTGACAGCCGGACGCCAAGCGGACATTGACAGCGGCCGGCAGGGACAACGACAGCGGGGGCGACGGCTTCCGCGGCAAGTCGCTTCAGTGCTCGCGGGCGTCCGGTCGCTCCGCCCGGGTGGTGGCGAGATAGGCGCGCACCAGTGCCTGGCCCGTCCGGCAGCGCGCGGGGCGGCAGTCGGGGCAGTGCCTCACATGGTCAAGATAGGTGTCGTAGCGATCCTGGGCGGCGGGCGCGAGGGAGTTCTCCACGGTGCGGCCTCTCGTGAGTGCCCGGGGGCGCGGTAGTTGACTGATGTTCAGTATGTCCCGTGGCGTGCCTTCCGGAACGTCCGCCGCGCCCCTCGGAGAGCCGTTCGGCCGACCGCCCGCTCCCGTCCGTACCACCGCCGTATCCTGCGGGCCGTGACGGCGACCTATGTACTGGACGGCGGCGGGATCGCGACGCTGGAGGACTTCTGGCGGGTGATCGGCGAGGCGGTCGACGGGCCCGGCGGCTACTTCGGCCGGAATCTCGACGCCCTCGCCGACTGCCTCGGCGGCGGCTTCGGCGCGCCCGACGACCATGACTTCGTCTTCGAGTGGCACGACCACGAGACGTCCCGGGCCCGGCTGGGCCACCCGGAGACCGCCCGCCAACTGGAGATCCGGCTCGCCCGCTGCCACCCGTCCAGCCGGGCCACCGTCGCCGCGGAGTTGGCCGAGGCCCGCGCCGGACGCGGGGCCACCGTCTTCGACTGGCTGCTCGGCGTCTTCGAGCAGCGCGCCCCGGGAAAGCTGCGGCTGCTGTGAACCAGCCGTGAACCCGCGGTGTCTTCAGCGGCAGCGCCGGTGCCGCACTCGCGTCCACCGCCGCTGACAAGGAAAGATGGGCGTCCAGCGATCGATCAACGACTGCGGAGGAAGTGGACTCATGCCGCATGAGCGAGCGGGCCGGCCGGCGGCTCCGGAGGATCTCGTCGACGTGGCCCGGCTGGTCACGGCGTACTACGCACTGCACCCCGACCCGGCCGACCCGGCCCAGCGGGTGGCGTTCGGCACCTCGGGGCACCGCGGATCGTCGCTGACGACCGCGTTCAACGAGGACCACATCGCGGCCACCAGCCAGGCCATCTGCGAGTACCGGAGCGGCCAGGGCACCGACGGCCCCCTCTTCCTGGGCGCCGACACCCACGCCCTGTCCGAGCCCGCCAAGGTCACCGCCCTGGAGGTGTTCGCCGCCAACGGCGTCACCGTCCTGATCGACAGCGCCGACGGCTACACGCCGACCCCCGCCGTCTCGCACGCCATCCTGACCCACAACCGCGGCCGTACGACGGGACTCGCGGACGGCGTCGTGGTCACCCCCTCGCACAACCCGCCCGCCGACGGCGGCTTCAAGTACAACCCGCCCAGCGGCGGGCCGGCCGCCTCCGACGCCACCTCCTGGATCCAGGACCGCGCCAACCAGATCATCGCGGGCGGGATGAAGGACGTACAGCGCATCCCGTACGAGCGGGCGCTCGCCGCGCCCACCACCAGCCGGTACGACTTCATGGGCGTGTACGTCGACGACCTGCCCAGCGTCCTCGACCTCGACGCGGTCCGGGCGTCCGGGCTGCGCATCGGCGCCGATCCGCTCGGCGGCGCCTCCGTCGACTACTGGGGCCGGATCGCCGAACGGCACAGCCTCGACCTCACGGTGGTCAACCCGTACACCGACCCCACCTGGCGGTTCATGACGCTGGACTGGGACGGCAAGATCCGCATGGACTGCTCCTCGCCGTACGCGATGGCCTCGCTGATCGAGAAGCGGGACGAGTTCCGGGTCGCCACCGGCAACGACGCGGACGCCGACCGGCACGGCATCGTCACCCGCGACGCCGGCCTGATGAACCCCAACCACTACCTGGCCGTCGCCATCTCCTACCTCTACCGCCACCGCGGGCAGTGGGCGGCGAGCGCCGGCATCGGCAAGACCCTCGTCTCCTCCTCGATGATCGACCGGGTCGCCGCGGACCTCGGGCGTGGGCTGGTCGAGGTCCCGGTCGGGTTCAAGTGGTTCGTCGACGGACTGGTCAGCGGCGCCATCGGGTTCGGCGGCGAGGAGTCGGCCGGCGCCTCCTTCCTGCGCCGGGACGGCTCGGTGTGGACCACCGACAAGGACGGCATCCTGCTCGCCCTGCTCGCCTCCGAGATCACGGCCGTGACGGACAAGACCCCGTCCGAGCACTACGCCGACCTGACCGCCCGCTTCGGGGAGCCCGCCTACGCACGCATCGACGCCCCGGCGACCCGCGAGGAGAAGGCCCTCCTCGCCAAGCTCTCCCCGGCCCAGGTCACCGCCGAGACGCTCGCGGGCGAACCGGTCACGGGGGTGCTCACGGAGGCCCCGGGCAACGGCGCGGCGATCGGCGGCATCAAGGTGACCACGGAGAACGCCTGGTTCGCGGCCCGCCCGTCCGGCACGGAGGACGTGTACAAGATCTACGCCGAGTCGTTCCAGGGGCCCGACCACCTGACCCGGGTACAGGAGGAGGCCAAGGCGGTGGTGATGGCCGCGCTCGGCGGCTGACGCCCCGTGCTGGAGGCGGTGGCCGGTCCGGCTGGCCCACCGCCTCCCGCGCCCGCCGCGCCGGTCCGGCTGGACCACCGCCTCCCGCGCCCGCCGCGTCGGTCCGGCGCGGCCAAAGCCCGGATGGGCGGCCGGATCGGTCTCGTACTCGCCGATCGCCCGCCGCCGACTCCACGACCAGCTCTGTTCGGCCGAGTCTGTGCGGCGCCTCGGACGGCACGCTTCCGAGTGCGCTGAGTGCCGGGTCTACCTCTCGATCAGCCCGTCCGGTTGGGTGTCGTCGGCCGCCGCCAGCGGGTGGTCGACGGCAGGTGCGGCGTCGGCTGCGTTGCCGGAGTGGGTGAAGTAGTGGGTGAAGTGGTGGGCGGGCGCGGCGAGTTCGCCGGGACGGTGACGGTGCCGCAGCCGCGCGACCCGGGTGTGCAGCCGGGAGCGCCGTACTCCGGACAGGTCGGCGTAGACGGTGTCGCGGACCAGGGCGTGCACGAACCGGACACGGCCGGGCCCGGGTTCGGCCAGCAGGTCGGCGGCGAGCGCCGCGTCGAGCCCTGCCAGCACCTCCTCCTCCGGCGCGTCGGCGGCGTCGACGAGCAGGGCGACCTCGGCCTCCAGACCCAGCACGGCGGTGAGCTGGACGACGGCCCGCGCGGCGGCGGGCAGCAGGGCGAGGCGTCGGCGCAGCACGTCGCGTACACCCTGCGGGACCTCGGAGAGCGCCACCGGTGCGCCCCTGTCGGCGAGGAGACGGGCGCTCTCCAGGACGTAGAAGGGGTTGCCGCCGGTGCGCTCGGCCAGCGCTGCCACCGTCGCCGGATCCACCGGAGCTCCGCAGACGGCGTCGACCAGGGTGGCGGTGTCCCGCGCTGGCAGGCCACCGAGCGAGATCCGGTGCGGGGCGCCCGGCGCGAGCCGGGCGAGGGTCCCCAGGAGGTGCTCGCCGACCTCGGCGGGACGGTAGGCGGCGACGGTGAGCAAGGGGACCCCGGTGACGGCGGCGGCCGCCTCGACCAGGGCGAGGGTCTCGGCGTCGGCGTGGTGCAAGTCCTCCAGCAGGACAGCGAGGGGCGCCGCGGAGGCGGCGGCGCGCAGCCGGGCGGCGAAGACACGGTGCATGCGGAAACGCCCGGCGGCGGCTGCGTTCCCCGGCTCCCGCAGCAGCACCGTCAGGTCCTCCGGCCTGGCCGGAGGCACCTCGCGGGCGAGCGCGCCGAGCGCCTCCAGCCAGGCCCAGGCGGGCGGTGCGCCCTCGTACTCGGGGCTGCAGCCGGTCACCACCCGCCAGCCGTCCTGCCGCAGCCGGGCGGCGGCCCGGTCCAGGAACGCGGACTTGCCGGCGCCGGCCTCGCCCGTGACCAGCAGCACGGCGCCGCCCTGCCGGGCGGCCCGGGCGGCGGCGTCGACGGCCCGCAGTTCCGCACCCCGGCCGACGAACAGGCCGCGGCCGGTGTGCTGCGGCGCGGTGCGTGCGGGCCGCTCGTCGTCGGGCTCCGACACGGCCGCGCGCAGGACGTCGAGCCGCCCGTTCAGCACGGCCTGCTCCAGCCTTCTCAGGGCGGGGCCGGGATCGCAACCGAGTTCGTCGCGCAGCACGGCGGTGGCGCGGCGCAGTGAGGAGAGCGCGTCGGCCTGCCGGTCGCAGGCCCACTGCGCGAGTGCGAGCAGCCGCCAGCCCTCCTCACGCAGGGGACTGTCCCGGACGAGGGACTCGGCGTCGGTCGCCGCCTGCGCCACCCGGCCGGTGCGAAGATCGGCGGCCACGGCGAGTTCACGGGCCTCGGCACGCAGCCCCGTGAGCCGGGCCACCTCGGCGGCGGCCCAGGCCTCGTCCGCGTGCTCGGCGAAGGCCGGCCCGCGCCACCAGCCGAGCGCCTCGGCGAGCAGCAGGCGGGCTTCCGCGGCCGGGGCGTCGCGGGCCCGGCGGACCCAGGACTCGAACCGCCAGGCATCCACCGCGTCCCCGGCCAGCCTGAGCGCGTATCCGGGTGGCGCGGTGACCAGAACGGCGGCCGGCGCACGCGGCGGCCGTTCCGGTTCCAGGGACCGGCGCAGATTGGACAGGTAGGCGTGCAGCGACACGCTGGCCTTGGCCGGCGGCTCACCCCGCCACAGCGCTTCCGCCATCCGGTCGACCGGAACGACACCACCCCGGGCCACGATCAGCAGCGCCAGCACGGCACGCTGCCGCGGAGCGCCCAACTCGACCGGCGTTCCGGCGACTTCGGCGCCGAGCGGACCCAGGACTCGCAAACGCAGCACGGCGCGGAAATCTACCCGAGCCGCACGTCCGACCCGTCAACAGACGATAAACGCGATGCTCGCCGAGCCGGGCACCGGGCCGCGCGCCAAGCGGACGCCAAGAGGGGCGCGGAATGCTGGGCGGCTCACGCAGAACACCTGATCGTTGGAGCAAGCAAGCGTGTCCCTCAACCACAGTCACGGCGCCTCTGTCACCGCCGAGCGTCCTCATACCCACGAAATGGTCGTGGTCCACCGGGTCTTCCGCCGCGAGTCGGCGCTGCTGCCCCGGCTGGTACGCGCCGTGCCGGACGGCGACACGGCCCGGGCGGCACGGATCGTCGCCGCCCTGCGCGACTACACTCTCGGCCTGCACCACCATCACCACGCCGAGGACGAGCTGATCTGGCCGCTGCTGCGGGCCCGGGTCGCGCACGACGACGACCTCATGGCACGGATGACGGAACAGCACGAGGCGATCGACCGCACCCTGGCGGCCGTGTCCGACTGGATGCCCGTATGGGAGCGCACCGGTGACCGGATATCCGGCGAGGAACTCGCGCTGGCGCTGGACGCACACCGGACCACGCTCCTGGAGCACCTCGACGAGGAGGAGCGGTCGGTGTTGCCTCTGGTCGCAGAGCATCTGACCGTCCCCGAGTGGGACCTGGTCGGAGAGCGGGGCCTGGCGGGGCTGCCGAAGAACAAGCGACTGCTGGCGCTCGGCGCGATCCTGGAGGAGGCGACACCTGACGAGAGCGCCTACTTCCTCGGCAAGGTCCCGCCGGTCGGCCGGCTGCTCTGGCGAGCCGTCGGCCGCCCCCAATACGCGGCCCACCGCCGGACCCTGCGCGCGCAGCTGGACGGGGAGTAGACCGGTGCCCCTGCTCGACTCCGCTCCTCTCGACGTCCTGGACGCCTACCGGACCTGCGAGTTCGTCACCCTGGGCCGGGACGGCACACCGCTGGCCTGGCCGACGGCCGTGTGGCGCCGCCCGGACGGGACGCTGCTGCTGAGCACGTCCCTGGCGTTCGCGCGGAAGGCGCTGAACATCCGCCGGGACGGCCGGGTCGCCCTGCTCTTCTCCGACCCGACCGGCAGCGGCCTCGAGGAGGCCCCGCAGATCTTCGTCGGCGGCCACGCCGAATGCCCCGACGAGATCATGACCGGGCCGCAGGGGGCCGAGGACTACTGGCGGATGCTGTTCGAACGGCAGCCGCACAGCAGGTCGTACCTCGCTGCTCCGATGCGGCTGGTGATGGACTGGTACTACCTGCGGCTGCTGATCACCGTGACACCCCGGCAGGTGGTCGTACGACCGCCGTTGCCCGCGGCCGGCGCATCCGCCGCGCCCGCGCCGGCCAGTGACCTGCCGGGCGCCGCGCAGCTCGCCCGCTTCCCGACGGCGGTGCTCGCCGCCCGCGACGCCACCGGAGCGCCGGTGCTGGCGCGGACCCGGCCGGTGCCCACTCCCGAAGGCTTCGCCGTGGACGTGCCGGCCGACTGCCCGGCCGCACCGGGCTCCGCCTCCCTCCTGGTGCACCGGCACGACGAGCGGCTCAACCACATGCACAACGCCCTCGTACGCGGCGAGTTGCGTGAGACCGGTGGGGGACCGGTGCTGGTCCCCGCCAAGGTGGTGGAGCCGATGGGCTCCGGCCGCGCGAGCGACGCGGTGAGCGTGCTGCGCAGCACCCGGCGGGCCACCGACCGCTACCTGCGACAGCGCGGCCTGACCCGGCCCCGGGTGGAATGGCAGGAGTTCAGGGCCCTCGCCCAGGACGCCCGCCGCCGCGCTGGCGCCTGATCCGGGTGCGACGGCTCCGGGCCGTCCCTGCCGGGACGGCCCGGAGCCGCCCCTCAGTGACAACGGGTCCTGGGCGCGGGCGTGCTGGACATCACGCCAGTACGTCTCGGGATCGCGGGGCGCGCCGACGTCGCAGTGGGGGCAAACCCCGGCCGGAGCCTGCGGCGAACCCCCGGTCCCTACCCGGCCCGGCACTCCGTGAGCCGCTTCTCCAGGAACCGGCGTTCCGCCGCGTTCTCCACCAACGCCAGGGCCCGCTCGTACGATTCGGCCGCCTCCGGGGCACGGCCCATACGCCGCAGCAGGTCCGCACGGGTCGCCGGCAGCAGGTGGTAGTCGGCCAACTCGTCCTCCGCCTCCAGCTCCGCCACCAGCGCCAGGCCCGCCTCCCCGCCCTCGGCCATGCCCACCGCGACCGCGCGGTTGAGGCGGACCACGGCCGAGGGGACGTACCGCTGGAGTTCGCCGTAGAGGCCGGCGATGTCCGCCCAGTCGGTGTCGGCGGCGGTCGCCGCGGTGGCGTGGCAGGCCGCGACCGCCGCCTGGATCTGGTACGGGCCGGGGCGGCCGCGGCGCAGCGCGCCCTCCAGGAGAGCGGCGCCCTCGTCGATCTCGGCGCGGTCCCAGGCCGCGCGGTCCTGGTCCTCCAGGGTCACCAGATCGCCGGCCGCGTCCACCCGGGTGTCCCGGCGCGCGTCGTGCAGCAGCAGGAGCGCCAGCAGCCCGACGACCTCCGGCTCGTCGGGCATCAGCCGGGCAAGGAGCCGGGCCAGCCGGACGGCCTCGGCGCACAGCCCGGTCCGCACCAGGTCGGCGCCGGCCGTGGCCGCATACCCCTCGTTGAACAGCAGGTAGAGCACGCCGAGGACGCCCGTCGTGCGGTCGGGCAGCAGATGCGCGGGCGGCACCCGGTACGGGATGCCGGCATTGCGGATCTTCCGCTTGGCGCGCACCAGCCGCTGCGCCATCGTCGCCTCGGGGACGAGGAAGGCGCGGGCGATCTCCGGCGTGGTCAGACCGGCGAGGGTGCGCAGGGTCAGGGCGACCCGCGCCTCGATGGGCAGCGCCGGATGGCAGCAGGTGAAGATCAGCCGCAGCCGGTCGTCGGCCACACCGCTGTCGTCGCCCTCGTGATCCGGGTCGTACGGTCCCTCGTCCCGTGCCAGCACGGCCGCCTCCCGCAGCTTCGCCGCCCCCACCGCCTCCCGGCGCAGCACGTCCAGGGCGCGGTTGCGGGCGGTCGTGGTCAGCCAGGCGCCCGGGCGGCGCGGCACTCCGTCGCGCCGCCACCGCTCCAGCGCCTGGGCGAAGGCGTCCTGCGCGCACTCCTCGGCGAGGTCCCAGTCGCCGGTCACCCGGATCAGGGTGGCGACGACCTGGGACCACTCCTCGCGGAAGGCGGCGGCGACGGCCTTCTCGACGTCGTCCGTGGCACTCACTCCCAGACCGGCCGCACCTCGACCGAGCCGCCGGCGAGTGCCGCGGGGTGCCGGGAGGCGAGCGCGATGGCCTCGTCGAGGTCGGCGACCTCGATGATGTCGAGGCCCGCGACGTACTCCTTGGTCTCGGCGAACGGCCCGTCGCTCAGCAGGACTTCGTCGCCCTGGACGCGCACTGTGGTCGCGTCGGCGGCGGGCCGCAGCCGGGCGCCGCCCTTGACGAGGTCACGGCTGCGGACCTCGCGGATGTACGAGGTGAAACGCGGGTCCTCGGCGATCTCGGCGGGGCTGAGCTCCTCGCCGCCGACGGGCGTGCAGATGAACAGGACGTACTTCATGACCGCTCCTTCCCGGCCGTCTCCTCCAGCGGCACCGACACGTGCTCGTGGGCGATCAGCCAGCTGAAACCGGTGTCCCGGTAGCCGGTGGTGACACGCACCGTCCGGTCCAGCGGCTCCCCGGTCAGGCGGGTGCCCCGGATCCGGACGAGGGCGTGGCTGAAGGCACTCCCCTCCCCGGGCCGTACCCGCAGGTCGAGCACCTCCCGGTGCACGGGCCCGTCGAGCGCCGCGAACCACCCCTCGACCGCCTTGCGGAACGCGGCGATCCCCGACCGCGCCTCGACGCCGGAGGGCCCGAAAATCTCCACGTCGGGTGCGTAGCAGGCCGTCAGCCGCTCGACGTCCCGCTCGCGGGCGGCTTCGGTGAGTTCGGCGTCGAGTTGACGGATCGACGTCCCGGCGTCCTCGGCGAACCCCTCGTCCCAGAACGGCCGCACCTCCATGGCCCCGATGGTGGCCACGGGATGCCCGGCGGCGATCCGTACGGCCTCCTCCAGGCTGTCGCAGTCGACGACGTCGAATCCGGCGACGTACTCCTTCGTCTCCGCGAACGGGCCGTCGGTCCGCAGCACCTCACCGTCGCGGACGCGCACGGTGACCGCCGTGTCGGGCAACTGCAGCCGGTGGCCGTAGAGCCGGGCCCCGCGCCGGACACCGTGCTCCTCCACCCAGGGTTCGACCGGCGCCATCCCGGAGGCGTCGGCGGTGTCGTCGCCGCAGACCAGCAGCATGTATTTCATCGTTCCTCCCGGTCCCTCAAGAGCTTCCTACACCCCACCGACGAACGGCGCCGAGCGGAATCGACACCCCGGCGGACGGCAGTGCTCACCGCGTCATCCCGTGGCCCCGGCCCAGGATGCCGTGCGGGTCGTGGACGCTCTTGGCCTCGGTCAGGGTGTCCCACTGCCCGCCGTAGTGCTCCTGCCAGTCGGCCGGGGTCATCGGCAGCGCGTTGACCGGATAGGCGACGGCGCCCTTTGCCCGCGCGTATGCGTACACCGCGCGGTTCGCGGCCACCATCGGGTCGGCCGCGCCGGGGGCGGCCGTGCGCAACAGGGCCAGCAGAAAGACGACTTCGCCGCGCGGGCGGCGGAACATCGGAGCCCGCAGGGCGCGGGTGAGCAGGGGATAGAGCAGGACCACGCCGTTCTCGCGCAGGTCCCGGAAGCCGGGGTCGGCGAGGATGCCGGTCACGACGGACGCGGCGGTGTCCTCGGGAAGCAGCAGGTTCAGCCAGGGGTGCGGGTACAGCCACTCGCCGGTCGCCCGCAGGAGCTCCTCGTCGGCCGCGACCCGGTGCGCGAACTCGGCGTGTCCGAGGTCCGTGATCTCGGCCGAGTCGAAGGCGAGGCCGGTGAGGAGACTCCGGTCCTCGGGCGGGGTCGGGCCCTGGTGGGCGGCGACGGCCTCGACCATGTAGTTCCAGCCGCCGGCGGTGTCTTCGGCCGGGCGGGCCTGGCCTTCGAGGTAGTCGAAGCGCCCGTCGGTCGCGAGCAGGTGCTGGTCGGCCAGGTAGGCGTCGAGATCGGGGTAGTACAGGCAGTAGCGGCGCACCAGGGTGGGCGCGGGGGACAGCCGGAGCGTGGCCCGGACGATCACGGCCACCTGGCCCAGACCCGCGAGGACCGCGTCGAAGAGGGCGCCATGCCGGTCCGGGGAGCAGACCAGGTGCTCACCGGCCCCGGTCACCACCTCCAGTTCCAGCACCGAGTCCGCGACCAGCCCGTGCCGGTGACTGGCGCCGCCCAGCCCGCCCGCGCTCAGCACGCCGCCGACTCCGGCACCGAGGTAGTCGGTGAGGACGGGAGGCGTGAGCCCGCACGGCAGGGTGGCCGCCAGCACGTCCCGCCACAGCGCCCCGGCCCGCACCGCCACCCGGTCGTCGGCCACCGGCCCCACCGTGCTCAGCGCGGACAGGTTGAGAACGATCCCGTCCGGCGCCTGACCCTGGCCGTAGAGAGAGTGACCGCCCGACTGTGCGGCCACCGGGATCCCGCGCGGCCCCGCGTACACCAGCGCGTCCCTGACCTCCGCCGCGGACCGGGGCCGCAGCACGCCCAGGGGCGGTCGGCGCACCAGGTGGCCGAAGTCGTCGGCCGCCTCCCGGAGGGCTTCCGGGCGGGTGTCCAGCAGTTCCCCGACGGGCGCGGAGACTCGGTCCGACGGCGTCACGCGGCACGCTCCCAAGAGGCATCGGTCGACACGGGCGGAACCATCTTCGTGCCGGGGCCCGGCAGCCGGACGCCGTTTCCCGTATCGACGCCGGAGCATCACGGTGGGTTTACCACGCCGGATTCCGGAGAGCAGCGTCACCGGAGTACCGCCCCGTGTACCGCCGTCGTGCACCGGCCCCGTGCGGGGCCTCGGGTACGGCCCCCGTCGCTCCCCGGAGCGCATGTCGTGTGAGAGGTGTTCTGGTCTGTCCGGCTCCCGCGAGACAGCAGCCACAGTCGACGCGCCGCCCGCCCGGGCGGCGGACGCGGACCGCGCCCCGGCCCCGCCGCCCCGCCCAGTCCCGCCACCCCGCCCGGCCCCGCGGAACGGCCCGGACACCCGGAACGGGCCGCCCGCAGGCCGACGCGACGCCTACTTCGACAACGCGAAGTACCTGGCGATCGTGCTCGTGGCCGTGGGGCACGCCTGGGAGCCGCTGCGCTCGGACAGCCGGACGGTCACCGCGCTCTACACGTTCGTCTACGCCTTCCACATGCCGGCGTTCATCATCATCTCCGGCTACTTCTCCCGCGGCTTCGACGCCGGCCCCGCCCGTGTCAAACGGCTGGTCACCGGGGTCGCCGTGCCCTACGTGGTGTTCGAGGTCGCCTACACCCTCTTCACCCGGTGGAGCGACCACGCCCCCGACCGCGAGATCAGCCTGCTGGACCCGCTGTATCTGACCTGGTTCCTGGCGGCCCTGTTCATCTGGCGGCTGACGACGCCGATCTGGCGGGTCCTGCGGTGGCCGCTGCCCGTCGCCCTCGCCGTCGCCGCGCTGGCGAGCCTCACGCCGTCCATCGGCAGCGACTTCGACCTGCAGCGGGCCCTGCAGTTCCTGCCGTACTTCGTGCTCGGCCTGTGCCTGCGGCCGGAGCACTTCGGCCTGCTGCGCCGGTGGAGCGTGCGCCTGTGGGCCGTCCCGGTCGTCCTGTGCGCCCTCGCCGTGGCGTACTGGTCGGTGCCGCACCTGGGCTACCGCTGGCTCTTCCACCGGGACAGCGCCGAGCAGCTCGGCGTGCCCGCCTGGTACGGGCCCGTCATGACCCTCGCCACCTTCGGCTGCTCGCTGGTGCTGGCCGCCTGCTTCCTCGCCTGGGTGCCGGGCCGCCGCACCTGGTTCACCACGCTCGGCGCGGGCACGCTCTACGGCTACCTGCTGCACGGCTTCGTCGCGCAGAGCGCCAAGCCCGCCCACTGGTACGGCCCGGCCTGGATGCACGGTCCGCTGGGCGCGGTGGTGGTCACCCTCGTCGCCGCCGTGACGGTGACCCTGCTGTGCACACCGCCGGTGCGCCGGGTCTTCCGGTTCGTGATGGAGCCCAAAATGGAGTGGGCGTTCCGGGCGCGGGAGGGCCAAGCGGCCCAGGATGGCCGACGAAACGCCGCCGGGGTGCTTTCCGGAAACCGCTGAAGCGGCGAATATGCCGCACCATGGACATTCTGCTCGTCGCCAGCGCGTTCAACAGCCTGTCCCAACGGGTCTACGCCGAACTGTCCGACCTGGGCCACCGGGTGAACGTCGTCCTCGCCGGCCACGGCCCCGACGCCGTCCGGTCGGCGGTGCGGCACCGGCGCCCGGAGCTGATCATCGCGCCGATGCTGAAGACCGCGCTCCCCGGGGACGTCTGCCGGGACCACACCTGCCTGATCGTGCACCCCGGACCGCCCGGCGACCGCGGCCCCTCCTCGCTCGACTGGGCCATCGACGGGCAGGCGCCCCGCTGGGGAGTGACCGTGCTCCAGGCCGAGGCGGCCGTGGACGCGGGCGCCGTCTGGGCGAGCGAGCCCTTCCCGGTGGAGCCGGTCGGCAAGAGCGACCTCTACCGCAACGAGGCCGCCGACGCCGCTCTCACCGCCGTCCACGAGGCCGTACGACGGTATGCGGAGGGTTCGTACAAGCCGGTGCCGCAGAGCGATCCCTCGATCCACGGCCGGATCGTCTGGCGGGACGTCTTCCGCCAGGCGCGGCGGCGGATCGACTGGGCGGCCGACGACACCGAGACGGTGCTGCGCAAGCTGCGCGGCGCCGACTCGCAGCCCGGGGTGCTCGACGAACTTCTCGGCCGGGAACTGTTCCTGCACGGCGGCCACCCCGAGGACCGGCTGCGCGGCCGCCCCGGTGAGCTGCTCGCGACCCGCGCTGGTGCGGTCTGCCGGGCCACCCGGGACGGCGCCGTGTGGATCCCCGAGCTGCGCCCCCGCAAGAACTCCGGCGACCCCGCCCCCTTCCGCCGCCCCGCGGCCGACGTCCTCGCCACCCCCGGCCTGCCCGAGAGCCTCGCCCCGCTCGAACTGCCCCCGGACCGCGACACCTGGACCGACATCCGCTACCGGCAGCACGGCGACGTCGGCCTCGTCACCTTCTCCTTCCCCGGCGGCGCGATGAGCACCGGCCACTGCCGGCGCCTGCTCGCCGCCTACGAGTACGCGCTCGCCCGGCCGACCCGGGTGCTGGTGCTCGGCGGCCGCCGGGACTTCTTCTCCAACGGCATCCACCTGAACGTCATCGAGGCCGCCCAGGACCCCGCCGAGGAGTCCTGGGCCAACCTCAACGCGATGGACGACCTGGTGGAGGCCGTACTGCGGACCACCGACCGGCTGGTCGTGGCGGCGCTCGGCGGGAACGCGGCGGCCGGCGGCGCCATGCTCGCCCTCGCCGCCGACGAGGTCTGGTGCCGTACCGGCACCGTCCTCAACCCGCACTACCGGCGGATGGGCCTGTACGGCTCGGAGTTCTGGACGTACTCGCTGCCCCGCCGCGCCGGAGCCGAGACCGCCCGGCGGCTGACCGAGGAGGCACAGCCGATGAGCGCCGCGACCGCCGCCCGGACCGGGCTCGTCGACCGGCTGCTGCCGGTCCCCGCACAGCGCTTCGCCACCGAGGTCGAGGAGCTGGCGACCGCGCTCGCCGGCACCCCGGATCTCGGCCGCCGCATCGCCGCCAAGGCCGCGGCACGCGAAGCCGACGAGGCACGACGGCCGCTCGCCGCGTACCGGAAGGACGAACTCGACCGGATGCACGCCCTGTTCTTCGACCCGGCCGCCGCCTACCACTCGCTGCGCTCGGACTTCGTCCGCAAGGTCCCGGGCGGTGCCCGGTGACGCGGCTGCTGGTGGCGGGCGTCGGCAACATCTTCCTCGGCGACGACTCCTTCGGCCCCGAGGTGATCCGCGCCCTGGCCCGCCGCCCGCTGCCCCCCGAGGTACGGGTCCGGGACTACGGCATCCGGGGGATGGACCTCGCCTACGAACTGCTCGACGGCTGGACGGTCGCCGTGCTGGTGGACGCCGCCGCCCGCGGCCTGCGCCCCGGCACTCTCTCCCTGATCGAGCCCGAACTCCCCGACGGCGCCCCGGCGGCCCCGCCCGAGGCGCACGGCATGGACCCGGCGAAGGTACTCGCCCTCGCCGCCCACCTCGGCGACGAACCCCTGCCGCGGGTCCTCGTGCTCGCCTGCGAGCCCGGGGAGCTGCCGCGCGGCGACGAGGACATCGCCCCCGGCCTGAGCGAGCCCGTCCGGGACGCGGTCGAACAGGCCGTCGAAGCCCTGCACGCGCTGGTCCCGGCGTTGCTCGCCGATCCCCAGGTCACGCCCTCGTTGGACCGCCCGGAGGAATCCACGGGCCCCGCCGCGGCCGGGCTCCCGCACCCGGCCGCCACCGGCGCGGAGGATCGCTAGCGGACCAGGACGGGACCCACCCGATCCGACGGTTCTTCCGGAACTCAACGATCGAGGAGCACCCATGTGTCAGTCCGAGGAGGTCACCCGCGCCGTCCTGGCCAGGAACGACGGCTTGGCCGCCGGCCTGCGCGACGACCTGGCCGCGCGCGGGGTGAGCGTGGTGAACCTGCTCTCCAGCCCCGGCAGCGGCAAGACCGAACTGCTCGGCCGGGTGCTGGCCCGGGCGCTGGAGCGGGACGTGCCCGTCGCCGCCTTCACCGCCGACCTCGCCACCGAGAACGACGCCAGGCGCCTGGCCCGCTCGGGGGCGCCGGTGAAGCAGCTGCTGACCGACGGGCTGTGCCATCTGGAGGCCCGGCAGGTCCGCAACCATCTGGAGGGCTGGCTGCCGCCGGACACCGCGCTGCTGTTCGTGGAGAACGTCGGCAATCTGGTCTGCCCGGCCTCCTACGACCTCGGCGAGCAGCTGCGGATCGTGCTCATGGCGGTGACCGAGGGCGAGGACAAACCCGCGAAGTACCCCACCGCCTTCGGCTCCGCACACCTGGTCGTGCTCACCAAGACCGACCTCGCCGGGCCGGCCGGCTTCGACGAGACCGCCTTCGCCGACCAGGTCCGGCGCGTCAACCCCGGCGTGGAGATCGTCGGCTCCTGCGCCCGCACCGGCGAGGGCGTCGACACGGTCCTGGACCGGGTGCTCGCCGTACGGGACGGCGCTCCCGCGCACCGGCCGCCCCTCGCTCCGCACCCGCACGGTCACGTCCACGCGCCCAGCGCCTCGTGACGGCCCCCACCGCGGCGACGGCCGTCCGCCGGCGCATCACCGTGCGCGGCACCGTGCAGGGCGTCGGCTTCCGCCCCTACGTCCACCGCCTCGCCGCCGATCTCGCGCTCACCGGCTTCGTCAGCAACACGCCGCACGGCGTGCTCATCGAGGTCGAGGGAACGGCGGCCGGCGTCGAGCGGTTCAGCGAGCTGCTCGCCACCGAGCCGCCGCCGCTGGCCACCGTGACCGCCGTCGGCGTCGAGGAGGTACCCGTCACCGGGGCGGACCCAGGCTTCACCATCCGCGCCACCGAGGCGTCGTCCCCGGGCCGCACCCTGCTTCCGCCCGACACCGCGACCTGCGCCGACTGCCTTCGGGAGCTGGCCGATCCGGCCGACCGCAGACACCGGCATCCCTTCATCACCTGCACCCACTGCGGACCCCGGTTCACCATCGCCACCGCCATGCCGTACGACCGTGCGGTCACCACCATGTCCGGCTTCCCCCTGTGCGCCGACTGCGCCGGGGAGTACGACGCCCCGGCCGACCGCCGCTTCCACGCCCAGCCCGTGGCCTGCCCGGACTGCGGACCCCGGCTGCGGCTGGTGCCCGCCGAGGACAGCGGAGTGAGTGCCGCTCGCGATGGTGATGCCCTCTCACGGGCGCGAGAGCTGCTCGCGGCCGGGCGGATCGTCGCCGTGAAGGGCATCGGCGGCTACCACCTGGCCTGCGACGCCGGCAACGCCCGGGCCGTCGACACGTTGCGCACCCGCAAGGCGCGCGGGGACAAGCCGTTCGCCGTGATGTGCGCGGACCTGGACGGGGCGGAGCGGATCGCCGTGATCGGGCCGGCCGAACGGGCCGCGCTCACCGGCCCCCGCCGCCCCATCGTCCTGCTCCGACCCCGCGACGGCGTACCGCTGGCGCCCGGGGTCTGCCCCGGCAGCCCCCACCTCGGCGTGATGCTGCCCTACACCGCGGTCCACACTCTGCTGTTCGGACTCCCCGGCGACCCGCCCGGCCCCCGCGTCCTGGTGATGACCAGCGGCAACCGCTCGGGCGAACCGATCGTCACGGACGACGACGAGGCGCTGACCCGGCTGTGCGGACTGGCCGACGCCTGGCTCGCCCACGACCGGCCCATCGCCTCGCCCTGCGACGACTCCCTGCTGCGGGTGCGCGCCGACGGCACCGAACAGGTCCTGCGCCGTTCCCGCGGATACGTGCCCCGCCCGCTGCGCCTGCCCGTCCCGCTGCGGCCCGCGCTCGCGGTGGGCGGCGACCTCAAGAACGCGCTGTGCGTCGGCGAGGGCGAACTGGCCTGGTTCGGGCCGCACATCGGCGACATGGGCGACCTGGCGACGCTGGAGGCCGCCGTCCGCGCGGAACGGCATCTGCACCGGCTGACCGGAGTCCGCCCCGAGCTGGTCGCCGCCGACCGCCACCCCGGCTACCACGCGTCCGCCTGGGCCCGCCGCCGCGCTGCTCAACTCCCCGTGAACAAACCGGTGTTCGTGCAGCACCACCACGCCCATGTCGCCGCCGCGATGGCGGAGGCCGGCCTCGACGGCACCACACCGGTCATCGGCGTCGCCTTCGACGGCACCGGTTACGGCGACGACGGCACCGTCTGGGGCGGCGAGGTGCTCGTCGCCGACTACACCGGCTACCGGCGCCTCGCCCACCTCGCCCCGGCCCCGCTCCCCGGCGGCGACGCGGGAGTGGCCAACCCGTGCCGGATGGCGCTGGCCCGGCTGTGGGCGGCCGGCCTGCCCTGGGATGCCGACCTGCCCAGCGTCGCCGCCTGCTCGCGCGAGGAACTCGGACTGCTGGCACGGCAGTTGCCGAGCCAGGTCGGCTGTGTGGCCACCTCCAGCATGGGCCGGCTCTTCGACGCGGTGTCGTCCCTCGCGGGCGTGTGCCACCGAGCCGGGTACGAGGCGCAGGCCGCCCTGGAGCTGGAGGCGCAGGCCTGCCTGGCTTGGGACGACGACACGGCCGCGTACCCCTTCGGCGACCGCTTCGACCCGGCCCCGACACTGCGCGCGATCGTCACCGACCTGCGGCGCGGCACGCCGGTACCAGTGATCGCGGCCCGCTTCCACCGCGGCGTCGCCCGGGCGGTCCTGGAGCTCTGCCGGGCGGCGCGCCGGGCCACCGGCCTGACCACCGTCGCCCTCACCGGCGGCGTCTTCGCCAACGCCCTCCTGGAGCAGGCCGGTTCCGACCTGCTGCACGGGCACGGGTTCACGGTCGTCCGGCACCGCGAAGTCCCGCCGAACGACGGCGGGCTGGCGCTCGGGCAGTTGATGGTCGCGGCCCACGGACAACCACCCCACGACGGCCCGCATACGGCAGTCGGCGACGAGACGGAGTGACCCATGTGTTTGGCAGTGCCCGGCAGAGTCGTGAGCATCGACGACACGGCCGATCCGCTCACCGGCCTGATCGACTTCGGCGGTGTACAGAAGCAGGCGTGTCTGGAGTACGTGTCCGACGTCCGCGTCGGCGAGTACGTGATCGTCCATGTGGGCTTCGCCCTCCAGCGGCTCGACGAGGAGTCGGCCCTGGCCTCCCTCCAGCTCTTCGAGGAACTGGGGCTGCTGGACGAGGAGTTCGGCGACGCCTGGCAGCAGGCGGCCCGGCAGGCAGAGGGGAACGAGGCCCGGTGAAGTATCTCGACGAGTTCAACGACCCCCAGCTGGCCCGCCGGCTGCTGGACGGGATCCGGTCCACTGTCACCCGGCCCTGGGCCCTGATGGAGGTGTGCGGCGGCCAGACCCACTCGATCATCCGGCACGGCATCGACCAACTCCTTCCCGAAGAGGTGGAGTTGATCCACGGTCCGGGGTGCCCGGTCTGTGTGACCCCGCTGGAGTGCATCGACAAGGCGCTGGAGATCGCCGCCCGCCCCGGGGTGATCTTCTGCTCCTTCGGTGACATGCTGCGGGTGCCCGGCACCGACCGGGACCTGTTCCGGGTCAAGGGCGAGGGCGGTGACGTCCGCGTGGTGTACTCGCCGCTCGACGCGCTGAAGCTCGCCCAGCGGCACCCGGACCGTCAGGTGGTGTTCTTCGCCATCGGCTTCGAGACCACCGCCCCCGCCAACGCCATGGCCGTCCACCAGGCCAAGCGCCTCGGCCTGACCAACTTCAGCCTGCTGGTCTCCCATGTGCGGGTCCCCCCGGCCATCGAGGCCATCATGACCGCCCCCAGCTGCCGGGTGCAGGGCTTCCTGGCCGCCGGGCACGTGTGCAGCGTGATGGGCATGACCGAGTACCCGGAGCTGGCCGCACGCCACCGGGTCCCCGTCGTCGTCACCGGCTTCGAACCGCTCGACATCCTGGAGGGCATCCGCCGCACGGTCCTTCAGCTGGAGCGCGGCGAGCACCGGGTGGAGAACGCCTACGCCCGTGCCGTGCGTGAGGACGGCAACCCGGCGGCCATCCGCATGATCGAGGAGGTCTTCGAGGTCACCGACCGCTCCTGGCGGGGCATCGGCCCCATCCCGGCCAGCGGCTGGCGGCTCAGCGAGGCCTACCGGGACTACGACGCCGAGCACCGCTTCGACGTCACCGGCATCCGCACCGAGGAGCCGGCCGAATGCCGGGCCGGCGAGGTCCTCCAGGGGCTCATCAAACCCACGGAGTGCGCGGCCTTCGGCACCAGCTGCACCCCGCGCACCCCGCTCGGCGCCACCATGGTCTCCAGCGAGGGCGCCTGCGCCGCCTACTACCTCTACCGCCGGATGTCCGAACCGGCGCTCCCGCGCGAGGAGATGAACCCCGTTGGCTGAGCAGACCGTCGCCGACCCGGCGAACTGGAGCTGTCCGGTGCCGATCCGCGACCAGCCGGTCGTGGTGATGGGCCACGGCGGAGGCGGCGCCCTCTCCGCCGAACTGATCGAGCAGGTCTTCGTCCCCGCCTACGGCAACGCCCTGCTCGCCGGCATGACCGACTCGGCCGTCCTCCAGCTCGGCGGCGCCCGGCTGGCGTTCTCCACCGACTCCTACGTGGTACGGCCGCTGTTCTTCCCCGGCGGCTGCCTCGGTGACCTGGCCGTCAACGGCACGGTCAACGACCTGGCGATGAGCGGCGCCCGGCCTGCCTACCTCTCCGCCGCGTTCGTCCTGGAGGAGGGGGTGGAGCTGACCGTCGTCGAACGCGTCGCGCGGGCCATGGGCGCGGCGGCCGAGACGGCCGGAGTCACCATCGCCACCGGTGACACCAAGGTGGTCGAGGCCGGGCACGGCGACGGGGTGTACGTCACCACCGCCGGGGTCGGACTGGTGCCCGAGCGGGTGGACATCCGGCCGCAGCGGGCCCGGCCCGGTGACGCGGTCATCGTCAGCGGGCCGATCGGACTGCACGGGGTCGCCGTCCTGAGCGTGCGCGAGGGGCTGGAGTTCGGCGTCGAGATCGCCAGCGACACCGCGTCGCTCGCCGACCTGGTCGCCACCATGCTGGACGTCACCCCGGACATCCACGTGCTGCGCGACCCGACACGCGGTGGCCTGGCCGCCTCGCTGAACGAGATCGCCCGCGCCTCGGGAACAGGGGTGCGGCTGACCGAGCGGGCCGTGCCGGTACCGGATGCGGTCGCGAACGCCTGCGGATTCCTCGGGCTCGACCCGCTCTACGTCGCCAACGAGGGCCGGCTCGTCGCCTTCGTCCCGCCGACGGAGGCCGAGGCCGTCCTCGATGCGATGCGCGCGCATCCGCAGGGGGCGGGGGCGACCCGGATCGGTGAGTGCGTGGCCGACCACCCGGGGATGGTCGTGGTGGCCACCGGACTCGGCGGCACCCGGGTCGTGGACCTGCCGCTGGGGGAGCAGCTCCCGCGGATCTGCTGACCAGGCGAAGAGCAAGGCGAAGAGCAAGGCGAAGAACAACGCGAAGAAGAAGGCGAAGAAGAAGGCGAAGATCCCGCCGGTGCCCGGACGGACCGGGCACCGGCGGGGTCATTCGACGGCGGTGATCTCCAGCTCCCTGCCGCTGCGCAGCTCCGGGCAGGGCCGGTCGCAGCGCGGGCACCAGAAGAACGGCGGCATGCCCACCGCGAACTCCTCCGCGCACGGGTCGCACCAGGCCAGCGCGGGCACCTGCTCGACCACGAGGTCCGCCCCCGCCAGCGCGGTGCCGTCCCGGGCCACCTCGAAGGCGAAGGTCAGCGCGTCGGGTACGACCCCGGACAGCTCGCCGACCCGGACGGACACCGTCGAGACGGTGTCCGCCCCGTCCTCCCGGGCCCATGCGCCGGCCTGATCCACGATCGCGGTCGCGATCGACAGTTCATGCACGACCGGCTCACGGATACCGGTGACCGGCGCGCAGCCCACCCGCGATCCGCCAGATCTTCATCTCGCGCATGATCGAGGGCAGTTCCATGACGAACAACGCGAGGGCGACGCTGCCCACGACGGCGATCTCGGCCGTCAGCACGCGCTGGGCCGCCGTTGCGGTTCTCTTTCGCTGGACCTTCATGTGGGGAACTCCCTGTTCTGTGTCATCCGGGTGAGATGTTCGGCATGACGTCCAGCAGGGTGTCGTGCCGCTTCCAGTGGATGCCGGTGGAGCGCCGCGCGTCGGCGGTGCCGTCCGGGTGGTGCCCGGTCTGGGTGGTGTGCGGCCCCTCGTTGCCCTGGTGCATACCGGGCACGTGGGACGGTGTGTCGGGCTTCGCCTGGGCTCGGCCGACTCGGATGCTTCCCATGGGGTTTCTCCTTCCTGTGTTGCCGTTCTTCAAGGGCGCTCGGTGAGCTCCTCGAAGAAACGCTCCACGGCCGGCCACATCCGGCCGCCACCGGACAGGCCGCGCCATTCCCGGCGGACCACGGCGAGCATGCGGAAGCAGTCGTCGACCGGTGCGATCCAGTGGTGGTCCAGGCCGTGGACGGTGTTGACCAGCAGCGCCTCGACGTCGGGTGCCATGCCGGCCAGGGGCGGGCAGCCGGCGACCGCCCGCTGCCAGGCCGCCGCGTCCACCTCCCAGCGCATGGCACCCGCGGGGCTCGGCCCCTCGGCGGTGACCGAGCCGTCGGCGCGCGGTACGAAGAAGACCAGGCCGACCGGGACCCCGAGGGCCGCGGTGTCGACCTTGGGGAGCCGGACCCGGCGGGTCGGGATCAGCCGGAACTGGACTTCGCCGGTGCCCGGTCCCGGCTGTCCTGGGAACAGCACCGAGCAAGGGCGGCAGGCACAGCGGACCTCGCCCGGCCCGGTGTCGTACAGATGCGGATGGTTCTCGGGCACCGGGGCGGCGCACAGGTCGCACACCTCCGCCTCCGCCGCCGGCCGGTGGTCGGCGGCGGAGCGGATGAGGCGGGCCAGGGCTCCGTCGGTGCTCACCGGGCCTCCTGTGGCCGACGCAGGGAGTCCAGGGGGACGAAGGCGGGGGCCGGGTCCTCGGGAACCGGCTGCACGTCGGTCAGCTCGGGGGCCGCGGCGAGCACCGCCTCCCGGACGACGTCGGTCACCTCCGTAGTACCTCCGCCGCACCCGGAGCCGCAACCGCCGCCCGTGGTCAGCCGCACCCGGCCCACCTGGCCCTCCACACCGGCCCACTCGACGTCACCGCCGCGTTCGCGCACCGCGGGGCGCAGCCGCTCGACCGCGCGGGCCGCCCGGCGCTCGGGCGAGTCGGGGTGGATGTCGTGCAGGACCAGGAGGTGGTCGAGCAACTCGTCGTCGGCGAGCCGCTCGGCCAGCGGTGCGTCCGCGCGGTCCAGAACGCGGGCGAGCGCCTCGCCGTAGACCTCGGTCAGCAGGCGCACCGCCTCGACGGCCGAGCCGCCGGTCGGGCCGGGGGCCGACTCCAGCCCCTCCAGCAGCGTGTCGAGGCGGCCCAGCCGGGCCTCGACCGCCGGGCCGTCGAGCCGACCGAGGTCAGCCATGGTTCGCCCCGTACGTCGGCGAGTGCGTGACGGTCAGCGTCTTGCCCTTGCCGGTGTACATGTGGACACCGCACGGCAGACAGGGGTCGAAGCTGCGGACCGTGCGCATGATGTCGACGCCCTTGAAGTCGTCCGGGCCGTTCTCCTCGAAGATCGGCTGGCCCTGGACGGCGTCCTCGTAGGGGCCGGGGGTGCCGAACTTGTCGCGGGGGCTGGCGTTCCACGGGGTCGGCGGGTACGGGTGGTAGTTGGCGATCTTCTTGTCCTTGATCACCAGGTGGTGGGAGAGGACTCCGCGCACGGCCTCGTGGAACCCGCAGCCGATCGCCTCGTCCGGCACCTCGAAGTCCTCGAACACCTTGGTGTCGCCGGACCGCACCAGGCCCATCGCCTCGTCCAGGAACTGCAGGGCCATGGCCGCCGCGTAGGCGACGAAGTACGGCCGGGCGCGGTCGCGTTCGAGGGTGTTGGACCACTTCGGGATCTTCCACTCCAGCGTGGTCTCCGGCAGGCTCACGCCCTTGGGCAGCGAGATCCGCACACTGGTGCCGGTGGCCTTGATGTACGGCGTGTCGACGATGCCGTTCAGCGCGGTCGACCAGAGCCGGGCCAGCGGGCCGCCGCCGGTGTCGAGCGCCAGGTGGTCGCCGGTGCGCTGGTCGAACCAGCGCGGACTCATCACCCAGCTGTAGTTGGCGTCGAAGTCCCGCTTCTGCGGCACCGGAAGGGTCGTCTGGTTCCACGGGTGGCGCATGTCGACGGGGTTGCCCAGCGGGTCGTGGGTGACGAACGGGTCCTCGTTCACCCAGTCCTCGTAGAACGAGCTGCCCAGCATGATCCTGAGGCCCAGGTTGATGTCGACCAGGTTGTTGGTGACCAGTTCGCCGTCGACCACGATGCCCGGGGTGACGTACATCGCCTTGCCCCAGCGGTCCATGTTCTCGTAGCGGTAGTCCACGACCTTCGGGTCCTGCCAGGCGCCCCAGCAGCCGAGCAGGATACGGCGCTTGCCGACCTCCTCGTAGCCCGGCAGTGCCTCGTAGAAGAAGTCGAAGACGTCGTCGTTCATGGCGACGGCCTTCTTCACGAAGTCGATGACGTGCATCAGCCGGCTGAGGTAGTCGGTGAACACGGTCGGCGACGGCATGGTGCCGACACCGCCCGGATACAGCGTGGAGGGGTGGACGTGCCGGCCCTCCATCAGGCAGAACATCTCGCGGGTGGTCCGGGAGACCTTCAGGGCCTCCTTGTAGACCTCGCCCTCGAAGGGGTTGAAGGCCTTCATGATGTCCGCGATGGTCCGGTACCCGTGGATGTCACCGCGCGGCGCGGCGGTCTTCTGGGCGCGGGCCAGCACACTCGGGTTGGTGGCCTTGACCATCTGCTCGCAGAAGTCCACGAAGACCAGGTTGTCCTGGAAGATCGTGTGGTCGAACATGTACTCGGCCGCTTCGCCGAGGTTGACGATGTGCTCGGCCAGCGGCGGCGGCTTCACTCCGTACGCCATCTGCTGGGCGTAGTCGGAGCACGTGGTGTGGTTGTCGCCGCAGATACCGCAGATCCGCGAGGTGATGAAGCCCGCGTCGCGCGGGTCCTTCCCCTTCATGAAGACGGAGTAGCCGCGGAAGAGGGAGGAGGTGCTGTGGCACTCCGTCACCTCCCGGTTGGCGAAGTCGATCTTCGTGTAGATGCCCAGGTTTCCGATGATCCGGGTGATCGGATCCCAGGACATGTCCACGATCTGCGCGGGCTTGCGCTCTTTCTGCCGGGCCTCGGTTGTCATCAGCGTCGCTGGCCTTTGCTGTGGGGGGACTTGGGGCGGGGAGGACTGTGGCGTGTCAGGGCCGCCAGCGCGGGGCGTACCCGCTGGTGAGCTTGCGCTTGTTGTGGCGCCACTTGGGTTCGTGGTTGACCAGGTCGTTGGTGAAGCCGCGCAGCCGGCGGATGACCGCCCCGTACGGCTTGATGGCGAGCGAGGAGAGGGTGCCTCCGGGCGGCTCGTCCATGAACGGCATGAACGCGTCCGGGAAGCCCGGCATGGTGCAGCCGATGCAGATACCACCGACGTTGGGGCAGCCGCCGATGCCGGCCATCCAGCCCCGCTTGGGCACGTTGCAGTTCACGACCGGACCCCAGCAGCCGGTCTTCACCAGGCACTTGGGCGAGTTGTAGTCCATCGCGAAGGACGCCTGCTCGTAGTACGAGCCTCGGTCGCAGCCCTCGTGCACCGTGCGCCCGAACAGCCACTGGGGGCGCAGCATGTGGTCCAGCGGGGGCGGGGGAGCGGTGCCGGCGGCGTGGTAGAGCACCCAGACCAGGGTCTCCATGAAGTTCTCCGGCTGGACCGGGCACCCCGGGATGTTCACCACGGGCAGCCCGCCCTGGGACTTGAAGTCCCAGCCCAGGTAGTCCGCGAGACCCATCGAGCCGGTCGGGTTGCCCGCCATCGCGTGGATGCCGCCGAAGGTCGCACAGGTGCCGATGGCCACCACCGCCCAGGCCTTGGGCGCCAGTTGGTCGATCCAGTCGTTGAGGGTCTGCGGCTGGCCGGTCTCCGGGTCGTTGCCGAAGGACGTCCAGTAGCCCTCGCCCTCGATGATGTTCTGGTTCGGGATCGAGCCCTCGATGACGAGGATGAACGGCTCCAGCTCGCCCCGCGCCGCCTTCCGGTACGGCGCGAGGAAGTCCTCGCCGCCCAGGCTCGGCGACAGCACCTTGTTGACCAGGTTGACCTTCGGCATGCCCGGGATCAGGCCGAGGACCAGGTCCTCGATGGAGGGCTGGTCGGCGGCGGTGACCGAGACGGTGTCGCCGTCGCAGCTCATGCCCTCGGAGATCCACAGGATGGTGATCTCGTCGAACCCCTGGTGTTCGACGGTTTCGCCGGGCTCGCCGCCGACGGCGGCGGTGGTGCCGTTCTTGGTGCTCATACGCTAGGCCTCCGATGGAGTGGGTCCCGTGGGCGGCTCTTGTGCCGCCGCTGGGTCCGGGACGTCGGTGCCCCCGAGCGGCTCGATTTCGTCGGGCCGGAAGTAGTGGAACCGGCCGTACCAGCCGTGCAGTTCGGCCGCCGGATCGTCGTCGACGGTGACGGCGAGATGGGTGCTGCCGTCCACGTCGTGGAAGACGGCGGCCACGGTCGCGGTCCGTCCGGCCAGGAACATGTCCTGGGCGTCGGCACCCCGGCCGCGCGGGCGCAGCCGCACCGCGCTGCCGCCGCCGACCCGCACGCCGTCGACCAGGACGGTGTCGGTGGCCGGCGAGAGCCCCTCGTCGGCGCCCTCCTGCCACCAGGCGGGACGGTCTGCGACCGGCTTCAGCGAGCGGATCGCGCCGTGCAGTCGCCCGAAGACCTCCGGCGGCATGGTGTCGACCCGGTCGAGGATCTCGGCGGCCCGCGGGTCGGTGGCGCGGGCCTCCCGCTTCTCCTCGTCCGTCAGCAGCATGGTGCGCAGGGTGAGGATCTCGTCGATCTCACCGGCGTCGTGCAGATCCCCGGGGCTCTCCGGTGCCACCTGCGGATGGTCGGGCAGGATGATCGGCGAGGAGAGCAGCAGGGCGGAGACCGAACCGTGGGCGGGGATGTCGGCGGGGGGTGCGCCGCCGAGCACCGGGAACGTGAAGTCGTTGCGGCAGCTCCGGGCGGCCTCCTGGAGGCCGGGGACCGGGTCGATCAGCGAGACGAACTCCGCGCCCTCAGCGCCGAACAGGGTGTGGGTGGCGATGAGGGCCTGGCGCAGCGCACGGTCGCGCGGAGCGTGCGGATCCGCGGCCTGCCCCACGTGCGCGGTGCGCACCCGGAGCCGGAGGAGGCCCTCGCCGAACCGCTCAACCACGACCGTGGTGCTCGCACGTGCCTCCTCCCGGCGCCTGACCACCCGGCCGGCACCGGAGGACAGCGTCGTGGTGGTGGTACCGGCGGGGGAGCCCACCGGGAAGGTGTGCTCGCCCTCGGCCAGGGCGACCGTGAGGTCGGCCTCGCGCGGTACGGCCTCCTCGAAGGTCAGGTGCACGGTCCCGTCGTCGCACGTCAGCGACGCGACCGGCCGCCGGTCCGCGTCCTCGACCTGCTTGTGCTGCATCTGCAGGTACCGCACCCGCATCCGCAGGACCGCGCCCGGCCGGTGCACCCGCACCAGGCACTCCGTCTGCTGGTACCAGGAGTCCGCCGAACCCGACACGCCCGGGCGGACCGGGCCGTCGGCCTCCACCCAGTCCCTGGGGAAGAGGACCCCGAACTGCCAGCGGGCACGATTCTTCGGCGAGGACCGCCGATAGGGGTAGAGCAGGTAGCCCTCGTAGAGGACGGCATCGGCGACGGCGCTCAGCTGCCCGAAGGAGTGCCCGGACCGCTCAGGAGGCGGCTTCGAGCCGTCCACCAGGGCAGTGCGGGGCGCTCTGCCGTCCACCAGTCCCTCGGCCATGCAGCCTCCTCGGATCCGTGCGCGCGCCCATACCTTCCACCACGGTCACATCGGTCACGCCTGCTCGCCTCTTCTGGGCGAGCGGGGTTGGGCCGAACGGGGTGTGCCAGGGCGTACGCCGGGTCAGCCGGCGGCGGTGGCCCGCGCGGGAAGGTCCGGGCGGACCGAGAAGACGATGCCGGGGGCTCGGGCCACGACCGCGTCCTTCACCAGCAGCAGGCTCGGCGCGGTGGCCTCGGCGGAGGTTCCCGGAGTCGGCCACCTTGGCCGTGCTCCACCGCTCGGTCCCGGTGCGCCGGTCGAGGGAAACAGCCGGCAGGAACGGTGGACAAGTACAGCCGCTCGCCCTTCCCGCTTCCGCCACGCCCACGGCAGGTCGTCCAAAGACCTCGTCCCCAGCGGGTCGCCGGGTGGTCAGGGGGCGGTGAAGAGGGAGGGAAAGCGGGGGGCCAGCCAGGGCTTGCGGCCGCCGGCGAGTATCTGGCCCCGGGCCATCGCCAGCCACGGGTTGCGGCGGCCGAGGGCGATGAGGAGGAAGGCCACCGGATCGATGAGGATGGTGCAGTCAGGGCGGTCCTGCGGTTCCGGAGCCACCCGGACGGCACCGTCGGCGAACGTGACGCCGAAGGCGCAGCCGCCACCGCGCAGCCGGATTGTGTAACGGGCGGTCAGTCCGGCGACCGCCGAACCGTCCGCCACGGTCGGCATCACCGAGAGCATGAACGGCATGCACAGCGCGACCCGTTCGGCGTCGATCATGTGCGGGCGCCGCAGGGCGCGGGCGAGATCGTAGCCGTGGCCCAGCATGTGCGTGAGCAGGTAGGAGGCGAGGACGGACCGGTCCATCGAACCGAGCGGGGTGACCGGCGCAGGTCCGTCCGCCGTCATGGCCAGCGCGTCGACACACCGCGCGGCCTCCTCGGTGATCATCGCCGCGAGCGGCTCGGCCCGGCGCTCCCCGAACGCTGCCAGCGACGCGGCGTTGGCCGCCGCGAGGCTCCGCGGTGTGCCGTCCCCGTAAGGGCGTTCCCTGCCGAGCGCGAGGTCGGCCATCAGCCCGTTGGCGAGCGCCAGATGGGCGGCCGCCTCGCCGACCGTCCATTGCGACCCCGGTACGGCGGCACTCGTGTCGGCCACGCCGTCCAGCACGGCCGCGATGTCCTCGCCGGCCTGCCGTATCGCCTGCCCGAGCCCTGCGGGCAGCGCCCCGCGGACGTCCTGCCGTGCCGCCTGATCCATGTCGGTCGCTCCCGTTCTACCGGGCGGTACCCAATCAGACGTAAGGGCGCACCACAAGACCCGTGGCGGTCAGCGCGGGCCGAGGCCGTGCAGGAAGGTGTCGACGACCACGTCGGCGGCCTGGGCGGCGCTGAGCTCGGGCGACTCCTGCGAGGCCGGGTGCATCAGCTGCGGCAGCAGTGAACTCGCCCACGAGAGCGGGAGATCCGCGCGGAGGAGCCCCTCGTGAACCGTCCGCATCACCGGCTTGCTGCCCGAAAGCTACGTCTGGGCCGACCACCAGCTCGACGCCGAGTAACCACGACGCTCAGCACGGGCGGCACCCTCAACCGACAACAGGGCGAAAGTTGAGCAATACGGTCAAGGGAGACGTCGCAATCTCCCCAGCCCGTGCGGCTCTCTTCACGTCATGGCCCGCCGTTCCTGTCACGCCGCTAGTCCCGCTGGGCGGCGAACAGTTCCAGGTGTGCGCAGGTGGGACAACGATAGGCATCGATCTGCCAGTGCGGTCGGCCCATCCTCTTGGCACCGCCGAGCGGGCCGCGCTGAAGGGGGCCCGCGATCCACCGCGCGAACCCGCGAGCGCCTTGTCCGGAGTCCTCGACGAAGCCCGGCTCCAGCCCCACCGCACCGCATTGGGTGCACCGTATGTTGTTCATTGTGGGAGTGTAGTGAGCGGCTGGGGCGGTGGTCATCGGGACCAGTTCCCGTCGCCCTCATCCCGCGTGACGCGCGACAAACGGGCCGTGGCCTTTCGCGCACGGCCCCGTGACCGGTCGGCGGATCATGGGCGCCTGACACCGTGTCGGCGAGTCATGTCTCCGCCGGTGTGCGCCTCGTGCCGGCTCAGTCCCGTCCACTGAACGCCAGCCGGCCACCCTGGGTTCGTTGCGTGCGCCCGTCAGTCGTGCTTGGCTCGCCCGATGAACTTTCTGTTGACTGCGAGTGGCCTGCGCAACGAGACGCTGCGGGATGCGCTGCGGGACATGTTGGGTAAGCCGTTCGGGTCGGCGAACGTCGTGTTCGTTCCCACGGCGTCAGTCGCCGAGCCCGGGGACCATGGATGGTTCGTCGCTGACATGAGCCGGCTGCACGGCCTCGGCTGGCGGGAGTTCGACGTCCTGGAACTGAACGGCCTGCCCCGGCAGATGGTGGTCGACCGGCTCCTCCACGCCGACGTCATCTATGTCGAGGGCGGCAGTCACTACCACCTCGCGCGCAGCATCACCGGCAACGGCCTGGCCGACGGTTTCCTGCAGGCGCTGGAGAGCCGGGTCTATGTGGGGGTGAGCGCCGGATCGATGATCTTCAGCCGGAATCTCACCGAGCACTCCGCCGATGTCATCGGGGACGCGGCGGACCTCCACGTGCTCGGCGCGGCAAGCGTGGAGCCGCCGTTCGGCCTCTTTGACTGGTATCTCAAGCCCCACCTGTACTCGCCGGATTTCCCCGAGCGGGACGACGCCTGGGCTGATCACATCGCCTCGCGGGCGGACTTCCCCATCTACTTCATCGACGATGAGACGGCCGTTCGCGTCAGGGACAGCAAGGTGGACGTCATTTCTGAAGGCCGGTGGCGGTTCCATCCGTGACTCGACGCGTGGTCGGGAGCCCTGGACCGGGCAGGGCTACAGCCTCATCCACCTTCGCCGCCTGCGTACCTCATGCTGAAGCGATCAGTAAGGGAGGGCGGCGGAACCTGCTGGGGGCCGACCTGCCGACCTCGCGTACCCGCCGAGCCGGAGCGCCGGGTACACGAACCCTTGCGGCCAGAAGGCAACGGGAGCCGCACGATCGCACCCATGCGCGGTAGGTGTCGCCTGACCGAACCCTCTGTCACCTGACGTCTTGGCGTGCGTGGTTGCGTGCCGGGGGCGACGGCCGGCCGCAGTACGCCGCCCGCTAGCATCCCTTCGCATGACGAGGCGGGGGTGGCGACTTGGTGTCGTGGCGGTGCTGGCGGCGGTCTGCGTCTCCGGTCCCGAGCACTCGGAGGTCGTCCGTACGGCGTCCGACCTCGGCCCCCTGCCGACCGACCGCTACGACTACACACCGCAGGACTACCAGCGTTCGCAACGGGCAACGGCGTTGCTGGTCCGGCAGTGCATGGCGGAGCACGGCCACCGGGACTTCCCGCTCGACCCCCGCTATCCCAGCGACCCCATCATCGCCACCGCGGTCAGCACCGACTACGGCGCCCTGGATCTCGCCGCCGCCCGCCGCTGGGGCTACGGCTGGGACCCGGCCAAGTCCCCGGCCCTGCGGCCGAAGGGCCGCCGGATGACCAGCGCCGAGTACGCGGACTTCCCCGTCTGCAACGCTGAGGCGAGTCGGCGGCTGCTGCGCGGCATCGACCTCAAGCGGGACTGGCTCTACGCGGGTACACGGGCGGTCGCGATCGACAAGGCGGTCAAGCGCGACCCACGCCTCCGTACGGCTTGGGAGGTGTGGTCCCGCTGTGTGGCAGAACAAGGATTCACGCGCTATCCCGACCCCGTCGCGGCGTACACGGACGCCGCCTGGCAACGGGGCAGTGACGGCAACACCCGGCATACGCGGCGGGAGCGGGCCACCGCCGTCGCGGACGTCATCTGCAAGCGCCGCCACCATACGGCCGAGATCTGGCACGCTGCACGGGCGCAGCAGCAGGCCATGGACATCACACGGCACCGCGACCGCTACGCCGCCGGGCTGCGGGCGCTGCGGGAATACCGGACCACCATCGCCGAGGTGCTGCGGAAGCTCGGTTAGCGAGGCACCCACGCATCACTGCGAGTCCCGCGGGAGCCATCCTGTCCCACTGAAGTTCGGTCATGTCTCATCGAGGTTTGAGGGAGTACCCCCACCCACATGAGTATGCGTACTCACGCGCGGGGGGAGGCTTGATCGCAGACTGTGCGCATGAGACGGATCGCTACCTTGACCAGCATGTTCGCCCGCTCCTCGCGCCGCCCGCAGCTCGCCCTCGTGACAACCGCCCTTGCCTGCATGGCACTTGGAGCGTGCGGCACCGAGAAGACGAACGCCGTCGGAGAGCAGACCCAGCGCGCCGACGCCGTCGGAGGTCAGCCCGACGCGGCCTTCACCGCGATGCTGCATAAGATCGCTCAGTCGTGCCCCCCGAGCGCCCCGCCAGAGGCGCCGCCGAGCGGTCCGGCGAAAACGCTGCCGTCCGATGGGGTGGAGACACCGCCGAGCGACGCGATCGAGCCCATCGCCCCCACGGCGGGTCCGGAAGTGGAGTTGAACGCTCGCGACTGGTGCGCGAGCAACCTTCATGAACAGCGCATCACCCAGGCGCTCCGGAATCTGCTGGAACCCACCCCCACGAAGGTCAGGGCGATCCTGAACGACCTCGGCTATGTCGACGAGCGCATCCACGACCTCAAGCGGTCCGGGGCGACCACGCGGTTCTTCCTTGACCTACGTGACAAGGGTGGACGGCTGTGCGTGGAGGGCTTGGCAGCCGGCGAGGAGACCGTCGTCGACAAGTGCGTAGCCCCCGCGACCGGCCCGTTCACGCCTGGAGAGCGGAAGCAGTGACCACCAGCTTGGCGTTGTCGGCGTACATCGCCGAGCAATGGTCAAGACCTGTCCCGGCAGGAGTCGACCATGCAGCCGACTGCCACCCGGTCTCCGACCGAGAACCCGGTCACCGCGGGCCCCGCGGCCGACACCACACCGGCGTCTCGTGTCCGGGCGCCAGCGGGCAGGTGGTCGTCCCGAACGCGCTCCTGATTCTGGAGACGTCGGTGAGGCAGACCCCGCAGTAGGCGATGTCGACGAGGACGTCCGTCGGGCCGACCTCGCGGCGGTCGACCGTTGTGGCTTCGAACGGCTCGCCGGGTCCGGCGCGGCGTGCGCAGCCGTCGTCAGGTCTTACGGCCTGGGGAGCGATTACCGGTGACGGCTGGTTGGTTGGTCGGGCTATGAGACGTCGAGCGGCAGATCTCGGTGGAAGACGGCCATGGCCCGGCCGGGGCCGTTGTAGTCGTCGACGGTCCTCGTGTCGAAGCCGAGGCTGCGATGGAAGGCGATTGACCCGGTGTTCTCGATTGACGTGATCGCCTTCAGCCGCTGTGCACCGTGACGTTCCGCTGCTTCAGCGAACGCCGTGTACAGCCGACGCCCGAGACCGGTGCCACGGGCGTCGTCCCGCGTGGCGATCAGATGCACGTACCCGGTGCCGTCCGGGGTGACGAACCCGAAGACGTACCCACGGATTCCGTCCTCCGCCCGGGCGACCAGGCAGGTGGAACCGAACTCCTGCACCAGAGCCAGAAGGTGCAGCGACCGAAGGTCGCGGTCGCCCCAGTAACGGGGGTGATCAGTGAGGACCTGGTGGAAGTCGGCCACCCCGGCCGGTGCGATGTGTATCCCCATGATGACGATCATGGCAGACTCCCTGGCCGTTGCAGCCGAAGGGCCGTACGGGTTGGGCAAGTTGCGGCGATCGGGCAGGACCTTGTCGTTCTTCGGCAGGCCGATGACGTGTTCCAGAACTGCCGGAAGTCGGAAACTACTTCAGGTCGGCCCGTATACCCGTGGCGCGAGCCCCTCCATGATGGATCCATGCGGGACGTTGCGGATACGGCCCCCAGGGGCGAGGACGGCGACACACACGGGGAGCACGGCGTCAGCACGACCGTTGCCGCGGATCACCTCGACTTTCGCGCGGGACGGTTCCACGGCGATGTGGTGGGCAAGAAGGTGGAGCACCACCATTATGTGGCGCACGGCCATTCCGCGCTGAGGTCACTGCCCGGCCCGGTCAGCGGCTTCGTCGGCCGCCACGACGAACTCCGCAGCCTGCTGGAGACCCTCGGCGCCGGCACCCGCTCCCACGGCACCGTGCTCATCTCCGCCGTCGCCGGACTGGGCGGCGTCGGCAAGACCGCGCTCGCCCTCCAGGCGGCGCACGCGGCACAGGACCAGGGACTCTTCCCCGCGGGCGCGGTCTTCCTCGACCTCCACGGGTACGACGACGTGCCGTTGGCTCCGGAACAGGCGTTGGAGCAGTTGCTGCGCGCGCTCGCAGTGCCGGCCGGGCACATCCCCGCGAGCGCGGACGCGAGGGCCGGACTCTACCGGTCCGTGCTGGCCGGGACGGCCGAGGAACGCGGCGCCCTCCTCATCGTCGTCGACAACGCGTCCCACCCCTCGCAGGTGCGGCCCCTGCTGCCGGGCCATCCGCGCCACCGGGTGCTGGTGACCTCACGCGACACCCTCTCCCAGCTCGGCGCCCACCTGCTGCACCTGGGAGTGCTGCCGGCCGAACAGGGTGTCGAGGTGCTGGCCACGGCAGTCACGGCCGCCGACCCCCGGGACACCCGCATCGCACGGGAACCCGAGGACGCGAGGCGGCTCGGCGCCTTGTGCGGGCAGCTGCCGCTCGCGCTCCACATCGCCGCCGCCCTGCTCATCAACGACCCCGGCAAGCCGGTGGCCGAACTCGCGGACGAACTCGCCGACGCGGCCGGGCCTCTCGACAACCTGTATGACGGCGAGCGGGCGATCCGGGCGACCTTCGACACGTCGTACGACCGCCTCGCCCCCGGCCCCGCACGGCTGTTCCGCCTGCTCGCCATCGCGCCCGGTCCTGATACCGGGACGGAGGCGCTCGGGGCGCTCGCCGGTGCGGAACCGGCGCCGCGCGAGGTCGACGCCCTGGTCAGGGCCCATCTGATCGAGACCGGCAGTCGGCGCGGACGCTGGCGGATGCACGATCTGGTCCGGGCCTACGGAGCCGCCCGGGCCATGGCGGACGCCTCGTCGGTGGCAGAGGTGCACGCGGCGCGCGATCGGTTGCTGGGCCGCTACCAGGAGCGTGTCACCGACGGTACCGCGCACCTCAAACCGACGGCCGCGAGTACCACGCGGCACAACGGCTTCACCGACCGGGAGGAGGCCCTCGCCTGGCTGGACACGGAACGCGACGGGCTCGTGGCCGCCGCCCAGTGGGCCGCCGATCCGGCGCATGCCGAGCCCGCGGTGCGGCTGGCCCTGAGCCTGTACGACTACCTCGGCTGGCGGCGCCACTACGACGACGCGGCCATCGTGTACCGCTACGCGGCCCGGGGTGCCCATCTGCTGGGGGACCAGGAGCGCGAGGCACTGGCGTACGACAACCTCGGCATCGCCCTGCGCCAGCTGAGGCGGCTCGACGAGGCCGTCGACGCGCACCACCGGGCACTGCGGACGTGCCGGGAGCTCCCCTCGCCACCGGGAACCGCACGGGAGGCTCCCCGTGGAGAGGGCAGGGCCCTCTACAACCTGGGCAACGCGTACCTGGAGGCCCGGCGCTACGACCGTGCGCTCACGGCGTACCTGGAAGCCGAGACCCTGTTACGGGGCGGGGGAGTACGGAGCCTCGCGGCCATGGCCCAGAACGGAATCGGCGTGGTGCACCTCATGACGGGACACTTCGCCGAGTCGGTACGTCGGTTGGACTCCGCGCAGAACGTGTTCCGGTCCCTCGGCGAGACCATTCCCGAGGGCATCGCCACCAACAACCGGGGCCGCGCCCGGCGGGCACTCGGGCAGTTCGAGGCATCGTGCCGCGACCATCTGCGTTCCATCGCGCTGTTCAGGCCGTTGGGCCAGGCCGAGCGCGTGGCCACCGCCTGCAACGACCTCGCCCTGGCCCTGCGGGAGATGGGCCGCACGGCGGAAGCGCTGGAGCGGCATGCCGAGGCGTTGAACCTGGTCAGACAGCACACGGAGCGCTACCGCGAAGCCATGGTGCTCAATGACCTGGGCGAGACCCTGTGCCGGGCCGGTCGGCCCGAGGAGGCCGCCGACTGCCATGGACGGGCGCTGGCGCTGTTCCGCGACATCTTCCACGACCCCTACGGACAGGCCCGCTCGCTCGACCTGTATGCGGCCGCCGTGGAAGGGACGGGCGCACTCGACGAGGCACGCCGGGCACGGCGGGAGGCGGCCGCGCGGTACGGGGAGGCCGGGGCGGATGCGGGCGGCGAGGGCGGTCGGGGGGATTCCGGTGCCTGAGCTGGCGTCGACCGCGTCGGTGGTCTTCCTGCAACCCGTGACCCTGTGCAACCTCGACTGCTCGTACTGCTATCTCCCCGAGCGGGCCCTCCGCCGCCGGATGTCCGTCGACGTGGCCGACGCCGTCGCGCGGGCGGTGTCGGTCTGGTCCGACGTCCACCCGGTGAACGTGGTGTGGCATGGCGGGGAACCGCTCGCCCTGGGCCTTCCCGGATTCGTGGAACTCCTCGGACGGTTCCGCGCGGGTGCGCAGCGGGTCAGTCACACGGTGCAGACCAACGGCACGCTCATCGACGACGCGTGGTGTGAGGTCTTCGTCCGGCACCGGGTGGCGGTGACGGTCAGCCTCGACGGGCCCGGGCGGTTCAACCGCGACCGTGTCACGCGCGCCGGCCGCGGCAGCCTCGACCGCACGCTCCGCGGCATCGCGGCACTGCGCCGCCACCACCTCCCCTTCGCCGCGATCGCGGTCGTCCAGGACCCCGACCCGGAACAGGCCGAGGAGCTGTACGACTGGTTCGCCGCGCTCGGGTGCCGCTCACTCGGCATCAACATCGTGGAACGCAAAGGCACCCACGTGCGGGTGTCGGCGGACGACGAGCGGGTCACCGCCTTCTGGACCGCTCTCGCACTCCGCTGGAGGAGGGACCGTCGGCTCCCCATCCGCGAGTTCGACCACGCCCTGCGCTATGTCGCCGCGGAGCTGGGCGGACGAGCCAGGGAGCGGGCTCTGGCCCCCCACGATCCGCTGCCCATGATCGGCTGGGACGGAGACGTGACCCTGTTCGGGCCGGATCTGTCGGGCTTCTCCTCCTCGAGGCTCGGCACGTTCGACGTGGGCAACGTGGCCGACGCGGATCTCACGGAACTGGTGGCGCGGGCCGCGCAGTCCGGATGGGTCCGCGAGGTCCTGGACGGCACCGAGGCGTGCCGGTCCACCTGTGACCACTACGCCTACTGCCTCGGCGGGCAACCCGCCAACAAGTACTTCGAGACGGGGCGGTTCGACGTCACGGAGACGACGCACTGCCGCAACAGCAAGAAGCGACTCATGAAAGGACTGATGCGCGGTGTCCCAGAACCCCGGGCAACCTGAAACCCTGTCCACGACCGTCGAAGCCCACCGAGACGCCCTGTCGGACCTGCTCACGGCCCCCGACCGCGCCCCCTCCCCGTCCCAGCCTCCCCCCGCCCCCGACTTCCGCGCCGACACCCTCCTCTCCTCCTGCATCGACCCCAACGGCTAGGGTTTGTCGGGAAAGTGCTGGTCACGGCCACTCGTTGAGGACTGCGACCAGCACGGTCGCCTCGTGGTGAACGGCAAGCCCGTCGTATCTCGTGGCCACGGGCCGGTGGCGCTCGAGGCGATTTGTCCCGCCCTCGACGGCATGACGCTCCCGACAGTCGGTTCTGCCGAACTTCGACGGCATGACGCACGCGACGGTCGGTCGTGCCGAACTTCGACGGCCGGCCGGCTCCTCGAAGTGCTCCACCGGACCCGGCTCCACCGGCCGGCCCTGGTCGGGCAGGCGGTGGGGCATCAGACGCGAACTCTGCCCGCCCAGCTGGAGACGGCCTGCCGGGCCTGTGACGAGCTGGCGCCCGGCATCCGGACAGGGGGCGGTTTCAGGAGCGCAGCCGTGCTTCCACCCGGCCGTCGGTTATGCGGGTGTCGAAAGCGGGCTGGGGTGCTGTGGCCGGGCCGGTGATGTTCCAGCCGTCGGTCAGCCGGAAGGTGCTGCCGTGCCAGGGGCAGCGCAGGCAGCCGTCTTCCAGAGTGCCTTCCGACAGGGGGCCCGCCAGGTGGCTGCAGTGTTCGGCCAGCACGTACACCCTGTCGTCCGGCTGGCGGACGGCCACCACGGCCACACCGTCGAGGTCGCAGTGCGTCGGTCGGCCGTGCGGAAGGTCGGACAGGTCGGCGACGTAGTGCCAGCCCGGCTCCACCAGCTGCGCGACGGCTTCGGCGTGGTTGGCGCCGGCTGCCAGGCGGTAGGCGAGGTGGCCGCCGAGCGCGCCACCGATACCGACGACGCCGAGCCCCGCCCAGCCGTACAACCTGCCGGCGATTTCATGCCCGCGCAGACGAGCGGTCAGGGAGGTGACGTACAGGGCGACACCGGTGACGTTCGCCGTGGCGTGGACGATGCCGACGCGCATCTGCCGACGGTTCAGTTCCGCCCAGTCCACCCAGCCTGACGCCGCGGCCGGGGCTGCGGCGAGCAAGCCGGTGGCGATCAGGATGCGTGCCGCGCGTCGGTGGCCGGGCACTGAGTCGAGCACGGCGGCCGACAGCCAGCTGCCGAGGGGTATCTGGACCAGCAGAGGGTGTACCGGGTGACCGAGCCAACGTCCGTGCAGACCGTCTCTGGCCCGGCCGAGTGGCACCGCCTGCACCATCCGCTGCATGACCTCGAGCAACCGGTCGGCGCTGGACAAGCGTTCCAGGCGGTCGACCGCTTTCAGGACACGACCAGGTCCCCCTGCGTCGGGCAGGAGCCGTCCGGCCGTCGGGGAAAGGCGGTGGGGGAGAGTGCTGAGTCTCATGTGCTCCGAGTAGCCGCTTCACGGTGCCGCAATCAGCCGGCCACTGCTGAGCCGAGAACACCTCGTGTGCTGGCCTTCCACGCGGTGAACGAGTGGTCGGCGGGGGCATCGCTGCCGGAGGAGTGTCGGCGGGCCGTCCGCACCGGTTTCGAGCGGTGACCCGCGGAGTGCCTCCGTGACGCGGACCGGCTTCTCCGTGGCGCCGAGACTGCGGCCCACGGCTCTGTACTGCGGCCCACGGCTCTGTCGATCACGAGGCGAGGCGGCACCCCGAGCCCTGAGCACGAGGCGGCGCCCGAGCCGCCCCAGGGCGACTCGGGCGCCGCAAGGTACCCCCGGGCACCCGCACCGTGGGCCGTGCCCGCTGTCACCGATCCCGGGGGGTCAGTGACGGCGTGGCAGGCGAGGTGGGGCGATCACCAGTAGTGGCGTCGACCGGCGACAGCGTGTCCCATGCCGCCGAGGAGCCACAGGATGGCTCCGATGACCAGCAGGATGATCCCGATGGTCCACAGGATGGATATCCCGAGGACGAAGCCGACGACGAGCAGAATGATGCCCAGGATGATCATGGTTTCTCCATGGGGATGAGTGCCGGAGCCCCGGTAGTGGTGCCGGCGCCCCGGCGAACGGTGAGAGTCCGCAGGGAGCGGGCGAGGGGGTGGGATGGTCTCCTCCTTACTCCGCGCGGTGCGGTGGGTGGCCGGCGACCCCCAGGCGGAGCGGTCCACGGTTGTGTCGATCACCCGCGTGGCGGGCGGTGCGCCGACCGTGATCCCGACGCCCACTGTTTCTTGTGGAGCTTCGTCGTCCGAGGACCGGCGTCAGGAACGGGCGGGCCGTGCCTGGCCGCCGTCGGTGAGCAACTCGTCGAACAGCGTGCGGTAGTGCACCATGGCACTCCGCAGTTGCTCGGTCGTCGCCTGGTCGTGGCTGCTGAGGGACTCCACCTCGTGTGCGGCGCGGTAGTGCTCGAGGGTGCTCCCGTGTTCCACCGAGAGGTCCTTCATCTGCTGGTCGAACCCTTCGGTCGGGTAGCCGCGGTCGTGCATCAGGGAGGTCACCAGCTGGTCCGCGTCGTGCACCGCGTCCTGCGGCCGGTCCACGAACTCCTCCTGGACGCTGCTCCATTCCCGCGTGTAGCGGTCACGTGAGACCGGCGGGAGCGGTTTGATCTCCAGTGCATCGTGCCGCTTCTCGCGTTCCCTGAGTTCACGCTCGGCGGCGAGCCGACCGTCGGATCCCTCCATGGTCCGTTCGTACTCCGGGCCGAAGCGCTCACGGAGATGACGGCGTCGCGCTACGAGCGCTACCGCTACGGCGACAAGGGCTAGCACCACCACGATCGCAATGATGATCGCCAAAAGTGTTCCGGTGGACATGGGCACAGGCTCCTCGTGGGGAGGTGAGATACCTCCTCCAAGTTCCCATTTATCCGATATTCACCCTTTCTGTGGCGATTGGCATGTGGGGCGACCGGCACCTCGGGTGCATGGAGAGCGGACGGCGTTCGCGAGGGCCCCCGCAGACGGTGAGCGCGGGCTGGGGCATCGAGGTGGGCATCATCGTCGACGGTCGGGGTACCTGCGCCTGGCACCCACCCTGTGCGAGGAATCGAGAACGCTGTGAGGGACCACCGCACGGAAGCCCCCGGACACAGGGGGCCGAGACCGAAGACGATCCCGAAGGACCCGCCCGATCCCAGGCAGGCGCCGACGAGCCGCGCGAGCCGGAGGGGCGTGATCCGGAGATCCCCGACCCGAAGATCCCCCACACGGACGAGGCCGGCGCCAGGAGGAGCGCGCCGCACATCCCGGCAGCGCACGTCCGAGGCGTCCCGTGCCCGACGAACCGTCCGGCTGACGCCCAGCGCGCTGTGGGAGCCGAGTCGGGCGACGCTGTAAAGGACGCCCGGTGACCGTCGCCACGAGACGGGCCGGCGGAGAGGAGACCGGATGGATGCGTGCCCGGCCCGATGCCTGTCCCGTCTCTCGACAGCCGGCCGGATCCGCCCCGCCGGCCCGTGGCCGTGCCGCCTTGTCCCTACGGTCGCGGCTGCTGGGGCCGTATGCCGACACCGTGAACGACTGCGTCTGATCATCCGTCCCGTCGTATGCATGCAAGGAGAGTGAGCCCGATGGCCACCGTGTCCCTCACCGGAGCGTCCGAGGAAGACGCCGCCACCGTCTTCCGCGTCCTGCGGACCGCGTTCCCGACCGACCGTTCCGCCGGCGACGTGCCCCAGGAGCAGCCGGGCGGCCCCTCCGTCGTGTGGACCGCGGAGTTCGAGCCGACGCAGGATTGGGTCCCCGTCGATCCGATCCCTCTGGAGGGCTCGGTCTCCGCCACGCTGCAGGGCGACTATGTCGCCGTGGATCAGCTCCGTGAAGCTCTGGGTGCCGCGTTCGCCGTGGACGAGGGGGGGACGGCGTCGGGAGACCAGGAACAGGAGGTCGACCTGCGGCTCACGACGAAGCGGTGACGGGACGGACGGCCGTTCTCGCACAACCCCGACCCTCGAGGAGATGAGCGCGATGGTGCAGATCGGGTACACGATGATGACCGAGCAGGCCGGGCCGCGGGACCTGGTGCGGCATGTCGTCGGCGCGGAGCGTGCCGGCTTCCACTTCTCGGTCACGTCCGACCACTACTTCCCCTGGCTGGAGTCCCAGGGCCACGCCTCCTATGCGTGGAGCGTCCTCGGTGCCGCCGCGCAGGCCACCGAACGCATTCCGCTGATGACATACGTGACGTGCCCGACGACCCGCTATCACCCGGCCGTCGTCGCGCAGAAGGCCGCCACGATGCAGCTTCTCTCCCAGGGGCGGTTCCGTCTGGGACTCGGATCCGGGGAGAACCTCAACGAGCATGTGGTGGGGGGTGGTTGGCCCGCCGCGCACGTCCGGCTTGAGATGCTGGAGGAGGCGCTGGAAATCATCCGTCCACTCCTGGCAGGGGAGAACGTCAACCATCACGGTGTCCACTTCGACGTGGCGAACGCCAGGCTTTGGGATCTGCCCGAGGCGCCCCCGCCGATCGGTGTCGCCGTCTCGGGTGACCGCTCGTGCGAACTCGCGGGACGTCTGGCCGACTTGGTGATCGCCACCGAACCCAGGCCGGAACTGATCTCCGCGTTCGACCGGCACGGCGGCACGGGCAAGCCCAGGGTCGGCCAGCTGCCGATCTGCTACGACACCGACCGCGACGCGGCGATCGCCCGCGCCCACGACCAGTTCCGCTGGTTCGGCGGCGGCTGGCCGGTCAACTCCGAGCTGCCCGGACCCGCCGCGTTCGCGAGTGCCACCCAGTTCGTACGGCCCGAGGACGTCGCCGAGTCCATTCCCTGCGGTGACGACGTGGACGCCGTCGTCGAAGCCGTGCGCCCCTACGTCGACGCTGGGTTCACCGAGGTCGCCCTGGTCCAGATCGGCGGCGAGCACCAGGAGCCGTACCTGGAATGGGCCGAGCACAAGCTTCTGCCCGCCCTCCGTGAGCTGTGAGAGGGCGAGGACACCCGAGATGACTACGAGACGCGCCGCGGTCTTCGACGTCGACGGAACGCTCGTCGACACCAACCACCTGCACGTCGTCACCTGGTGGGAGGCTTTCCGGCAGGCGGGCCGGCACGTCCCCATGCGTGACATCCACCGGGCCGTGGGCCTCAGCGGCGGTGACCTGCTGGACCACCTGCTCGGCGACGACCGCGATCCCGATGAGGACGAGCAGCTCACCGCGGCCCACCACGCCCTCTACGCCACCTACTTCGAGCGGCTGCCGGCGCTGGACGCGGCAGGCGATCTGCTCCGCGCGCTTGCCGGGCGGGGGTGGCACATCGTCCTGGCGACGTCGGCGAGCGGCGCGGAGCTGTCCGCGCTGCGGCGTGCCATCGACGCGGACGACGTCATCCTCGGGGCGGCCAGCGCGGACGACGTCGCCGAGGGCAAACCCGCCCCCGACCCTGTCCAGCAGGCCCGAGAACTGGCCGGGGTGCCGAGCGAGCGGACCGTGTTCGTGGGCGACACCGTCTGGGACATGAAGGCCGCCGCACGGGACGGAGTGACGCCCGTGGCGGTGCTGTCCGGCGGGATCCCGCGCGCGGACCTGGAGACCGCCGGTGCTCAGGCGGTGTACCGGGACCCCGCCGACCTCCTCGGACACCTGGACTCCAGCGTCTTCGCCGACATGGAGTGACCGAAGGCCACGAGGTACGAACTCGGCTGATGGTGAGTACGGAGTCCTCCCGGGGGCGGGCACCGGCCAGGTGGTGCCGGCAGCCACGAGGGCGGCATCGACCTTCCGGGCTCCGGTGGACACACCGTGTGTGGGCGACGCCGTCCCTCTTCTGACCAGGGTCGGCGTCGCCCAGTGTGAGGGCACCGATCCGCAGGGAGAGACAGAACGCCCCCCACGCGGCCGGAGCGGACGCCTCCATCGGGAGAGCGGGCCGGCCGTGCTCTCGAACGCTGCCCAGGTGGGGTACCCGCCCCGCGGCGCCGGACATGCGGTCGGGCCCCCCGGACAGACGCGCGCCCCGGCTCCCCGGACCCGCACAAAGTCCACCCGCCCCGGGCGGGAAGGCGGAGGGCATCCATCGGAACACCCACCGTCACTGCCGTTCCTTCTTGGGGAAGACGTACTCGTCGAGGACCAGTCCGACGGCGACGGCCGCCGGGATGGCGACGAGGGCGCCGATGATGCCGAGGAGCGCCCCGCCGACCAGCACCGCGAGAACGGTGACCAACGGGTGGACGTCGACGGCGAACTTCATGGCCCTCGGCACGATGAGGTAGTCCTCGGCGACCCGGAAGACCACGTAGAAGACCGCGGTCGCGATCGCGATGGGGAGGGACACGGACAGGGCGACGAGGCTGACGACGATGCCGGCGAGAGTCGAGCCGACGATCGGGATCAGGTCCATCAGAGCCGTGAAGATACCCAGCGCAGCTGCGTAGGGGACACCGGTGGCCGCGCACCAGCCGAAGGTCGCCAGACCGGCGATCCCCGAGGTCACGAGGTTGCCGAGCATGAACTTGCCGATCCGGTTCATGACCTCTTCGGCCACGCGCTCGACTCGCTCGCGCCGGCTGACCGCCACGAGGCGGTAACAGAACTGCTTGATGGCCGGAAGCGCCGCCATGCAGTAGAGGGTGACCGTGATCACGATCGCCGTGGAGGTGACGGTACTCAGGACGATCTGGCCGGCGCCGAGGACGCCTCCGGCCAGATCGGTCGCTCCACCTCCTGAACCCATCTGCTGCTTGGCCTTCTCGACCAGGTGATAGCGGTCCTCCATGCGGCCGATCGCCGAATGGTGGTCGTGGAGCTGTTCCAGCCAGCCGGGCACCGCGTCGACCAGCGCGGAGATCTCCTTGGACACCGGCGGAATGACCAGCGCCAGGAACCCACCGAGCACCACGATGAACCCCGTCAGCACGATCGCGACGGCCCAGCCGCGCCGCAGCCCGCGGCGTGTGAACCACACGACGAGCGGTTCCAGGCTGATCGCGATGAACACCGCCAGCAGCAGCAAGGTCAGCATGGAACTGACCCGCATGACGGTCTGGACGGCGAACCATGCCAGGCTCGCGCCCAGGCCCAGAGCGAAACCCACGGTCACCCATGACCGCCTGCGCCCATCGCGCGCATGCGGATGCGGCGGCTTCTGGGGCGCCGTCCAGGATGTCTGGACGCCGTCCGCCGGGCCGGGATCTAAGACATGCGTGCCCGGCCCTTCCACAGCGTCGTGCTCCTCCCGAGTGGATCCGGACCCGGACTCGGACTGCGCGGACATCGCGATGCCTCTCCTCGACTGCCTCGAACGGGCAGGGACCCGCGGGCCTCCCCGTCTCTCGCCGTGCGTGGCCGGACAGCAGGTCTCGTCTCTGTCCGTCACCGCGGGCGGTTCGTCCGAGTGCGGCCGCCGCCCGGGCGCCCGGGTACCCCGGCATCGTGCTCGTACCGCATGCGCGCTGTCACAGCGGTGCGCGCAGTGAGGTACGACCGTCTTCCCAGGCGGTGAGGAGGTGGTTGCCGAGCCGGTTCTCGGACCATTCGGTGGCGTCGACGCCGAAGGCGATGTCCTCGTCGAGGAAGGGCTCGGTCTCCAGGAGACCACCGACGACGTCCCGGCGGACGATCTGCTCGTGGACCGCGTCGGCCTCCACGTGCTCGGCGTAGAAGTGAACGGCCGCGGGGCCCGCGCCGACTCGCCGAAGGCCCTGGGCGAGGCGTCGCGAACCGGGCGACGACGTGGTCTCCACGGCCGCGAAGTGACCCACCAGCGCCCCGCGCAGCGCGCGGTGCAGTCCGAACAGGGACATGAGGTTGACGTTCGTCAGCATCTCCGCGCCGGCCGAGTCGACATAGCGTCCGTAGGCGGTCTCCAGTTCGAGGTCGGCCATCAGGTCGGCGAACAGCCGGGCGTGGATGCGCTCCGGCCGTCCGGCGCCGAACTCGTCGTACTCCACGGCGACCATGGCGGCCTTCGCGCGTCCCGCGAGACGCGGGATGACCCAGGCGTGCGGATCGGCTTCCTTCAGGTGGTAGAGGGAGCGTTGGGCCGCGTACTCGCGGAACTGCCACAACTCCCCTCGTTCCTTGAGGAATTGGGAGGGCCCGTGGCCGTCGGCGGGTTCCACGAGAAGTTCCGCCAGAGCCTCTTCCGCCTTTCTGGGCGGGCCGACGTCGGCGCGGAGCGCGGACAGGAAGCGATGCTCCATCTCTCCCCGCAGCCGCAGTAGGCCGGGCTCCCACTCCCACCCGGGGTCGACGCCGGCGAAGCCTCGGTAGTGCAGTTCGTAGCAGAGGTAGAGCGCCAGCTGCAGATCGTCCCCGTACGGGTCCGCGTGCTCCGCCGTCACCCGCCGCGGCAGCGGCGTCCCGGCGGGACGGGTCAGGGCCTGCCGGACGGTGCGGGAGAGTTCGCCCCTGCTCCGCGGCAGCGCGGGGCCGGTGGCGCGTTCGTGGGCGGCCACAGTGGTGCCGGTCATGCGGTCCGCCTCTTCTCCCGGGCACGGTGGCTGGTGTCGCACCAGGGATAGGCCCGGCTGCGCCGGCAGACGCAGAGCGCGACGGTGAAACGGTCCGAGCACACGGTCCTCCCGTCGTCGAGTACTACCTCGACCGGTCCTTCGACGAGGATCGGCCCGTCGCTCGTCAGCGTGACGCGGCGCGGTTGTTCAGTGCGTCCGTTCGGCACGGATGATCACCAGCTCTTCCTTCTCCTCGGCGGCGTCGACGAGCCCCTGCTCCCGCAGCCACGCCCCTCGCGAGCGGAGCACGGGGCCGAAGGGCACGAGACGTCGGTCGGTCACCCGGGCTGCGAGTCCCGACCGCTCCAGGCAGGCCAAGGTCGGTGCGATGCCGCACAGGGCGGAGTGCACCAGCAGCAGTACACCGCCGGGACGCAGCGAGGTGTGCGCGCGGCGGCATATCCGGTCCAGCAGGAGGCGTCCGTCGACACCCGCGTCCCACGCCAGCGCGGCACGGTGGCGGCGGGGGACGGCCTCCGGCGTCGGGACGTAGGGCGGATTGCTCACGACGAGGTCGAACCGGCGGCCGGCGACCGGGCCGAACAGGTCACCGTGGAGGACTTCGACGGGCAGGCGGGCGCGCCTGGCGTTGAGCCGGGTGGCGAGGACCGCCCGGTAGGCCCTGTCGACGGCGGTGACGCGGGCACCCCGCCGTGCGGCGGCCAAGGCGAGAGCCCCGGCACCGGTCCCCACGTCGAGGACGGCGGATCCGGTGCCGATGTGCTCCCGGCCCAGGGCCTGGGTCAGCAGCAGGGTGTCGTGCTGGGGGGCGTACACCCCCCACGGGGCCAGTACCGAGCCGACTCCGCTGTCGTTCCGGGTCGTCATGTCGATCACACCTACACCTCGCAGCCCGCGCCCCGAGCGTGTCACCGTACGCATCCGGCCGGTGGCTCGATGCGAGGGGGCGCCTCACGGGTGTGCCCCCTAGGGCATACCCGACCAATGCGTCACGGCTCCGAGTGCCCCGCGAAACGGACCTCACACGGCACAACAGACACTTCTGCGATCACCCGGGCGCCACAGCCACGATCCGACAGGGGTGCTGTCCCGACACATGGTCGAGCCGGGCGGGGATACTCCCATGGCATGCCACCGACACCGGGACCGGAACAGCCGGTCGAGCCTCGTACGCCGGACAGGCCCAGCAAACTGCCGAAAGTGTCCTGGTGGGCGGTGCTCAAGGGCACGGTCAGAGAGTTCCAGAACGACGAACTCGCCGACCGTGCCGCGGCGTTGACGTACTACGGGGTCCTGTCGCTCTTCCCGGCGCTGCTGGTCCTGGTCTCGCTGCTCGGTATCGTCGGCAGGTCGACGACCCAACAGGTCCTGGACAACGTCGAGGGACTGGCGCCGAGCTCGGCCCGGGACGTCATCAGTGACGCGGTACGGCAGCTTCAGGCGTCCGGCGGCATCGGCTCGATCGTCGCCGTGGCCGGCATCGGGCTGGCGGTGTGGTCGGCGTCCGGCTACATCGCGGCGTTCATACGCAGTGCCAACGCCGTGTACGACATGCCCGAGGGGCGCCCCATGTGGAAGGTGCTGCCGATCCGGGTGGGCGTCACGGTGGTGCTGCTGGTCCTCACGCTGATCAGCGCGCTGATCGTGGTGTTCACCGGCGGCCTGGCCCGCGCGGTCGGTTCGGCACTCGGAATCGGGGACGCCGCGCTGAAGGTGTGGTCGATCGCGAAGTGGCCGGGCCTGGTCGTCGTGGTCACGATCATGATCGCGATCCTGTACTGGGCGGCGCCGAACGTGAAGGGCCGTGGCTTCCATTGGGTCACTCCGGGCTGTGTGCTGGCCCTGCTGGTCTGGATGATCGCCTCGGCGGGCTTCGCCTTCTACGTGGCCCACTTCGCGTCGTACAACAAGACGTACGGCACGCTCGCCGGGGTGATCGTCTTCCTGATCTGGCTGTGGATCAGCAACATCGCGATCCTGCTCGGCCTGGAATTCGACGCGGAACTGTCCCGCCAACGCGCCGTCGCCGGCGGACACCCGAAGGGTGAGGAGCCCTACCTCCCGCCCCGTGACACCCGCGCCTGGAGTGCGGAGGACCACCGCCGCATGGACTGACGCGGTCGGCGACGCAGGAGCCGGTCGAGCACACGGGGAGCGTCGGGGCTTTCGGGGTGTCGGGGACGAGCAGCGGCGCCTGGGCGCGGGCGGTGGCGATACCGAACAGCGCACGGTCGGAAGCACACCTCTTCACCAGCAGCACGTTCAGCGGCCCCTCGCACGAAACCCGTGGTCACCTCGAACGCGAATCCCATCGCCGACGCCTCTGGTCCTTGCTGCGCTTGCTGCTCGGCGTCCCGGTCCCGGACAGTTGGTGTGGGGTGAGCCGCTCGCTCTCGTCTTTCGCGTGCGGCACCTCGTCGGGCTCGCGCATCTCCTGAACCTCACGGGTCGGCCCGGTTTCCGGCAGCCGGGGCTGCTCTTCCGGGCGCGGCGACGCCGACTCCCGACGACGGACCCTGATACCGAGCCGTACGGCCCAGATCAGCGCGATGACGAGGATCAAGCCTGCCGCAAGTGGCAGGATTCCCCGTGCCATCCCAGTCGACGCGATCACTTCCGTACTCGGTGCAGTCATCAGCCCCGGGTACCCCGGAGGCGCGGGGGCAACCTCTGTGCCCGCGGATACGCGACGAGGTACGCAGGTTCGACGCCTAGGAGCAGGCCTCCCGGGCCTGAGACGAGCCGGGTCACATGTCCGTGGTCGTCCGAGGGTGTTCCAGAACTGCCCTGCGAACGGCTCGCGGGTGTGTACCTCCAGCCGCACGGCCGGCTCCCGGACGGCACTCAGAGGGCCGCCTCCTGAACCGCCGACACGACGGGCCGCCAGCCCAGCTCGGGCGCGACGAGGTGCCGTACGTCGTGGAGGATCTGCTCGTACTCCTCCCGGTGGAACTCGTACGGCAGCTCCAGGCGCAGTTCGGAGACCCCGGCGAGCACCGGGTCGGCGGTCAGCCGCTCCAGGATCTGCTCCGAGGTCCCCACCACGTCCGGGGCGAACAGGATGCGCTTCGGGCCCTGGGGCGCGAGGGTGCGCTCGTGGCGGCTCGCCGCGTAGGCCCGGTAGCGGGCCCGGGTGGCCGCGTCGGCGCTGTCGAGGGGCACGATCACCCGGCCCAGGGCCACGCGCGGCGCCCGGTCCCCGGACAGTGTGCGCCGGTACGCGGCGAGCAGGTTCAGCTGGGCCGTGGTGAAGTCGTCGGTGTCCTCGCCGGTGACGATGTTGCCGGACAGCAGACCGAGGCCCTGCTCGGCGGCCCAGCGTACCGAGCGCAGGCTTCCGCCGCCGTACCAGATGCGCCGTGCCAGCCCGGGGTTGTGCGGTTGCAGACGGGGCCGCTGGACGTTGCCCGGCGAGTGGATGACCGTGTCCGGGCCGCCGAGGTAGTCGCCGCCCAGGTTCTGCACGACCCGGGCGATCCTGCCGTACGACAGGTCGAAGCCGCGCCAGTCGCCGTCGTACACCCGGTCGCCGAGCAGGTCGGCGTGCGGCATGCCGGTGCTGAAACCGATCTGGAGCCGGCCCCGGGACAGCACGTCGGCCAGCGCCAGGTCCTCGGCGAGCCGGAACGGGCTCTCGTAGCCGATCGGGATGACGGCTGTGCCCAGTTCGATCCGCTCGGTGCGCTGCCCGGCCGCGGCGAGGAACACCGCCGCCGAGCCGACGCCGTGTTCGAGGTGGCGCTGCCGGATCCAGGCGCCGTCGTAGCCGAGCCGCTCGCCGTACTCGAACAGCTGGAGAGTCTCCTCCAGACCCGGATAGGGGTCGTCGTCCGCGAAGTTGCCGGGGGTCAGAAAGGCCAGTGAGGTGATGGTCGGAGTGCTCATGGGTCGCCGGTCCTCAGCTCGTGGTGGTCTCTGTGACGGGGGAGGGGACACGCCCGCCCGGGATCGCCGCCAGCAACTCCCGGGTGTACGCGTCGCGGGGCTCGGAGAACAGATCCTCGGGCGGCCCCGTCTCGACGACCCGTCCGGCCCGCATGACGGCGACCTGGTGCGCGATCTGCCGTACGACGGCCAGGTCGTGGGAGATGAACAGGTACGCCACGCCGGTGTCCGCCTGCAACTCGGCCAGCAGGTCCAGGACCTGGGCCTGGACGGACACGTCGAGCGCGGAGACGGGTTCGTCGCAGACCACCAGGTCGGGGGAGAGGGCGAGGGCCCGCGCGATGGCCACCCGCTGGCGCTGGCCGCCCGACAGCTCCGCCGGGCGTCGCTCCAGTGTCGAGGCGGGCAGTGCGACGCGGCCCAGGAGTTCGCGGGCGCGGTCGAGCCGGGAGGCGCGGTCGCCGACCTTGAACGCCCGCAGCGGCTCGGTGATCACCTCGCCGATGGAGAAGCGCGGATCGAGCGAGGCGTAGGGGTTCTGGTAGACGAGCTGGGCGCGCCGGCGCAGCTGCCGGACCTCGGCGCCCTTGGCGGCGGTGACGTCGGTGCCGTCGAACAGCACCTGTCCGGAGGTCGCCTCGGCCAGGCGCAGCACCAGCCGGGCGGTGGTGGACTTGCCCGAGCCCGACTCCCCGACCAGGGCAAGGGTCTGGCCGCGCCGCAGGGTGAGGCTGACGTCGTCGACCGCGCGCAGGGTCCGGGCCTCGCCGTCGGCCCGCGGCAGCCTGAACTCCTTGACCAGGTTGCGTGCCTCGACCAGGGGAGTCGCCGTGTCGGCCGGGGCGGCGGAGACCGGGGTACGGGGGCGGGCCGTGGTCAGGCTCGGGGCGGCGGCCAGCAGCCGCCGGGTGTACGCGTGCTGCGGGTCGGCGAGGACGGCACGGGTCTCGCCCGCCTCGACCACCTTGCCCTGCTCCATGACCACCAGGCGCTGGGCCCGGTCGGCGGCCACCCCGAGGTCGTGGGTGACGAGCAGGATCGCGGTGCCCGACTCCTCGGTGAGGTGGTGGAGATGGTCGAGGATGACCCGCTGCACGGTGACGTCGAGCGCGCTGGTCGGCTCGTCGGCGATGATCAGCCGGGGCTTCGCGGCGATGGCGACGGCGATCAGGGCCCGTTGCCGCATGCCGCCGGACAGTTCGTGCGGGTACTGCCGGGCCCGGACGGCCGCGTCGGGCAGCCCGGCCCGGTCCAGGACGGCGACCGCCTCGGCGGCCGCCGCCCGGCGGGTCGCCAGGCCGTGGATGCGCAGCACCTCGGCGACCTGGTCCCCGATCCGCTCGACCGGGTTGAGCGAGACCGTCGGATCCTGCGGGACCAGCCCGATCTGCGCGCCCCGCACGGTGCGCAGCTCCGCCTCCGACAGCGTGGCCAGGTCGTGTCGGCCGAAGCGGACCGTGCCCGCGTCGATGGTGCCGTTCGCCGCCAGCAGCCGGGTGACGGCGTGTGCCGTGGTGCTCTTGCCGGAGCCGGACTCGCCGACCACGGCGGTCACCTGCCCCGGCCATACGTCGAGGTCCACGCCCCGTACGGCCGAGACCGTGCCGCCCCGGGTGCGGTACGACACGGACAGGCCGCGGATCTCCAGGAGTGGTGTGGTCACGTTCTCACCGTTCTCGCGTGCGTCACCGTTCTCGTGTACGCTATCGGTCATCGCTGGCGCGCCCATTCGCCGTCCAGTGCCCTGGCGATACGGTTGGTGGCCAGCACCGTCGCGGCGATCGCCAGCCCGGGCAGTGCGGTCAGCCACCAGGCGTTGGCCAGATAGTTGCGGCCGTCGGAGATCAACGTCCCCCATTCCGGGGCGGGCGGCGGCGCGCCGTAGCCGAGGAAGCTCAGCGCCGACACGGCCAGGATCGAGGAGCCGAAGTCCAGGGTGGCCAGCACGATCACCGGCCCTGCGGCGTTGGGCAGGACGTGCCGGCCGAGGACCGCGTACCAGCGGGTCCCGCAGGACCGGGACGCCTCGACGAACACCGCCTGCCGTACCCGCAGCACCTCGGCCCGCGCCACCCGGGCGAAGGAGGCGACGCTGGCGATGCCGACCGCGACGGCCACCTTCACCGTCCCGTACCCGAGCGCGGTGACCAGGGCCAATGACAGGAACAGCGCGGGGATGGAGAGGAGGACGTCGACGAAGCGCATGAGCACGTCGTCCACCCAGCGGCCCACGAACCCGGCGACCACGCCGATCAGACCGCCGACCACGAACGCGACCAGGACCGCGATCAGCGTGGCCTTGAGGGAGAGCTGGGCACCGTGCACCACGCGGGAGAAGACGTCGCGGCCCAGTTCGTCCGTGCCGAACCAGTGACTGCCGCTCGGGCCGCGGAAGTTCTGGGACGGCACCCCCTTCAGCGGGTCCTGCGAGGTGAACAGATCCGGCCAGAAGGAGGCCAGCACCACCAGCACGAGGACGACGACGGACAGCAGCAGACCGGGGCGGCGCAGCAGGAAGCGGAGCACCCGGCGGATGTCGACGGGCCGGCCGGGTTCCGCGGGGGATCCGTTCTCGACCGGCCGGGCGAGGCCGAGGGCGGCCTCGGCCTGGTCGTCGACAAGGCTCTGACTCATGCGAAGCTCGCCTTTCTGTCCGAGGCGACCACGATCCGCGGGTCCAGCAGCGGATAGACGAGGTCGACGAGCAGGTTCGTCGCCACGAAGATCAGCGCCCCGAACACCACCACCCCCTGGACCAGCGGGATGTCCTGGGCGGTGACCGCCGCCGCGGTCACCCGGCCCAGACCGTCGCGGGAGAACACCGTCTCGACGACCACCGAACCGGCGATCAGCTGCCCGACCAGCAGGCCCACCACCGTCAGCGCCGGCAGCGAGGCGTTGCGCAGCGCGTGCCGCAGATGCACCCGCCACCGGCCGGCGCCCTTGGCCCGCGCGGTCTCCACGTAGGCCTGGTCCAGTGCGGTCAGCAGGCTCTTGGCCAGCACCTGGGCGACCTGCGCACCGGTCGGGATCGCCAGCGTGAGCGCCGGCAGCACCAAACCCTTCAGCCCGTCGTTGCCGAACGCCGGGAACCAGTGCAGCCGGAACGAGAACGCCTCGACCAGCAGCAGACCCACCCAGAACGTCGGGACCGACACCCCCAACGGGGGCAGCGACAGCAGCAGCTGCCGCAGCCACCGCTGCGAGGTGTACGTCGCCACCACCGCGAGGCCGCCGCCGAGCACCACCGCCAGCAGCAGCGCGGCACCGGTCAGCTGGAGTGTCTGCGGCAGCGCGTCGGCCAGGGTGGAGGTCACCGGGCGGCCGGTGGAGACCGCGTCGCCGAAGTCCCCGCGCACCGCCCGGCCCAGATACTCCGCGTACTGCACCAGCACCGGCTTGTCGAAGCCGTACTCGTGCCGCAGCTCGGCGAGTTGGGCGGGATCGACCTGCCCCGTGTCCATCCCGGCCCCGGCCATCGCGGAGACCGGGTCACCGGGCAGGAAGTCCAGCACCAGGAACGACACCGTATAGGCCGCCCACAGCACCCCGACCGCCTGCGCCAGCCGTTTGATCACATAGCGGCGCATCCGCTATCCGACCCAGGTGTCGTGCAGCTGGAGGCGGCTGCCGGAGTCGAAGGTCAGGTCGTGCACCTTGTTCGAGACGCCGAGCTGGGTCTGGAGCTCCACCACCGGCACGTCGTACGCGTTCTGCACGATCAGCTGCTGCGCCTCCGCCACCAGTAGCTTGCGCTTCGCGGTGTCCGTGGTCGCGGCCTGCGCGGACAGCGCCGTGTCCAGCGAACTGGCGGGAAGATGGTAGAAGTTGGCCAGCTGGGTGGAGAAGGAGCTGCGCAGGATGTCCGGGTCGGCGCGGGTCGTGTTCCCCCACACCACGTCGAAGTCACCCGACTGGAGCGTCGTGGCGAACTGTGTGACCGGGAGCTGCTTGAGCACCACGTCGATCCCGACGGCCTTCAGCTGCTGCTGGACCAGCTCCAGCGCGGGCTGGTTGGTCGCCGCGTTGGGGAACCAGCTGATGGTCAGGCTCAGCTTCTTGCCGCCCTTGGTGCGGACTCCGTCGCCACCTGCCTTCCAACCAGCCTCGTCCAGCAGGGACTTGGCCTTGGCCGCGTCGAAGGCGAGGTCGGTGGAGAGGTCGGTGTAGTCGGGCGTGGTGTGCGCCAGGATGCTGGTCGCCGGCTGGGTGCCGGTGGGGAAGACGGTGTCGGCGATCTGCTTCCGGTCGACGGCGGCCAGGATCGCCTGGCGCACCTTCGCGTCCTTCAGCAGGGGCCGCGAGTTGTTCAGTCCCAGACCGAACACCACGCCGGGGTTGGCCCGGCTCCGGAGGGCGACCTGGCCGCCCTTGAGCGCCGCCTCGTTGGCCCTGCCGACGCTGCTGATCACGTCCACCTGCCCGGACTGGAGGCTGCCGGCCCGCACCCCCGCCTCGGGCACGACCTTGAACACCAGCTTGTCCAGGTAGGCCTCGCCCTTCTTCGACCACAGCGAGGAACCCCAGTCGTACCCGGTGCGCCTGGCCAGGGTGACCGACTGGTTCTGCACATACTGCTTCAGCACGAAAGGCCCGGAGCCGACCACACCGTCACTGCACTTCTGCTGCGGGGTCTTCTTGACGCTCGCCGATGACTCGATGGCCAGCGAGTGGGTCGAAGTAGCCTGCAGGAACTGGGCGTTGGGCTGCTTGAAGGCCACCTTGACGGTGAGCGGGTCCACCGCGGTGGTGCTCTTGACGCCGCTCAGATAGCCCTCGGCGAGGGTGCCCAGGGCGCCGAGGTTCGGTACCGCGTCGAAGTTGTCCTTGACCACCTGCGCGGTCAGCTTCGACCCGTCGCTGAAGGTGACCCCCGGGCGCAGGTGGAACGTGAACGTCGTCGCGTCGGCGCTGATGTCCCAGCTCTTGGCGAGCCACGGCACGATCTTGCCGGTCTTCGGGTCCTGGTCGGTCAGGGAGTCCACGATCTGCCGCACCGAGTAGATGGTGTCGTTGCTCGCGACCTGCTGCGGATCCACGCAGCCGGCGTCGGATCCCACCGCGAAGGTCAGGGTGCCGCCGGACTTCGCCGGGCCGCTTCCGCCGCCGGAGCCGTCGTCGCCCGAACCGCACGCGGTCAGCAGGACGCTGGTGGTCAGGAGCGCGGCCAGGGGCGCCCATCGGGAGGGTCTGAAATCCGGGAGTGCAGTCACGGAGGGAGTTCTCCTACTCGTGTCACCCGGCACGGGGTGCCGGGCTACGGGGCAGCGAGGCACGGCCGTGCGGCGGCGTGCGGCCCCGGCCGGATCGGAACCGGCCGGGGAGGCGCTGTGCAGACAAGGGGGATGGGAAACGAACGACACCGAGAACCGGTGGCGAGGGAAAGGACGGCGCGAAGGAGCCGTGGCCGGTGACGGAGGTCAGCCGACGACAGGCGGGCCGGTCAGAACCGACAGAGGCAGCTGGTCGAACGCTTCAGATCGATGTGGCGCCGGCGCGAGAGCCGGGAGTACGCCGTGGCGTCGGCGGGGGAGGCGGCGTGGTCATCGCTGTGTCGCATGCCGGTCCCTCCCCTCGTCTCCGGCCCCGGTCACGGCGCCACGCGCTTGCGGGAGTCATCGGTGATCCCGCCGGGCTTTCACCTGGAGCACCCCACCGCGTGGGAGGGTTGCCGGTCAGCGAGCCAGGGCCTGACGCTGACACTCAATGCCGTTGGCGATCGTACGGATCGGTTTTGTCGTACGTCAATGCCGCAACCGGACGCCCAGTTCGGGAAGACGCGACCGTCTCAGGTGCCGGGACGCCTGGTGGACGCACCTTGTGTCTCGGTGTGGGAGCGTGCCAGTGGCAACGTCGAGGAGTACCTGCGGGTCTTCGGCAGCCCCGAGCAGCTCGCGGCCTGGCGGGAGAACCGCCCCTACGTCGCCGAAGTCACCGCCTGAGCAAGCCGAAGGAGAGCCGGCCATGACCACATTCCCCACCGCACGGGCCGTGCGGACCACCCCCGAGGGACTCCTGTGGGAGCCGAGCGAACGCTGGGTGCGGGGCCGTAAGGGTGATGTCACGGTCGTCGACAGCCGCCATCCCGTCCTCGTCTGGGAGCCCGGTGTGCCCGTACCGCTGTACGCGTTCCCGCGCACGGAGGTACGCGAGGAACTCCTCCGCCCCGCGAAGAACCCGCAGACCGGTACGCACACCGGGTCGCGGATCTTCTACGACGTCGAGATCGACGGTGAGCTGCTGGAGAACGCCGCCTGGACCTTCCCGGCCGCCGACCTGGCCGATCACATCGCCTTCGAGTGGTTCCGGCGCGTCGGGCGGGGCCTGGACCACTGGTACGAGGAGGAGGAAGAGATCTTCATCCACCCCCGTGACCCGCACAAGCGGGTGGACGCCATCCCCAGCAGCCGTCACCTCGTGGTCGAGATCGACGGCACGGTCGTCGCGGACACCCGCCGACCGGTCCTGCTCTTCGAGACCGGCCTGCCCACCCGCTACTACGTCCCGCGCGAGGACGTCCGCCTCGACCTGCTCGAAGCCACCGACCATCACACCGGCTGCCCCTACAAGGGCACCGCCGAGTACTGGTCGTGGCGCGGTGAGGCCGACGTGCCGCCCAACGTCGTCTGGAGCTACCCGGACCCGCTGCCCGCGGTCGGCGCCGTCCAGGGGCTCCTCGCCTTCTACAACGAGGCGGTCGACATCACCCTCGACGGGGAACGGGTGGCGCGCCCCGTCACCCACTTCACCCAGGCGCTCTCGGAGCAAGCACGCACATGACGGGAATCCGTCTCGACGGACCGCGCCGGTCCATGGTCGGCCACCACGCGATGGGCCGGTGGCGTCACCGGACAGCCAGGCCCTTCGCCGCCCCCCGGACCACGGGATCCCGCCGGCCGGCACCCGCGGACAGCCCCCGCCGCCGACCGCGGACGACGGTGACGGCGACGGGGGCCGGGAGAGCGCGTTCCGTCAGGGGCGTCCGCCGCGTTCCAGCGGGATCTTCTCGCCCGTCTCGATCCCGACCGGCAGGCGGTTCTCGGTGGGCGGCAGCGGGCAGGTGGCCAGGTCCGTGTAGGCGCAGGGCAGGTTGGCGGCGCGGTTGAAGTCGATCGTCACCCTGCCGTCGGCGTCGGGGGCGGGGATCTGGAGGGAGCGGTTCGCCGCGTACGTGGTCACACCGGAGGTCTTGTCGGTGAACAGCACCATCAGGGCTCCGGGCGTCGGGCCGTCGAACGCGGTGAGCCGGTGCGCAGTGCCCTCCAGCTCGAACTCGACCTGGCCGGGGGAGTCGTAGACATGCTCAAGACCCTCGACGGCGGCACCGACGGTCACCGGGCGCGGGCTGTCGAAGGGCAGGAAGCGGCCGGAGAGCACCCAGCGGGCGTCGGGCTCGTACGCAGGCGTCCCGGTGAACTCCGTACGCAGCGCGTTGCCGGGGTGGCGGGGGCGCACGATGTCGTGTCCGCCGCGCTTGGCGACCTCGATCACCGCGTCGCCCCAGCTGACGTACACACTGGCGCGTTCGGCGAGGACGCCGAAGTCGTGGCGGCCGCGCACGACCTGCTCGTCGATGACCAGCTCCTCGCCCTCGTCCAACTCGACGACCACGCCGTCGGTGGTGCTCGACCAGGCACCGGGCGCGTCCTCGAACCGGGTGGGCTCGTCGCTCAGCCAATGGAGGCCGGTGATCGCGAGGAACCCGTGCGGGCCTGCCAGCACCGCCTCCTTCTGCCGGTGCCACTCCTCCCACTCCTGTACGAAGCTCACCCGGTCGACGTCCTGGACGGTCATGTCGGCTCCCTCCCGCTGCGTGTCCTGTCCTTCGTGCAACGGCCACGCCTGCGCAGATCATCCCGCCAGGGTGGAGACGTTCCACGTTTCCGTAATGTGAGAGCTGGTCGGAAATCATTGACCGACGCGGTGGGTGTCTGCTCAACTCACGTCCCATGACCCCGCGTGTGGATTTGACCCGGAGGCGCCACATCGACCTGGCGCATGTCTCCAGCGCGTTCTGTTGTAGTTGATCCGGAAGGCGTGTCGCTGATCCGCTGTCGGCTGCCCGCTGCCCGCTGCCCGCTGCCCGCTGCCCGCTGATCGGCTGATCGGCTGATCCGCTGAGCGGCTCCCGGCAGTGGCCGGAGTGCGCCCTGGGCGTACTTCCGGAAGGGGCGGTGCGAAGCCTCCGCCTCAGCGGTGTCCACCGCGCGACTGCTTCTCCCCCCTGGCTCCCCGGCTCCCCAGTGCCCCGGCTTCCTCGGGCCGCGGTGCGCATGGTGCTCCCCGAGATCAGTGAGGGGATGTGCCGTCGGCTGCTGTCGCCACATCTCCACCGCACAGCTTGACCTTCGTCCGGCACTCCTCGCGAGGGCGTCGGACCCCGCATCGCGACCGGACCCAGCACCGGCTTCGGGGCCGTTCACCGCTGCTCGTCACCCGTTCACCCCGGCTCTCAGCACCCGGCACTGCGCCCCATTCCTCGAGAGGGACCTCCTCATGCCTCCGACCATCCGCAAGCTCACGGGCCGCATCGGCGCGCTCGTCGACGGCGTCGACCTCGCCGCGCCCGCCGATCCCTCGACGGTCACGGCGCTCCGTCATGCCCTCGACGAGCACAAGGCGATCGTGTTCGACGACGTGAACCTCGACAACGCCGGTCAGGAGCGGGTGGCCGGCTGGTTCGGCGACCTGACGACCGCCCACCCGAACGTGCCGGCCGCCGACGGGACGACGAACGTGCTCGCCGTCGACAGCGAGACGTCCAAGGCCAACGAGTGGCACACGGACGTCACCTTCGTGCTCAACCCGCCCCAGCTCACCACGCTCCGGTCCATCGTGACCACGCCCTACGGCGGCGAGACGCTCGTCGCGAACGCCGCCGCGGCCTACCGCGACCTGCCCGAGCCGCTGCGGGCCCTGGCCGACTCGCTGCGGGTCGTGCACACCAACCAGTACGACTACGCGCGCCCCGCCGCCACGACGCCCGAACAGCGGGCGTACGACCGGGTCTTCGTCTCGACACCGTACGAGACGGAGCATCCCCTCGTGCGCGTACATCCGCTGACGGGCGAACGCGGGTTGTTCATCGGCGGCTTCGCCAAGCGCATCGCAGGCCTGTCGCACAGTGACTCGGCCGATCTGCTGCGCATCTTCCAGTCGTACGTGACCCGCCCGGAGAACATCCTGCGCTGGACCTGGGCCCCCGGCCAGCTGCTGATCTTCGACAACAGGATCACCCAGCACTACGGGGTCGACAACTACGACGACCACCCGCGCCGCCTCAACCGGGTGACGGTCGCCGGAGACGTGCCGGTCGGCGTCGACGGCTGGCGCAGCGAACAACTCGTGGGCGACGCCTCGCACTACAGCAAGGTGCTGGAGGTGGCGGCATGACCGAGGTCAGCCTCAAGAGGCCGGCCGTCGTCCCGGCGGTCGCCGAGACGACGGGCGTGCCCGGACGCGAGGTGTTCCTGCCGCTCGACGCCCGCCGCCGGACCCCGCTGCACACGCTCCGCGAGCGGCTGCGCTGGCCGCTGGGCATCTACACCACCCCGGTCGTGATCCTCATCGCCTGGGAGATCCTCGCCAGGGCTGGAGTGCTGCAGAAGACCTACGCCCCGGCGCCGACCTCCATCGTCGGGTCCGCCGTCGACCTGTGGCGACAGGGCGTCCTCGGACCCGACCTGGCCATCTCGCTGCAACGCGCCGGCATCGGCCTGGCCGTCGGGCTGACCGTGGGCATCGTCAGCGGGGTACTGGGCGGGCTGCTGCGCAGCGGCGAGTACCTGTTCAACGGCGTCGTGCAGATCCTGAACACGATCCCGCTGCTGGCGGTACTGCCGCTGATGATCGTGTGGTTCGGCATCGACGAGCTGACGAAGGTGCTGCTGATCTCCTTCGGCGCCGGCGTCCCCATGTACGTCAACCTCTTCGCCGCGATCCGCGGTGTCGACCAGCGGCTCATCGAGATGGCACGGACGACGGGAGCGGGCACCTGGCGGCTGGTGACACGGGTGCTGGTGCCCGGAGCCCTGCCGGGATTCCTGGTGGGCCTGCGGTTCTCGCTCGCCTACAGCGTCCTGGGCCTGGTCGCGGCCGAGACGGTCAACGCCGACAAGGGCCTCGGCTTCCTCATCACGCAGGGGCAGACGTACCTGCAGACCGACCAGGTCTTCGTGGGGCTGGTGATCTACTCGCTCCTCGGTCTGCTCGCCGACCAGTTCGTCCGGGTTCTCGAGCGGGTGCTGCTGCGGTGGCGTCCCAGTTATGAGGCGTCATGAGCACCACCGTCCGGGCACAGCCCCGGCAGCAGACCGGCGCCGCCGTGGAGAAGGTCGTCCGGCGGTTCGGCGAGCGGGTCGTCCTGGATCAGCTGGACCTCGCCATCGCCGACGAGGAGCTGGTGGTCCTGCTGGGCCCCTCCGGCTGCGGCAAGAGCACCCTCCTGCGGCTGCTCGCCGGTCTCGACCGGCCCGACGGCGGGCGGGTGGAGGTCCCGGCCAGGCGCGCGATCGTCTTCCAGGCCGACCGGCTGCTGCCGTGGCAGCGGGTACTGCGCAACATCACCCTCGGCCTGCACGGACCGGACGCCGACCAGCGGGCCCTCGACGTGCTCGCCGAGGTCGGGCTCGCGGGCCGCGAGAAGGCGTGGCCCAAGGAACTCTCCGGCGGCGAGGCCCAACGGGTGTCCCTGGCCCGGGCATTGGTCTCGGAGCCCGAACTCGTGCTGCTCGATGAGCCGTTCGCGGCACTCGACGCGATCACGCGGCTGCGCATGCACGACCTCGTGCGGGCGCTGCGCAGCAGGCATCACGCGGCCATGCTGCTCGTCACCCACGACGTCGACGAGGCGATCGCGCTGGCCGACCGCGTCGTCGTCATGAGCAACGGACGCATCGGCACCTCGCACCTGGTCGAGCTGTCCGCCGCCGACCGCGAGGCGAGCGTCGCCCGCGAGGAACTACGCGCCGCGCTCCTCGAAGACCTCGGTCTCGCCAACCAGCACTGAATCCAAGCCAGTCATCCCCCCCGCTCCCGCCCGCCCCGTCCCTGCACAGAAAGCACGTGAGAACCATGCCCACAAGATTTGCCCGAACAGTCGGCGCCCTCGGCCTGCTCGCCCTCGCGGGTCCCCTCGCCGCCTGCGGATCGGAGTCGGAGGCGGCGGCACCGCTGAGCAACGTGAGCGGATCGAGTGCCGACAGCCACCCCGAGTGGAAGAACTACACGTTCACCATCGGTGACAACGGCGGCGACGGCAGCCAGGAGCTGGCGAAGATCACCGGCGTCTTCGACAACGCGCCGTACAAGGTGAAGTTCGCCCGCTTCACCTACGGGCCGCCGCTCGTCCAGGCCGCCGCGTCGGGCGACATCGACCTGGGCAGCGTCGGCGACGTACCGCCCATCACCGGCGCCGCGAAGGAGTACGGCTTCAAGGTCGTCGCCGTGAACCGTTCCCTGAGGCCCGACCAGGCCAACGAGAACATCATCGTGCCGAAGGGCTCGACGCTGAAGACGCTCGCGGACCTCAAGGGCAAGAAACTCGCCGTCCCGCAGGGCAGTTCTGCCCACGGTCTCGCCCTCAACGCCCTCAAGAGCGTCGGTCTCGGCCCCAAGGACGTGAAGCTGGTCTTCCTGGATCCGGCGGCCGGCGCGACGGCGTTCAACACCGGAAAGGTGGACGCCTGGTCGATCTGGAACCCGCAGTCGGCCATCGCGGTGAAGAACGGTGCGCGGATCCTGGCGAAGGGCCTTCCGCCCATCGACCAGACGAGCAGCTACTACGTCGCGAGCGAGAAGTCGCTGAACGACAAGACGAAGCGGGCGGCCCTCACGGACGTCCTCAAGCGGCTGGCCCACGAGTTCGCCTGGGCCATCAAGCACGAGGACAAGTACGCCGAGGCCGTCTCCAAGGAAGAGGGCATCCCGCTGGCCGACGCGAAGGCCTCCCTGGAGACCTTCGAGACCCGCGTCACCCCGGTGGAGAAGTCGGACATCGCGGCGGAGCAGAAGCTCGCCGACGCCTTCCTGGAGGCGGGCCAGATCACCAAGACGGTCGACGTCGCGTCGATCACCGACAACCTCCTCCCGGCCGGCTACGACAGCTCGAAGCTGGAGGTCACCTCGTGAGCCACGTGAGCCACGTCAGCGAGAGACGCCGCCGGCTCCACCTCAACGCCTTCCTGATGGAGGCCGGCCACCACGAGGCCGCCTGGCGGCTCCCGCACAGCGACCCGCGGGCGGACTTCGACCTGCGGCACTGGATCGAGCTGGCCCGGCTGGCCGAGAGCGCCAAGTTCGACTCGCTGTTCCTCGCGGACGGGCCGGCCCTGAACGGCACCGGCGAGTTCCGGCCGCCCGGCCAACTCGAACCGCTGACGCTGCTGACCGTGCTGTCCCAGGCGACCAGCAGGATCGGCCTCATCGCGACCGTGTCGACGACGTACAACGAGCCCTACAACCTCGCCCGCCGCCTCGCCTCCGTCGACCATGTCAGCGGTGGCCGCGCCGGCTGGAACATCGTCACCTCGGCGGGCGCCGACGAGGCGGCCAACTTCGGCCTCGCCGACCGTCCCGACCACGCCCTGCGCTACGCCAGGGCCGACGAGTTCCTCCAGGTCGCCAAGGCGCTCTGGGACAGCTGGGAGTCCGAGGCCGTCGTGGCGGACAAGGCCACGGGGCGGTACGCGGACCCGGGCCGGCTGCACCGGCTCGACCACCGGGGCACGCACTTCTCGGTGGCAGGACCGCTCAACGTCGAGCGCCCGCCCCAGGGTTACCCGCTGCTCGTCCAGGCCGGCTCCTCCGAGGACGGCAAGGACTTCGCCGCCCGGCACGCCGAGGCGATCTTCACCGCCCACCGGACGTACGAGCGCGCCGCCGCCTTCTACGCCGACATCAAGGCCAGGACCCGCGCTGCGGGGCGAGACCCGGACGGCGTGATCGTGCTGCCGGGCATCGTCCCGTACATCGGGTCGACCGAGGAGGAGGCCCGGGCGCTGGCGAAGGAGTTCGACGAGCTGCGCGTACCGGAGTACGGGCTGCGTCAGCTGGCATCGGTCTTCGAGACCGAACCGTCGGTGTTCGAACTCGACGGCCCGCTCCCCGACTTCATCCTCGCCCGGCCCAAGCTGGAGGGCTCGCAGAGCCGCTCCGACCTCATCATCGAGCTTGCCCTACGCGAGAAACTAACGGTCCGCCAGATCATCTCGCGGCTCGGCGGCGGCCGCGGCCACTTCGAGTTCATCGGCACGCCCGAGCAGGTGGCGGACACGATCATCACCTGGTTCGAGGGCGGTGCCGCCGACGGATTCAACATCATGGCACCGGCCCTGCCGTCCGGCCTGGCGGCCTTCGTCCAGCACGTGCTGCCGATCCTGCGCGGCAAGGGCCTGTTCCGGGAGGAGTACGAGGGCACGACGCTGCGCGAGCACTACGGGCTGCCGGTACCGGCCAACCAGTTCCACCGTTCCGATGGCTGAAACCGGACCGCCGGCCCTGCGCGTCCAGGGGGCTGGCAAGACGTACGAGGACGGCTTCACCGTAGTGGCCGGGCTGGACCTGGAGATCCCCAGCGGGACCTTCTTCGGTCTGCTCGGCCCGAACGGCGCCGGCAAGACCACGCTGATCGGCTCGGTGTGCAGCATCGTCCGTCCCACTACCGGCACGCTCACCGTCTTCGGCCACGACCACCGGACCCGGGAGGCGCGCCGGCTGCTCGGCCTGGCCGAACGGGAGATCAACGTGGACCGGTTTCTGCCGATCCGTGGAAAAGGAAATCGTGTGGGCTGCCGCCGGATGCCCCGGCCGTGGCCCGTGCCGCCCCCTGCCGTGCTCCTTCACCCCTCTCATGACGAGGACCCGCCATGTCTGCTGCCCACTCCTCCGGGCACCGCCACGAAACCGACTACGACCGCCTAAGGCTGCGCCAGTGGCTCGCCGGTGAGGCCAGGGCTGACGGGGTCACCCGCCGTCGGCTGCTCACCCTGCTCGCCGCCACCGCCGCCGGGACCGCACTCGGGAACCCCCGCTCCGCCCGCGCCGCCGTCGCCGGAATCGTCAAGCCGCTGCCGCCCGAGTGGTTCATCGAGCGCGGTACCAACGCCGAGACCCGCTGGGAGGCGCTGCGCGGAACCGGCCACCACACCCCCAACGAGCTGTTCTTCGTACGCAACCACACCGCCACCCCCCTGCTGGAGGCCGACGACTGGCGGCTGAGGCTGTGGGGGAACGGGCTGCGCGGCAACCCCGGTGAGGACCGACCGGTGGAGTTCGGGTACGACGATCTGCGCGCCCTGCCCGCCGTCACCCGGACTGCCTTCGTGGAGTGCGCAGGCAACGGCCGCTCCTACTACACGACACAGCAGGGCGAGACGGTCACCGGCACCGCGTGGACCCTGGGAGCGATCGGGGTGGCGCGCTGGCGCGGGGTGCGCCTCGCCGACGTGCTGCGCAGGGCCGGTCTGTCCCCCCACGCCGTGGACGTGCAGCCGCGCGGTCTGGACGCCGAGTACGTCAGCGGCGGCGAGAGCCTGGGCCGGGTACGCCGTCCGCTGCCGCTGGCCAAGGCTCTGGACGACGTACTGCTCGCGTACGAGATGAACGGCGAGCGGCTTCCGTACGATCACGGCTACCCGGTGCGGGTGCTGGTGCCCTCCTGGGTGGGGATCGCGTCGATCAAATGGGTCGGCGACATCCAGGTGTCCGCGCAGCCTCTCTACTCGCCCTGGAACACCACCTTCTACCGGCTGTTCGGCCCCTCCTACCCGGAGGGCGGCAGCGCACCGCTCACTCGGCAGGCGACGAAGAGCGCCTTCGAGCTGGCGAGCGGGGCCACGTTCACGGCGGGTCGCGGACACGTACTGCACGGACGGTCATGGTCGGGCGCGGGCGCCGTCGCCCGGGTCGACGTCAGCACCGACGGCGGGGTGAACTGGCGCCCTGCCCGCCTGCACGACCGCCCCCGCGCCGGTACCTGGACCCGCTGGTCCCTCGGTTGGCAGCCCGAGGAACCCGGCGCCACCCACCTGCTGGCCCGTGCCACGGACGCAGCCGGCCGTACTCAGCCGGACGTCGCCGTACCGAACACACAGGGCTACTTGTTCGACGCGGTGGTCCGGCATCCGGTGAGCGTGGTGTGACGGATCACTGAGCAGGACGCGGCTCGGAGCGACCCTCGCCGGAAACCGGGCGGTCACCGAGGCGATCCGGGCGGCCGACGACGAGGGTCCGGCCGCGCGTGCTGGGGCACCACGACCACGGCCGGGACACGCGTATCCGCCAGAAGGTACGCCGGGACACCGACAGCGGGCCCGCGACGGGCTGAGGGCGGCCCGGCACCTCCCGAGACGCCCGTCGCGGGGTGCCGCACGCCCAGGTGTCTGGAAAGTGCGCTCTTGTCATGACAGGGCGGGACGGCGGACTCTGGCAGCAGATACGGCGGCGCGTACCGGACGTCGGATCCCCGACGGCCCTGAGGCGGCTCAGGAGGCTCCCGGATGTCGGTTTCACCGGAGTGCGGCGTTGATGGTCCTGCTGTCTCCGAACACGAGGCGGAGGTGCTGGTCGAGGGGATCTGCTTCAAGACGGGCCCGCCGCGCAGCGTCGGTGTCGAGGTGGAATGGCTTGTCCACCGGGAGCGTGCGCCGCACGACGTCGTGGGCCGGGAAGACCTGGAAGCGGCCCACGCCGTACTGCGAACCCTCCCGCTGACGTCCGGGCTGAGCGTCGAGCCCGGCGGTCAGGTGGAGCTGAGCTCCCGGCCGGCCCCGTCGCTGGCCCAGTGCGTCTCGGAGGTCTCCGCCGATCTTGCGGCCGTACGCACCGCGCTGCGCGCGCACGGCCTGACCCTGGCCGGGATGGGCGTCGATCCCTGGCAGCCGCCCCGCCGGTTCCTGCGGGAGCGGCGCTACGACGCCATGGAGGCCTGCCTCGACCGTACGGGTCCGGCGGGACGAACCCTGATGTGTACCTCGGCCTCCGTCCAGGTCTGCCTCGACGCCGGACGGGAGGAACCCGGCGTCATGGGATTCGCGCGCCGCTGGTGGCTGGCACACCACCTGGGCGCGGTCCTGGTCGCGGCGTTCGCGAACTCGCCCATGGCTGAGGGGCGCGCCACGGGCTGGCTGTCCACGCGGCAGCTGATGTGGGCGGAAGTCGATCCGGGACGGGCCGGCGGGCCCTCCCTGGTCCCCGACCCGCGCCGTGCCTGGGTCCGGCGCGTCCTGGACGCACCGGTGATGTGCGTACGGCGGGACGGTCCCTGGGAGGTGCCGGACAAAGTGAGCTTCCGCGAGTGGACCCGCTCGCGCACCATGCGCCCGCCGACCCACGCGGACCTCGACTATCACATCAGCACCCTGTTTCCGCCCGTCAGGCCGCGCGGATACCTGGAACTGCGCATGATCGACGCACAGCCCGGCGACGACGGGTGGATCGTGCCGCTCGCCGTGGCCACGGCCCTGTTCGACGACCCCGGTGCCGCGGCGATCGCGAACCGGGCGGTGGAGCCCCTGGTCGAGCGGGCCGCCGGGACCCCGGCTCCGCACAATCCGCTGTGGGCCGACGCGGCGCGCCACGGGCTTGCCGACCCGGAGCTGAAGCGGGCTGCCGTGACCTGTTTCGGCGCGGCGCTGGACGTCCTGCCCCGGCTGGGCGCGAGCACCAGGGTCATGGACGCCGTCGCCGCCTACACCGACCGCTATGTCAGCCGTGGCCGCTGCCCGGCCGACGACGTGCTCGACCGGCAGCGTGACCGGGACGCGTCCGTACGGCGCCGGACCTGCCGGTGACCCGGACGATCCTGGCCCCCGAGCGGAATGGCGAAGCGCTTCGTGATGTTGCCGCTGAAGGGTTTCGGGTCGTCAGGACACCTGTGGGGACCGCGAGTCGGGGTGATGGAGCAACGGCGCTCCGCGGGATGGCCTCGGGCCTGCGCATCGATCGAGTAGAGAAGGACGCCACGTGCGTGCATACGGATTCAAGTCGAACGGCGGACCGGAAGTCCTGGAAGAGATCCAGGTACCGACCCCGCGGCCGGCCCCGGGTCAGGTGCTGATCGAGGTCGCGTACGCCGGTGTGAACTTCGCCGAGGTCCAGCACCGACGGGGCGAGTTCGGCGAGCCCGACGGCCCCGGCGGCTACGACGTGCCCGGGCTGGAAGTCTCCGGCACGGTGGCAGCGCTCGGCAGCGGGGCGACGGGTCCGGCTGTCGGCGAACAGGTCGCGGCCTACCTTCCGGCCTTCGGCGGATACGCGGAGTTCGCCGTCGTCGACACGGACTTCGTCCGCCCGGTCGGTGTGCTTCCGCTCGCGCACGCGGCCGGGGTGCCGTGCGTCTATCCGACGGCCTACGGGGTGCTGACGGAGGCGGGGCGGCTCCACGAGGGCGACACGGTCCTGATCCATGCCGCGGCCGGCGGAGTCGGTTCGGCCGCCGCGCGCATCGCGCGAGCGCGTGGCGCCGCCCGGGTCTTCGGCACGGTCGGCTCCGCGACGAAGACACAACTGGCCGCCGAACTGGGCTACGACGCCCTGTTCGTCCGGGAGGACTTCGAGGACGCGGTCCGGGAGGCCACCGCTGGGCGCGGGGTGGACCTGGTGCTGGACCCCGTCGGCGGTCCGGTGCGCCACGCCGGCCTGCGGGTACTGGCCCCCTTCGGCCGGGTGGTCACCTACGGGGACCTCGGACGTGACGCCGACTGGACGGCGGACGTCTGGGACCTGTGGAAGAACAACAAGACCATCGCCGGATACAACATCGGTGACGTCGCCCGCCGTTCCCCCGCCACCATCGGCGAACACCTCTCCAGGGCGCTGTCCGCGCTGGCCTCCGGCGAACTGCCCTACACCCCGCCGACCGTCGTCGCGTCGTCGGACGTCGTCGAGGTCCACCGCCGTCACGAGGCCGGGCGGACCCACGGAAAGACCGTGCTCGCGTTCACGGGGCACGGGGCGGGCTGAGCCGGGCGGTGCGTTCCCCCGTCGCTCCGGCGAGCGAGGAGCCGGTGCCGGTCCGGTGCGACGGGGGGAGACGTGTTCAGCCGGCCTGCCGTCGCTCGGGTGCGGAGCGGTGGGTGAGCGGTGCCCGCAGGCCGAGGTGTTCGCGCAGTGTGCTGCCGGTGTACGCGGTGCGGTAGACCCCGCGTTCCTGGAGTTCCGGGACGAGCAGGTCGACGATGTCGTCGAGGCCGTCGGGGATGAGGTACGGCGTGACGTTGAAGCCGTCGACCGCGCCGTGCCGCACGAACCGGGCGAACTTGTCGGCCAGGCCGGACGGCGTGCCGACGTGCCCACGCTGCGGACCGAGCGCGATGACGGTCTCGCGCAGCGACCAGCCGTGCGCCTCCGCCTTCGCCCGCCATTCGGCCACCACCGTGCGCGGATCGGCGATGCGCCGCGCCCCGAAGGAACCGTCGTTCTCGGCGACGACCGGGTCCTCCGCGGGCAGCGGCCCGTCGGCGTCACGGTCGGACAGGTCGATGCCCCACAGCAGACCGGCGATCCCCAGCGCCGTGGCGGGCGTGACCTGCTGGAGCCGGATCCAGCGCTTCTTCTCCTGCGCCTCCTCCTCGGTGGCGCCGATGATGATCTCGGTGCCGGGCAGAATCCGCAGGTCGTCGTCGGGCCGCCCGACCGCCCGCAGCCGGCTCCGGATGTCCTCGGCGAAGGCCAGCGCGTCGTCGAAGTCGTCGCCGTGCGCGGAGAAGATGACGTCGGCGTTGCGGGCGGCGAAGTCGCGCCCCTCGCCCGAGTCACCGGCCTGGAAGATCACCGGGTGGCCCTGGGCGCTGCGCGGCAGGGTGGGGGCGAGATCGACGTCGAACTGCGCTCCCCGGTGGCGTACTTGGCGTACGGCGCCGGGCACCGACCAGGCGGGCGCGGCCACGGACGTGGCGACCGCCCGATCGTCCCAGCCGTCCCACAGGGCGCGGGCCACGGTGAGGAACTCCTCGGCGCGCCGGTAGCGGTCGGCGTGGTCGAGGTAGCCGCCGCGGCGGAAGTTGGCGCCGGTCCAGGCGTTGTCGGTGGTCACCACGTTCCAGCCGGCCCGGCCCTCGGAGAGGAGGTCGAGGCCGGAGAGGCGGCGGGCGAGGTCCGCCGGCTCGTTGAAGGTGGAGTTGGAGGTGGAGACCAGGCCGATCCGGCGGGTGACCGCGGCCAGCGCCGCGAGCTGGGTGATGGCATCGGGCCGTCCGGCCACGTCGAGATCGTGGATCCTGCCGTCGACCTCGCGCAGCCGCAGTCCCTCACCGAGGAAGAACGCGTCGAACAGGCCCCGTTCGGCGGCCTGGGCGACCCGCCGGAAGGAGGCGGGGTCGATCTGCGAGCCGCTGTCGGGGGCGGACCAGATGGTCCAGTGGTTCACGCCCTGGAAGAACACGCCGAAATGCAGCTGGGCGTCCGGCCGGGGGACGTCGAGGGGGTCGGTGCGGGTCATCGGGTCTCCTCCTGGACGGCCGCGGCCGCGAAACGGTTGGCGGGGCGCTCCAGACCCAGGGTCGAGCGCAGGGACGTGCCGGGCAGCGGGCGGGCGACCAGGCGCCGCGCGGACAGGGCCGGCAGGACGAGGCGGGAGAGGACGGGCAGATCCTCGTCCAGTACGAGGGGATGCAGTCGCACCCCGTGGACGTGACGGCTCAACTCATCGAGAACAGCCACCAGTCCGTCCGCCGAGCCGACGTGCCGCAGCCGTCCGCGGTCGTCCCACGGGGCATGGCGTTCCAGGTCGGCGACGCGCTCGGCGCCGGTCGTCTCCGGCGTGTCCAGCGCCACCTCGACCTCGGCGAAGACACGGGGCGTGCCGGCACCGGCGGCGGCCGCGGCGACCGACGCCGGGTCGCGGCCCTCGACCAGGGCGACGTCGAGCCGCGCGGCGGGCACCCGGTCCGCCCGGCCCAGGACGACGAGCTGCCCCTGCGGCGGGCGCGGCACGATCGCCGGGCCCTTGACGGCGTAGGTCTCCCCGGTGAAGTCGATGTAGTGCAGCCGCTCGCGGTCGAGGTAACGGCTCGTGGCCACGGACCGGATGACCGCGTCGTCCTCCCACGAGTCCCACAGGGCGCGGGCCACCTCCACCCCGTCCCGGGACTCCCGGGCCCGCCCGGCCGCGTCGGCGACCAGAGGGCGCCCCCACACCCGGGCCGCCCTGGGGTCGCCCTCCTCCGTCACCACCCAGCCGGCGCGGCCGGCGGAGATGTGGTCCAGGGACGCCAACTGGCTGGAGACATGGAAGGGTTCGGCATAGGTGACCGGGACGACGGGCGCGATCCCGATCGTGCTCGTGGACGCGGCGACGTACGCCGCCCGCTCCACCGCCCCGATCCGGCCGACGGGATCCGGCGCGGCACCGGGCGGCAGCACCCCGTCGTCCAGGGTGATCAGGGTGAACCCGGCGTTCTCGGCGACGGCGGCGAGCCCGGCCACCCGGCGCGGGGTGAGCAGCAGGTCGGGTGCGTGGGCGGCGCGGCGCCAGGCCGCGGGGTGGGCGCCGTCACCGTCGATCTCGACGGCGAGGTGCAGGGCGGGGCCGGACATGGGACGTTCCTTCCGGGAAACACGGGAACTCGCGGCCGCCCGGCCACGACGAGCGAGCCGGGCGACGGCAGGGGACGAGAGCCGGACGAAGCCACGACGTACGAGCAAGGCGTGGCGACGACCAGAGGTGCCGGGTGTGACGACGGCGCGCGGGACTGGGCGTGGCCACGGCGTACGGGACCTGCGAACGGGCCTGCGGGACCGTGTTGCGAGACGGGCCGCAGGGGTCAGAGGCGGTGTCCGGAAGGACAGACGGCGGAGCAGGTGCGGCAGTAGTCGACATGCCGGCGCATGATCAGTCGCACGCCGCAGCGCCCACCTCGCGGTGCCGCGCCGGATACGTGCATCAAGGGCCTCCACCCGTCCGAAACCGATCGGTTCACCGTACGTCGCCCGCCCCCGCGGGTGTCAAGGACATGCGACGCGGTCCACACCCGCCGGGGCGTCGGCCGGTGTGGACCGATCGGTCAGCGCAGCGGGACCGTGGGCCACAGCGGCTCGGTGGCCCACTCCTCGGCGGCGCGCAGCACACGCAGGACGTTCCGGCCGGTCAGGGCCTCCAGCTCGGGCCGCGACCAGCCGCGGTCGGCGAGTTCACGCAGCAGGACCGGATAGCCCGAGACGTCGGCGAGGCCGGTCGGCTGATGGTCCACCCCGTCGTAGTCGCCGCCGAGACCGATGTGGTCCACCCCGGCCACCGCACGCGCGTGCTCCACGTGGTCGGCGACCTGAGCGACCGTCACGTCGGGGCGGGGGTGGGCATCGAGCCAGCTCTTCAACCGGTCGTCGGGCGCCGCACCGAAGGCCTCCGCGTGCTCCTCGGCGACCCGCGCCGGATCCTCGCCCGGGCGTGGTGCGCGCGGCCAGCTCCAGGGCACGGCGGGCAGCCCCAGGCGTGCGCGTTCGTCCTGGAGCGCTTGGCCCCAGGCGGCGACGTCGGCGGAGATGAAGTACGGCACGAAGGTCAGCTGGATCACGCCCCCGTTGCCGGGGAGCAGCTCCAGTACCTCGTCGCTCACGTTGCGGGGGTGGTCGTTGAGGGCCCGCGCGGAGGAGTGGCTGAACAGCACCGGGGCGGTGGAGACGGCGAGGGCCGCGCGCTGCGTGGACTCGGCGACATGGGAGAGGTCCACGAGCACGCCGGTGCGGTTCAGTTCGGCGACGATCGCCCGGCCGGTGTCGTTGAGACCGCCGACCACCGGCTCGTCGGTGGCCGAGTCGGCCCAGGAGGTGTTGTCGTTGTGGGTCAGGGTCACGTAGCGCACGCCGAGCCGGGCGTACGAGCGCAGCACACCGGGCGACTCGGCGAGGCTGTGGCCGCCCTCGACACCGATCAGGGAGGCGATGCGCCCCTCGGCGAAGGCCGTCTCGACGTCGGCGGCGGTGTAGGCGATCCGCAAGGCGTCGGGGTAGCGGGCGGCGAGCCGGTAGACGGCGTCGATCTGCTCCAGCGTGGCCACCACCGCCTCGGGCTCGGACAGCCTGGAGGAGACGTACACCGACCAGAACTGCGCGCCCACCCCTCCGGCGCGCAGCCGGGGCAGGTCTGTATGCAGCTCCGGGCGGCCGTCGTCGAGCCCCTCGACGCTGTAGCCGGCCCGCGCGCGCAGTGCCACCGGCAGGTCGTTGTGGCCGTCGAAGACAGGCGTGCTGCTGAGTACTTCCTCGATCAGTGTGCCGTCGGTCATGAGCCGGCCACTCCTTCCTCCACGGGGCGTTGCTGACGTCTCGCCTGCCGGACCGGGTCGGGCACGGGCAGGGCGGCGACGAGCCGGCGGGTGTAGGCGTCCTGCGGGCTGCCGAGCACCTGGCCGGTGGTGCCCTCCTCGGCGATCCGCCCCCGGTGCAGTACCACCACCCGGTGGGCGACCTGTTCGACCACGGCCAGGTCGTGGCTGACGAACAGCGCCGCGAAGCCCAGTTCGCGCTGGAGCTCGCCGAACAGATCGAGCACCTTGGCCTGCACGGACACGTCCAGCGCGGAGGTCGGCTCGTCCGCGATCAGCAGCCCCGGCCGCAGCGCGAGTGCCCTCGCGAGGCCGGCGCGCTGACGCTGGCCGCCGCTGAGCTCGTGCGGGTAGCGGTCCGCGTAGGCGCGTGGCAGGCGCACCGCTTCGAGCAGCGACTCGGCCTGCGCCCGGATCTCCTTCGCGCCCAGCTCCCGCCGGTGCACGACGAGCGGTTCCGCGATGCTCTCGGCGATCGTCAGCAGGGGGTTGAAGCTGGTGGCGGGGTCCTGGAAGACGAACCCGATGCGCCCGGCCGTCCTCGACTTCCGTGACGTCCGTGTCAACGGCTCGCCGAACAGCTCCAGTCGGCCGCCCGTCACCGCGGTCAGCCCGGCGATGGCCCGCCCGATGGTGGTCTTGCCGCTACCGCTCTCACCGACCAGCCCGAGCACCTCACCCGGCCGGATCTCGAAGCTCACCCCGTCCACCGCCCGGAAGCCCTTGCGCCCCAGCCGCCCCGGGTAGTCGACGACCAGCCCAGAGGCCCGCACGACCGACTGGACCCCACCGTCCGCCGGCTCCGGCCCGGCACGTCCGCCGGTACCGAAACCTGGTACGGCGGCGAGGAGTTCCCGGGTGTACGGATGGGTGGGCGCCGCGAACAGATCACGCACCGGCGCTTGTTCCACCACCTTTCCGGCCCGCATGACCACCACCCGGTCGGCGAGGTCGGCGACGACTCCCATGTTGTGGGTGATGAGCAGCACGGCGGTGCCGAAGTCGATGCGGCAGCGGTGCAGCAGTTCCAGGATCTCCGCCTGGACCGTGACGTCCAGGGCGGTGGTCGGCTCATCGGCGACGAGGAGCCGGGTGCCCAGGGCGAGGGCCATGGCGATGACGGCGCGCTGCTTCTGACCACCGGACAGCTGGTGCGGGTAGTGGTCGACGCGGGTGGCCGGGTCGGGGATGCCGACCTTGTCGAGCCACTCCACGGCGAGCGCCCGCCGTTCGGCCCTGCCACCGCCGCGCCCGTGGGCGCGCAGGCCCTCGGTGAGCTGCCAGCCGATGGTGAAGACGGGGTTCAGCGCGGTGGAGGGCTCCTGGAAGACCATCGCGGCTTGCGTGCCGCGCAGGGCGCGCAGGCAGGCCGGGGACGCGGTGAGCACGTTCTCCTCGGGCTCCGAGGTGCCGTCGCCGAGCAGCACCCGGCCACCCACGGTCGCGGTGTCGGGCAGCAGGCCGAGGACCGACCGGGCGGTGACGGTCTTGCCGCTGCCGCTCTCGCCGACCAGGGCCAGCACCTCGCCGGGGGCGACGGACAGGCTGACCCCGCGGACGGCGGCAGCCGAGCCGGTGTCGGTGGCGAAGCCGACGTGCAGGTCCTCGATGCGCAGCAGGTCAGTCATCGTCCCCAGCTCCGTCCGTGGGCAGGGCGGAGGCACCTGTCCGGCGCCGCAGCCGCGGGTCGGCCAGGTCCGTGAGACCCTCGCCGAGCAGGGTCGTGCCCAGAACCGTGAGCACGATGCCCAGGCCGGGCGGGATCGCCGTCCACCAGATGCCCGAAGTGACGTCGGCGACCGCGCGGTTGAGGTCGTAACCCCACTCGGCGGCGGAGTTGGGTTCGATGCCGAAGCCCAGGAAGCCCAGGCCGGCGAGGGTGAGGATGGCCTCCGACGCGTTGATCGTGAAGATCAGCGGGAGGGTGCGCACCGAGTTGCGCAGCACGTGGCGGGTCATGATGCGCCACGGCCCGGTGCCGATCACCCGGGCCGCGTCGACGAACGGCTCGGCCTTCACCCGGATCACCTCGGCCCGTACGACCCGGAAGTACTGCGGTACGAAGGACACCGCGACCGAGCAGGCGGCCGCCCCGAGACCGCCGACGAGACTCGACCGGCCGCCGCTGATCACGAGCGACATGAGGATGGCGAGCAGCAGCGGCGGAAACGCGTACAGCGCGTCGGCCAGCCCCACAAGGAGCCGGTCCAGCCTGCCCCCGAGATAGCCGGAGAGCAGGCCGAGCACGGTGCCCGGCCCCACCGACAGCAGCAACGCGGCGACGATGATCAGCAGCGCGGTCCGCGCGCCCCAGACCGTCCGGGACAGGACGTCGTACCCGGCGATGGTGGTGCCCAGTGGATGGGCGCCGCTCGGATGCTGCTGGGAGCCGAACAGGCCCGCACTGTCGCGGAGTTGGGCGTAGCCGTGTGGGGCGAGCAACGGCCCCAGCAGTGCGGTGAGGACGAACAGCCCGGTCAGGACGAGGCCGGTGAGCAGCGTGGCCCGCTGCACTCCCGCGCCCGTCCGCAGCCGTAGCGGCAGCCGTCGTGCCAGAACCAGTGCCATGACTCAGTACCTCACTCGCGGGTCGATCAGCGCGGCGACGACGTCGACGAGGAAGTTCGTCACCGCCACGACGACGGCGAACAGGGCCACGATGCCCTGCACCGCCGGGAAGTCACGGACCGTCAGGTAGTGGGCGAGCTCGTAGCCGAGGCCCTTCCACTCGAAGGTCGTCTCCGTCAGCACCGCCCCGCCGAGCAGCCCGGCGACCTGGAGGCCCAGGACCGTGACGACGGGGATCAGCGCGGGCCGGGTGGCGTGCCGGGTGACCAGGCGGAGCGGGGCCACGCCTCGGGAGCGGGCGGCCTCGACGTACTCGGCGGAGAGCGTGCCGATCAGGTTCGTGCGCACCAGCCGGAGCAGGACGCCGGCCACGAGCAGGCCCAGGGCCAGCCCGGGCAGCACGGCGTGCTCGAGCACGTCGGCGATCGCCGTGCCGTCGCCGCTGCGCAGGGCGTCGATCAGGTACACGCCCGTCGTGCTGGTCTGGTCCTGGAGGAAGAGCTGGACGCCGGTGCTCGCCCGGCCCGACGCGGGCAGCCAGCCGAGCCAGATCGCGAAGACCAGCTTCAGCAGCAGACCCACGAAGAACACGGGCGTGGCGTAGGTCAGGATCGCGAAGAGCCGCAGGACCGCGTCCGGTGCCCGGTCGCGGTGGGCGGCCGCCACCATGCCCAGCGGGACGCCTATCAGCAGGGCCACCAGCAGTGCGTAGCAGGCGAGTTCGGCGGTCGCGGCTCCGTACGTGCCCAGGACGTGCGTCACCGGCTCGTTGTCGGTGACCGTGCGGCCGAAGTCACCGGTGGCCAGCGAGCGCAGGTAGTCCAGGTACTGGGTGAGCAACGGCCGGTCATAGCCCGCCTGGTGGAGCTTGGCCTGGAGCTGGTCCGGGGTGAGGCGGTCGCCGAAGGCGGCGCTGATCGGGTCGCCGGTCAGCCGCATCAGGAAGAAGACCAGACTGACCAGGATCAGTACGGTGGGGATGATGAGGAGGAAGCGGACCACCAGGTAGCGGGCGAACCCGTACCCGGCGGCGCCGTCGGCCGGGGTGGCGACGGCGCCGGGGGTCTCCTGCGTCAGAGTGCTCACTTCTTCGAGAGCCCCGCCCAGCGGAACTGGTACGTCGCGTCCAGCTCGGCCGGCACACCGCTGACGTCGCTGCGGGTGACGATGGCGGTGGAGCCCTGGAGCAGCGGCAGCAGCGGCACCTGGGCGGCGGCCCTGTCCTGCGTCTGCTTCAGGAGCCCGGTCCGCTTCGTGGCGTCCGTCTCGGTCTCCTCCTTCTTGATCAGCGCGCGCACGGCGGGGTCGTCGTAGCCGTTGGCGACCCAGCTGTTGGCCGAGTAGAAGGGCGAGAGGTAGTTGTCGGCGTCGAGGTAGTCGGCGTACCAGCCGAGCTGGTAGAGCGGGTAGAGGTGCTTGACGCGGTCCTTGCCGTACTGGGTCCACTCGGTCGACTGGAGGTTCACCTTGAAGAGCCCGGTGGCTTCCAGCTGGGTCTTGACCAGCGCGTACTCGTCGGCCGACGACGAGCCGTAATGGTCGCTGTTGTACTGCAGGTTGAGCGTCACCGGGGTGGTCACCTTCGCGGCCTTCAGCCGGGCCGCCGCCGCGGCCTTGTCGGGGCCGCCCTGCTTGTCGCCATAGCGCGACTTGAAGGAGGGGGTGGCGCCGGTCAGGCCGTCCGGGACGGAGCTGTAGAGCGGCTGGTAGGTGTTCTTGTAGACCTGCTGGGCGAGTTGGGACCGGTCGACGGAGTCCGCGACCGCCTGCCGGACGGCGAGGGCCTTCTTCGCGTCGGCGTTCTTCGTCCTGGTGCCGTACGGCTGGGTGGCGAGGTCGAAGACGATGTAGCGGATGCCGTTGCCGGAGCCGGTGTGGACCTTGACGCCCTTCTGCCTGCCGAGGTCGTCCAGGTCGGCGGTGGTGAGGGTGCGGTAGACGGCGTCGATGGTGCCCTGCTGGACGTCGAGCTTCAGGTTGCCGGCGTCCGTGTAGTACTTGAGCTGGACGTTCTTCGTCTTCGGCGCCCCCAGTCGGCCCTTGTACTCCGCGTTGGCGGTGAAGGACACCAGCGAGTTCTTGTCGTAGCTCTTGATGCCGTACGGCCCGTTCCACGGCTCGGCCGTGACGATCGACTTGTCGTCGAGGATCTTGTCCGCGGGGAACACCTGCTCGTCCACGACGTAGCCGGCGGCCGTGGACAGCACCTGCGGGAACAGCGTGTCGTCGGCCGACTTGAGGGTGAAGACGACCGTGGCCGGGTCCGGGGCGGCGACCGAGGCGAGGTTGTACAGCAGCGACGACGGGCCGTTCTCGTCGGCGATCTTCAGGTCCCGCTCGAAGCTGAACTTGACGTCCGAGGAGGTGAGTTCGTGACCGTTGGCGAACTTCAGGCCCTTCTGGAGCGTGACCGTGTACTCCTTGGGCCCGGTCAGCTTGATCCCGGTGGCCAGGTCCGGGGAGACCTTCGCGGAGCCGTTCTGCTGGCTGAGCAGGGTCGCCTAGACCTCGCTCTCGATCGTGCCGGAGCCCGCGTCCCACGAGCCCGCCGGGTCGAGGCTGGTGACCTGGTCGGTCGTACCGACGGTGATCGCCGCGGCGGAGCTCGCGGTGCTGCCGTCCTTGCTGCTGGTGCAGCCCGTCAGGGCGACCAGGAAAGCGGTGCCGAGGGAGAGCGCGCCGAGGCCGGAGCGCAGGGGTCTGCTCGGCGCCGGGCCGCTGTGAAGTGCCATCAGGAGTCTCTACTTCCGCATCAGGGGTGCGTGAGGCAGCCATGGCACGGGGCTGTGCCATGGCATGCGAGGTCGTGTGAGAGAAAGCGGGAGAGGGGTTACACCGGCGGACGGCAGCACGGCCGGCCGACGGAGGGCGTGATCAGCCCTGACACAGACAGCTGGACACCAGCAGCAGGTCGACATGGAGCCGGGAGCACAGCATCACGGCTCTCGCCATGCCGTCCCCCCGGGTTCCGGGCCGCCTCGCGGCCGATGTGAGCGCACTTGCAGAAAGAAGAGTTCCGCCGAGCCGTCACCTGGGGCACCCCACTGCGTCGAGGGTTGCCGTCCGGCCAGCCAGGGCTTGACACCGGAACTCGTGGCTCGCGCTCACCGTAGATCGGCTGTTCTTACGGCGTCAAGACAGTCCGGGCGCGTGGAGACCGGGCTGAACGGCGAGGCAGGCGTGGGAATCCGGCGGTACGGCGCACCGGCGGAGCGGGCCTGTCTCGAGGTGAAGTGCGGCGGGGTGACCGCCGGATCCGTTCCGTACCGACCGCCAGCATGGCCGCATACAGCCTCGGCAAGGCGGCACTCAACCATCTGGGCTCGCTGACGCCCACGCCGGCCGGGGCGCCCACCGCCGCGGCCCGGTGACGTCAGTGTCGGTGACGCGGGCGCGGGCGTCGTACGTCGCGGGCGGGCCGCGCGGCAGCGGCGGGCGGTGCGGCCGGCCGTGGGCGATGGCCGTGGCGCGACGGGCGCGGAAGGCACCCAGGTAGTCGCGTGGTACCGAGGTACCACCCGCTCGGCCCACGTCAGCCTCCCGGTACCACGGGATCGGGGTGATCCGGCGCCTAGCGTTGGCGTGCGGCGTCGGAAACGAGTGGCGCCGGAGGCCGACAGAAAGACACGCGCATGATCGACGCACGGCAATTGACCAAGAGGTACGGCGAGAAGACGGCGGTCGACAGCCTGGACTTCGTCGTGAAGCCGGGTACGGTGACCGGCTTCCTGGGGCCCAACGGCGCCGGCAAGTCCACGACCATGCGCATGATCGTCGGCCTCGACGCCCCGACGAGCGGCACCGTCACCGTGAACGGCCACCCCTACGCCCGTCACCAGGCACCGCTCCAGGAGGTCGGCGCCCTGCTGGAGGCGAAGTCGATCCACCCGGGCCGCTCGGCGTACCACCACCTCAGGGCCCTCGCGCTGACCCACGGCATTCCGCGCCGCCGGGTCGACGAGGTCATCGAGCTGGCCGGGCTGGGCAGCGTGGCGAAGAAGCGGGCCGGCGCCTTCTCCCTCGGGATGGGTCAGCGGCTGGGCATCGCGGCGGCGCTGCTGGGCGATCCGCAGACGGTGATGCTGGACGAGCCGGTCAACGGCCTGGACCCGGAGGGCGTGCTCTGGATCCGCACCCTGCTCAAGGCCCTCGCCGAAGAGGGCCGGACGGTGTTCGTGTCCTCGCACCTGATGAGCGAGATGGCTCTGGTGGCCGACCACCTGATCATCGTGGGCCGTGGGCGACTGCTGGCCGACACCACCGTGGGGGATCTGATCCGCGAGGCGGGCGGTGACACCGTGACGGTGGCCACGCAGGATCCGGCGCGGCTGCGGGACGTCCTGGCGGGACCGGGCGTCGACATCACCGGCCGGATCGGCTCCGAGGAACTCCAGGTGACCGGGGTGACCGCCCGGGAGATCGGGCTGAAGGCGGCCGAGCACGGGATCGCGCTGTTCGAGCTGAGTGCGCGGACCGTGTCGCTCGAGGAGGCGTTCATGGACCTGACCAGGGATGCCGTGGAGTACCACGGCTCCACGACCGGGATCGAGAGCCTCGGGAGGCCCGCATGAGCACCCTTACCGCGACCGTCGAGGAACCGCGGACCGTTCCGGCCCGCCCCGCCTACCGGGTGACCGGCCGGCGGGTGCTGTCCTCGGAGTGGGCCAAGCTGTGGTCCCTGCGCTCGACCTGGATCACCCTGGGCCTCGGCCTGCTGTTCCTGGTGGCGTTCGGGCTGATCGCCGCGAGCCGCTACAAGTCGGGGATCAACTCCGGGCACATGGACCACGACTTCGCCTCCTCCACGGCCGTCAGCCTCTCGCTCTTCGGGACCAACTTCGCCCAGCTGGCCCTGGGCGTCCTCGGCGTGCTGGTCACGGCGGGGGAGTACTCGACCGGCATGATCCGCTCGACACTCGCGGCGGTGCCGCGCCGGCTGCCCGTGCTGTGGTCCAAGGCGGCCGTGTTCGGGCTGGTCGCGCTGGTGGTGGGAACGCTGGGCGCGTTCGTCGCCTTCCTGTTCGGCAGCGGGATCGTGTCGGGCACGCCCGCGGCCATGGGCCTGTCGCACGCGGGCGTCCTGCGGAGCCTGCTGGGTGCCGGGCTCTACCTCGGCCTGGTCGGGGTGATCGGCGTCGCCCTGGGCGCGCTGCTGCGGTCGGTGGCCGGCGGGATCTCGGTGCTGGTGGCCACCCTGATGCTGGTCCCGGGCCTGATCTCACTGCTGCCCAGCTCCTGGCAGGACAACATCAGCCCCTACCTGCCGTCCAACGCGGGAGAGTCGATGTTCGCCCTCACGCACGACTCCACGACCCTGTCGTCGGGCGCCGGACTGCTGGTCTTCCTGTGCTGGACGGCGCTGGCACTGGGCGGCGCGGCGTACCGGCTCGCGCGCAGCGACGTCTGACACCCGCACCATGGCAGCGTGACATCCATGACCATCGACGACATCAGCGGGACGGTACCGCTGGTCGCCCGGCTCTCCCGGGGCGGCCAGCGGTTGCGGCAGGCCGACCGGAGGCATCCGTGGGTGCTGGACGCCACCGTCGTGGTCCTGGTCTTCCTGATGTTCTGCCTGCCCGACCTGTTCCACGACGGTGACGGTGACGGCGACGGCCCGCGCCACTTCCGGTTCGCCTTCACCCAGTTGTCCGTCGTGGGCATGCTGGCGGTGCAGGTCGGCCTGGTGCTGCCCCTGCTGTGGCGGCGGCGCAGGCCCGAGGTGGCCTTCGGTGTCATCGCCGCGGTGTTCGTCGTCCAGTGGGCCCTGGGCGCGGCGCTGCGCGCGGACGTCGCTCTCTTCATCGCCCTGTACAGCCTGACCCTGCACGGGCGGCTGCGGCGGCTGCCGTGGGCGTGCGGGGTCATGGCAGGCGCCATGGCGCTGGTGGCGGTGCGCGTCTCGCCGGTCGTGTCGGTCTGGGACGCGCTGTTCTTCCTGCTGAGCACGGCCACCGCGGCCCTCGCGCTCGGCCTGACGGTACGGATCCGCCGGGCCCAGCTCGCCGGGCTGCGGGAGCGGGCCGCCCAGCTCGAGATAGAGCGCGACCAGCGCAGCCGGCTGGCCACGGCCACCGAACGCACCCGGGTCGCCCGCGAGATGCACGACATCGTCGGCCACAACCTGTCCGTCATCATCACGCTCGCCGACGCCGGCGCCTACGCCACCGACATCGCGCCGGAGCGGGGCAAGGAGGCCCTGCGGCTCATCGGTGACACCGGCCGGCAGGCCCTCGGCGAGCTGCGGCGCGTCCTCGGCGTGCTGCGCGAGACGGCGGACGGCCCCGAGGGCGGCCCGGAGCTGAGCCCGCAGCCCGGCATCGCGGACCTCGACGCGCTGTGCGCCAAGGTACGCGCCGCCGGACTGGAGGTCGTCTACCGCACCTCCGGCGACGTGGACGCCCTGGACGGCGGGGTGCAGCTGACCGTGTACCGCATCGTCCAGGAAGCCCTCACCAACACCCTGAAGCACGCCGACGCCGGCACCCGGGTGCACCTGGCGATCCTCGTCGAGGACAGCCGGCTGGCCATCCGGGTCCAGGACACCGGCCCCGCGGCGCCGTCCGGACCCCCGAACGAGGAAGGACACGGACTGGTGGGCATGAGGGAACGAGCGGCTCTGTACGGCGGGACCGTCAGCGCGGGTCCCGCGCGTGGCGGAGGATGGAGCGTCGAGGCGGTCCTCGACCTCACCCCCCAGGGCGGTGCCCGGTGACCACCGTGCTCATCGTCGACGACCAGCCGCTCCAGCGCTACGGCTTCCGCATGCTCCTGGACTCCGTCCCCGAGACCGACGTCGTCGGCGAGGCCGCGCACGGCGCCGAGGCCGTCCGCAAGGCCGCCGAACTGCGCCCGGACGTCGTCCTGATGGACATCCGCATGCCCGGCATGGACGGCATCGAGGCCACCCGCCGGATCGTCGCCGCCGGTGAGCGTTCGCGTGTCCTCGTGCTCACCACCTTCGACCTCGACGAATACGTCCACGCCGCCCTCCGTGCCGGCGCCAGCGGTTTCCTCCTCAAGGACGCGCACGCCGAGGAACTCCTCGCCGGCATCCGGGCCGTCGCCGCCGGGGACGCCGTCATCGCCCCGGCCCTCACCCGCCGTCTCCTGGACGAGTTCACCCGCTACGTCCCCGCCCACCGCGGAGACCGTGCCGAGGACCCGAGACTCGGCTCCCTCACCGACCGCGAGCGTGAGATCCTCGTCGCCATCGGCAAGGGCTGGAGCAACGGTGAGATCGCCGCCCGGTTCGTCCTGTCCGAGTCCACCGTCAAGACCCACGTCGGCCGCGTCCTGGCCAAGATCGGCGCCCGTGACCGCGTCCAGGCCGTGATCTTCGCCTACGACCAGGGCCTCGCCCGCCCCAACGCGGACTGAGCCGACGCACGGCGACGGCCTCGACACCAGGCGGCCGGATCCGCGGTCAGCCGGTGGACCTCTTCCGCAGCCAGCCGTGGTGTGCCCCCGTCCGGGCCTTCGCCGCGTCCGCGAGGCCTGGCTGGAGGCGGCGGGCGGCGTCGACGTGGTCGTCGGTCCAGATGATCCGGACCGCCACCGGGGTGGCCCGGCCCTGACCGTCGCTGAGTTCGGTGCGGACGGACTCCACCAGCCGCGCGGCACCCTCGGGGCGCAGCGGGACGACGTCGGGGACGGGGGAGTGGTCGCCGAGGCTGGCCGCGAGCCCGTGGTACCAGCCGGTGACGAGGGCAGCCGACCCGAGGACGGCGGAGTGGGCGTCGGCCCGCACGGCCTGGAGGCGCGCCAGGTCCTCACCCTGCCACAGGGAGACGACGGCGTCGGCGGCCAGGCGCAGTCCGACGACTCCCGAGACGAGGGTGGTCGTGCAGGCCAGCGACAGCGGCTTGGCGCCGCGTTCGGCCAGGAAGCTGCGGAACGCGTCGTCGAGGCGGCGGGCGGAGGCCGCCGCCTCCCGGCCCTGCGGATCCGGGTCGGCGGGGTGGCGGTGGCCGAGGGCGTAGTCGACGGCGCCGCCGAGGTAACGGGCGCTGTCGTCGTACGCCTGGGCGAGTGCCTTGTGGACGGCGGCCTGGGCGCCGCGCGGCCAGAAGAACACGGCGACGACGATGCTGACCGCACACCCCAACGCGATGTCCTGGACGCGCAGCAGGGCGACATGCCAGTTGGGGTCGTGGCCGATGTTGAACAGCACCACGAGCGTGACGGTGAACGCGGCCTGCCCGGCGGCGAAGGAGATGGCGGCGGGCGCGATGCCGGCGAAGAGGATGGCCACCGGGAGCACGAACCACAGCGCGGTGCCGTGATGGCCGATCAGATGCAGCAGCCCGGCGCCGATGATCGAGCCCGCCACCGTGCCGAGGACGGCACGGGCGGCGTTCTGCCCGGTGCTGAGCGCGTTGGAACGCAGCACGGACAGGGTGCCCAGCAGGACCCAGAACGAGTGCCCCACACCGGTCGCCCCGGCCAGGAACACCGCGATGCCGAGGCCGACGCCGCCGCGCAGACTGTTGTGCATCCACACCGAGTCGGGCCTGAGATGGGCGGCGGCCCGTTCCCGTGCGGAGGCCAGCGGTGCGGCCAGCGCGCCCGGGTCACGGCCGAGCAGCCGTTCGGGCCAGCTGCGCTGCCAGGCGGTGGCCGCGATGTCCACGTTGTCGGCGATCTGCAGCACGGCGAAGCCGAGCTCCTGGGTGCGGAAGGACACGTCGAGCGTGGCGATGAACCCGTAGATCTCCGCTGTGCTGTTCCCGCCCGGGTGTTCGGCGGGCACCCGGACGGTGGAGCTGTGCTCCATCCCGGTCAGCGCCGCCCGCAGCTCCTCGGCGCGGACCCGCAGCGGGCCGGTGTCGCCCGTCAGGTCCGTGAGCAGGTCGCAGGCCGCCTCCAGGACCTGGGCCGCGGCGCGGCGCACGCTGTGGGCGGCCGGATCACAGCCGGGGGGCTCGGCGGTGTAGTCGGAGCGGTCCACGAGGACGGCGCACAGCCAGGTGAGTTCGTCGACCAGCCGGACCAGGGCACGTGAGGTCGCGGACAGGCCGGTGGGACGATAAGGGGTGGCGTCGAAGGCTTCCCGCAGGTCCGCGCCGGTACGGGAGGTGCGCTCCGCCGCCGCTCTGCACCGCTCGGCGAAGGGCACCGACCCGGCCGGGGCCGGCACGGTCGCGCGGGTGCGCAGATATCCGGCGGCGGCCCGGCAGACGGCGGCCGCCGGGGCGCTGAGCGGATCGGCGACGGGGCGCGGCCACAGCAGGGCGACGGCTGGCAGCGCCACCGCCGCCGCCAGGCCCGCGCCGGCGAGGCGGTCGGGCAGCTGGGACAGCGATACCGGTGCGCTGACCGGCAGCACGAAGGCCAGCAGGAGCGCCGTCGAGCTGCCGGCCAGGACCGAGCTGACCACACCGGAGAAGAGGACCACGAACCCGACCACGACCGTGGCCGCCACGGCGAGCCGGATGTCGGCCGCCGCCAGCGTCCCGACGCAGATCAGCACCAGCCACGCCACCGCGAGTGCCGCCTGCGCCCGCAGCCGCTCCACCATCGGACCGGAGTAGTCGACCAGCAGCAGCATCGAGAACGTCCCGAACGCGGCGAAGCTCGCCATCGTCGGGTTGTGGAAGACCTCGCCGCACAGGGCGAACAGAGCGGGCATCACCAGCGCGGTACGCCCGGCCCGGCGGGTCGCCGCGAGGTCCGGGTCCCGGTCACGCAACCATGTCACCCAGCGCGGTGCCCGCCCCGACATGTACACCTCCCGCTGGCCCAGGGCAGCCGGCCCCGCCGCCGCACCGCGCACACCACCCATATGCGGCCACCACCCGGCGGTCCGCAACATTTACCGGGACGATACGGCTCCCGTGCGGACCGCCACCCCCCGGAGCGGATGTCTGCCCGATCCGGAACTCGGCGCACCACAGCCGACGCGGCCCGCCTCACCGCACCGGGAAGCCGAACGCGTACCCCTGTTCCTTGAGCCAGGGCAGCACCTCGCGCAGGGCGGCCACGGTCTCGGAGCGGTCGCCGCCGGCGTCGTGGAAGAGGATCGTCGGCCCGTTGGGCATCTCCTCCTTGACGGTGGCGATGATCGCGGACGTGCCGGGCCGTTCGAAGTCCTTCGAGTCGACGTTCCAGCCGAGCGGGCGCATACCGTGGGAGGCGGCGAGCTTCCTGCTGTACGGGGTGAAGGCACCGCCCGGGGCGCGGTAGTAGAGCGGCCGTACACCCCCCGACGCCTCGGTGATCATGCGTTCCGCGTCGAGGATCTGCTGGGACTGGTAGGCCTCGGACTTGGTGTCCATGGTGACGTCGTGCGACACCGTGTGGTCGCACAGCCGGTGCCCGGCCGCCACCACCGCCCTCACCAGGTCCGGATGCGCCTGCGCCTGCGGGCCGATCATGCAGAACGTGGCCTTCACGCCGTACTCCTTGAGTACCTGGAGCACCCGCGGGGTCCAGACCGGGTCCGGGCCGTCGTCGATGGTGATGTTCACGCCCCGGGCGCCGCGGTCCGAGGCGTGCGCGATCTCCACCGACACCGCGGCCGCCTTCGGGTCGGCGCCCGGTGCCGCGGGGTGCGCCGAAGTCCCGGCTCCCGCACTCCCGTCGGCGGGACCGGACGGCGAGGTCCACAGCGAGGCGGCCACGGCCACCGCCGTGACCCCCATCGCCGCCGCGGCCACCTGGCCGTACCAACCTCGTCCGCCGCGCCGTGCCATCGTCCGCCCCGATCTGTGTCGTTCCGTTGATCTCGTGCACCCGTCCAGACGGAAGGCGGCGGGCACCGGATCCATCCGTTACCGATCACGGACAATTCCGCGAGAGATCTGCGACAGGTTCCCCGCGTGTCCTATAACGGCGGGCGGGGCGATCGGTGTTGGCGGACCGGCCAACGGTCATGGGCGGCACACGGGTGCGCCAGGAAGGCGACCGTTGATGCGACCGGGTTGCGCTACGCTTCCGCCGATCGCGCTCGCCGAGGTCGCCTCGATCACCACCGTGCCGCGCGGTCCGCTCGGGATCGGCGAGGGGCGTGGCCGTGGACCTGGTCGCCACGGCCACGGGCATGGCCGGGGCGCTGTGGCAGATGGCCGCACCCGGCACCGCTCTCCGCGAACTCTACGAAAGCGACCCCGAGTTGGCGCACGCGGTGGTCCACGTCGAACCCCGGCTGACCCGTATCCTGACGCCCTGCTGAACGGCATCAGCGGGCTGATCAGCGTGAGACGCACGCGACATGCGGGCCGCCGGCCGCCCGCCGGTCAGGAGGAATGCCGGCGGCCGGCGGCCGCGAGGCCCCGACGGTCCGGCCGACCGGTCGCCGACCAGGAATTCCCCGGCACGGGAGACGCCGAGGTGCCCGTCGGTGGTATGCCGGCGGGCACCCCGTTCGTCGGGTCACAGGGACTGTTTCATGATCCAGTCACGGATTCCGGGGATGGAGTAGGCGATCTGCCAGGTGCCCATGTGCGCGCTCGTCGCCCCGGTGGTGCCGGTGACCGTGCCGGTCTGGAAGGTCGCGTAGTTCACGGGCGCCCGCTGCTTCTCCAGGTTGCGCACGTCCGCCGCGAACTGCGCGGCCGTGGAGCCCGCGTCCCACACCGCTGTGCCGACCTTGGTACCCTCCGCCTGGATGACCGAGGTGATGGCGTTCTCGCCCGGGAAGGCCTTGTCGTCGTCCTGCGAGACGACGATCCACAGCTTCTTCTCCGCCAGCGGCGCGGCCTGGCTGTCCGGCCACTGCCCGGCGACGATGTAGGCGGCAGCGAACAGGTCCGGGTAGCGGATGTTCAGCCCGAGCGACAGCATCGCGCCCATCGACTGCCCGGTGGTGTACCGCCGCTTCGTGTCGATGCTGTACCGCTCCGACACCGCCTCGACGAGATGCACGGTGGTCTCGAACAGCGAGGTCGGCTGGTAGGTGTCGTCGATGACGACCTCGCCGTACTCGGGCGCGAGCACGAACGACTCGTGCCGGGCCTGGGCCTCGGGGCTCGCCCAGCACACCGCGCCGAGCCCCTGGACCAGCGGGCCGACGGTGTCGACGTTGACGACGCTGGCGTCGTGCATGAACAGCACCAACGGGTATTTCTTGCGCGGGTCGTAGCCCTTGGGCGTGAAGAGGTTGTACTTCAGCGACCTGCCGGTCTCCGGGTCGTCGAAGGTGAACTGCTCGAAGTCGTCGACGATCGGGCTCACCACGGCACTCGTGGCCACCGCCGTGCCGCTCGGCGGGTAGGACCTGCCATGGGTCGTGGTGACCGTGCCGGTCTGGGTGACGGTCGCCTTCGCGGGGACGATGGGGCCGCCGGGGGTCGTGTCGCCGGCCGTCGGACCGCCGGCGCCCGGGCCGCCCGAACCGCTGGGGGCGGGGGCCGGGCTGCTCGACGCGCCGACCGCGTCCTTGCCCCACAGCAGGGCCGCCCTGTCGTCGGGGGAGAGCTCCACGATGACATGGCGGCCGTCCCTGCCCCGCTCGGCGAGAGCGGCGGAGGTGTTGGCGTAGACCCTCGTGATCGTGCGGTCGGTGACCGCGAACGCCGAGGCGGAGAGGGACGAGCCGGCGATGGCACGGTCGTACTCGACCGCCACCGCTATGAGCTTCTGCCCTACGCCGTAGACCTTGGTGATCGCGGTGGCGCCGACGATGTGCCCGGCCCCGGGCACCGGGTCCGTCGGGTCGGGGGAGGCGGCCGCGACGGCGGTGCCGCCGAGTGCGGCCGCCGTGCCGATCCCGGCGGAGCCGGCGATGAGCGTGCGCCTGGTTACCAAGACAAACTCCTTCATCGGTAGGGGTACGACGGAGGTACGACGGAGGTACGACGGTGGGTCGGCCGCGCGGTGGGCGGAGCAGGTCGGTGATCTTGGCCGCGACGGTCTCGGCCGCGCCCCGGGCGTACGAGGAGCCCATCGCCTCGTACGTGATACGGGCGTAACTCCGGGCGTCGGCCACGTTCCTGGCACCGCTCTCCAGCATCGACGACCACGGTGTGCGGGACGCCGACGAAGCCCCCGTCACGACTTGCCGAACCCGCACCGGCACGTCGGCGGTGGCGATCGAGGGGGAAGTCGTACGACGTGGTGGGCGCCCTCGGACGGCCCATCGACACCGTCTTGACCGTGACCGAGTCGGTCAGCAGGCGCAGCGCCGCCCCGGTGTGCGAGCCGGAAGAAGCCGCCGACGTCACCGCCGTACAGCTGCTCCAGGCCGGCCACCGCGGCGCCGGCCGGGTCGGCCGTGCACGGCGGGCTCCCGCCGGCCATGGTCCTGCCCTGTCGTCCGGTCCTGAGTCCGGTCGTCATCGGTCGGCGTCAAGATTTCTCCCCTCCGGCTGAAATCAATTGACCGCACGAATTGGACCCGGTGGTATATGGCGAGAAAACGCGGGTCGAGCGGGCGGTCGAGCGGACGCCTGGAAAAAGAACGCACATTGCTGTGCCGGCGCGCCGTGAGCGTCGCATCGGGGTGAGCGACCGTCAACCGAGGTGACACGGGATCTAAGATTGCAGGCTGCGAAATCATCTCGTCGGCCCAGCTCGGCGGCGGGCGCGAATTACCTGTCGTTTTCCTTAGAATCCTGGAATGCGCGCGGTATATCGGCCGAGAGGCTCCGGAAATACAGGAAAAGCGGGAGGCGCAGCAGTCGGGCGAGGGTCGGCCGACTGCTGCGCCGAGCGCCCTTGACGGCGGCGAGGCGTAGCGCTCCTTGTGCCGGGCGTCGCGGGGCCGACGCCGGACGGCACCGTCGGCTCAGAGGGCTCCGTCGACCTCATGGACCAACTCGATCGCCCTGCCCAGGGTGGTGAGCCGGTCCTCCAGGGTCGTGCCGGCCGGATAGAGACGGACCGTGTCGACGCCGGCGTCGCGCCAGACGGCCAGCCGCTCGCGCACCATGGACTCCGTGCCGATCAGTGTCGTACCGAGCACCATCTCGTCGGTCACGAGGGCGGCCGCGCCGTCCCGGTCGCCGGCCTGCCAGCGCTCGTGGACCTCGGCGGCGACCTCGGCCCAGCCCTGGCGGCTGTACGCGCCGTTGTAGAAGTTGGTGGACGCCGACCCCATGCCGCCCAGGCTGAAGGCGAGTTCCTTCTTGCGTCCGGCGACCATCGCGCCGAGCGCCTCCTCGTCGGGCGCGAAGGCGACCTCGGCGCCCTGGCAGACGTCCAGTTCGGCGCGGGTACGACCGCTGCGGGCCAGACCCTCGTCGAGGTGGGCGAAGTAGGCGTCGGCCGCGCCCTCGGGCACGAAGCTGGTGCCCAGCCAGCCGTCTGCGACCTCGCCGGTCAGCCGCAGCATGGCCGGGGACAGGGCGGCGAGATAGATCGGGATCTCGTGCTCGGCGCGCATCGACAGCCGCATCGGAACGGCCTCGCCGTCGGGTAGCGGGACGTTGAACTCGGCGCCGGAGTAGGCGAGTCGGCCGCCGTCGAGCACCCTCCGTACGATCTCCACCGTCTCGCGCATACGCCGCAGTGGCCGTGCGAAGGGCACGCCGTGCAGTCCCTCGATCACCTGCGGGCCGGAGGCGCCGAGGCCGAGCAGGAAGCGCCCGCCGGACAGGTTGGAGAGGGTGATGGCCGTCTGGGCCACGGCTGTCGGGGTCCGGGTGCCCAGTTGCATGACACCGGAGCCGAGCAGCATCCGGTCGGTGAGCGCCGCGTAGTAGCCGAGCGCGGAGGGCGCGTCGGAGCCCCAGGCCTCGGCGACCCAGCAGATGTCCAGGCCCAGCTTCTCCGACTCGACGACGAAGTCGCCCGTCTGGGACCAGTGTTCCCCGCCCGAGGCCTCGATCGTGGTCGCCGTCCGCATCACGCCTCCGCCCGCTGCTTGATCTGCGCGAGGGTGGCGGTGATGCCGCGCTCGAACTCCCGCAGCCGTACGAACACGATCTTCTGTTCCTTGTCGGGCATCCGGTCGATCGCCACCGACAGCCCCGAACGCCCCGGTCCCAGCTGCATCCACTGCGACAGTTCGGTCCCGCCCCTCTCGGAGCGCAGCCGGAACCGCCAGACCGCGGAGGGCTCGGCGGGGTCCTGCACGGCCCAGGCGAGCACCGACGACGGTTCGCACTCGATCACGTGAGACGTGGTCTCCCATGTGCCGAACGCCGCGTGCTCGCTGCGGCCGACGAACCTCGCGCCCACCGCCGGGCCGGCCGCGCCGTCCAGCCAGGCGACGGACCGGAGTTCCTCGCTCATGTCCGGCATCAGTTCGATGTCGCTGACCAGGGCCCACACCTTCTCCGGTGGGGCGTCGATCCAGGTCCGCACCTCGACCGTGGGTTTCTCCGCGTAGCGTGCGCCCGTCCACTCCAAGGTCGTCGGCCTCCTCGCCGTCAGGGGTCTGACGTCAGAGTTGCTTTATGAGACTCTCCCTGTCAAGAGGGCACACCGTGCTCAGCTGGTGCCGAACCGCCGTCGTACGTCCGGCCGCTGCCTGAGCCGTTCGGGATAGCCGGGCCCCATCCGCATCGAGGTCTCCTCGGCCCGCAGCGGTGTCCGGCACTGGGCGCAGACCACCTCCGCGGTGGTGTCGTGGTCGCACGCGTCGTGATGGAACACCACGGGCACCCCGCGCTCCCCGGCCAGCCAGCGATCGCCCCACGCGGACATGGCGGCGAGCACGGCGAACAGGTCCCGCCCCTTCGCCGTGAGGATGTAGTCGTAGCGTGGCGGCTCGGCCTCGTACAGCCGTTTCTCCAGGATCCGCTCGTCGACCAGGTGGCGCAGCCGGTCGGTCAACGTGTTGCGGGCGATGCCCAGTTCCTGCTGGAACTCGTCGAAGCGACGGATCCCGTAGAACGCTTCCCGCACCACCAGCGGCGTCCAGTGGTCACCCAGCAGATCGACGGTCCGTGCGATGGAGCACGGCCACTTGGCGAACGACGTCCGTTTCATGTCCTTACGATAGCGAGTCTCACGAAAAAACTCAGCTGACGATGACAGAGGTGATGGGCGGGCCGCGTGGACAGCGATGCCCAGTGCGCTTTGACTGGTCATGACGGGTTCCCTGCGGCGAAACGAGGTGTCCAGCCATGAAGATCGAGGGATCGGTCGCGGTGGTGACCGGAGCGAACCGGGGGATCGGGCTGGCGTTCTCGCGTGCACTGCTGGCCCGGGGCGCCGCCAAGGTGTACGCGGGCGTCCGCCGGCCCGAGGACTTCACCGAACCCGGCCTGGAACCGCTGCGCCTCGACGTCACCGACCATGACCAGGTCGCGGCCGCCGCGCGGACGGCCTCCGACGCGACCATAGTGATCAACAACGCGGGCATCCAGGCCGGCCCGCCCCTGCTGGAGGGTTCCCTGGACGGGGCCCGGCGGGAGCTGGAGGTGAACTATCTCGGCACCTGGGCCGTCTCCCGCGCCTTCGCGCCGGTCCTCGCGGCCAACGGCGGCGGAGTCCTGGTGAACATGCTGTCCGTGGCTTCCTGGCGGCCGAACAGCCGGTTCCCCAGTTACGCGGCGTCGAAGTCCGCACAGTGGTCGCTGACCAACGCGCTGCGTATCGCCCTGCGGGACCAGGGGACCCTGGTCGTCGGCGTGCACGTCGGCTGGGTGGACACCGATGCAACCGCGGAGATCGACGTACCGAAGACGGACCCGGCCGAGGTGGCGGCGCAGACCATGGACGCCATCGTCCGCGACGAGCCCGAGGTACTGGTCGACGACACGGCCCGCCAGGTCCGCGCGGCGCTGTCCGGGCCGCTCGATCTCATCAACCCGACCGCCTGATCGTGCGACGGTGGAGTCAGCAGACCGACTCAACCCAATGGTGAGGTGGAGCCATGCAAACCGACTTCGATGTGGTCGTCCTGGGAGCCGGGCCGGGCGGCTATGTGGCCGCGATCCGTGCCGCCCAGCTGGGCCTGCGCACCGCCATCGTGGAGGGCCGGTTCTGGGGCGGTGTCTGCCTGAACATCGGCTGCATCCCGGCGAAGGCGCTGCTGCGCAACGCCGAGGTGGCCCAGCTGATCCTGCACGACGCGGAGAAGTTCGGCGTGAAGATCAGCGGCGAGGTGGGCCTGGATTACCGCGCCGCCTACGAACGCAGCCGGGTGGTGGCCGACGGACGCGTCAAGGGCGTCGGCTATCTCATGCGCAAGAACAAGATCGAGCAGTTCGAGGGGCAGGGCACCTTCCTGGACCCCCACACCCTGCAAGTGCGCATGCAGGACGGCGAGACGACACTCTCCTTCCGCTCCTGCATCATCGCGACCGGCTCGACCGTGAAGCTGCTGCCGGGGACGACCCTGGGGCGGCGCGTCGTCACCTACGAGGAGCAGATTCTCTCCGACAGCCTCCCGTCGAGCCTGGTCATCGCGGGTGCGGGCGCCATCGGCATCGAGTTCGCCTATCTGCTGCGGTCCTACGGCGTCGAGGTCACGCTGGTGGAGTTCCTGGACCGGATCGCGCCCCTGGAGGACGAGGAGGTCTCCGCCGAACTGACCCGGCGCTTCAAACGGCAGGGCATCCGCGTGCTGACCTCGACAGCCGTGCAGGCCATCGAGGAGGCCGAGGAGAACGTCCGGGTCACCGTCCGGCAGGGCGACACGGAGCAGGTCCTGGAGGCGGAGAAGGTCCTCCAGGCCACCGGCTTCCAGCCGCGCACGGCCGGCTACGGACTGGCCGCCACGGGGGTACGGCTCACCGAGCGCGGGGCCATCGACGTCGACGGGTACTGCCGTACCAGCCAGCCGCACATCTACGCCATCGGCGATGTCACGGCGAAGCTGATGCTGGCACACACCGCCGAGGCGATGGGCATCGTCGCCGCCGAGACCATCGCCGGCGCGGAGACGATGGAGCTGGACTACCGCATGATCCCGCGGGCCACGTTCTGCCAGCCGCAGATCGCCAGCTTCGGCTGGACCGAGGCGGAGGCCCGCGCCGAGGGGTTCGACGTCCGCGTGGCGAAGTTCCCCTTCACGGCCAACGCCAAGGCCCACGGCCTCGGCGACCCGGTCGGGTTCGTGAAACTGGTGAGCGACGCCCGTTACGGCGAACTCCTCGGCGGCCACCTGATCGGCCCGGACGTGACCGAGCTGCTGCCCGAGCTGACGCTGGCCCAGAAGTGGGACCTCACGGTGACCGAACTCGCCCGCAACGTCCACGCCCACCCGACACTGAGCGAGGCCGTTCAGGACGCCCTGCACGGCCTCGCCGGACACATGATCAATCTCTGACGGCGGACCTCGGGACCCGACGGCGCGTGTGTCCGTGCCCGCTCACGCCGTGCAGCTTCAGGTCAACGGGTACCGCTTCGACATGGCGGAGTTCCAGCTCCTGAAGGCCGAACAACCGCCGGCGGGCGGCACGCGGAAATGATCTTGGCATCGCCGGTGGTTTCGATGACAGTCGTACTATGACGTGACCGTCCCGAAGCCGCCCCGAGGAGCCACCGTGGCCCGCCCCCGTACCACCGCACGCACAGTGGAGCACCCCGAGCTCTCGGAGGTCTCGCTCCAGCAGGTGCTGGAGGCGCTGGTGGACCCGGTGCGCCGTCTGGTGGTGACGCAGCTGGTCCGCGCGGGCGAGGACCTGAGCTGCGGGACGTTCGAGGCGCCTGTGTCGCTCTCGACGCTGACCCACCACTTCAACGTGCTGCGCGAGGCCGGTGTGATCCGGCAGTACTACGTCGGGACGGCCAAGATGAACACGCTCCGCGCCGACGAGATGGAGCAGCGTTTTCCCGGCCTGCTGACAGCCGTGCTGGCCGCCTCGGCCGCGGAGGAAAGAGCGCGCGAGGTCTGAGGCCCGGGTGCCGGGCGCTGCCCCGACAGAACACCGCACGACCGCGGGGTTCGGTGGGGCGGCGCTCCAGCGCGAGCGTGGCCCGGGCATCGCTGCGCCTCCCGGGAGTCCCGGCGGCTCGTGCGGGCCGCCTCCGAAGTGTCCACTCTCATGGGAGCATCCCCTGCACCAACCGTGGATCAGAGGTGCCCCACCTGCGCCTCCATGGCCCCCACCAGCCGGCGCAGCGCCTTGGTCACCTGCTCGCGGTCCTCTCCCAGCCCTGCCAACAGGCCGATCTCGATGGCGAGTTGCCGGGGAAAGAGGTCATCGACCGCCTTGGCCCCGGCCTCGGTGATGGTGACCAGGGCGGCACGCCGGTCGGCGGGGTTGGGGGTGCGGGCGACGAAGCCGCGTTTCTCCAGCTTGCCGAGGGTCTTGCTGACGCCCGCACGGGACAGCCCCAGCCGTTCGGCCAGGCTGCGGGCGATGAACGGCCCGGTCGCGTGCCGGAGGGGGATCAGCATGTCGACCTCGGGCGCGGTGAGGGCGGCGCCTGCGTAGAGGGGCTCTACGGCGCGGTTGAGCAGGCCGGTGGCGTGCTTCAGCAGGCCGACCAGCTCCATGGGGGAGGTGTCCAGGCCGGGGTTGTGGGCGGACCACTGGGCGCCGACGTCGGCGGCGGAGGGGGTTGAGGGCGCGGATGAGGGGGACTGGGCGGGGGAGGTGTGAGTGGGCATGCGGCTCGTCTTCTCGTCCAATTGTTAGCCGGTGAACTATCGGTTACCTTTATCTCCATGGTAGCCCCGTCATCCTCGCGCAACGGCTCCGACGCCGTCCCCGACACCACCGGACCAGCGCCTTCGGGCCGTACGGCCACCGCCCTGATCGCCGTGCTCGGCGCGCTGACCGCCGTCGCCCCGCTCGCGACCGACATGTACGTCCCCGGATTTCCCGCGCTGGGGGAGGCGCTCGGAGCGAGCAGCTCCGCGGTGCAGCTCACGATGACCGCGTTCCTCGCCGGACTCGTCGTCGGTCAGCTGGTCATCGGCCCGCTCAGCGACGGGCTCGGCCGGCGCCGGCTGCTGACGGCCGGGACGGCCGGGTTCGTCCTGTTCTCCGTCGCCTGCGCCGCCGCCCCGAACATCGCCGTCCTGACCGGCGCCCGCTTCCTGCAGGGCGTGGCCGGTGCGGCGGGCATGGTGCTGGCCAGGGCCGTCCTCACCGACCGCTTCCACGGACCCGAACTGCCGCGCTACTTCGCGGTTTTGTCGCAGGTGATCGGCGTGGCACCGGTCGCCGCGCCGGTGCTCGGCGGGGCCGTCCTGGCCGTCTCCACCTGGCGGACCGTCTTCGCCGTGCTGGCCGTGCTCGGTGTGCTGCTGCTGCTCGCCGTGGTGCGGGCGGTGCCCGAGTCGCTGCCGCCCGAGAGGCGCCACGACGGCGGACTCGCCAGCACCTTCCGGGCCATGGGCGCACTGCTCGCCGACCGGACGTTCATGGGCTACGTCCTGGTCGTCGCCCTCGTCTCGGCCGCGATGTTCACGTATATCAGCGGCTCCAGCTTCGTCTTCGAGAACCTCCACGGGGTCTCGTCGACGACGTACTCCCTGATCTTCGCCACCAACGCCGTCGCCATGCTGGCGGGCGGGGCGACCTTCGCCCGCCGGGCCGGGCGTGGCACACGCCTGAACACCATGCTCTCGGCCGGAGTCGGTATCGCCCTGCTGGGCGCGCTCGCCCAGGTCCTGCTGGTGCTGACCGCGGGCGAGACCCTCGCGGGAACCTGGCTCACCCTGTTCATGACCGCGGGAGGCATCGGCCTGGTCTTCCCGAGCGCCATGAGCATCGGCCAGGCGGTCGGCCGTACGGCTCCGGGCGCCGCCTCGGCACTCCTGGGCGGCCTCCAGTTCCTCTTCGGCGCCCTGGCCGCACCGCTGGTCGGGGTGTTCGGGGAAGACAGTTCCCGGCCGATGGCGCTCATCATGCTGGTCTCGCTGGTGGCGGCGGCGCTGGCGCTGACCGGCCTGGCCAGGCCGTGGGAGGGGAAGGGGGAGCCGGTACCGGCGTAGCGGCCGACGGCCTTCCTCCCGGCACTGTCCAGCCGTCCCTGTCGCGGCCCCGCGCCGTGCCGTCACCTCTCGTGACCATCCCGGCGCACGCTGATGGACAACTTTTCCGCGGGCCCGGCCGCAACTGCTGCAGGCTCACCCCTTCGACAGATCGCCGGAACGGGCAGAGGTCCCGGAGCCGACCCGGCCGAGCGGTTCCGGCTCGGACCGGGCGAAAAGGATCCGTCCTCAACTCAGGGGCGGGGGAGGGAGCTTGCCGGGAGGCCCCCCACCTGTTGGCTCAGCACGGATGTCCGCACCAGGGGTTGACAGGAAGCTCCTCACGCCACAGCCTTTGGCAACGTTGTCATTCTGCTCGGTGCGGGGTGCGCGGAGCCGCTTCGGCTCACTCCGCCGCTTTTTGATGGGACGTCAGATTCATGACCGATCAATCGGATCCGTGGCGCAATCCGTCGCGGCGGTCCATAGTGGCCACGGGCTCCACCCTGTTGGCCGGGTTCGGACTCAGTTCGTCGCTCCCCGCCGTGGCCGCGGCCGCCGCCACGGGCCGACCGGCGCAACCCGACTCGCCACTTGAGCTCGCGCTCAACCGGCCCGTCTCGGTCTCCTCGACGGCCTACGCCGCCACGCCCGGGTCCTTCGCGGTCGACCGGCTCACCGCACCCGGCGTGCGGGGCAGCGGGTGGCGGGCGGAGGCCGGCGACCCGCAGTGGATCACTGTCGATCTGCAGGCCGCGTGCCAGGTCACCTGGATACGCCTGACCTTCGAAGCCGACGCCGCGGACCCGGTGTTCACCCCGCCCACCAGCGGAAACCCGGCCGACGGCACCACCGGCAAGGAGATCCTGTCGAGCTACGCGGTGGACTGCGTGGTCGAGACCTCCCTCGACAGGAAGTCATGGACGAGTGTCTACCGCACCACCGCGGGCACCGGCGGAGCCGTGGACATCCAGCTTCCGCGCCCGATGCCGGCGCGCTGGGTGCGCATGACGTCCCGCAAGCGCTCCAGCCCCCTGCCCCTCGGGCTCAACGGCTTCGAGGTGTACGGCACCCCCGCCGGGCACCGTCCCACGGCGACGGGCTGGACCGACTGGGGCACCCGGCACGGCGAGGCGCCCCGGCTGACCGTCGCCGACGACGGCACGGTGCCGGTGGAGTCCGGCTGGCGGCTCACCCTGGACGACTGGGCCGGCGCCGACGGTCCCGGTCTGTCGAAGACCTCCGTCGACACCAGCCGCTGGCTGCCCGCCACCGTCCCCGGCACGGTCCTGGCCTCCCTCGTGGACCAGGGCAAGCTGCCGGACCCGGTCGCCGGGCTGAACAACCTGCACATCCCCGAGGCGCTGTCGCGGCACTCCTGGTGGTACAAGCGGGACTTCGAGCTGCCGCACGGCCTGCGCACCGGGTCCGGCCGCAGGATCTGGCTGGAGTTCGACGGCGTCAACCACCGGGCCGAGGTCTGGCTCAACGGTGAGCGGGTCGGCGACCTGACGTACCCCTTCGCCCGCTCCTCGTACGACGTGACCCGGCTGCTGGCCGCCGACGGCGCGAACGCGCTGGCCGTCGAGATCACGCCGATGCCGGTGCCCGGCAGCCCCGGCGACAAGGGCTCCCTGGGAGAGTCCTGGGTGGACGCGGGCGCCCAGCAGATGAACCTCAACTCGCCCACCTACCTGGCTTCCTCGGGCTGGGACTGGATGCCGGCCGTCCGCGACCGCGCGGCGGGGATCTGGAATCACGTCCGGCTGCGATCCACCGGGCAGGTCGTCATCGGCGACCCGCGGGTGGACACCGTCCTGCCGAAGCTGCCGGACGTCTCGGTCGCGGAGCTGACCGTCGTCGTCCCCGTCCGCAACGCAGACTCCGCGGACCACACGGCGACGGTGTCCGCGGCCTTCGACGACGTCCGGGTGTCCAAGGCGGTCACCGTCCCGGCCGGCGAGAGCGTCGACGTGGTCTTCGCCCCCGACGCCTTCCCGAAGTTGCGGCTGCGCGACCCCAGGCTGTGGTGGCCGAACGGCCTGGGCGAGCCGAACCTGCACGACCTCGCGCTCACCGCGTCGGTCGACGGCACGGAGAGCGACCGGCGCACCGCCCGCTTCGGCATCCGCCAGTTCGGCTACGAGTACGAGGTGCCGCTGCCGTTCGCGGCGTCCGGCGACTCGTACCTCCAGTCCGTCACCTTCGACCGGCAGCAGGCCAGGTACGTCCGTATCGACTGCCGTACGCGGGCAACCTCTTGGGGCAGTTCCCTGTGGACCCTGGCCGTGCGGGATAGCATCCGGCCGGCCACCGACCTCGCCCTGCACGCGCCCGCCGACGCCTCCAGCACGGACGGCGACGACCACGGCCCGGCCAACGTGACCGACGGCGATCCGGGCACCCGCTGGTCCTCGGCGTACGAGGACGACCAGTGGATCCGCGTCGATCTGGGCTCGGCGCAGTCCTTCGACCGGGTCGACCTCACCTGGGAGCAGGCGTACGCGAAGGCCTTCGTGGTGCAGGTCTCCGCCGACGGCTCCGAGTGGACCGACGTGAAGTCGGTGGACAACGGGGCGGTGCCGTTGCCGTTCAACAACGGCGACGCCAGCCTCCAGGTCGAGGACTTCGACCAGCGGACGGCTCGCTACGTCCGTATCAACTGTGGTCTGCGCAACACCAGTTGGGGTAACTCGCTGTGGTCGCTGAGCGTCGTCGACCGTGCCGTCCCCGGCACCGACCTCGCCCTGCACAAGACGGCGAAGGCCTCGACCGAGGACTCCGACCACCCCGCCACGCACGCCACCGACGGTGACGCGGGCACCCGTTGGTCGTCGCAGTACGAGGACCACCAGTGGATCCAGGTGGACCTGGGCTCCGCGCAGAAGTTCGACCGGGTGGCGATCGTCTGGGAGACGGCGTACCCGAAGACGTACGTCATCCAGGTGTCCGACGACGGCGAGCAGTGGACCGACGTCAAGTCCGTGTCCAACACGCCCGATCCGCTGAAGATCTCCGTCAACGGCGTGCGGGTTCTGGCGCGCGGCGGCAACTGGGGCTGGGACGAGCTGCTGCGCAGGATGCCGCCGGAGCGGATGGACGCGGCGGTGCGGATGCACCGCGACATGAACTTCACCATGATCCGCAACTGGGTCGGCAGCAGCGACCGGGAGGAGTTCTTCGCCGCCTGCGACCGGCACGGCATCCTCGTCTGGAACGACTTCCCGAACGCCTGGGCCATGGACCCGCCGGACCACGACGCGTTCAACTCGATCGCGCGGGACACCGTGTTGCGCTACCGGATCCATCCCTGCGTGGCCGTCTGGTGCGGGGCGAACGAGGGCAACCCGCCCGCCGCCATCGACAAGGGGATGCGCGAGGCCGTCGAACAGCAGGTCCCCGGGCTGCTCTACCAGAACAACTCGGCCGGCGGCATCGTCACCGGCGGCGGCCCCTACGGCTGGGTCGAGCCGGAGAAGTACTTCGACCCCAGCACCTATGGCAGCAAGGACTTCGGCTTCCACACCGAGATCGGCATGCCGGTGGTCTCCACCGCGGCGAGCCTGCGCAACATGACAGGCGACGAGCCCGAATGGCCCATCCGCGGCGCCTGGTACTACCACGACTGGAGCGAGCGCGGGAACCAGGCGCCGCAGAACTACAAGGCCGCCGTCGAGTCCCGCCTCGGCGAGGCTGGTGGCCTCGACGACTTCGCCCGCAAGGCGCAGTTCGTCAACTACGAGAACACCCGCGCCATGTTCGAGGCGTGGAACGCCAACCTCTGGGACAACGCCACCGGCCTGATGCTGTGGATGTCCCACCCGGCCTGGCACAGCACCGTCTGGCAGACCTACGACTACGACTTCGACGTCAACGGCACCTACTACGGCGCCCGTTCCGCCTGCGAGCCGTTGCACGTCCAGGCGGACCCGGTGAAGTGGCAGGTCCTGGCGGTCAATCACACCCGTACCGACCTCAGGAACGCCACTGTCACCGCCCGCCTGTACGACCTGGCCGGCCGGCAGCTCGGCAGGAGCAGGACCGCCCGGGTGGACGTGGCACCGGCCGCCACGACGGAGGCGTTCACCGCCGGCTGGACCGACGACCTGCCCGCCCTGCACCTGCTGCGGCTCACCCTGGAGGACGCCCACGGCAGGGAGCTCTCTCGCAACACCTACTGGCGCCACCGCGAACCCGCCGCCATGCAGGCCCTCAACAAGGCCAAGCAGGTGAACGTGTCCGGCTCCATCGGGCAGGTGTCCCGTGCCGGCGACCGTCACGAACTGACCGCCACCGTCCGCAACCGCGGCTCGGCCGTCGCCGCCATGGTCCGGCTGTCGCTGGTGGACGAGGCCGGTGGCCACCGGGTGCTGCCGACGCTGTACAGCCACAACTACCTGTGGCTGCTGCCCGGCGAATCGCAGACCGTCACCCTGTCCTGGCCGTCGGCGGCCCTCCCCTCACGCCGTCCGGCGCTGCGGGTGGAGGCCTACAACGGCCGCGCGACGACGATCCGCCGCTGAGGGACCGCGCGCTCCCGCCGAGGGCACACACCGAACGGGCCCTCGGCGGGACGCGCAGCATGCGCCACGCGGCGATACCGCCAACAGCCCAGCAGTTCATCCGCAACGACGCCAACGAGACCTGGCCGCGTCACTGCCCGCGCTCGCCGCCGGCCTGCTGCCCCACACGGAGCTCATGGCCCGTTTCCGGGAAACCTTCCTGCGGCGCAAGCGGCAGAACATCGATCTCGTGCTGCGCCGGGGGATGGCGCGGGGCGACCTTCCGCCCGACCTCGACACCGAACTGGTGCAGGACCTGTGGGCCGGCGCCGTCCTCTACCGCCGTCTCATGATCGGGTCGCCCCTCGACGACGACCTTGCCGAACGTCTGATCGAACTGGTGACCCACGTCCCGGGGTTATCGTGCCCTGGCCAAGTCGCTCAGGCGGACGAGGCGGGCGGACGGCGGACAGGGCGTCGGGTGCTGGTCAGGGACCACCACCCCCCCCGCCAACCGGTGAAGAAGCGACGACGGCGGGAAACGGTGTGACGCTCTGGTTCCTGGTGCGAACCGCTCATCGACCGCCCCGGCTGCGCGGCGTGCGGGAGGCCGGGCCTGGCCCCATCCTGGAACCGAGGGGCGGGCGACGAGGGGGTGCGGCAACGGAGGGAGTGGTGGGGATGCAGACCGTTGTGGACCTCACACGCTGCCAGGGCTATGCGCAGTGCGTGTTCCTCGCACCGCAGGTGTTCGAGCTGCACGGGGAGGAAGGGCTGCTGTATGCGACGGCCGTCCCCGACGACCAGGTGGAGCGGGTGCGCCAGGCCGTGGCCGCGTGCCCGGTGCAGGCGATCCTCCTCGGGGAAGAGGTGAGCGGCGGTGCCCGGTGACCTCAAGGACGGCCGTATCGTCATCGTCGGCGCCTCCCTGGCGGGGCTGAGGGCCGCGGAGGGACTGCGCGACGAGGGTTTCACCGGCTCCGTGACGGTGATCGGGGACGAACCTCACCCGCCCTACGACCGGCCGCCGCTGTCCAAGCAGGTGCTGCTCGGGCAGGCGACCGCGGAGACCACCGGGCTGCCGATGCGTCACGATCCGGACGCCGAGTGGCGGCTCGGGGTGCGCGCCGCGGGCGTGGACCTGCTCGCGAAACAGGTCCTGCTGGAGGACGGCGAGTCGCTGCCGTACGACCGGCTGCTGATCGCCACCGGTACCCGCGCCCGGCCCTGGGCCAATCCCGACGAAGGCGCCCTGGACGGCGTGGTCACCCTGCGCACCCGCGAGGACGCCGGGGCACTGGCCGAGCGACTGGCCGCCGGACCGGAACGGGTGCTGGTCATCGGCGGCGGCTTCACCGGCTCGGAGATCGCCTCCGCCTGCCGGGAACGCGGACTGGCCGTCACCGTCGCCGAACGCGGCCCCGCGCCTCTGGTGGGCGCCCTCGGCGGCACCCTGGGGAAGCTCGCAGCCGTCATGCACCGCAACCACGGCGTCGACCTGCGCACCGGCGTGACGGTCACCGCCCTGCACGGGGACGGGAACGGGACCTTCACCCACGCGCAACTGTCCGACGGCAGCCGCGTCGACGCCGACGTGTGCGTCGTGGCGCTGGGCGCGATCCGCAACGTCGAGTGGCTGGCGGAATCCGGGCTCGCGGCGGGCCCACGCGGGATCGCCTGCGACGCCGGCTCCCGCGCCTTCACCATGTACGGGATCGTCACCGACGACGTCTTCGTGGCCGGCGACGTCTCCCGCTTCCCGCATCCGCTGTTCGGGTACCAGATGCTCTCCCTGGAACACTGGGGCAACGCGGTCGAGCAGGCCGCGGTGGCGGCCCACAACATGGTCAGCCCGGGGCCGCTGCAACGCCCGCACCTGGCCATTCCGACGTTCTGGTCGACCCAGTTCGGGCTCAACATCAAGTCGGTGGGCGTGCCCACCTACTCCGACCACGTGGTCATCGCCCAGGGCTCGCTGGAGGCGCGCCGTCTGGCCATGGTCTACGGCTACCAGGGACGGGTCACCGCCGCGGTCACCGTCGACATGGCCAAGTCGCTCGACTACTACCGGCACTTGATCGAGACGGCCGCTCCGTTCCCGCCCCCGCCGGGCGCGGCGGACCGGGCGACCGCGGCCGACGTCCCGATCCCGTCCGACGTGCCGGATCCTTCCGTGCTCTCCCACGGGCCCACCGTGGCGCTCACCGGATACCTGCCCGACCGCCGACTGGCCGTGGTGCAGCCGACGCGCTGACCCGCGTCCCGTCCACGACTCCCACCACGAGGAGCCACCATGGACTCCGAGACCCTGCTGGCACGGATCACCGACTACGCCAGCCGCCCCAACCCCTACCCGCTGTACGCGGAACTCCGGGAGGCCGGCCCCGTGGTGCCGCAGGCGGACGGCAGCTGCCTGGTCGGCGGCTACCACGACATCGCCGCTCTGCTCCACGACCCGCGGATGAGCGCCGATCCCCGCACCCGTGGCCAGGTGACGTACAAGCCGCCGTTCCTGCGGCTGGACGACCCGGAACACCACAGGCTGCGCACGCTGGCCATGCGACCCTTCGGCCCCCCGCACAGCCCTGGCCACGTCGACGCCATGCGCGGCGAGATCGACCTGATCACCAAGGAACTGCTGGAACCCTTCGAGGCGGGCCGGCAGATCGACCTCGTCGACGACTTCGCCTACCCGCTGCCCGTCACGGTCATCTGCCGCCTGCTCGGCGTGCCACGCGAGGACGAGCCGCTCTTCCGGGCCTGGTCCGACGCGCTGGTCGCGGCAGCCGACCTCAAGCCTGAGGAGGACGCCTCCGCCGGGACGCATGAGACGGGCGACCAGGCACGGATCGAGATGGGCGGGTATCTCGTGAACCTCGCCGAACAGCGCCGCGGCACCCCGGGCGACGACCTGCTCTCCGCCTTCGTCAACGAGCCGGACCCGGCCCTGCGGCTCACCCGCGAGGAACTCGCCGAAACCGCCGTACTGTTGCTCATCGCGGGACACGAGACGACGGTCAACCTGATCACCAACGGAGCGCTCACGTTTCTGCGCGGACCCGAGCACCTGGACCACCTGCGTCGCGAACCGGGACTGCTGCCGCGGACGGTGGAGGAACTCCTGCGCTACGAACCCCCGGTCCACATGCGCGAGCGCGTCCCGCTCGCCGACATCACCGTCGCCGGCACCACCCTCGCCCAGGGCACGCCCGTCATCCTGGCGCTGGCCGCCGGCAACCGCGACCCCCGACGGTTCGACGATCCCGACCGGTTCGACCCCACCCGCCCGGACAACGAACACCTCGGCTTCGGCAGCGGCGTCCACCTGTGCTTCGGCGCACCACTCGCCCGCATCGAGGCCCAGACCGCGCTCGGCGCACTGCTCCCCGTGCTCGGCACGGCAAGCCTGGTCCAGGACCCACCTCCCTACCGCCAGAACGCCATGCTGCGCGGCCCCCGCCACCTGCCGATACAACTGTGAAGGGCGTCGACGACGGGGCGCGGTCGTGCTGCCAGGGGCCATGTTGTTCAGGCACTGCCACGGCACCGATCCGGCGAGCCGGTTCCGCCCGGGTGATCGGCCCGGCGGATACCGGGCGGAGCGAGGCGAGCGCGGCGCGTCCTCACCTGACGTCCATGCCCCAAGCCGGTCCGTCCCGTCCGGGGCACGGCCGTCGCATCGTGGCTGCTGCCGGCGCGGCTGCCTTGCCGGTGGCGGCTACTCCCGACTGCCGCTGGTCGTGGCGAAGCGTCTGCGGTAGTGGGTCGGGGTCGTGCCCAGGTGGCGGGCGAAGGCGCGGCGGAGGGTCTCGTCGGTGCCCAGACCACTGTGCCGCGCGGCCGAGGTGACGCTGTGGCCCTCAAGGAGCAGTTGCTGGGCACGGTCGAGACGGACCCGTTCGACCCAGCGCGCGGGCGTGGTGCCCAGTTCGGCGCGGAACAGCCGGGTCAGATGGCGGGGGCTGACGGCGGCGGACGTCGCCAGGGCGGGCAGGCTGTGGTCGGCGGTCGGGTCGGCGAGCACGGCTGCGACCAGGGTGCGGAGGAGATCGCTGCGGGCCGGTGGGGTGGTGATGGCGGTGGAGAACTGGGACTGCCCGCCCGGCCGTTGCAGGAAGACGACCAGTTCGCGGGCGATGTCCCGGGCCACGCCGGCGCCGTGGTCGTCCTCCACCAGGGACAGGGCGAGGTCGATGCCCGCGCTGATGCCCGCCGAGGTGACGTATCGCCCGTCACGGATGTGGATGGCGTCGGGCTCGACCCGGACCCGGGGGTAGCGGCGGGCGAACGTGGCCGCGTGCCGCCAGTGGGTCGTCGCACGGCGGCCGTCCAGGAGACCCAGCTCGCCCAGCACGAACGCGCCGGTGCACACGGAGGCGACCCTGCGCGCCCGCTCGGTGAGTTCGCGTGCCGTGGCCAGCAGCTCGTCTTCGATCGGCCGCTCGGCCAGCCGGTCGCCGCCCGCGACCAGGACCGTGTCGACCGGTCCGGTGTCGGCCGCCCGGATCGTGCCGGTCAGCGCCAGCCCGGCGGACGTGGTGACCGTGCCCCCCTGCGGCGAGACCAGCACCAGCTCATAGGCATCGGCGAGCCGGCCCGCCTGATGGAGCACCTCCGAGGGGCCGCTGACGTCGAGCATGGTCACGCCCTCGAAGACCACAAAGCCCACTCGATGTGCCATGTCCGAATCCGTGGTTTTCCTGGCAGCAGAGACATGGCCCAGCCTACGTCCCCCGGAGAACCCTGGAGTCACATCACCTATCCCATAGGGAGGCTGAGGACGATGAGTGAAGAGATCGCAGGCGTACGGATCCCGGACACCGCCCTGGTGCGGGAGGCCACCGAGAGGGTGCGCGAGGTCGCCACACCGCTGGTGTTCGACCACTCCCGGCGGGTCTTCCTGTGGGGCTCGCTGCGCGGCCGGGCCCTGGGGCTGACCTTCGACCCCGAGCTGCTGTACGTGGGGGCGATGTTCCACGACCTCGGGCTGACCAAGAGCCTGCGCCGCACCGACCAGCGCTTCGAGATCGACGGCGCCGACGAGGCCCGCCACTTCCTGCACGCCCACGGCATCACCGGAGAGCCGGCCGACCGGGTCTGGACGAGTATCGCCCTGCACACCACCCCGGAGATCCCGCTGCACATGGCACCCGAGATCGCCCTGGTGACGCGCGGGGTCGAGCTGGACGTGCTGGGCATCGGCTATGACGAGGTCACCGACGAGCAGCGCGCCTCGGTCGTCGCCGCGCACCCGCGCCCGGACTTCAAGAACCAGATCCTCGCCGCCTTCACCGAGGGCATCCAGGACCGCCCCGACACCACCTTCGGCAACGTCAAGGCCGACGTACTGGCCCACTACGTGCCCGGCTTCCGCCGCGGCGACTTCGTCGAGGTCATCAAGGGCTCCGCCTGGCCCGAGTGACCGGTCCGCCGTGGGACGTCACTTCGGCGGGGGCTCGAGCAGGGCTTCCACGACGTCACGGAGCGGGCCCAGCAGGTCCTCGGGTGCCGCGTCGGCCAGCGGCCGCAGACCGACGGCCGAGCGTACGACGGCGACGCCGACCCCCAGTGCGACCAGCAGTTCCGCCCGTGGCAGAGCGACTCCGACCCGGAGGTGCACCGGCTGCTCACCGAGAAGGTGTTCCCCACGCAGGCGGAGGTCACGACCGTGGACGCGTGGGCGGCGGCGCTCTGACACCTGCCGTCCGGCGGCGGCGCCGTCAGCGTGCGGCCGGGTGGGGCAGGTCGTGGGCTTCCAGGCTGATCAGTTCCTCCGAGGTCGGGGCGGTCAGCTCGGCCACCCGCTGGGCCTGGCGTTCGGTCATCTCCTGGAAGATCTGCCGGGCCGAGCGACCGTTGCCGAAGCCCTCGCCCCGGGGCATGGCCTCGAAGAGGGCGAGGAGTTCGGTACGGGCCGTGGGCGTCAGCTCGTAGCGGTGCTGTCCGGCCTGGAACTCCACGATCGAGACCAGTTCGGCGGACTCGTAGTCCTCGAAGAGCAGGGTGCGGCCGAAACGGGAGGCGAGGCCCGGGTTGGAGCCGATGAACCGGTGCATGTCGCCGGGGTATCCGGCGGCTATGACCACGACGTCGTCGCGGTGGTCCTCCATCAGCTTCACCAGCGTCGCCACGGCCTCGGTGCCGAAGTCGTTGCCCGCCAGCGCCGGGGCCAGGGAGTAGGCCTCGTCGATGAAGAGCACACCGCCCAGCGCCCGGTTGAAGGCGGCGGTGGTCTTCGGGCCGGTGTGGCCCACGTACTCGCCCACCAGCGCCGTGCGGTCGACCTCGATCAGATGGCCCCGGCGCAGCAGCCCGAGGGCCTTGAGGAGACGGCCGTAGAGGCGGGCCACGGTGGTCTTGCCGGTGCCGGGGTTGCCGGCGAACACCAGGTGGCGGCTGAGCGGTGGGGCCGGCAGCCCGGCCTCCTCGCGGCGGCGGACCGTCTGCATCAGCTTGACCAGGGAGCCGACGTCCTGCTTGACCCGGTCCAGGCCGACCAGTTCGTGGAGTTCGCCGAGCAGGTCCTCAAGGTTCTCCTCCTCGGGCTCCTCGGCGTCGGCGCCGGCGGACTTCGCGGGCCTGGGGGAGGGCGCCGTGCCGGGCGTGCCGTTCGCCGGCGTCGCGGCCGGGGTGCCGAAGGTCAGCGGGGTGCCGTCGGCCGTGCAGTCCTCCAGGACCGGCCTGGCGCCGTCGTCGGTGCCCAGCGCCTCCGCGCAGTCACGGACCCGGCAGTGCCGGAACACCGGGTCGGCCCCCGCGGCGACATGCAGCGCGGGGAAGCCGGCGCGGGTGACGTCGAGCCCGGTGAACGTGCCACCCGCGCCCTCCGCCAGGAACACCCCGTTCTTGCCCGGCCGGTCGATGCGCAGCCCGGTCATCTCCGGCCTGGCGCCGGTCCAGACGACGGCACCGGAGCCCGCGCAGTTCTCGACCCAGCCTCCGTCCACCGTCGCCTCGGCGCCCTCGTCGACCACCAGCCCGGCCGCCCCGGCGCCGCTGATCCGGATCCCGGCGAGGGAGGCGGCGGCCCCCTTGGCGACCTGGACGCCGATCTCCTTGGTGCCGGTCACCGTGGAGTCGGCGATCGTGCTGCCGGTGGGCGAGCCGATGCCGATGCCGGCGGCGGACCCGGCGACCCGGCAGCCGGTGAGCGTGGCCACCGCCCGCTCCAGGACGCTCACCCCGGTCATCGCGACGTCGACGATCCCGCAGTCGGTCAGCTCGATCCGGGCCTCGCCGGTGGCGTGCACACCGTGCTCGGAGCCGCCGCGCACCCGGCAGTCGGCGAGCCGCCCCACGGCCGTACCGGCCAGGTGGACCGCGCTGAAGGCGCTGCGGTCGATCCGGCAGTCGGCCAGGTCCGCCTCGCCCGCTCCCGTCACCAGCAGCCCGTTGGCGCCCGCGTCGGCCACGAAGCAGCCGGACGCGCTGAGCCGCGCGGTCTCCTGCACCACCAGCCCGCTGGCGGCCGCGCCGCGGATCTTGCAGTCGGTCAGCTCGGCACGCGCCGACCCGGTCAGATGCACGCCCGCCGCCCCGGGCGTCTCGATGCGCGACTCGCCGGCGGTGGCCTCGGTGGCGTCCTCGAGGAGCAGTCCGGCCCGGCCGCTGCCCGCCAGCACCGAGTCGGTCAGCCGCAGCCGGGAGCGGCCGCGCAGCCGTACCCCGGATCCGGTCGTGCGCTCCAGGCGCAGGCGTAGGGCGTCCAGGCTCGCGGTGCCGGACAGCACCACGCCGGTGCCGTCGACGCCGGTGACCGCCGTGTCCTCCAGACGCGCCCGGACACCCCCCGTCAGATGCAGACCGGCCAGCCGGGCGCCCTCCAGACGGCAGCGGCGCAGCACGACCGCCGTCGTACCGCCCTCCTCGTCGTCCGGGCCCTTCGCCTGTACCCGGCCGCCCTCCACCGAGCACTCCTCCAGGACCAGCCCGGCCCCGGGCGACACGCTCACGGCGGGGCGGCCCGCGTCGGAGCCCCACACGGTGATGTTGTGCAGGGCGCAGTCCGGGCCGTCCACGGTCACCGCGGGCGCGTCACCGGGCGGCGCCGCGATCACGACGCTGCCCCGGCCGTGCTCCGCCGTGAGCACCACCGCGCGGTCCAGGACCAGGTTCTCGGTCCAGGTGCCGGGGGCGATCACCACCAGATCGCCGGGCGAGGCGGCGCGTATCGCTTCGCCTATGGTCCGGTACGCGCCCCGGCCGCCCTGACCCTTGGGCGCCACGGTGTGACGGGTGGTCATCTACGTCCTCAGTCCTCGGTGATCGCCGCTGCCCGATCATGGTGCCTGGTAATACGTGGGATTGATGCTCGCACGATAGGCGCTGGTCAGGTACAGCGACTGGATCGACTTCTCGAAGATCTTGAAGGGTAGCTGGATCCAGAAGTCGGCGAAGCCCTGGCGGTGGAAGAGCCGGCTGCCCGCGCTCATCACGAACACGTTCTTGACCAGACCGGTGGTGGCGGCCGTGGTGACCGAGGCGGCCGCGTTGATCCCGCCCTCCCAGACCGCGTCGCCGCCGTGCAGCTTCACGGTCTGGCCGTCGGCGTTGGTCACGCCCCACACGGCCGCGTTCATGCTGCCGTTGACCCAGCCGGACAGCGCGCTGCTGAGGACACCGAACGAGTAGTCGTAGATACCGCCCCGCCAGCGGGTCGGCGTCTCGTTGCCCGCCCACTCATTGGCCCAGGTCTTGTCGTGGTTCAGCGGGCGACGGGTCCACGGCTTGCCGCCGTCGACGTTGGCGATGCCGGCCTTGAACTTGCCGAGACTCTCGAACCCGCGGGCCCGGTTCTCGTGCACCGCGGTGCTCAGACCGGTCTTGATGGTCGCGCCGACCGCCGCGTTGGCGAACGACTTGAGCGCGTCCTTGCCGGTGAACGGCTTGTTCTGGACGGCGGCCACGATCCCGTTGACGGCGAGGTTCGCACCGAACTCCAGGATGAACTCCTGACCGAACTCCAGCGCCGCCTCCTTGGCCACGCTCTGCCAGTACGGCTCGTAACGCGCCTCGCGCAGCGCCGCGTTGCCGTCCGGCAGGACGGTGCCGGACCAGGGCATGCGCTGGGCCTCACGAGTCGTACGGCCCCAGCCGCGGATCTCGGTGAGCGCGCCCCGGAAGTCGTACTCGTTGCCGGTCAGCCGCATCCGGCCGAAACTGTCCCGCTCGAACACCAGCCCGTTGTCCGTGCGTTGGGCGATCAGCTCGCCCCGGTCGGTGTAACGGTTCCACTGGCCGCGCCAGGCGTCCGTCTCCAGGAACCCGCCGCCGTCCGCCTTGCGTTCGCGGACCACACTGCCGTGGTCGTACTCCTTCCACACCGAACCCGGTGTGGGGGCACCGGTGTCGTACGTCCGCACCCGCACCGGACCGCCGTCGTGCAGCGGGGTCTCGCGCACGACGGTGGGCGCGCCCTGCCCGGTGCCGGGCAGCGAGTCACGGAAGTGGCGGGCGCCGGGCGCCCACTGCTCCTGCCAGGTGCCGCCGTGCCACCAGCGGCGGACCTGGTTGGCCAGGGCCGGGTCGAGGGCCGTGCCGTCGCGCCTGAAGACGTTGGCGGTCCACCAGCCGTTGGTGTCGCGCCAGGCGTCCACGTAATTGCCCGAGTCGAGCATCCGGCGCTCGCGGACCAGCTGCCCGCCCGCGTCGAAGTCCCGGTAGGAGTCGTCCCAGGGCAGCCGGGAGTCGGTGGAGCCGCGGAAGAACTCCCGCTCGCCGGAGGCGACCTGGGCGCCGTTCCCGTCCAGCTCCCGCCAGGTCCAGCGACCGGAGTCGGCGCGGCCGGAGCCCTGGATCACATGGTCCGGCCGGTTCGGCTTGGGGTGACTGAGGCCGACGAGGTTGCCGTGCGGGTCCCGCTCGACCCAGAGGCGGTTCTCCGGCAGGCCGGTGTACTCCCGGACCACCCCGCCGGGCAGTCCCTCACGGGCGATCCGGGTGGTGCCGCCGGCGTCCTGGTAGACGTCCTGCCAGAGCCTGCCCGCCGGGTCGTTCGCGAGCGGTTCGCGGTAGCCCCTGACGTTGCCGGCCTGCCAGGGCTGGTCGGTGGGGTTCGTCGGGGCGTGGCCGGGACGCCCGGCGTGGTCGCCGACCTTCAGCGACGTGCCGTCGTGCAGCTTGCCGCTGAAGCGGGCGAAACCGCCGTCGGCGGCCAGGTCCAGAGCGCTGCCGTCCATGCCGACGTACCGCACCCCGGAGGCGGTGACGGTGCCGTCGTTCGCCTCCCTGCTCCAGGTGAACACCTGGTAGGTGTCGTCGCCCCGGACATGCGCGTACGGCGGGCGGGTGTGCTCGGCGCCGGTCAGCCAGCGGGTGCGCACCCACGTCGGCGGACGCTGCTCGCGCCAGCGGTCGGTGGTCAGGAAGCCGTCGCCGAACACCTCGTGCTTGCCCACCTCCTTGCCGTGCGGGGAGTGCCGCTCCCAGGTGGCGCCCGGCGTGCCGTCCGGGTTCATGGCGTGCTCCTGGTACTGGCCGGCCCGCTCGGGCCACTCGGCCATGCCCCACTGCCGCTGGACGACCCGGCCGTCCGCGGTGCGGTCGGTCCAACCGCCGCCGACGCGCTCCGGCGTACGGGGGCCGGAGGCGATCTCCTTGGCCGCGCCGTCGTAACGGTGCCAGGTCCAGGTGCCGTCGTCGGCCCGGACGCCCAGGGTGTGCCCGGCGCTGCCGTCGAACTTCTGCAGCCCGTCACGGTACTCGCGTACGGTCCGTCCCCAGCCGTCGGTGTCCCGCCAGCCGCTGCCCGCCGTGTCGTGATGCCGGCTGCCGGTGCCGACCGGGGTGCCGCCGTTCTCGTCCCAACGCACCCAGTGTGTACGGGGGTTGGTACGGGCGAACGCGATGGTGTCGGTACGGCGGAAGGAGTCGACGACATCGCCGCCGGCCCCGGGCAGCGCCCGGCGCTCGAAGACCGGGACCTTCGCCTTGGTCGAACCCAGCAACCGGATCCGGCCGCCCCCGATCCCGGAGAGGTCGGCGGTGCCGTGGTGGAAGGCGCCGGTGCCGGCGATGCCCCGGCCGTCGGTGCGGGTCCAGGTCCGACGCCTGTGGTCGAGGACATAGGTGAAGTCCGTCGGCCGGCCGTCGTCCAGCACCCTGAATCCCTGCCGCACCGGGCGGCCGTCGGCGCCGAGCACCAGGAACTCGCCGTTGCGCGGGCTGCCGTGCTGCTGGAACACGATCCGCAGATCGCCCTCGCTACGGCCGACGTTCCAGTGGTCGAGCCGGGCCCCGGCCGCGTTCTCCAGCCAACCGCCGCCGAAGCGCCCGTCGGCCGCGGTCTCGGTGACGACGAAGCGTCCGCCGTACCCCGCGGGCAGCGCGTCCGTGGAGCGCTGACCGCCGCCGGGCAGCGGCACCCGTTCCCCGAGGAACCCGCCGGTGCCCTGGTCGAAGGTCTGGACGACACCGTTCGGCCGGGTGACCCGGATACGGCCGCCCGGGTCGACGGCGGCCGTGTGCGCCGGGTCCGGGGCGAAGCCTGCGTCCAGCCAGCGCTCGGGCGCCCCCAGCGGACGGTCGAGGTGCCCGACCGTGTCCCCGCCGCGCCCGGTCAGCCGCAGCCCGTCGCCGGTGTGGACACCGTCGGCCCCGAAAGTGTGGTAGCCGCCGCCGTGGGCGGTGCGGAAACCGCCGGTGCCGGGCAGCGCGGTGACCGTGTCGGGCAGCGGGCGGCCGTCGGCGCCGGTGAGCCGGTGACCGCCGGCCCCGTCGGGCTCGACGAACCGGCCGCCGCGCGGGCCGCCCGCCGGGTCCGTCAGCGCCGTCGAGGTACCCGCCGGGCGGGCGTGCCCGTCGTAGAGCGTGGACTGTCCGGTGACGTCGTCGATCGTGCGCAGCCGGCCGTCGCCGACCTCGATGACGCGATCCGGCAGCGGGTTCCCGGCGGTGTCGGTGAGCCGGTGGCCGCCGGCCCCGTCCGGCACGGCGATCCGGTCGGCGCGCCCGCCCGTGGGCCCCTCGAACAGGGCCCGGCCCGCATCCTGGAAGACGCCCTCGCCGGTGTACCGGGCGGTGGTGCCGGTCGCCTCGTCGGTGACCCGCACCCCCGACCCGTGGGGCAGCCGGGTGACCGTCCCGGCCTGGGGCACGCCGGCCGTGTCGGTGACGACGTACCGGCCGTCACCCTGCTCGGCGAGGAACCGCGCACCCGGTCCGCCGCGTCCGCCCTGCGGGTCGGTGAGGGAGACACCGCCTTCCTGGAACCGGCCCTGACCGTCATGGCGTACGGAGACGCCGGTCGCGTCGTCGGTGATCCGCACGCCGTTCCCGGCACCCAGGTCGTCCACGCGCACCGGCAGACGGTTGCCGTCGAGGTCGGTCACATGGGCGCCCGCGCCGTCGGTGACCAGGACCACGTGGTCCTCGGGGGCGTCGGTCGGGGCGGTGAGCCGGATCCCCTCGTCGATCGGGCGGCCGTGCCCGTCGACGCGGGCCGTGCGGCCGGTGCCGAAGTCGGTGACCCGTACCTCGCCGCCGGGCAGCGGCTCGGCGACCAGCCCGTGGGAGCCGGGACCGGTGACGGTGATGTGATCGGGACGGCCGCGCCCGTCGAGACGGACGTCCAGACGTCGGCCCGTGGGCGTGTCGTCGGCGTGCAGGAGCGGGATGTCCTCGGCGATCCGGTCGCCGTTGCCGTTGTACGTCGTGACGGTGTCCAGGTCCGTGCGCCGTACCTGGAAGCCGCCGTTCGGACCGGGCGTGACGGTGCGGCCGGGAACGGCGTCGAGCTGCCGGTCGACCAGCCGCAGGGTCGGATTGCCCTCCGCGGGGGTGGCGACCACGATCGTGAAGCCGTTCGGGCCGGCGACCCCGGAGTCGGCCAGCTCGACCCGGGTGAGCGTGACGGGGACGTCCTCGGGCAGGTCGTCGAACTCGCCCGCGCCGAGCGTCGCGCCGCGCCGGGTGGCGTCGGCGTCCAGTTCGCCGATCGCGGCCTGGATCTTCTTCGGGTCGGCGGCGTCGTTGCGCAGGTTGTGGAACGCCGTGTTGAAACGGTCCTCGGCGGCCTCGGCGCGGTGCCGCAGATGGTCGTCGACGGAACTGACCCCCTGTGAGGTGCTCGCGTCGCTGGGCTGCCGCAGCCGCGCCCGGGCGTCGCCGAGTTCCTGCCGGGCGGCGGTCAGCTCCTCCCAGCCGGTACGCCACGGCCGCCCCTCGGGGCCGAGGACGCGGGTGACGCCCGCTGCCCGGTCGGCGGCCCAAGTGGTGTCGCGGGCCGCCCCGGGTGGAGGCGTGGTACCCGTGTCCAGGAGACCGAGGGCGTCGTTCTGCCGTTCGAACCGCTCGATGTCGCCGAGCGCCTGCTCGACCCGGGCATGGGTCGCCGGACTCGCGCCGCCGGCGGAGACGACGGCCCTCGCCCGGTCCCCGAGCCCGCCCGCGGGGCCGAGGCGGTCGAAGTCGTCCAGCAGACGGTAGGCGTTCGACTCGGCCCGCACCTGGTTCAGCAGCGCGTCCACGCCGGCCCGGCGGGCCGACTGCGGGCGGGCGTCCAGGAAGGTCTCGGCGGCGGTGGCCAGCCGGTCGAGGGCGTCCGCGCGCCGCGCCGGCTGATCGGCGGGGATCCGGCGGAACGCGTCCAGAGCGCGGTCCACATGGTGGATCTGTGAGCGGAACCGGATACCGGTCGGGGTGGCGGTGTGGCTCCGGAAGGTGGCCCGGTCGAGAAGGTTCGGTTCGGCCGCGCGACCGGCGGTGGTCGGTGCGGCGTGCGGGGTGGCGTCGGTGTGCGGCGCGGGCGGGCCGGACCGCTCGGGTCCCCGGAGGATGTCGTCGATGAACGAGTCACCGAGGCCCGTGCCGTTGTTCGGCGGGAGCGGGGAGAAGTCGCCCGTGTCGGCGTGGTGCGGAGCCGCCGAGCGGACGTCGTCGAGGTGCGGTGCCAGGTGCTCGGTGTCCACGAGGTGCAGCGCGGCCGAGTCGTGGGTGATCGGGTGCGGCTGGTCGGTGGTGACGTCGAGGGGGCGGCTCGGCGTGCTGGTGGGGTCGAGGGGGTGGGCCGGCGCGGTCCCGGTGTCGGTCTCGGTGAGACGTGCGGGTGCGGTGTCCGTGTCGGTGAGGTGGGTCGGTTGGGTCTTCGTGTCGATCGGATGCGGGGCGGGCGACTTGCCGGTGGCGGGGTGGTGCGTGGTGGTCCCGGGGTCGTCGAGACGCGGCGCGGTCGTGTCGGCGTCGGCGCGGTGGGCCGTGGGGGAGTCGGAGTCGATGCGGTGGGGGGTGACCGAGTCGGTGTCGATGCGGTGGGGGGTGACCGAGTCGGTGTCGAGGTGGTGGGGTGCCGGGGAGTCCGTGTCGGCCAGGTGTGGAGCCGTGCCGTCCGTCGTGAGGGTGGGCGGCTTGGTCTCGGGGCCGAACCGGGCGGGGGTGAGCGAGGATTCGGCGTGGGCCGGGGGCAGATGGACGTCGCTCGTGGTGGAGAGCGGCGGCGCCAGGGTTCCGGTGTCGGACTTGGGGGGCAGCAGCAGCCCGCGACCCTCGTCGGTGAGGTGGAGACCCGTCCTGTCGCCCCGTACCAGACCCGCGTCCTTGAGACCCCCGAAGGCCGTACTGAACTCGTCCTTGCCGAGACCGACCGCCTTCTGGGTCTGGGCGTCCCTTCGGGAGTCCTTGAGAGCGCGAGAGCCGTCCGAGTTGGCCAGCACCCGGGCCATCTTCTTCATGTCGTCGGTGATGCCGGGAACCGCGTCACTCAGCGCCTTCTCCAGGTGCTGCGGCAACTCCTTCAGCAGCGCCTCCTCGGGCCCCGCCGCGACCACCGGCTTGGGCACCTTGACCGTCTTGACCGACTTGGAAGAGGAGGGCTGCGACGTCGACGTCTCGGGCCCGTGCTGCGCCTTCACCACGTCCGGGTCGGGCTGCTGCTTCAGGGCGTCGATACGTCCGTTGATGGTGTCGAGGAGCTTCACGCGCTCGTCGAGCAGGCCCTTCGCCATGCCCTTGCGGGCGCCCTCGGCGATGTCGTGGAACTCCTGGGTCAGCTTGACCGACTGCTCGGCCAGGGGCTGCGCCTTGTTGAGGTTGTAACGCTGCGCCTTCTTGTTGCCGCTGATGACGGCGTTGTCCGCCTGGCGCAGCTTGTCCGACGCCTCGTCGAACGCCTTGCCCGCGGCCCGCGCGGCCGGGTCCACCGTCCCGTCGGCGAGATAGCGCCCGTCACCGTCCGCGTCGTGGACCATGAGCGGCCTCGGCCACTCGGATTCGACTCGGCTCGCGAACGGGTTGATGGGCAGACCGGAGCCGAACTTGGCCTCGGGCCGGTACAGCTTGGAGACGACCGAGCCCAGCTTCTCCGCATCGACCGGGCCCTGGGCGAGTCTGAGGACGTCGTCCTTGAAGCCGCCGCCGATCCGGTGCACCTCGCGCACCACCGACAGGGCGAGCGCCTCCTGGACGTGCGCGCCGTGGAAGACCTCCTGGTCGAAGGAGACCGTGCGGGATCCGCCGCCGCCCGGGTACTCGTACGTCCAGCGGGCCCGCTTGCCCATCTCGTCGAAACCGTCGTCGTACTTGGCGCTGCGGACGGTGTCGTCGCCGAACTTCAGATCGCGCATCGTCTCCCGGTCCAGCGGATGCAGCTGGTCGTGCAGCGACACCCAACCGCCCTTCTCCTCAAGGACCTTGGCGTCGAAGACGAGCGTGGTCGGCCCGTACCGCGTCGCCATCGGCTTGTCGCCGGCCTCCATCCGGAAGAAGACGAAGTCGTCGTTGCCCAGGTTGGAGGTGTTCTTCGCCGAACTCTTGCCGGACGCGAGGAACCTGATGCCCCGTCGGGCCAGGTCGCCCTGGGAGGACATCACTCCGCTGTTGGCGATGGCGTGGTAGGCCGGAGTCGCGTGCTTGATGCGGTAGGGCAGGTTCTCCAGGCCGGCCAGCAGCTTCTCGAACTGCGCGCGTTCCGTGGGCGGCAGGTTCTTCAAGAGGTCGTCGACGTCCTGGCGCAGCTGTGTGATGTTCCGCTCGGACAGCTTCCGCACGAATTCCGTCTGCTGGGACTTGGAGAGCTTGTCGAAGTCCTGGAAGTCGTCGAAGACCTGCTTCCACTGGGCCTCGGAGCCGGGCAGTTCGGCCTTCCACTGGAGGCCGGTGGGCACCTCGGCGTACGCCTTGTCGGTGCGGAAGCGGCGGGCGATGGCCGGCATGTCGTGCTGGAGGCGGGTGATCGAGGCCTCGGTGCCGAGGAAGCCCTTGAGGGCGATGGACTCGCCCGGCTTGGCGGTTTTGACGGCCTCGTCGACCGTCCTGGCGAGCTGGTGGGCCACGGTGGAGACGGGGGCGTGCTCGTTGCGCAGGGTGTAGGTGCCGCCCAGCTCGGCGGCGTCCTTGACGAAGCCCTGGAGGGAGGCGTCGAGTGTGTGGGCGGCCTTGTCGAGGGTCTGAGCGAGGGTCTGCAGTTCCTGCGGGGTCTTCTTGCCCGCCTTGACCAGGTTCTCGAGTCGCTGGGTGAGTTGGCGCAGGCCGAGCGACTGGTCCTGGATCTCCTTGCCGGTCCTGATGAACTGGTCCGAGCGGGCGGCGTCGGGCGCGTTGCGGGCCTGGGTGTCCAGACGCAGGGCGTGTTCCTGGAGCCGCAGGGCGCGCTGGATGTCCCCGGCACCGGCGAACTGGTCGACCAGCAGGTTGAGGTCACGCTGGGACAGCCGGCCTTCGGTCAGCGCCTGTGTCATGGCCTCGTCCAGCCGGAGCGTGCTCTGGGTCGCCTCCTCGTTCGCCTTGGCCAGGGCGTCCACCGCGCCCGTGCGCTGCTTGGTGCCGGCGTTGGCGAGGTTGATCTCGGCCTGGTGCAGGCCGCGCTGGGCCTCGGTGTGCTCGCCGAGGATCTCGGCGAGCCGCTGGGGAGGCGTCACGGAGGTGGCCGCCTGCGTCTCGGCATGGGCGGCCGTAGCGGTGTGGGAGGGCGGGGGAGTCGCGTTGTCGGTGGGCAGGACCGTGCCGCCGAGCGCGCGGGGCCGCTCCTTCAGGCTGAGCCGACGCAGGGCCGAGAGGTCGGCCTCCATCCGTACCGGATCGACGCCGAGTTCGGTCAGACGGCTGTGGGTGGCGTCGTACTGCTGCCGGGCGATGTCGACGTCCCTGCGGGCGTGGATCTCGGCGGCGGTGGGGCCGTTGGAGTTGCCGGCGTGGCCGTTGTGCGGCAGCAGGTCCTCGGACCGGCCCAGGTCGTAGCGCGCCTGGACATGGTCCCGCCAGGCCTCGCGGCGGGCCTGGCGCAGCGGGTCGTCCGCGTGACCGAACAACGCGTCGACACGCTGCCCGTCCCGGAACCAGGACTCCTCGATCTGGGCCGGGGTGAGCCGCGTTCCCCGCCCCGGCAACTCCTGGCCACCACCGGTGTGCGCGGTGTCCGGCCGCGCAGCGGGTGTCGTGTCGGGGGTCCCGTGCACCGATCCCGGTACGGCCCTCTCCGTGTCGGGCGCACCCCGGGTCGGGCTCGGGACGGTCGTGTCCGTGTGCGGGGTGGAGTGCGTCGGGCTCGGCAGCTCCTTGCCCCATGACGTGGGTGTCGGCAGGGAGCTGAGCAGTTCGTTGTTGTGGAGGACGTGGCCGCGCAGGTCCGCGGCGAGATCGTTGAAGCCGGTGCCGCTCCACTCCTTGGTGAAGGTGCGGTCGCCGCCCGTGATCGTGACGGAGACCGCGTTGTCGTCCGCCTTGTGGGTGACCGTGATGGTCATCTCGTCCGCGTAGCCGGGCCGGCCGACGGTGAACGTCTTCACGTTCGGGCCATCCCCGCCCTCCCGTACGACCGCGTCTCCGAGGCCTTCCCAGCGGCGCATCGCGTCCTGCCCGAAGGCGCGGCCGAAGTCCTCGAACGCCTCGCCCGAGGGCAGCCCGGACCACTTCTCGTTGATGAGACGGTCGAGCTGGCCCTCGGGGATCTGCTCGGCGCGCACCGGGACGACCGTGATGCCGTCCTCGACCCGGGCAGGCCCGGTCCGCACCAGCCGGGTCGGCGAGAGGGTGACCTCCCACTGGTCCTGGTTGAGCGCGAGGGCGTCGTCGGCGGCCTTCCGGTACCCCGGCGGGTAGGCCATGGCGAGCTTGCCGTGGTCGGCCGGTACGTCGATCTCGAAGACGACGCGGTTGCTGTTGACGCCGTTCTTCGCCCACTCCGCCTGGAAGGCGCGGTTGTTGGAGGTCGAGGCGGGCAGCCGCTCCACGAACACCTCGGCCTGTGCCGCGCGCGGGTCCATGGACACGCCCCGCCACACGGTCATGCGCTGGTTGGGGCCCTCGAACATCAGGTCACCGGCGACCTTGTTGAACTGCTTGACCTTGCCGACCAGGCCCGGACCGGCCTCCAGGGCACTCGGGTTGACGAAGCCGCCGTACCCCTTCTTCGAGGTGAAGGCGCCCCCGATGACGCCCTGCATGAACAGCTTGACCTCGTTGTCGGTGGCGGCCTTGCCCATGTGGCCGCGGGCCGCGTGGGCGGCGGCGTCCCAGCTGTCCGCGGCGGGGCCGGTAAGGCCGGCCGGGCGCGGGGGCAGGGTGACGTCCGGGGTGGACGAGCGCAGCAGCTCGCCGGTCGACCGGCTGTAGACATGGCTCCCGGAGCCCGAGGCGACGACGATCTCGTCCTCGCCGCTCAGCTTCGCCGGCCAGGTGCCGGTGCCGTCGGTCAGGGAGTCCACGGACTTGCCCACGACCTTCACGCTCACACCGCTGAACGGGCCGTCGCCGATCCGCACGGTCTCCTCGGCGAGCCGGATGCCGCCCAGCCGCTTGAACGTCCAGCTGTGCACCACGGTCCCGCCGACGGCGTCCAGCTGCCGTACGACGAAGCCCATGCCCTGCTTCTCCACGGTGTACAGGCCCGACCCGACGGCGCCGCCGTGGAGTTCGGGCGTGCCACCGCGCGGTGCCTTGACCGCGAGCTGGTGGTCGCCGGGGACCTTGACGACGTTGGGGTCCTTGAGGAGATCGTCGAAGGCTCCGGCGGTGTCGGCGGTGTGGGCGGCCGGCGCGGGGGAGGAGTGACCCGGCAGCGGGGTATGGGTCGCGGGCGGGGGCGGGGCGGCGTGGGCCGGCAGGTCCTCGGGGACATGTGCCGAGGTGCCGGTGGCCGAGCCGGCCAGGCCCTTGTCGGCGTCCGTGTGCGCGGGTGTGCCGGCGAAGGCGGGGCTGTCGGTGGTGCGGGCGCTGCGGCCGGTGTCGACGAGGTCGAGGGCGGCGCTGTTGCCGTGCCCGCCCGGGTGCCCGGAGCCGCCGCGGGAGACGGGCGCCGGGTCGTGCGGGGCGCCGTTGCCGGTGAACCGTTCGGGGGTGCCGGCGTTCCCGGGGTTCGCCGTGAGCCGGTCCGGGGTCGTGACGGACGCCGGGTTCGTGGTGAGCCGTTCCGGGCCGACCGGGGGCGTCGTGGTCGTGTCGTGCAGCAGTTGCTGCGGCGGGGTGCCGGAGTGCGAGGTGCCGGGGTTGTGGACCAGCTCGTCGAGGTGCAGCCGGGTCTGGTTGGCCGTCAGGGCGCTGGTGGTGCGGTCGGCCAGGGCGTTGCCGGTGCCGGGGGCCACGGGGGTGTTGGGCGTGCTGTGCCGGGTGCCCGCGAGCAGGTCGAAGGCCGAGGTCCCGGCGTCGACGCTGCCCGGGCCGCCGTGCCCGATGCCGGTCGGGGACGGGTGGGTCACCGTGGTGGGGCCGGTGAGCAGGCTGTGGGGCGCGGTCACGTCGTGCGGGGCGCCGGGCGTCGGGGCCGAGTCGAGCGCGGTGTGCGCCACGTTCGTACCGGGGGTGCCGGTCAGGGTCGTGTGCACGGTGCCGAGGCCGGGCGTGCCGGGTGCGTGGACGGCGCCGACGCCCGGGTTGCCGGTGAGCGCGGAGTGCAGGGTGCCCGCGGCCGGGTTGCCGGTGGCGATGTCACCGAGCGTGCCGGCGGCCGGCGGCGGGGTGGCGTGGGTGCCGGTGAGGACGGTCGTACCCGGCACGTGCGTACCGTTGTGCGCCCCGCCCGGCAGCAGCACGTCGGCGGTGGACGTCAGGTTCGTCGGCGTCGGGTGCAGCCCGGTGAGCGTGGTGTGGGCACCGCCGGAGACGCCGGTGACCGGCGTGTTGGTGAGGCCGTGGGTGGCGCCGGGGACCCCGGCCGACGCGGGCAGGTGGAGGCCGGAGGCGGTGGTGACGGTCGGTGTGGCGCCCGCGCTCACCCCGACGTCCGAACGCCCGCCCAGCGCGCCGAAGTTCTCCACGTGGACGTTGCCGAGTTGCACATGGGGCATGTCGACGAGCGCGTCCACCGTACGCGCCGCGTGGACGCCGAAGTTGCCGCGGTGGGCGATGGCACCCACGTCACCCAGGTTCAGGGACGGCGGACGCAGGGTCGAGGTGACGTCCAGATGTGTGCTCGGGATGTTGAGGTCGAGGTTACGGATGCTGCTCTGCCCGGAACCCGCCCCGAAGCGCACCTCGTTCAGCTGGATGCGCGGCATGTCGACCAGGGCGTCGACGGTGCGCGGATCGACCGGGACCGAGCTGATCGTACGACCGATGCTGCTGGTGATCGGGGCGCCGAAGACGTGCTGGCCGAGCACACCGCGGTCGAAGAGGCTGATCCGCAGGGCGCGCGCGAAGCCGTACTCGCCGATCTCGGCCGCATCCACCGGCAGGAAGATCCGCAGCCACTTGGTGCCGCCGAACTCCTGGCCCACCCAGGTTTTCGTCGCCTGCCAGCCCTTGGAGAACGTTTCGGGCAGTCCGCGCACGAACCCGGGGATCCCCTTGATGCCCTGCACGATCGTCAGGCCGGCGGAGTTGACCCCGCGGCCGATGATGCCGGGCAGGTTGTGGATGCCGTCCAGCACCCACAGGCCGCCCTTGTAGACCCAGGTGCTGCCCAGCTTCACCAGGTCCTTGAGGCCGAGCAGCAGGGTGGTGGGGCGGAAGCCGTTGGTGAACAGGTTGCGCAGGGCCTGGAAGGTGCCCCGGGCGATGTTGGCGAAGCCCTTGGCGAAGGCCGTCGTGGTGACGCCCTTGATGATCTGGAAGATCGGCAGCGCCTTGGTGGTGGGCGCCAGGATGCCCAGCCCGGCGAGGAAGAGGTCCAGGAAACTGGCGTCACCGTTGGCGAAGTCGACGATCGTCTTGATGAACAGGGTGAGGTTGACGCCGAGGGCCAGGAGCGCGATCGGGCCGCCGAAGATCAGAGCGGGCACGATCAGGATGATCGCCAGCCACTGGAACGCCTCCCAGAACAGCTGGCACTTGGAGATCGGCAGCTGGATGTTGGAGACCCCCGAGATGCTGCCCGCCGCCGTGGCGGCGCCCTCGCCGTGCTCGGTGCCGGCCTGCCGGGCCGTGGAGGCGTAGGTCTCCCGGTCCGGGTCGTCCTCGGACAGCCCGCGCCCCGAGTTGAGCGCGCCGTCGGCCCGCGACTGGAGGTCGACGAGTTTGTCCGCCCAGGTGTTCAGCGCGGTCGCCGCCGTCTCGAAGGACTGCGCCACGTCCTCGATGTGCCCGCGCAGCCGGTCGTTGACCTTGTCACGCAGGGCGTTGGCCGCCTCGCCGACGAAGACACTGTCCCCGGCGGTGTTCATGACCGCGTCGATGGCCGTACTGATGCGCCGGGCCTCGGAACCCAGATGGTTCAGCTCGGTGGACAGGGTCCGGATCTGGTCGGGGTCGCCGGGCGTGGGGTCGCTGTCGAGCCCGATCGCGTTCCAGTCGGTCGGGCGTGGCATACGGGTTCCTCCCGGAAGCTGCGGGGCTCGGGGCGGTCACTCCCCAACTGACCACGCCACAGCGCCCGCTGCGGTTCACGTGATCTGAGTTACACCCACCGTTCCCGGTGAACCGGCGGGACGTGTGCGGCGTGGTCCAACTGACCGGAGTCTCGACTGGGAGGCCCACACATGGCCGACAGCCTGAAAATCGAATACAACGTTCTCAACGACGCCAAACGGGACCTGGAGAGCCTGGCCGGAGACATCGGCCCGCTGCTCGACAACAGTCTCTTCTCCCAGGTGGGGCAGCGGGACTACGACGGGTACACCTCCGGCGACGCCTTCACCATCCTCGGTGACCAGACCCTCGCCGACGCCGTCGCGGGCTTCTACGACAACGCCAGCAGCACCATGAGCCACGCGGACAAGGGCCTCAAGGAGCTGGCCGGTGCCTTCGGCTCGGTGGGCGAGGCGTTCCTGTCCTTCGACTCGGAACTCGCCCAGGGCATGGGCATCACGGGCAGCAACCTGGGCCTGCAGAACTACTTCCGGGACAAGGACCTGTGGGACTACAAGCAGTCCCACCTCAGCCAGTGCGTGCCCGGCCCGGACGGCACGATGCCGGACTTCTGCTCCGCCACCGACCCGGGCGACCCGCCGCTGGACCAGACGATCAACACCGAGCGGGGCAGCGTCCACACCCACCTCACGCTCGACGACCAGCGCCATGTGATCAAGGAGGAGTCCACCGTCACCTACGACGGCAAGACGTACACCTCGGTCACCAACTACTCCCCCGACGGCAATCACTACACAACGGACACCTCCTACCCGGACGGCAGCACCGTCCACTCGGAGACCAACCTCAACTCCGACGGCAGCGGCACGATGGTGACCACCGGCAGCGACGGTGACCGCACCGAGTACACCCGTGGCCCCAAGGACGCCAACGGCAACCAGCCGGACTGGCAGCAGACGGGCGGCAACACCGATGACGACGACGGTGGGGGCGACGACTACAACAGCACCCCCGCCGCCTGGTGACGACCCGACCAGCGTAACGACACCGACAGGAACGGACAGGAACCCCATGGCCAGCTACAACGGCATCAACCTCGACTACCACAAGATCGAGGAGGTCGTGAGCCTGCTGCACGACGCGCACGAGAACCTGCTGCCGGTGCTCAGCAACCTGCGCAACCGGGTCAACACCCTGGTCGACGACGGCATGGTGTTCCAGCAGTCCAGCGAGGTCATCCGCACGACCTACAACAACTTCGACACCAGCCTGCTGGCCGCCGTGAAGGGCATCAACGACTTCTCGGAGATGTTCAACGGCATCAAGGAGAACGCGATCCAGTTCGACCAGGGCATCAGCAGCAGCCTGCAGAACAACTCGTAACTCGCGAAGTCGCGACGAGGGCCTCCCCGGAGTTCCCGGGGAGGCCCTCTCGCTGTCCGCTGTGCCGGTCAGGCGCGCAGTGGCGTGAGCGGCACCTGGACGGCGAGCAGGGTGCCGCCGGGACCGCCCGTCCAGGCCCGGCCCGGATGCGTCGCCGCCCGCACCACGCTGGGCAGCAGACGCAGGCCGACCAGATCGCCCTCGGACAGGTTCTTCGGCGCGAGCAGCAGACCGCTGCGGGCCCGCCGGGCGGCGAGCGTCCAGCCGCTCATACCGCTCTGGAAGCCCTCCGCCGAGGCCGCGTAGACCAGGCCCAGACCCTGGTCGCGACCGGAGACGGCGAGTTCCTTGAGGAGCTTGTCGGCCGCCGAGTTGGTGAGCAGATCGGCGTCGTCGATCATCACCACCCGTGGTCCGGGCAGCGCGTCCAGCGCCGCCTTCACGATGTCGGCCGAGGGGTCGCTCTCGGTGAGCACGGTGGCGGTGGCATGCCGGTCCAGGGCGCGCAGCGGCGACTCGCGCGGGGTGAGCACCACCAGCGAGGTACCGCCGGCCAGCAGCGACACGGCGATCGAGGCGAGAGTGTTGCTGCGTCCCGATCCGGCCGGCCCGAACACCCCGAACGCCGAGGCGGTGCCGGCCAGGTCGATGCCGACGGGGCCGCCGTCGTCGCCGCCGACACCGAGCAGACCCCACAGCGGCCGCCGCTGGGCCGCCTGGACTTTCGCGTAGGCCTCGGCGAACTCCACCGAGCGCGGCAGCACGGCCACCTGGAAGGGCAGCCGGGCCTCGGGCACCTGGGCGTCCCGCTTGCGGGCGCTCTCGCCGATCGAGCGCAGCGCCTCCGCCTGCTCGGTACCGCCGCCGGCGGCGAGCAGCGCCACCTGGGTCTCGGTGCCGCTGAGCACGTGCCAGCCTCGGCCGGGCGGGATGTCGGCCGGGATCTTGTTCGGCATCATGCCGACGGCCTGGTAGTCGCTGCGGTCGCCCTGGCGGAGCAGCAGCTTGTGGTCGTTGTGCGCGGCCATCCGGCCGCCCAGCAGGGAGCGTTCCGAGGTGGCGACGACATGGATGCCGGCGGCGGCACCCTCGCGCATCAGCCGGATGACCTCCTGGAGCAGCTGGCCGTGGTCGTGTTCGTCGAGGATGACCTGCAACGAGTCCCAGCCGTCGATCAGCAGCATGATGTGCGCCGGCCGTTCGGCCTTCGGCAGCAGCTTGCGCAGCTCCGCGATACCGGTGGCGCTGTGCGTCTGGGCCAGGTCCTGCCGTTCGGTCAGTTCCCGGTTCAGCCGGCGCAGCATCCGCCCGAGGCGCTCCAGGTCGTGCCGGGAGACCACCCCTCCGCAGTGCGGAAGCGCCCCGACGGCGGTGAGGCCGCCGCCGCCGGCGTCGATCCCGTACAGGTGCACGTCGGCGGTGCTCGCCACCCTTGCCGCCGAACCGGCGATGGTCCGCAGCACCTGGGTACGCCCGGAGCGCGGCGCGCCGATGATGTACAGATGCCCGAAGGTGGTGAGGTCGGCGACGGCGACCCGGCGCTGCTGGAGCTGCGGGACGTCCTCCAGGGCGTAGGGGATGACCAGGCGGCCGTCGCGGGTGGCGCCGAGTTCGTCCAGGTCGTCCAGGACCAGCCGGCGCTCAAGCGGCGGCAGCCAGGGGCTCGGCTGCTGGGTGAAGTCGTCCAGCAGGTCGGCGGCGGAGCGGATCTCCTCGACGAGGACCTGGAGGTCGGTCGGTGCCGGGCCCTGCGGGGCCGAGGTCGTCACCGTCCGGGTCTCCGCGGGGAGTTCGGCGGGGCGGCCGAGCGCGTCCCAGCCGACGTCCACCGAACGCACGGGCTTGCGGGGACCGGCCTCCGGCTCGTCCGCCGCGGCGGGGTTCTCCCGGGGCCGTTCGGCACCCACCCAGGCGGTCTGGAACGGATCCGCCTGTCGCGGTCCGCGCCGTACCAGGGCCCGGCCGGGCGTGGCCGAGGAGATGTCGACGGCGTCCTTGACGTCGATGATGTCCTGGCTCTCGGTCTGGTCGGTGACCCGCAGCGCGATCCGCAGGTTGGTGTTGGCGCGGATGTCACCGGTGACCACGCCGGCCGGCCGCTGCGTGGCCAGGATCAGATGGATGCCGAGCGAGCGGCCCCGCTGGGCGATGCTGATCAGCCCGGGGACGAAGTCGGGGACCTCCCGGACCAGGGTGGCGAACTCGTCGATGACCAGCAGCAGCCGGGGCAGCGGCGCCAGCGAGGGATCGGCGGCCCGCTTGGCCCGGTACTCCGGGTGGTCCTTGGCATCGGCGGCGGCCAGCACCTGTTCCCGGCGCCTCAGTTCGGCGGCCAGCGACTCCAGTGCCCGCTCCACGAGGTGGGCGTCGAGGTCGGTGACCATGCCGAGGGTGTGCGGCAGGTGGGCGCACTCCTTGAAGGCGCTGCCGCCCTTGTAGTCGACCAGCACGAAGGTGAGTTCGTCGGGCCGGTTGGCGGCGGCCAGGGAGGCCACGAACGTCTGCAGCAGCTCCGACTTGCCGGAACCCGTCGTACCGGCGACCAGGCCGTGCGGTCCGTCCTGTACCAGATCCAGGGAGAGCGGACCGTCGAAGCCGGTGCCGATGAGGAAGGAGGTGCTGGCGGGGTCGCGCTGCCAGCGCTCCAACAGGCCCTGCGCGTTCGGCGGTTCCTGTTCCAGCAGGTCCAGGAGGCGGACCCGCTGGGGGAGTCCGGCGTCGTGCTCGGGGCTGACGTCCCGGATCGGGGCCAGTGCCCGGGCCAGTTGCTCGCACCACTCGGGGGAGACCCGGTCGGCACGGACGGCGGGCAGGTCGGGGGCGCCGGGGCGCTTCACGGTCAGCCGGCCGTCGGCCGCGAGGACCACTCCGGTGCTCTCCTCGGGCAGCAGCCGCTCCTGTTCGTCCAGGCAGACGCTGAAGATCCGCACCCGCGGGCCCTCGGTGAGCACCTGGACCATGCCGGGCACGTCACGCAGCCGCCGGGCGCCGTCCGCGATCACCAGCACGTCGGGGTCGGTGAAGACCACGTCACGGTCGTTGCCGGCCTGCCGGCGGCGCGCCTGCACCTGGGAGACCAGTTCGCTCATCCGGGCGGCGGTGGACTCGGGGTCGTTGCCGATCAGCACCATCGGGCCGCCGGCCGTGCCGGGCTTGAGATGCGGCAGCCAGCGCGTCCACGCCCAGTCCGCCACCCGGTCCGGCTCGGTCAGGATGACGACCCTGAGGTCGCGCGGGCTGTGCAGCACGCCCGCCTGCGCCACCAGCCAGCGTGCCAGCGGCTGCACCTCGGCCGCGGGACCCGCGATGCCGACGACACCGTGCGCGGTGATGTCGACGCCGATCGGCGTGTCGGGGATGTTCCAGCGGATCGAGCGGTGGTTCTCGTCCCGCGCCGGGTCCTCCAGCTCCCGTACCGACGGCTGGTCGACCGTGCCGAGGCGCAGCACCAGGTGATCCGGGTCCCGGCGGCGCCGCTCCCAGAGCCGGCCGCCGGGACCGGTCGCGATCAGGGCGACGGCCGCCGGGTCCGGGCCGGTCTTGTCGCGGACCCGCCGCTCGCCGACGACCGCGTCCCGGACCTGCTTCTCGAGGACGTCACGGCGCTGTTCGTAGGCGCGCTCGGACTCCAGGAACTGCTTGCGGGCCGCACGCCGGCCGGTCGCCCAGTTCGACAGCATCATCATCGGGCTGAGGAACAGGAACACCAGGAAGTAGTACGACTTGAAGATGCTGACCATGAACAGGCCGAGGACGATCGGGGAGATCATCATCACGGTCGGGAACGGCCGCTTCTGCGGCGGCGACGGCGGCTGCGGCAGCCGGACCCGTTCGGCGTCCAGGTGCGGGGCGATCCGCGGCGGCCGGTTGTAGTCCACGCCGTAACCGTCGGCGGACGGGGTGACGGCCGCGTCCGCCTCGACCGGTGCGCTCATCCGCAGCAGTACCGGACCCACGGTCAGATCCTCACCGGCCGGCCAGGGCACCGGACCCGGCCCGGCGGGGCGTTCCCGCGGCGGCTGGGGGCGCGGCCTGCGCAGCTGGGTGATGGCGTCGTCGGGGGGCGGCGAGGCGAGCCGGGCCCGGACGGTCGCCTCGGGCTCGTCGTCGGTGCGGTGCCAGGCCGCGGCGCCGTCCGCGCCGACCGTCACCCACAGCCCGGACTCGGGTACCCCGGTGCCGGGGTCGAGCCGCAGGGCGCACAGCGGGTCGGTGCCGATCTCGTGGCTGCCGGGGCCGAGCCGCCAGGTGCGCCCGGCGCCGGGCCCGGAGACGATGTGCACCTCGGCGAGGACACCGTCCTGATCGCTGTCGTCCTGGACCCGGACCAGGTCGGCCGGGCGGGCCGGGCCGCCGAGCCCGAGCAGGCCGCCGTCGCGGATGCCGCTGCCGGAGACCCGGGTCCCGGGATCGAGCCGGTGGCCGTCGGCGTAGAGGCTGCGCGCCTGCGGGGCGCCGGCCGTGGCCCAGTCGGCGCCGCCGGCGGCGGCCTCGTCCTGGGTCAGGGCGGCGGCGAGATCGCCGACGGTCGCGTTCGAGGGCAGCCGGACCTGGTGGTCGCGGCGCTGTCCGTCCGTGGCGTCCACGGTGGTGATGGTGAGGTTCACGGCTCCCAGCCGGGCGGTCGTTCGTGCGGAATCGGGGGACGGGTACGGCGGGTACGGCGGTTACGGCGCCGGCGGCGAGCTCGCGGAGACACCGGCCGCACCGGAGGTGCTCGGTTCCGCGAAGTCGTCGTCGCTCTCGGCCGCCGGGGCCGGGGCGGGTACCGGCGCGGGTACCGGCTCGGGCTCGGGGGCCGGCCGGGTGGCCGAGACACCGGTCGGTTCGGCGACCGGCGCCGCGCCGGTGTGTAGGTCGGGCTCGTCCGGCAGCAGGTCGGGATCGGCTACGGAGGTGACGTCCTGCGGACGCGCGACCGCGTCGTCCGGGAGGCCGGGGGACGGCGGCAGGGCGGACAGCGTCCGGGCCACCGCCCGCGACAGCGGCAGTACGTCGACCCGGGCGGCGGAGGGTGCGCCGTGCACCGTGAGCGTCGAGTCCGGCGCGATCTCCAGCAGCCGGGTCCGGCCCCGGGCCACCCCGAGGCTCAGCAGCCGCACTCCTGACGGCAGCGGCCGCTCCAGCGGGTCGGCGCACACGGCGACCTCGATGCCGGGCTGCCCGACCGTGGCGGTGGCCGTCGCCCCCGGATGCCGGGGGTGCACCCCGGCGGCGATGGCGACCCGGCCCTCGGGCAGCCGGGCGTCCACCTGCGCGGCGAGCGCCTGGAGCACGGCGCGGGCCGTACGGGCGGCACGCGGCGGGCCGTACACGGACAGCGCGGGCGGCCCGGAGCGCACGTCGAGCAGCACGGCGTGCCCCATGTGGTGACCCACGCACACCAGCAACGGTACGGCCGGGTCCTCGGCGTCGTCCGTGAGGTCGGCGCGGTCGATCCACCACAGCCGCGGATCGGCCTCGTCGGCCGCCCAGGGCTCCGGCGGCTCGCGCAGCGCCTCGCCGTCCGCCGCGACCAGCACGGCCATCCACTCGGGCCCTGCCAGCACGCCGTAGGGCCGGACACCGGGACGGACGGACGCGGCCAGGGCCGTGGCCCGCTCGGCGTCGGACCACACGGCCGGGTCCCGCAGCAGCCGGACCAGCAGCCGCAGTCCGCGCCGGTAGCGCAGCTCGGTGCGGACCGGACCGGTGAACGCCCGCACGGTGAGGGTGATCTCACGCCGGAGGCGACGCCCCAGGGCCTTCCAGCCGCCGCCACGCCGTACCAGCCAGCTCGTGACGGCGAAGACGAGAACCAGCAGGCCGAGCAGGCCGAGCAGGGTGGTGATGGTGTCGGAGGTCATCGCGTCTCTCCCCGGAGTCTCTCTGCTCCGGCCGGGTGGCAGCCGTGGGATTCGAGGGTCGCGCGCAGCGCGCGGATGCCGTGATGGGTACGGGACTTGACCGTGCCCGGCGGCAGCCCGAGCTGGCGGGCCACGTCGTCGCCGGCCTGTCCCAGCAGATGGACCCGGGCGACGGCTTCGCGGTGGGCGGGAGCGAGGGTACGCAGCGCGGAGACCAGCACCCGGCGGTCACCGACCTGTTCGGCGTGATCGGGCACGGGCGCCGGCACGGCACTTCCGAAGTCCGCCGCGGTGATCCCCACCGGGACGGTCCGGTCCCGGCGCAGGCTGTCGACCACGAGGTTGCGGGCGACCCGGAACAGCCACATACGGATGGGCCGGTCCCGCCAGTCCAGCCGGCCGGCCGACTGCCAGGCCCGCAACAGGGTTTCCTGGACGACGTCCTCCGCGCCGTGGGGGTCACGCCCCATCATGCCGGTCACGAAGCGGCGCAGGCTGTCGCGCTCCGCGAGCAGGAGGCCGAGCGTCCGGTCCGCGCTGTCGGCGCGGTCATGGTCGATGAGGCTCAATGCCTCCGCCTTCCGGTGTCGGTAGTGCTGTTGTGCCGTCTTGCGGTGTTGCTCTGTGGAACGGTGAAACGCTTCAGGCACGAACGCTAGCGCGAACAACGGAACTTCCCGAAGTCACCATTGCAGCGGACTTCAACAAGTTCGTCACAGGCAACTCGGCATAGGTGGACGGAAGGTGACGTTCGGCGGGATCTTCGTGGACAGGCTTCCTGAGCTGCGCCCCGTCTTGGTTACTGTTCCTGTGTCCCGCTCGTTCCGGGCGTTCCGAGAACTTCACGAGACCTTCAGGAGACGACGTGCCGCCCCTTCGTAAACCCCGGCCCTCGGCGGAACGGCCCGGCAGTCCGGCGGGACGTTTCAGCGACACCTTCGCCCACCGTCCCGCCACGCCCCGTCGCGGGCTGGTGCCGGGTGTACGGGTGTGGGCGACCGTGGCCGCGGCGGCCGGACTGACCGTCGTCGTCGCCCTGGCCGTACCGGTGCTGAGCCACGTCGACCTCTTCCCGGACCCGGACACCACACCGGCCGCGGCGGTGGCGGCGGGGGAGCCGGCAACGCTGTCCAGCACATCGGAGTCGCCGTCCCCGTCCTCGTCACCGACGCCGTCCCACACCCCCTCCCACCAGCCCGCCAAGACCGATTCCGGCGGCTCGGGATCCGGGGGCGGTACGGGCGGTTCGTCCGGGCAGCGGTCCGGCGGCGGATCCGTCAGCTCCGGTTCGAACGGGAACTCCGGCACGAACTCGGGCTCCACCTCGTCCGGTTCGAAGCCGAGCGGCACCAAGTCGTCGTCCTCGGGCGGGAAGTCCTCCTCCGGCGGCTCCTCGTCGAGCGGGGGCACCAAGACGACCTCGGTCCCCGGGGTGGCGCTGATCGGGAACCCGTCGGGCCGCTGTGTCGACGTCACCAACGCGGGCGGGGACGGCACCCGGCTCGAGATCCTGGACTGCTCGGGCGCGGCCAAGCAGAAGTGGGTCTTCCAGTCGGACGGCACCATCCGCTCGCTCGGCCTGTGCATGGACCTGGCCTGGGGCAACACCGCCAACGGCACCGCGATCCAGGTCGCCAAGTGCAGCGGCAACCGCGCCCAGCTGTTCTACCTCAGCTCGGCCGGCGACCTGGTCAGCTCCCTGGCCGACAAGTGCGTGGACGTCACCGACAACGGCACCGGCAACGGCACCAAGCTCCAGCTGTGGACCTGCGCCGGCACCCCCAACCAGAAGTGGCACAAGGGCTGACCTGCCTGGGGCCCTTCTTCGTCGGGCGCGGCCCCGGGACGGGGGGCGGGCCCCGGCGGCGGAGCCCGCCCCCCCCCCCCCCCGGTGTGACCCACCGCGCGCGAACACAAACGCAAGACACAAGCTAGCTCAAACGCGCCCCCACCCCCCCCCCGCGCCCCGCGCCCCGCACCCCCCCGCCACCCCGCGCCCGCTCCCCCCCAG
>NZ_JBFBBR010000019.1:0-166727 GCF_040682795.1 Streptomyces sp. NPDC051105 | reverse complement strand
GAGCTGCAGACACTCCTCGCCCTCTGGACCGGCGCCTGCCCCACCTGCCACCGCGACATACCAACACCAATACGGACCTGACCAAGCCCTACTAGCTGCGGCGCGCGACCACGCGGACGAATCCCAGGGCGCGGCCCTCGTCGGCCCGCAGCATCTCGGCGACCCGGCTGGCCATCGTGCGGTGGAACTCCTCCGGGCTCTCCTCGGCGACCACCCCGCACCACAGCAGCCAGTCCCGCCAGCCGTCCGGCTGCCAGTCGGCGGCCTCGACCTCGACCGCCCCGCTGCGGGTCCAGTGCCGGCGCCACCAGTCGGCCGAGTGGAAGCACCAGTAGTCGGGCTCCCACCAGGGCCTGAGGTGCTCCGGCGGTTCGACCCCCGCGGGCTCCTCCCGCAGCGCCGGTACGACCACGCCGATCCGGCCGCCGGGCCGCAACAGACGGGCGAGCGTGGGGAGATAGAGATCGTCGGTGCCGAAGTACTGGTAGGCGTCGATGCTCACGATCGCGTCGAAGCCGTCCTCGGCGAACGGCAGGTCATGTGCCTCGGCATGCACGGGCTGCACCCGGTCGGCGAACCCCGCCTCCGCGATGCGCCGGGCGTTGTCGTCGGCCTTGATCCAGAGGTCGGCGGCGGTGACCTGGGCGTGGAACTCCCGGGCCAGGAAGACGGACGTCATCGCCCGGCCGCAGCCGAGGTCGAGCACGCGCGCGCAGGGGCGCAGGGCGTCCAGACCGAGGGCGGGGGCCAGCCATTCCAGCAGCCACAGGGCGTGCGGGCCCATCTGGTTGTCGACCACCCAGCGGGGGTCGTAGGCGTTGCTGAGCGGGTAACGGGGGTGGGTCAGGCGGTCAGTGAGGCGGTCGCCCCCGGTCCTGGTGTCGGACATGGGTGAACGGGCTCCTTGTGATCTTCGTAGTGGAAGGCGATGCGTAGGAGCTCATTCGGACCGGCAAACAATGCACCCGCTTCGGTCGTCGGCGAGGGGCCGATCAAGGCTGACCAGCGGAAGCTAGCATTTGTCGACATCATCCGCAGCAGGTTTTCTCAGGTGCGGGTACTACGCTCGCCCGCCATGACCGGATACGCGGAATCCGACACCGAACCCGAGATAACCGAGGTGGAGGCCGCGGAGGACGACGAGGATCCTTACGAGGACGCCCGTCGGGCCCGCTGGACCGCCACCGTGACCGGGGCCCTGCTGACCCTGATGGGCCTGACCGCCTCCCTGATGAGACTGGGCGGCGGCGTACCCGCACTGGTCCCGGCCGCCTATGCGGCGGGCTCCGCCGTGTGTGTGGCCGCGGGGGCGCTCGGGGCCCGGGGCCGTACCCGCAGAGCTCTTTGGCTGATGATCCTGGGGGTCATGATCATGGCTCTCGGGGACCAGTTCGACTGACGTGCCCGCCGGGGCGACAGAGTCGCCACTACTGGCCTGTGACCTGGCTCCCGGTCGCACACGCACCGGCCCCTGCACCGCGTAGAACGATCGGTTCCGCCTGCTCTTGGTGGCTGCCGCGCGCACGGGACCCCCGGCTGCCCCGGAGCAGCATCGAACCGCCCGAACGTCGCGCCGCGCATGAGAGGCTCGACGCGCTGGTCGAAGACGCGGTGGAACTGGAGAAGCACGATGTACGCGATATCCCTGGGTGACGACGGCGCCGAACTGCGCCCGCTGGAGCCCTGGCACGCCGAGGAGTTCCTGGCCCACCTGGAACGCGGGCGGGAGTTCATCGGACGGTTCATCTCCTTCGGCTCCCGGGAGACGGACGTGCCCTCCGCCCGGGCGATGCTCCAGCGGTACGCCGACCTGCGCGCCGCCGACACCGGCTCGCTGCACGGCCTGTGGCTGAACGGCACGCTCGTCGGTGGGGTGCTCTTCCTGAACTTCGACGCGGAGACCGGGAACTGCGAGGTCGGCTGCTGGCTGGAGCCGGCCGGCACCGGACGCGGACTCGTCACGCGCGCGATGCGGGTACTGATCGACTTCGCCGTCGAGCAGCGCGGCATCCACCGGATCGAGTGGGTCGCCGCCTCGGGCAACGAGCCCAGCCTGAACGTGGCCCGGCGGCTGGGGATGACCCGCGATGGCGTACGCCGCCAGGCGCACCCCTATGGTGGCCTACGGCACGACCTGGAGGTGTGGTCGATCCTCGCCCCGGAATGGCGTGAAGCACGCGCGCGTGCCGTACAGAACGATCATTAAGACGCCTCTCAGACAGGATCCGTACGGTGCCGGACATGGGAACCAAGACAGCTGACGAGACCGGTGCCGAGACGGGCACCGAGGCCACGACCGACGAGGAGAAGGTGAGCGTCACCAAGAACGCCGACGACGTGACGGAGTCCAAGACGGAGGCCGGGGCGGAGCCGGAGGCGGCGGCCGCCGGGACCGGGGCCGCCGATGCGGACGCCGACCTCGACGCGGAGGACCTGGAGGACGACGCCGACCTCGCCGGAGAGCCGGCCGAGGACCGCGCCGAGGGCCCGACCGGTGTCGGCCAGGGCGCCGCCGCCGTCGTCTCCGTCGTGCTCGGCCTGGTCTCCCTCACGGGCGGCTGGATCGGTACCGTGGCCGCCGCCCGCGAGACCCTCGTCGGCCAGCTCCAGACCTCGTCGAGCGCGAGCGTCGCCACGCAGGTCAAGGAGGTCTACGGCGACGCCTGGCAGACCACCGCGCTGTGGGCCGGCGCGTTCGCGCTGGTGGCGCTGATCACCGGCGTCGTGGTGCTCGCCCGGCCCGCCTTCGGTGCCCCCGGCAAGCCGCAGGCGCCGTGGATCAAGTCGGTCGCCTGGGCGGGTGTCGCCCTCGGCGTCATCGGCCTGCTGCTTGCCGTCCTCAAGTACTCCGACGCGCTCCTCGGACTGCCCTCGACCAGCTGAGACAGCCCAGGTCGGAAGGGGCCTTAGGACGTCCGTAAGCACCTTATGGACGACCTGAGGCCCCTTACGCGTGTCCGGACTCCGGCGGCCGCCCGAAGATGCGGAACTCTCCCGATGTGGCGCACCCCCCTGGGGGACGAAGGTGGAGGCATCGCGAGAAGCGAAGCCCGACCACCGTCTCTCACAAGGGGAACACCATGCTCGAGTTCGAACTCCACGAGGTCCGTGCCGCCGAACTGCGCCGGCAGGCCGAGGCCGCCCGCCTGGTCCGCGAGGCCGTCCGCTCCCGCCGGGCCGCCCGCAGCGAGCAGGCGGCCCGTCAGGCCGCCGTGCCGAACGAAGTCCATACCGGCCGCCGCAGCCGACGTCGGCTCCCGGGCACGGTGTGAACCGGGGGTCGGGCGGCACCGACCGCCCGGCGACCCGGAACCCGGCCGGGGGCCCGGCCGAGGACCCGGAGACCGGTGGCCGTACGGGGGTTGGCCACCGGTCTGCGGGACTGCCTTCGGGTCGTACGCCTTCGGCTCCTGCGCCTTCGGGCCGTGTGCCGGTGAGCGGGACGCTGTCCGGTCGTGTGCCGGTGGGTGGCGGGCCGTCGAGCCGCGGGCCGTCGGGCCTTGTGCCGCCGGGTGGGATGCCGTTGGGGCTTGTGCCGCCGGGCGGGATGCCGTTGGAGGGTGTGCCGTTGGACCGGTCACCGTTGGGCGGCTCCCCGCGGGGTCGTATGACAAGCGCACCGGGGCTGTGGAAAACCGCTGCCGTCCGCTCCGAGCCGCATGCGATGCTCTGGCCTGTGGAAACCAGGTCCGTGAGTCCCGTGTTCGTAGGCCGCAGCGACGAGTTGGGGACGTTGAACGACGCGCTGGCCCGTGCCGAGGCCGCCGAGCCGCAGGCGCTGCTGCTCGGCGGCGAGGCCGGGGTCGGCAAGACCCGGCTGGTCGAGGAGTTCGCCGCGGCCGCCTGCCGCCGGGGTGCGGTCGTCGCGCTCGGCGGCTGCGTGGAGATCGGCGCCGACGGCCTGCCGTTCGCCCCCTTCTCCACCGCGCTGCGCGCGCTGCGGGCCGCGCTGCCCGACGAGCTGGCCGCGGCCGCCGCCGGGCAGGAGGACGAGCTGGCCCGGCTGCTGCCGGAGTTCGGCGAGGCCTCCGCCGGCCGCCACGACGAGCAGGGCATGGCCCGCCTGTTCGAGCTCACCGCACGACTGCTGGAACGGGTCGCCGCCGAGCGCACGGTGGTCGTCGCCCTGGAGGACCTGCACTGGGCCGACGCCTCCACCCGTCACCTCCTCTCCTATCTGCTGCGCACCCTGCGCACCGGCCGGCTCGTCGTCCTCGCCACCTACCGCTCCGACGACATCCACCGCCGCCACCCGATGCGCCCGCTCCTCGCCGAACTCGACCGGCTGCGCACCGTCCGCCGTGTCGAACTCGCCCGTTTCAACCGGGAGGAGGTCGGCCGCCAGATCGCCGGCATCCTCGCCGCCGAACCCGACCCCGCCCAGGTCGACGAGATCTTCGAGCGCTCCGACGGCAACGCCTTCTTCGTCGAGGAACTCGCCGTCGCCTGGGCCGAGGGCTGCTGCACCGGGCTCACCGACTCACTGCGCGATCTGCTGCTGGTACGGGTCGAGGCGCTGCCCGAAAGCGCCCAGCGGGTCGCCAGGATCGTCGCCGAGGGCGGCTCCACCGTCGAGTACCGGCTCCTCGCCGCCGTCGCCCAGCTCGCCGAGGACGACCTCATCGAGGCACTGCGGGCCGCCGTCGGCGCCAACATCCTCACCGCCACGCCCGCGGGCGACGGCTACCGCTTCCGGCACTCCCTGGTCCGCGAGGCCGTCGCCGACGACCTGCTGCCCGGCGAACGCTCCCGCCTCAACCGGCGCTACGCCGAGGCCCTGGAGTCCGACCCGGGGCTGGTGCCGGCCGACGCGCGGGTGACCCGGCTGGCCAGCTACTGGTACCAGGCCCACGACCCGGCCAAGGCCCTGCCCGCCGTCCTCGGTGCCTCCGTCGTGGCCCGCCGCCGGCACGCCTACAGCGAGCAACTGCGGCTCCTTGAGCGGGCGATGGAGCTGTGGGACCCGGCCCCCGAGGAGATCCGCGCCGCCCTGCGCCCCGTCGACTACACCGACGTCTACCCTCCCTGCGGCTGCGATCCGGCCACGACACCGCTGCGCTATCTCGACCTGATGGCGGAGGCGGCGGTCGCGGGCCGCTTCTGCGGGGAGCGCGAACGCGCCCTGAAGATCACCAAGAGGGCGCTGCGGATGGTCGAGGTCGAGGGGGACCCCCTGCGCGCGGCCTGGTTCTGGGTGCAGCGCTCCCGCCTGGTCCAGGACCTGGCCCGGGGCGACGGCTGGCAGGAGCTCGGCACCGCCCAGGAGCTGGTGCGCGGCCTGCCGCCTTCCGAGGTGCACGCCGATGTGCTGGCCAACGTCGCCAACTGGTGCATGCTCCACGAACCCGGCCCCGAGGCCTTCGCCGCCGCCGAACGGGCCGTGGAGTACGCGCGGATGGTGGGCGCCCGGGAGATCGAGCTGAACGCCCGCATCACCGTGGGCTGCCTCATGGTCGACGCGGGCGATGTCGAGAACGGGATGGCGGAACTGCGCCGGGTCAAGGAGGCCGCCCTCCGGGAGGGCGCGGCCGGTGTCGCGGGCCGCGCCTACGTGAACCTGCCCTCCGAGCTGGACTCGGTCGGCCGCAGCGCGGAGGCGGTGCCCATCCTGCGGGAGGGCCTCGTCTTCGCCCGCAGGTACGGCCTGCTGGACTCCGAGGTGTGGATCTGGGGCAACCTCTCCGACTCGCTGTACGCGCTCGGTCACTGGGACGAGGCCGCCGAAGCCGCGGCGGGCGCCCTCGGCTCGGCCGCCAGCGCCAAGCCCCGGGGCGCCGGCGCCCTGCGTCTCGCGAAAATCGCCCTCGCCCGTGGAGACGCCGCCGAGGCCGCCCGCCAACTCGCCATCGCCCACGAGCACTACGGCACCCACGATCCGATGCCCCAGGCGCTGCTGCCCGTCGCCCGGATCGCGATCGGCGTCGCCGCCGAGGAGGGCCGGTTCCTCGACGCCCGCGCCGAGCTGGACCGCGCTCTGGGGCGCGGCTTCCCGCCGGGCACCCAGCGCTACGGCTGGCCCCTGCTGCTGGCCGCCGCCGCTGCCGAGGCCGACGCCCGCGCCCTGCCCGCGGTCGCCGACGGCCGCGCCGAGTACCTCGACCGGCTCGCCGAGGCCGTCCGCAAACTCACCACCGGTGCGCCCCTCTGGCTGGCGTACGAACGCTGGACCCGGGCCGAACTGCACCGCGCCCGGGGTACCGACACCGCCGCGATCTGGTCCGACGTGGTCACCGACTTCGAGCGCCTGGACCGTCCCTACGACCTCGCCCGGGTCCGCCGCCGCCTCGCCCAGGTCCTGCTCGAAGAGGCGTCCGGCGACGACGAACGTGACCGGGCGACCGAACTGCTCCGGCTGGCCGGGGCGGTCGCCGGCCACCTGGGCGCCCGCCCGCTCGCCGAAGCCGTCGCCCTGCTCGCCCAGCGTGCCCGTCTCAGCCTCACCACCGGCAGCCCGCGTCGGTCCCTGGACCCCGCCGAGAGCCTCGGCCTCACCAGCCGGGAGCGGGACGTCCTGCGGCTGGTCTCGGCGGGCCGCACCAACCGCCAGATAGCCGAGGAGCTCTTCATCTCCCCGAAGACCGCCAGCGTCCACGTCTCCAACATCCTGGGCAAGCTCGGCGTCTCGGGGCGCGGAGAGGCGGCGGCGGTGGCCCACCGCCTGGAGCTGTTCCCGCCCGACCGCACGGACCGCGGCGCCACCGCCGGTCAGCGCACCTGAAGCTCCAGGATCCGGTCGTCGCCCGGCTTCGGCTTCCCGCGCCCGTCGGTGTTGCTGGTCACCAGCCACACCTTGTCGCCGCCCGCCGCGACGACCGTGCGCAGTCGGCCGTACTCGCCGGTGAGAAAGGCCTGGGGTTCGGCGCCCGCGACCGTGCCCTTCAGCGGGATGCGCCACAGCCGCTGGCCTTTGAGCCCGGCCATCCAGATCACGCCGTCGACGTAGGCGATGCCGCTGGGGGAGGCGTCGTCGGTGGGCCACTGGGCGATCGGGTTCACGTACTTGGCGTCGGAGGACCGGCCCTCCGCGTTCGGCCAGCCGTAGTCGCCGCCGGGCTTGATGGCGTTCAGCTCGTCCCAGGTGTCCTGGCCGAACTCCGAGGCGAACAGCCGCTGGTCGTCGTCCCAGGCCAGGCCCTGCACATTGCGGTGGCCGTAGGTGTAGACGGGAGAGTCGGGGAAGGGGTTGCCGGGAGCCGGTTCGCCCTCCGGGGTGAGCCGCAGGATCTTGCCGCCGAGGGACTCCTTGTCCTGGGCGAGGCCCCGCTGCCCGCTCTCGCCGGTGCCGGCGTAGAGCATGCCGTCCGGGCCGAAGGCGATCCGGCCGCCGTTGTGGATGAACCCCTTGGGGATGCCTTTGAAGATCGTGTCGGGGGCACCCAGTTGCTCCCCGGCCGGCTTGCCCTGGTCCCAGAGCATGCGCACGACGCGGTTGTCGGAGGCCGAGGTGAAGTACGCGTAGATCATGTGGTCCGAGGCGAAGTCGGGGGAGAGGGCGATGCCCAGCAGACCCCCCTCACCGGCCGCGGACACCCCGGAGACGGTGCCCAGCTCGGTCTTCTTCCCGGTCCTCTCGTCGACCTTGCTGATCGTCCCGTCGTCGCGGTCGGAGACGAGCAGCCCGGAACCGTCCGGCAGCGGCGCGAGCCCCCACGGCGACTTCAGGCCCTCGGCGACCGTGCGCACCACCTTCACCGAGCCCTCCGCGGGCGCGGCCGACTCGCTCGCCCCGGCGGACGCGGACGAACCGGCGGAACCCGCCGACGACCCCCCGGCCAAGGACGGCGTGGGCAGCCCCCCACCACTGTCCCCGGAGGAGCACCCGGCCACCACCAGGACCCCGGCCACGGCCAACACGGCGGCCACACCTCGACGTTGCACGATCATGGTCCCTTCGACGGCTCCTCACTGCCGACGTTAGTGCAGCGCCCCGTCAGGGGCGCGGGACTGTGCCGATATGCGGCTCCGCCACGTGGGCGCGACCAGCCACGACGTTGCCGCACCGAACAGACGCCAGATGGTGGCGCGTCCGTCGCCACTCAGTCCCAAGAGCCCTGCGCGGCAGGCAGCCCGCTCAGCTCGACCACATCCTCCGCGGTCAGCCGAACATCCACCGAGCCGGCGTTCTCGGCCACCCACCGCCCCTGCTTCGCCCCCGGCACCGGCACCACATGCCGCCCCTGCGCCAGCACCCACGCCAGCGCCACCTGAGCCGCGGTGACGCCGTCGCCCCCCTGTCGGCCCGCAACCCTCCGCAGCCCCGCCACGATCGGCTGGTTCGCCGCCATCATCTCCGCGGTGAAGCGAGGGTGCCGTGCCCGCAGATCGTCGGGCTCGAACCCCTCACCCGGCGTGAGCGTCCCGGTCAGGAAGCCGTTGCCGAGCGGCATCGCCGCCAGGAAGCCCACACCCCGCGCCTCGCACCACGGCAGCAGCGCCTCCAGCGCCTCCGGCGACCACACCGACAGCTCCGCCTGCACCGCGCTCACCGGAAACACCTGCTGCACCCGCTGCAACTGGCGCAGGGTCGCGTCGTGCAGCCGCGCGCCGGACCTGCGCCCCCCGCGCGCCCCCAGGGCGCACAGCCCCAGCGCGCGCACCTTGCCCGCCTGCACCAGCTCTGCCATCGCGCCCCAGGTCTCCTCGATGGGGACCTCGGGGTCGGCGCGGTGCAGTTGGTAGAGGTCGATGACGTCGGTCTGGAGCCGCCGCAGGGACGCGTCGCAGGCGCGCCGCACATAGCCGGGCCGGCCGTTCGCCACGATGTGCTGGTCGCCGACCAGCAGGCCCACCTTGGTCGACACGAAGGCCTCGGCGCGCCGCTCCTTGAGCACCCGCCCCAGCAGCAGCTCATTGGTGAAGGGGCCGTACATGTCCGCGGTGTCCAGCAGCGTCACGCCTAGGTCCAGCGCCCGGTGCACCGCCCTCACCGACTCGTCACCGCGCTGCCGCGACCCGCTGTAGGCCCAGCTCATCGGCATGCACCCGAGTCCGACGGCCCCCACCGCGAGCGCCCCCGCGCCGATCGTCCTGCGCTCCACCAGCCCGTGAACCTCCTTCTAGAACCCCCAACCTAACCTCTGCGCCCACACCTCCCTGACATAGCCTCCTGACATGACCCAAGACGCATGGCTCCCCATCCCGCTGAAGGAGTTCCAGGGGCTCCCAGACGGGCTCAATTACCTCTTCTGGGACGGGGACCAGGACTTTCCGGGCGATCCAGCCGACTGCGCCGTGTATGTCGTCCCCTACATGAAGCGGCAGAACGTGAAGGTGCTGCCGCTGGAGCGGATGCGGAACGTCCGGCTCATCCAGACCCTCACCGCCGGTGTCGACGACATGATCGCGGCCCTCGACCGCATCGTCCCCGGCGTGCAGCTGTGCAACGCGCGCGGGGTGCACGACGCGAGCACCGCCGAGCTCGCGCTCACCCTGACCCTGGCGTCCCTGCGCGGCGTCCCGGGGTTCGTGCGCGCCCAGCAGCAGGAGCACTGGCAGAGCGGCTTCCACCCCGCCCTCGCCGACAAGACCGTCCTCATCGTCGGCTACGGCGCCATCGGTTCGGCCATCGAGGACCGGCTCGTGCCGTTCGAGGTTGCGCGGGTGGCGCGCGTCGCGCGCTCCGGGCGCGCCTCGGCGCGCGGTCCCGTGCATCCGCTCACCGAACTGCCCCAACTGCTTCCGGAAGCCGATGTCGTCATCCTCGCCACGCCGCTCACGGACACCACGCGTGGCCTGGTCAACGAGGAGTTCCTCGCGCGGATGAAGGACGGCGCACTGCTCGTGAACATCGCGCGCGGGGCCGTCGTCGACACCAAGGCGCTCCTCGCCGAGCTGGAGAGCGGCCGCCTCACCGCCGCCCTGGACGTCACCGACCCCGAGCCGCTGCCGGCCGGACATCCCTTGTGGCAGGCGCCCGGAGTGCTGATCAGCCCCCATGTCGGCGGCCCCACCTCGGCCTTCCTGCCGCGTGCCAAGCGGGTCGTCGTCGAGCAGTTGAGCCGTTTCGTGAACCGGGAGCCGTTGCGAAACGTGATCCTTACGACGGGATCCACCGACAACTGACAATCGCAGCAACACGCGTGTAATCCGCTTCCGGTACGGTCCGCGACCTTCCGGGCGCGCTGGGTACGCACATAGCCGTTGATCGTCACGGAGCGTAGAGAAGCTATGTCCCTGAGTGACGAGACTGGTGTATCGTCCCGACAGGGGCTGCGCCGCTCACCGTTCGGCGCCGGGGATGGACATTTCAGATTTGTGAGGGGGGCGACGGGCGATGCACGGCCTATGGACGAACGATCCGACGCGGCGGAGCCGCCGGCGGCGACCCTGGCGCACAGCTGCGCGCAGACGCGGCCACCACACCAGCCATCACCACCACCACAAGCACAGCGGACGCCGGAGGCACGCCCACCCAGCGCACCGGGACCCGAGGGACTCGGGAGCGGCGCAGACCGGGAGCATCCGGTGACAGCGCCGACGCCTGTGACGACCACCCTCCCCGGAGCGCTGCGGGCACAGCCTCCGGCGGGGATGCCGCACTCCCGGCCGCCGGCCCCCGGCGGCGGGACCGGCATGGTCCGCCAACTCGTCCTGGCCCTGCTCTGCGCGGGATACGCCGTCGGTTCCGCGTTCGACTGGGGCTCGAACCAAATCGCCCTGTTCATGGGTGACTTCGGTCTGACCGCGGCCGCCGGTGCCGCCGCCGTGTCGTGCTTCTGCTACGCCCGCTCCCCGCGGGTCCGCTTCCGTCCCGCGTGGCTGCTGTTCGCCCTCTCCTCGGCGATGGCCGCCCTGGGCAACGCGGTCTGGGGGTGGTACGAGGTCGTGCTCCAGCGGCCCGTGCCCAGCCCCAGCTACGCCGACCTGTTCTTCCTGTGCTTCGCGCCGCCCGCCATCGTCGGTCTGCTGGTACTGGCCAAGCGGCCGATGACCAAGGCCGGCTGGATCTGCCTGGCGCTGGACGCCTGGCTGATCGGCGGCTCGCTGCTCACCCTGTCGTGGAGCCTCGCGCTCGCCCAGGCCGCCCGGCTCGACGGGCCCAGCGTCGCGCACACCGCGCTCTCGCTGGCGTATCCGCTGCTGGACATCGCCCTGGTCAGCATGGTGCTCGCGCTGCACTTCCGGCGCTCGCCGGGCAACCGCACCGCGGTGAACACCGCGATCGGCGCGCTGGCCCTGACCGTGATGTGCGACGCCCTGTTCACCTCGCCGCTGCTGCACAGCAGCTACCGCTCCGGCCAGCTGCTGGACGCGGGCTGGTTCGCCGGCTCGCTGCTGCTGGCGTACGCCCCGTGGGCCGCGCCCCGGTCCGCGGGGGAGCCCGAGGGGCACACGCGCGTGGTCCACGAGCACGTGCCCGGCGGACGGGCCACGGCACCCAAGCAGGCGTCCGCCCCGGGCGGTGAGATCAGCCGGTACCCGGTGGGCCGCCCCCTGACCGGCTCGCTGGCCGCGCTCACCCCCTACCTGGCCGCCGCCGTGTGCACGCTGGGAATCCTCTACAACGTGCTCAACGGCCGCAGCCCGGACCACGTCGTCCTGATCACCGCCGGCTGTGTGGTCCTCGCCCTCGTGGTGCGCCAGGGCATCATGCTGCTCGACAACATCACCCTCACCCAGGAACTGGCGCAGCAGGAGAACCACTTCCGCTCCCTGGTACAGGGCTCCAGCGACGTCATCATGATCGCCGCGCCCAACGGCATCCTCCGGTACGTCTCCCCGGCCGCCGCCGGAGTCTACGGACGGCCCGCCGAGGACCTGGTGGGCTCGGAGCTGGCCAACCTCATCCACCCGGAGGACCTGGGCTGCGTGGTGCACGAGGTGCGCCGCTTCCTCGCCGCCAGGCCCCTGGAGGAACCCACCACCCGCATCGAGTGCCGCTTCCGGTCCGGCGAGGGCGGCTGGCTCAACGTCGAGTCCACCGTCAACCGGCACCACGGCGGCCTCATCTTCAACAGCCGGGACGTGACCGAAAGAGTGCGGCTGCAGGCGCAGCTCCAGCACAACGCCGAGCACGACCCCCTCACCGACCTGCCCAACCGCGCCCTGTTCACCCGGCGGGTGCAGCAGGCCCTGTCCGGCCGCCGTTCCTCGGACCGGGGCCCCGCCCTGCGGAACACGGCCGTGCTCTTCATCGACCTGGACGGGTTCAAGGCCGTCAACGACACGATCGGGCACCAGGCCGGCGACGAACTGCTCGTCCAGGCCGCGCGCAGACTCCAGGACGCGGTCCGCCACGGCGACACCGCCTCCCGGCTGGGCGGCGACGAGTTCGCGGCGCTGATCGTCGGTGACGGCACCCGTGACCGCAGTGCCCGAGAGCGGCACATCCTGGAGCTCGCCGACCGCCTCAGGGCGACCCTCTCGCAGCCGTACGCCATTGACGGCAACGATGTCCGTGTCAACGCGTCCATCGGTGTCGCCTTCGCCGAACCGGGTCTCGGCGCCGGGGAGTTGCTGCGCAACGCCGACCTCGCGATGTACCGCGCCAAGTCGGCCGGAAAGGGCCGCGTCGAGCTGTACAAGCCACAGATGCAGCAGGACGTCGTACGCAAGGCGGAACTGGCCACCCGGCTGCGGGCCGCGCTGCACGACGGCGAGTTCGCGCTGCTGCACCAGCCCGTGGTCTGCCTGGAGAGCGGCCGGATCGACTCGGTCTCCGCACAGGCGCGCTGGCGCTCCTCGCAGGGGGTGCTGTTCACGCCGGCCGAGTTCCTGCGGGTCGCCGAGGACAGCGACAAGACCTCCGAACTGGACCGCTGGATCCTCCAGGAGGCGGTCGAACAGGCCGCCGAGCGGGCCGCCAACGGGCTCGTGGTGCCGGTCGCCGTCCGGACGTGTGCCCGGCGGCTGCTCGACCGGTCCTCGCCGCTCGGCTCCGTGGAGGCCCTGCTCACCCGGCACGGGCTGCCCTCGGGGGCGCTGGTCCTGGAGCTGTCCGACACCGACCCCAGGGTTCCGCTGGACGAGCTGGAGCGGCGTCTGACCGCGCTCAGCCGGCACGGTGTCCGGATCGCGCTGGACGGCTTCGGCAGCGGCTACGCGGCGATCACGGCCCTGCGGAAGCTCCCCGTCGACATGCTCAAGCTCGACCGCAGTCTCGTCGAGGGGGTGGTCGAGTCGCCCCGGCTGCACAAGATCACCAGCGGGCTGCTGCGGATCGCCGGCGATCTCGGGCTCCAGTCGGTGGCCGAGGGCGTGGACCTGCCCGAGCAGGTCACGGCGCTGCGCGCGATGGGGTGCACACACGGGATGGGCATGGCCTTCTCCGGCCCGGTGGACGAGTACCGGCTGCGCCGGGCCCTCGGCTCCGGCCACTATCCGGTGCCGCACGCACCGGCCGAGCCGGCGTTCGCCGGCGCCGCCGGAGGCGAACGAGCCATGGAGAGGGGTGCGGGGGTGTACACCGGTGGTGTACCCGCGGTGTTCGGAGGCGGCAGCGCCCTTCGCTCACATAATGAGACTCCCGTCCCACCCACTTGACACGTGGTGCGCGTCAGAGGGAGGGTCAGTTCCATGCGCACCCGAATTCTCGTACTTGGACAGCGCGTCGGCTGAGCTGGGACCCACCGGAGAAGGATCCGGAACCCCAGCGACCACACCGGCGCGCTCCCCTCGCTTGCCTTTTGGCACGAGGGGTTTTTTGTTGCACCAGCACCAGACGTACGGCGGCAGAAATCCGTACGAACCTCGCAAAAACCCTCAGCATCGAGAAGAGAATGCCGATGACCGAGCAGGCCCCGGGGGCCCACCATCCGCAGCCGCGGCCCCGTTCCGGAGGACAGCAGTCCGCGCCCGTCGAGCACGTCACGGGTGCGAAGTCCCTCATCCGCTCCCTCGAGGAGGTCGGCGCTGACACGGTATTCGGCATCCCCGGCGGCGCGATCCTGCCGGCCTACGACCCGCTGATGGACTCCACCCGGGTGCGCCACGTCCTGTGCCGGCACGAGCAGGGCGCCGGCCACGCGGCCACCGGCTACGCGCAGGCCACCGGCAAGGTCGGCGTCTGCATGGCCACCTCGGGGCCGGGCGCCACCAACCTGGTGACGCCGATCGCGGACGCGCACATGGACTCGGTGCCGCTCGTGGCGATCACCGGCCAGGTCGCGTCCTCCTCGATCGGCACGGACGCCTTCCAGGAGGCGGACATCGTCGGCATCACCATGCCGATCACCAAGCACAACTTCCTGGTCACCAAGGCCGAGGACATCCCCCGGACCATCGCCCAGGCGTTCCACATCGCCTCCACCGGCCGTCCCGGCCCGGTGCTGGTCGACATCGCCAAGGACGCCCTCCAGGCGAAGACCACCTTCTCCTGGCCGCCGGTCATGGACCTGCCCGGCTACCGCCCGGTGACCAAGCCGCACGCCAAGCAGATCCGCGAGGGCGCCAAGCTGATCACCTCCGCGAAGCGGCCCGTCCTCTACGTCGGCGGAGGTGTCATCAAGGCCGGCGCCACCGCCGAGCTGAAGGTCCTCGCCGAACTCACCGGAGCGCCCGTCACCACCACCCTGATGGCGCTCGGCGCATTCCCCGACAGCCACCCGCTGCACGTGGGAATGCCGGGCATGCACGGTGCGGTCACCGCCGTCACCGCGCTGCAGAAGGCCGACCTGATCGTCGCCCTCGGCACCCGTTTCGACGACCGCGTCACCGGCAAGCTGGACAGCTTCGCCCCGCACGCGAAGATCGTCCACGCCGACATCGACCCCGCGGAGATCGGCAAGAACCGCGCCGCCGACGTGCCGATCGTCGGGGACGCCCGCGAGGTCATCGCCGACCTGATCCAGGCGGTGCAGAAGGAGCACAGCGAGGGCCACCAGGGCGACTACACCGCCTGGTGGAAGGACCTCAACCGCTGGCGCGAGACCTACCCGCTGGGCTATGACCTGCCCGACAACGGCTCGCTCTCCCCGCAGCAGGTCATCGAGCGCGTCGGGCAGCTCGCTCCCGAGGGCACGATCTTCACGGCGGGCGTCGGTCAGCACCAGATGTGGGCCGCGCACTACGTGCAGTACGAGAAGCCCGCCACCTGGCTGAACTCCGGCGGCGCCGGAACCATGGGCTATGCGGTCCCGGCCGCGATGGGCGCCAAGGCCGGACAGCCCGGAAGGACCGTCTGGGCGATCGACGGCGACGGCTGCTTCCAGATGACCAATCAGGAGCTCACCACCTGCGCCCTGAACAACATCCCGATCAAGGTCGCCATCATCAACAACGGCGCCCTCGGGATGGTCCGCCAGTGGCAGACCCTCTTCTACAACCAGCGGTACTCCAACACGGTCCTGCACTCCGGGCCCGACGACGTCAACCCGGACGCCCGCGGCACCCGCGTCCCCGACTTCGTCAAGCTGTCGGAGGCCATGGGCTGCTACTCCATCCGCTGCGAGTCCCCGGACGACCTCGACAAGGTCATCGAAGAGGCGAACTCCATCAACGACCGCCCGGTCGTCGTCGACTTCATCGTCCACGAGGACGCGATGGTGTGGCCGATGGTCGCCGCCGGCACCTCCAACGACGAGATCATGGCCGCCCGGGACGTCCGCCCCGACTTCGGCGACAACGAAGACGACTGAGCGAGAGAGACGTAAAAGACCATGTCCAAGCACACGCTCTCCGTTCTGGTGGAGAACAAGCCGGGCATCCTGGCCCGGATCGCCGCGCTGTTCTCCCGGCGGGGCTTCAACATCGACTCGCTGGCCGTCGGTGTCACCGAGCACCCCGACATCTCCCGCATCACGATCGTGGTGAGTGTCGAAGCCCTGCCGCTGGAGCAGGTCACCAAGCAGCTCAACAAGCTCGTCGAGGTGCTCAAGATCGTCGAACTGGAGCCGGGTTCGGCCGTTCAGCGGGAACTCGTTCTGGTGAAGGTGCGCGCCGACAACGAGACGCGCTCCCAGATCGTCGAGATCGTCCAGCTGTTCCGTGCCAAGACCGTCGACGTCTCCCCGGAGGCCGTCACCGTCGAGGCCACCGGCAGCAGCGAGAAGCTGACCGCCATGCTCAAGATGCTGGAACCGTTCGGCATCAAGGAACTGGTGCAGTCCGGCACGATCGCGATCGGCCGTGGCGCGCGTTCGATCACGGACCGGTCGCTGCGCGCACTCGACCGATCTGCGTAACGCTGGAAACGGGCGGCCGACGGCCGTCGGCCGCCCGTATACCGAGACCGCGAGACTTCCCTTCCGCCCGCCGTCATACGGTGGGACGCACCATCCGCACACCAAGGAGAGAACCCAAAGTGGCCGAGCTGTTCTACGACGCTGACGCCGACCTGTCCATCATCCAGGGCCGCAAGGTCGCGGTCATCGGCTACGGCAGCCAGGGCCACGCCCACGCCCTGTCGCTGCGTGACTCCGGTGTCGACGTGCGTGTCGGTCTGCACGAGGGCTCCAAGTCCAAGGCCAAGGCCGAGGAGCAGGGCCTGCGCGTGGTGACCCCGGCCGAGGCCGCCGCCGAGGCCGACGTCATCATGATCCTCGTCCCGGACCCGATCCAGGCCCAGGTCTACGAGGAGCACATCGCCCCGAACCTGAACGACGGCGACGCCCTGTTCTTCGGCCACGGCCTGAACATCCGCTTCGGCTTCATCAAGCCCCCGGCCGGCGTCGACGTCTGCATGGTCGCCCCGAAGGGCCCGGGCCACCTGGTGCGCCGTCAGTACGAGGAGGGTCGCGGCGTCCCCTGCATCGTGGCCGTCGAGCAGGACGCCACCGGCAACGGCTTCGCGCTGGCTCTGTCGTACGCGAAGGGCATCGGCGGCACCCGCGCCGGCGTCATCAAGACGACCTTCACCGAGGAGACCGAGACCGACCTGTTCGGTGAGCAGGCCGTCCTGTGCGGTGGTACGGCCGCCCTGGTCAAGGCCGGTTTCGAGACCCTGGTCGAGGCCGGCTACCAGCCGGAGATCGCCTACTTCGAGTGCCTGCACGAGCTGAAGCTGATCGTGGACCTCATGTACGAGGGCGGCCTGGAGAAGATGCGCTGGTCGGTCTCCGAGACCGCCGAGTGGGGCGACTACGTCACCGGCCCGCGGATCATCACCGACGCCACCAAGGCCGAGATGAAGCAGGTCCTCGCCGAGATCCAGGACGGCACCTTCGCCAACAACTGGATGGACGAGTACCACGGCGGTCTGAAGAAGTACAACGAGTACAAGAAGCAGGACTCCGAGCACCTGCTGGAGACCACCGGCAAGCAGCTGCGCAAGCTGATGTCCTGGGTCAACGAAGACGCGTGAGCCCCAGGTGACAGGGCCGGAGCGGAATGCTCCGGCCCCGTTGTCCGCCCCGTCGAATCTCGGACGGGTGATCCTTCCGCAGAGGCGCAGGACGACCACCACCACGCCACTACACTGCCGTACTACATACGCGTCAGGCCCACAGCGTCGTGCGTCTCCACGCGGCTAAGCGACACCGAGAAATGTGCGGCACAGACCCACGCCGCCCGGCACGCACTCTCGCCGCACCGGTCAAAGGCCCCAGTAGCTCCGCTACGAGGACCTTCGTCCGGCACACCGAGAGCACGCACCGGCTGTCCACACAGCCGCTGCCGCGGCGGGCGCGGGACCGCACCGCACATTTCCCGGCGCCGCTCCCCCCTCCACCGCCAGCGGCCGTCGGGACGGCCGTCCGCATTGGACATGTGAGGACTCACGTGAGCTCGAAACCTGTCGTACTCATCGCTGAAGAGCTGTCGCCCGCCACCGTCGACGCGCTGGGCCCGGACTTCGAGATCCGGCACACCAACGGAGCAGACCGAGCCGAGCTGCTCCCGGCCATCGAAGACGTGGACGCGATCCTGATCCGCTCCGCCACCAAGGTCGACGCCGAGGCGATCGCCGCGGCGAGGAAGCTGAAGGTCGTCGCACGAGCCGGCGTCGGCCTGGACAACGTCGACGTCTCCGCCGCCACCAAGGCCGGCGTGATGGTCGTCAACGCACCGACCTCCAACATCGTGACCGCCGCCGAACTCGCCTGCGGCCTGCTGCTCGCCACCGCCCGCAACATCCCGCAGGCCAACTCGGCGCTGAAGAACGGCGAGTGGAAGCGCAGCAAGTACACCGGTGTCGAGCTCGCCGAGAAGACCCTCGGTGTCGTCGGCCTCGGCCGCATCGGCGCCCTGGTCGCCCAGCGGATGTCCGCCTTCGGCATGAAGGTCGTCGCCTACGACCCCTACGTCCAGCCTGCCCGGGCCGCGCAGATGGGCGTCAAGGTGCTGTCGCTGGACGAGTTGCTCGAAGTCTCCGACTTCATCACCGTGCACCTGCCGAAGACCCCCGAGACGGTCGGTCTGATCGGCGACGAGGCGCTGCGCAAGGTCAAGCCGGCGGTGCGGATCGTGAACGCGGCGCGCGGTGGCATCGTCGACGAGGAGGCGCTGTACGCGGCGCTCAAGGAGGGCCGGGTCGCCGGCGCCGGCCTCGACGTGTACACGAAGGAGCCGTGCACCGACTCCCCGCTCTTCGAGCTGGACCAGGTCGTCTGCACCCCGCACCTCGGTGCCTCCACCGACGAGGCCCAGGAGAAGGCGGGCATCGCGGTCGCCAGGTCGGTCCGCCTGGCCCTCGCCGGCGAGCTGGTCCCGGACGCGGTGAACGTCCAGGGCGGGGTCATCGCCGAGGACGTCAAGCCGGGCCTGCCGCTGGCCGAGCGCCTCGGCCGTATCTTCACCGCGCTCGCCGGTGAGGTCGCGGTCCGCCTCGACGTCGAGGTCTACGGCGAGATCACCCAGCACGACGTGAAGGTGCTGGAGCTCTCCGCGCTCAAGGGTGTCTTCGAGGACGTCGTCGCCGAGACCGTCTCCTACGTCAACGCCCCCCTGTTCGCGCAGGAGCGCGGTGTCGAGGTCCGCCTCACCACCAGCTCCGAGTCGGCCGACCACCGTAACGTCGTCACCGTGCGCGGCACCCTCGGCAGCGGCGAGGAGGTCTCGGTCTCCGGCACGCTGGCGGGCCCGAAGAACCTCCAGAAGATCGTCGCGGTCGGCGACTTCGACGTCGACCTCGCGATCGCCGACCACCTGCTCGTGCTGCGCTACGAGGACCGGCCGGGCGTCGTCGGCACCGTCGGCCGCATCCTCGGCGAGGCGGGCATCAACATCGCCGGCATGCAGGTCGCGCGGTCGATCGCGGGCGGCGAGGCACTGGCCGTCCTGACCGTCGACGACACGGTGACCTCCGGTGTGCTGGCCGAGGTCGAGGCGGAGATCGGGGCGACCTCGGCTCGTTCGGTGAACCTCGTCTGATGTTTCGCCCACCCCCACCGACTCGGTCGGTCGGAGGGTGGGAGTCGTTCGTACTCGAACGCCGGACGGGCTGACCTTGTCAGCCCGTCCGGCGTTTCGCATGGTCACCTCCTCCGCAGCGTCACCCCCGCCCCCACCGCCGCCAGCACCAGCAGCACCGCGCCCGCGATCGCCGCCCCCTGCATCCCGCTGGTGAACGCCTCCCGCGCGGTCCGCAGCAGGGTCCCTCCCGCGGGCCCCGGCAGCCGGCTCGCCGTGGCCAGCGCGCCGCCCAGCGTCTCGCGGGCCTCCGCGGGGGCCGTGGCCGGCATCTGATGGCGGTAGACCGCCGTACCGATCGAGCCCAGTACCGCCATGCCGAGCGCCCCGCCGAACTCCGCGCTGGTCTCCAGCAGCGAGGAGGCCGTGCCCGCCCGTTCCACCGGCGCGCCGGTCATCGCGAGGTCGGTCAGCTGGGACATGATCGCGACCATCCCGCAGGCGAGGACACCGGCCCCGGTCAGCACCAGCCACAGTGAGTCGGTGCCGACGAGGGCGAGCAGGACGAACCCGCCCGCCATGGCCGTGAAGCCGCCCGCGACCACATAGCCCCGGTCGACACCCCGCTGGACCAGCTGTGCCGTGAGCGGACCGGCGGCCCCGATGAAGACCGAGGGCAGCAGGCTCCACAGCGCGGCCTCCAGGGGGCCCTTGCCGAGCACGGCCTGCAGGTACTGCGTGGTGAAGATCGCCGAACCCATCATGGCGAGCGAGGCGACGAGGTTCAGGACCAGTGCCGGGGTGAAGCCACGGCCCTTCAGCAGGGCCGGCGGGATCAGCGGGGAACCGGTGGTGCGCTGACGGTGGACGAAGAGCGCGGCGAAGAGCAGGCCGACGGTGGTCGAGACGACGTACAGCGGGTGCCAGCCCTCGGACGGGATCTCCTTCAGGCCGTAGACCACGGGGAGAACGGCCGCCATCGACAGCGGGACGCTCAACCAGTCGAAGCGGCCGGGGGAGGGGTTCCGGGACTCCGGGAGCAGGATCGGGCCGAGCACCAGCAGCATCACCATCGCCGGCAGGTTGACCAGGAAGACCGAGCCCCACCAGAAGTGCTCCACGAGGATCCCGCTCATCACCGAGCCGAGTGCGATGCCACCGGTCATCACGCCGGACCACAGGCCGATCGCCTTCGCGCGCTGGCCGGGGTCGGTGAACATCGTGCGCAGCAGGGCCATCGTCGACGGCATCAGGGTCGCGCCGCCGATGCCGAGGATCGCGCGGGCGGCGATCAGGGTCCCGGCGCTGTCGGCGTACGCGGCGAGCAGCGAGGCGCCGCCGAAGGCCGCGGCGCCGATCAGCAGCAGCCGCCGACGCCCGATGCGGTCGCCCAGCGCGCCCATCGTCATCAGCAGGCCGGCCAGGACGAAGCCGTAGATGTCCAGGATCCACAGCTGCTGGGTGCCGCTCGGGTGGAGGTCCGCGCCGATCGCCGGGAGGGCGAAGTAGAGGACCGAGACGTCCATCGAGACCAGCAGCAGCGGAAGCATCAGCACACCGAGCGCGGTCCATTCGCGGCGCCCGGCAAGGGAGTTGGTCTCGGATGTGCTCGTGGTCGTGCTCGTCGGGTTGGTCATGCCAAGGAATGTACGGGCGTCTTAAACGCTTGTCTAGAACGATTGTATAATTCATGCGTCTAGGACGGTTGTATGGATCCCGGGGTAGGCTGATCCGCATGGGACACCGTGAGGATCTGCTGCAAGGCGCCAAGCGCTGCCTGCTGGAGAAGGGGTTCGCGCGGACGACGGCGCGCGACATCGTCAAGGAGTCGGGGACCAACCTCGCTTCGATCGGCTATCACTACGGCTCCAAGGGCACGCTGCTCGCCCAGGCCTACATCGCGCTGGTGGAGGAGATGTCCTTCGAGGGCGGCGACGGCGGGCTCACCGGCGCGCCCGGCTCGCTCGAGCGGTTCCGTGAGGTGTGGTCGAACATCGTCGACAGCATGCGCGGGCCCGGCTCGCTGTGGCGGCTCAGCGTGGAGATCGTGACGATGGGCGATCAGCTGCCGGAGGTGCGCGACCAGTTGGCGCGCGCCCAGCGCGAGGGCGGCCGGGGGCTGACCTCGCTGCTGATGGGCGTACCGGAGGAGGAGGTCTCCGACGAGACCGCCGACACCCTGGGCCGCTTCTACATGACCCTGATGTCCGGCCTCATCTCGCAGTGGACCTTCGACCCGAAGACCGCGCCCGACGGCGACGCGCTCACCGAGGGCCTGCGTCAGATCGTCGAGGCCGCGACGCGCGGCTGACCGGGCGTCAGCCGAGGCGGGTTCCCGCGGCATCGGCCATCGCCACCCCCTGTTGACGCCCTTGGCGCGGATCGCGGGTCACCGGGCCCCGGCCCGATGCCTGATCGTGCACCCTTTCCTGCCCTGCGGGATCTGGTGCCGGGTGGCGTCGGCAGCTATCTCCATCAGGAGAATCGTTTTTCTGATTCCTGGCGGAAGGTACCCCATGCACGTTCACGGCGACATCGGTGCGCGAGAGATCGGGAAGGAGAACTCGCAGGCACGGCCGCCGGGCCGGCAGGGCCGGTCGCCGTCGCCCGGTCCGCTGCAGTTCATGAGCACCGCCGGCAACGCCGCCGTCGTCGAGTCGCTCCGCCGGAGCGGGCGGTCCGCCGGTCCGGACGGGCCGTCCGTGCAGCGCCAGACGGACGGGAAGCAACTGGTCATCCAGGGTGACGACGGCCCCACGACCGTCCGCTCCGCCTCCGACCTGCTGGTCTGGCTGATGAGCCATCCGACGCGTCCGGCGCCGAGGAACTATGCCGAACCCGACACCCTGCGCCGCGTCCTGGCCCGGCTGGAGAGCTCCGGCGGGACCGTCGGACCCGCGGCGGTCTGGTCCGCGGTGCGCGAGATCGTCACCCGGGTGGGGACGGCCGTCAGCAGTAGCAGCGAGAGCGGCAGCGACGACGAGGGCGGGTTCTTCCGTTCCCGCCCGACCCGGCCGGACAGCGACAGCAGCAGCGACTCGGAGTCGGAGACCGCGTCGCAGACGGGCGACGGCTGGGACACGGGGCACTGGGACACGGACGAGTACGGCGCGCCCGAGCCCGCGGAGTTCCGGCGCGAGATGCCCGCCGCCGACATCGCCGAACAGCAGCGGGCGCTGAGCCAGGCGCTGTCCGGCTACCGGCTGGTGGGCTTTCACGGCACCAACGCGGAGAACGTCGGCGGCCTGATCGTCGACGGCCCGGACGTGGCCCGGATCGCCACCGGCCACGGCATCGGCAAGGGCCGCGGCTTCTATGTCGCCCCGGTCGTCGGACCGCCCGGCGGGAAGTCCCCCGGCACCTCCGGAGCGAAGAAGGAAGCCAGGATGTGGGGGAAGTTCCTGGTCGCCGTCTATGTCGCCGACGATGTCCCGGTCGGGGAGCACCACGACGAAACGGAGGACGGGTTCGCCTTCGAGAGCGACGGCTCGGCGAGCGGCGAGCCGGTGATGACCTTCCACGGCTCCGACGAGCTCGTCGTCCCCGAGGAGCTGTTCGGCAAGATCAAACTGGTCCGCAACGTGGACGACGTGGCGATGCCGACGGCCGCCCGGCAGGCCGGGGCGGCCCCCTACCAGGACGGGGTCAGCGGCTACAGCAAGGCCACGGGGAAGGGCAAGGACCGCACGTAGGCGTGCGGTTACAGTCGCGCCCCCTTCAACGCCATGTGCAGCAGCAGCCGGTCCTCCCCGTCGTCCAGGTCGAGGCCGGTGAGCTGTTCCACGCGGGACAGGCGGTAGTACAGGGTCTGCCGGTGGATGCCCAGGACCGCGGCCGTGCGGCCCGCCTGGCCCGCGCAGTCCAGGTACGCCTCGGCGGTGCGGGCCAGTTCACGGTGGGCCGGGGTGAGCAGGACGGCCACCGCCGGGTCGCGGGAGGCCTCCGGTGGCAGCGCGGTCAGCAGCCGGTACGGGCCGATGTGCGCCCACTCGGCGACCGGCCCGAACCGCGGCTCGGCCAGCGCGGCGCGGGTGGCCGCGGCGGCCTCCTGCCAGACGGTGCCCAGTTCGGCAAGGCCGGCCCGGGCCTCGCCCACCCCCGCGGCACAGCCCTGCGCCGCCGCGGCCGCGCCGCCGAACCCCGCGGCGACGGCGGCGGCCGTGCGCGCCCCGGCCCCGCGTGCCGACGCCGGCCGGGCCGACCGGGCCTCCTCCGCCTCCTTGAGCAACCGCGTGGCGGCCGTCAGGGCAGGGGTGGCCGTGTCCGTGCTGCGCAGCCGGACCAGGACCGCCAGGCTGTGCCCCGTCGCCCCCCACGGCAGCGTGCACAGCGCGGTGGCGTGCGGGACCGTACGCGGGGACGGGGCGTCGTCCGGGTCGGCGGACGGCCAAGGGGCGACACAGACCATCGTGTGCGGACCGTCGGCACGGGCGCCGAGGGCGGTACGGAACTCGGCCACCGCCATGTCCCGCTGCCAGCCCCGCTCCGCGACCAGCACCGCCCGCAGCTCCCGGCCAAGATCCGCCCCCGCCTGCGCCTCGTCCGCGAGCAGTGCGCCGATCCGCCCCGCCACTCCCATGGCGGCGGCCAGCTGGGTGTCCGTCGGACCCGGATCGTCGTCGAGGAGCCAGACATAGCCGAGGACGACACCCCGATGGCGTACCGGCAGACAGATCCTGCCCCGGTACACCCCCGCCTCCGGGGTCGGCGGGATACGGACCGGTCCGGTGGCCCGGGTGATGCCGAAGCCCTCGAACCAGGTGCGGACCGCCGCCGTGGAGCGCCGGGTCAGGATCGAGCGGGTCCGGACCGGATCCAGCGCCGACGGATCGAGGTCGCCCTCACTGTCGTAGGCCCCGAAGGCGAGCAGCTCGAAGTCGCGGTTCTCCAGGGTCGCCGGGACGCCCAGCAGCTCGGAGATCTCGTCGACCAGCTCCTGGTAGTCACCCTTGAATTCCGACGTCACCCGGGCATTCTCCCGCAATTCACGGACGCCTTCATACATCTGTCTGAGATCTGCGGCACGGATGCGTGACAGCTGTCGATGGCTCACGATCGGAGAGATCCCTAACTTTCACGGTGGTTCTCCGTGCCGTATCCACATCGTCGGATCGCGGCCGTTCTGGCATGTGTTGTGGAGGTGCCCCGTGCTGGGTCCCGTGATTCTCGCCGCGTCGCGCAGCGACCGGATGCGACGCCTTATCTCGGCGGCCCCGGTGACGAAGCAGGTCGTCGACCGCTTCATCCCCGGTGAGTCGGTCGACGACATCGTCCCGATCGTCGAGGAGCTCACCGGCCGCGGCCTGGAGCTGACCATGGACGTCGTCGGCGAGGACATCACCAGCCCGGAGCAGGCCACCGCCGCCCGGGACGCCTACCTGGCGCTCGTCGACCGGCTGCGCGGGCTGGGCCTCGGCGAGCGCGTCGAGATGTCGGTGAAGCTGTCGATGTTCGGCCAGGCGCTGGAGGGCGGCCACGAGCTGGCCCTCGCCAACGTCCGGCCGGTCGTCGAGGCGGCCGCCGCCATCGGTACGACCGTCACCCTCGACGCCGAGGACCACACCACCCTCGACTCGATGTTCGCCATCCACGAGGAGCTGCGGAAGGACTTCCCGGGGACCGGCTGCGTCATCCAGGCCTACCTCTTCCGTACCGAGGCCGACGCCCGCCGCCTCGCCGAGGCCGGCAGCCGGGTGCGCCTGGTCAAGGGTGCCTACAAGGAGCCCGCCGAGGTCGCCTACCAGCAGAAGCACGAGATCGACAAGGCGTACGTGCGGGTTCTCAGGACTCTCATGGAGGGCGAGGGGTACCCGATGGTCGGCTCCCACGACCCGCGCCTCATCTCCATAGCCCAGGAACTCGCCCGGCGTGCCGGGCGCAAGCCGGACGAGTACGAGTTCCAGATGCTGTACGGCATCCGGAGCGATGAGCACCTGCGCCTCGCCGCCGAGGGCCACCGGATGCGGGTCTACACCGCCTACGGCACCGACTGGTACGGCTACTTCATGCGGAGGCTCGCGGAGAAGCCGGCCAACCTGCGCTTCTTCGTCCGCTCCATGCTCAGCAAGGGCTGAGGCGTACCCCTCCCGCCCGCCGCACGCCTCTCTCCCACCCGCCGCACGCCTCTCTCCCACCCGCCGCCCGGCACACCCGCTCACGTACAAGGAGTTACGGATCTCATGGACGCTGTGACCCAGGTCCCCACCCCCGTCAACGAGCCGGTGCACGGCTACGCCCCCGGCTCGGCCGAGCGCACCCGGCTGGAGGCGAAGCTCAAGGAGCTCGCCGAGAACCCGATCGAGCTGCCGATGACCATCGGCGGCGAGCGCCGGCTCGGCGGCGGCGAACCCTTCCAGGTGGTTCAGCCGCACAACCACAAGGCCGTCATCGGCACCGGCCGGCACGCCACCCAGCAGGACGCGCGGGACGCCGTCGACGCGGCCATCGCCGCCGCGCCCGCCTGGCGCGCGATGTCCTTCGACGACCGCGCCGCCATCATCCTGCGCGCCGCCGAGCTGCTCTCCGGTCCCTGGCGCGAGACCATCGCCGCCTCCACCATGCTCGGCCAGTCCAAGACCGCCCAGCAGGCCGAGATCGACAGCCCCTGCGAACTCGTCGACTTCTGGCGGTTCAACGTCCACTACGCCCGGCAGATCCTCGCCGAGCAGCCCCCGGCCAACTCCCCGGGCGTCTGGAACCGGATGGACCACCGCCCCCTGGAGGGCTTCGTCTACGCGATCACGCCGTTCAACTTCAGCGCGATCGCGGCCAACCTGCCCACCGCCCCCGCCCTCATGGGCAACGTGGTGGTCTGGAAGCCGTCCCCGACCCAGACCCACGCGGCCGTCCTGCTGATGCAGCTGCTGGAGGAGGCGGGACTCCCCAAGGGCGTCATCAACCTCGTCACCGGTGACGGCATCGAGGTCTCCAAGGTCGCCCTCGAGCACCGCGACCTCGCCGGCATCCACTTCACCGGCTCCACCAAGACCTTCCAGCACCTGTGGAAGACGGTCGGCAACAACATCGAGAAGTACCGCACCTACCCGCGTCTGGTCGGCGAGACCGGCGGCAAGGACTTCCTGGTCGCCCACCCGTCGGCGGACCGCGCGGTGCTCAAGACCGCGCTGACCCGCGGTGCCTTCGAGTACCAGGGCCAGAAGTGCTCGGCGACCTCGCGCGCCTACATCCCGGCGTCCATCTGGAACTCCGGCTTCAAGGAGGAGTTCGCCGCCGAGGTCGACCACCTCACCATGGGTGACGTCACCGACCTGTCGAACTTCATCGGCGCCGTGATCGACGAGCGTGCCTTCGCCAAGAACAAGGCCGCGATCGACCGCGCCAAGGAGGACCCGGCCTGCACGATCGTCGCGGGCGGCTCCTACGACGACTCGGTCGGCTACTTCGTCCGCCCGACCGTCGTCGAGTGCGCCGACCCGGACAACGAGGTCTTCCGCACCGAGTACTTCGGCCCGTTCCTCGCCGTGCACGTGTACGAGGACGACCGGTACGACGAGATGCTGACCCAGATGGAGTCGGTGTCGGACTACGCACTCACCGGCTCGGTCATCGCCAACGACCGCGCGGCGGCGGCGTACACGATGGAGAAGCTGCGGTACGCGGCCGGCAACTTCTACATCAACGACAAGTCGACCGGCGCCGTCGTCGGCCAGCAGCCCTTCGGCGGCGGCCGCGCCTCCGGCACCAACGACAAGGCCGGCGCCCCGCAGAACCTGCTGCGCTGGACGCTGACCCGCGCGATCAAGGAGACGCTGGTCGCGCCGACCGACTACTCCTACCCGCACATGGGCTGACCCACAGCCCGCCCGAGCCCGGGCCGGGAAGCCTGACCCACGAGCAGGCTTCCCGGCCCGTTCCCATGCGCGGCCGACCGGCCGTCCCGTACGACACTTGGGTCATGTCTCTCCGTGTCGCTCACACCGCCGATCTCGGTCCCGCCGACCTCCGGGCCGCCCGCGGCCTGCTCCACGAGGCGTTCGGCGGGGACTTCGCCGACAGCGACTGGGAGCACGGTCTGGGCGGCCTGCACGCCCTCGTCCACGACGACGAGGGGCTCGCCGCCCACGGCTCGGTCGTCATGCGCCGGGCCAGGCACCGCGGCCGCTGGCTGCGCGTCGGCTATGTCGAGGCCGTCGGCGTCCGGCGCGACGCCCGCCGCCGGGGCCTGGGCGGCCAGGTGCTGGCGGCCCTCGAGGGGATCGTCGAGCGGGCGTACGACTTCGGTGCGCTGTCCGCCAGCGAGGACGGTGCCCGGCTCTACACCGCCCGGGGCTGGGGGCGTTGGGCCGGTCCGGTCTGCGCCGCCTCCCCGGAGGGCGGGATCGTGCGCCTGGCGGACGAGGAGGGGGACGTGTACGTGTGGCCGGGCCTCGCCGGGGACGTCCTCGACCCCGCCCACGAGCTGGTCTTCGACTGGCGGGACGGCGACGTCATGTAACCCGTCTGTATCCAGGGTGACATCCGTCCTGGCAGTCCCATCCGCTCCACCTGCCAAAAGCCCAGGTCACAGCCGTCTGTCCCCGGGCCCCGTCTCAGATAGTAGGAAGCCCAAGTAATTGTGCAGACAGAAGCGGGTCGCTCCCTTACTTTTGTAGGAGCCGAACGTCTCGCTCGATCAAGCGAATGGCGGTCGTGAGCCGCGCCCCGTGCAGGCAACCCCTGCGGCACCGCTCCCCGCCCCTTCCGGCGTCTCGTAACCCCCCATTGCCGTACTCCATGTATGTCGAAGGAGTCGATTCCCATGGCCGAGACGACCGTCCGCCGCCGCGTCCGCCACGTGTCCCGGACCAGCGAGTCCGAGCGCAAGAACGCCGCCGCCGCCCTCCAGCGCGCCCTCGATCGCCGCGACAACGGCGGCGAGACCGGCCACTGAGCCCACCGGGGAAACGCCGGTAACACGTGTAACACCCTTGACCGGGAGCCGCCCCCGCACGGAGTACGGCGCGGCCGGGACAGCCGCGCCGTACTCCGGGATGTGCGTCGGGACGTACCCCCGTGTCAGCCGCCCCGCCGTATCTCGAAGTGGTCGATCCGCGCCCCGCTCTGCGCCAGCGCGGACACCTTCAGCCTCGGGGTGGTACCCGCCTCCGCCTCGACCTTGAGGAAGGAGAAGCCGGTGTACCGCACCCGCGACCACTCCACCGTCTCCGCCACGTTGTGCTGCCCCTCGGTCCAGTGGAAGCTGCGCACCGCGCCGTGCCGGGTGACGTGCCCCTCGTAACTGTCCTTGACCCCGGACGGGAACGAGTACAGGTCCCGCCCGCCGCCGCCCGCCGTGACGTACACGATCCCGTCCCGGGTCGGGTCGGTCGAGCCGCCGACCGGGACCGCGCGGCCGACCCCGCCGCCCCGCACCGCGTCCGTGCGCTCGTAGACGTGGTTGTGCCCGTTGATGACCAGGTCCACCTGGTACTTCGTGAACAGCGGCAGCCAGGCCGCCCGGATCCCGCCGTCGGAGGCGTGTGCGGACGTCGAGTACGCGCAGTGGTGGAAGAAGACGACCACGAAGTCCACGTCCGGCGCCGCCCGCAGCTCCTTCAGCCGCTGCTCCAGCCACTTCGTCTGCCGGCCGCCGCTGTAGCCGAGGTTGGCGGGGATCTCGTACGACACGTCGTTGGCGTCCAGCGCCACGAAGCCGACGTTGCCGTAGGTGAACGCGTACACGCCCGGCGCCCCGTGCGGGTCGAAGCCGTTGTCGGGGAGGGCGAAGCGGGCGTACTGGCCGCCGTAGCCGTCGGGGGAGTACCAGGCCTCCATGTCGTGGTTGCCGGTCGTCACCATCCACGGGACCGAGCGCGCCACCGGGTCGTTCTGCCGCAGGAACCGGTCCCACTCCCGGGCGTCGTAGCCGTCCGAGGTGCGGCCGGAGCCGTTGCCGTCCGCGTAGCAGATGTCGCCGGCGTGCAGGTGGAAGGCCGGGTTCTGCTTCAGCAGTGCGTTGTCGTTGGCCTTGCCGGCCTGGCTGACGCCCTGGTCGCCGAAGGCCGTGAACACGAACTTCTCCGGACTCGCGGGTGCGGTGCGGAAGGGGGTGATGGTGGCGCGGTGGTGGGGGGCGGCCGGGTCCCAGCCGTCGTGGCCGACGCCGTAGTAGTACGTCGTACCGGGCGTGAGGCCGTCCAGGGCCGCGTGCACGTAGTACTGCTCGACCACCGGGCGCACGCCCTGCACCCCGGGCGTGTGGAGATGCCGGATCTCCGCGGCGACCCGCCGGCCCAGGTCGTCGGGGCGCGTCCCGACCCGCACGAACGGCTTCCGCACCGCGAACGGCACCTGCCAGGAGATCCGCATCCGCGTCCTCGGATCGGCGCCGAAGGCGAGATGACGGCCGAACGGCACCACGGCCGCGCCGCGGATCGCCGAGGTGGCCGGCGCCGGACTCGCCGACTTCCGCGCGCACCCGGCCAGCAGCCCGCCGCCCGCCACCGCACCCCCCGTCACCAGGGTGCGACGGCTCACCAGCCGGGTGCGCAGATACTCGTACTGCTCGGCCATGCTCATCCGGGCGGCGAGCTGCGGCGGGATGCCGAAGTCGGGGACGGAGGGTCCGGGGGGTGTCCCCCTGGAAGGCGCAGTCATACCGGGGAACATGCCCAGCCCAGGCCAACACCGGCCCCACGTACGGGTGAACGCCCGTTGACGGGACTCCCCGTTGTGTCCGTATGGCGGACAGTGCGTGTCATCCCCTGGGACGAGGAGTAGGGTGCCGACATGTCTCGCAGCATCGATCTCGCAGTGATCCCCGGTGACGGCATCGGGCAGGAAGTCGTGGCCGAAGGCCTCAAGGTCCTCTCCGCCGTCCTCCCGGAGGACGTGAAGCTGGAGACCAAGGAGTACGACTTCGGCGCCCAGCGTTACCACGCCACCGGTGAGACCCTCACCGACGCCGATCTCGACGCGCTGAAGAACCACGACGTCATCCTGCTGGGCGCGATCGGCGACCCCAGCGTTCCCTCCGGCGTCCTGGAGCGAGGCTTCCTGCTCAAGCTCCGCTTCGCCTTCGACCACCACGTCAACCTGCGTCCGTCGAAGCTCCTCCCCGGGGTAGCCACCCCGCTGGCCGGCGAGCCGGAGATCGACTTCGTCGTGGTCCGCGAGGGCACCGAGGGCCCGTACACCGGCAACGGCGGCACCATCCGCAAGGGCACCGAGCACGAGGTCGCCACCGAGGTGTCCGTCAACACGGCCTACGGCGTGGAGCGTGTCGTCAGGGACGCCTTCGCCCGCGCCCAGGCCCGCCCGCGCAAGAAGCTCACGCTGGTCCACAAGAACAACGTGCTGACCTTCGCCGGGCACCTGTGGACGAACGTCTTCAACAAGGTGGCCGAGGAGTTCCCCGAGGTCACCACGGACTACATCCACGTCGACGCGGCCACCATCTACCTGGTGACCGACCCCGGCCGGTTCGACGTCATCGTCACCGACAACCTCTTCGGCGACATCATCACCGACCTCGCCGCGGCCGTCTCCGGCGGTATCGGCGTCGCCGCGAGCGGGAACATCAACCCGTCCGGCGAGTTCCCCTCGATGTTCGAGCCGGTCCACGGTTCCGCGCCCGACATCGCCGGCCAGGGCAAGGCCGACCCCACGGCCACGGTCCTGTCCGTCGCCCTGCTGCTGCGCCACCTCGGCTACGACGCGGAGGCGGCCCGGATCGAGGAGGCCGTCACCGCGGACCTCGCCGAGCGCCGGGGCAAGCCCGCCCGCTCCACCTCGGACATCGGCGACGCACTCGCCGGACGAGTAGCCGGCTGACCCGCCGGGCTGCCGATCGACTTCGAAGCCGCCGGGTCGCACACGCGCCCGGCGGCTTTCCCATGCCCGCGGCCGGGTGCCACCATCAACCCCGGGTTCGCGTTCACCCCGATTCCTTCCCTCCCGGCCCCCGCGCGATAATCGAACGCGGAGCCGCGGTGTGAGGGAATGCTCGGACGTCCTAGGACAAGGGTGTGAGCGCGGCCCCATCACTACAACCGGTGAAGGACACCTACTCATGACGACGCCCACGATCGAGCTCAAGCCGTCCGCGCACCCGCTCGCCGCCGCCGAGCGCGAGGCGATCCTGGCCAGCCCCGGATTCGGCCGCCACTTCACCGACCACATGGTGACGATCAAGTGGACCGAAGGCCGTGGCTGGCACGACGGCCAGCTCGTTCCGTACGCGCCGATCCCCCTCGACCCGGCCACCAACGTCCTGCACTACGCCCAGGAGATCTTCGAGGGCCTGAAGGCCTACCGCCGCCCCGACGGCTCGGTCGCCACCTTCCGCCCCGACCAGAACGCCAAGCGCTTCCAGCGCTCCGCCCGCCGGCTCGCCATGCCCGAGCTGCCGGTGGAGACCTTCATCGAGGCCTGTGACCTGCTCGTCCAGCAGGACAAGGACTGGGTCCCGGCGCACGGCGGCGAGGAATCCCTCTACCTGCGCCCCTTCATGATCGCCACCGAGGTGGGCCTGGGCGTCAAGCCGGCCAACGAGTACCTCTTCCTGGTCATCGCCTCCCCGGCCGGCGCCTACTTCCCCGGCGGGGTCAAGCCGGTCTCCATCTGGGCCTCCGAGGACCGCGTCCGCGCCGTTCCCGGCGGCATGGGCGACGCCAAGACCGGCGGCAACTACGCCGCCTCCCTGCTCGCCCAGGCCGAGGCCGCCGCCCAGGGCTGCGACCAGGTCTGCTACCTCGACGCGGTCGAGCACAAGTGGGTCGAGGAACTCGGCGGCATGAACCTGTACTTCGTGTACGGCGACAAGATCGTCACGCCGACCCTCAGCGGTTCGATCCTCGAAGGCGTCACGCGTGACTCCCTCCTCACCGTCGCCCGTGACCTCGGCTACGAGTCCGAGGAGGCCCGGGTCTCCATCGAGCAGTGGCAGCGCGACTCGGAGAACGGCACCCTCACCGAGGTCTTCGCCTGCGGCACGGCGGCCGTGATCACCCCGGTCGGCACGGTCAAGCGCACCGGCGCCGAGTGGCAGCAGTCGGGCGGCGAGCCGGGCGAGGTGACCATGAAGCTCCGCGAGGCGCTCCTGGACATCCAGCGCGGCAAGGTGGCGGACAAGCACGGCTGGATGCACGAGCTCGGCTGACCGGCCCCACCGCCGGTTCGACCTGGCGCCCTCCCAGGCGGGTTGCCCATGCTGAGGCGGTCGTCGGCTCTGCCTGGCCGGGGTGCCGCTCGACGGGATGAACGGGGCCGCTTCTCGGGGTGGTGCGCGCGTGTGGACCACATGATCGGCGGTGGTGCCTTCGTTCGACGTAACCGAGGGAGGTGTGGCCGGTGGCGCGCGATCGGGGGAAGAAGCGTGAATCGCGCGTGCCGGCCGCCCCGTTCACGGTGGCCGCTCCGTCGGGGCGAGGATCAGGGACCGGTCACGCACTAGACGGACTCCTCCTCGAAGGCCGGACGCGCCGGGTGAACCTGGACGGGGCCGCCATCGCTCCGGGGCTGCAGCAGTAGATACATCACGCCGCCCACCAGGCCCGACAGCAGGAAGCTGCAGTCCACCCCGCCCGTCAGCGACAGCAGCGGCCCCTCGTACGACGGCAGGGACACCGCCAGCAGGCCGACTCCCGCGCCCAGGGTCCAGGAGACCGCGGCCCGGATGTTCCAGCCGGCCCGGTACCAGTAGATCCCGCCGTGCGAGCGGCGGTTGAAGACCTGGAGGGCGTCCGCGTCGTAGACGCCCCGGCAGCGGACGAAGCCGATGAGTGTGATGACCGCCCAGGGGGTGCCGATCGCCGTCAGCAGGAGCACGAAGGACGTCATCGCGGACTGCGCGTTCCAGGCGTAGTGGCCGACGAAGACGCAGGCCGTGGCGACGATCGCGACCGTGTAGGTGGCACGGGCGCGGGACGCGCGGGGCAGGATCGCGTCCAGGTCCAGGCCCATCGAGTACAGCATCAGGCCCGCGTTGCCGACCGAGCCCGCGGAGGCGGAGAGCAGGAGCGGGACCAGGTACCAGGCGGGGGAGGCCGACACCAGCGGGCCCGCGTAGTCCGTCGCCGCCCGCGCCGCGTACGCGGTGAACGTGCCGAACAGCTGCGGCACCAGCAGGCCCAGGATCAGGCCCAGCCAGGTCGCGTGCAGGACCCGGCGGGAGGAGTGGCGGGCGGGGGAGATGTAGCGCGTGTAGTCGCCGAGGAGGGTGATGAAGGCGACGGGGCCCGACAGTCCCGCCGCGACCGCCGCCAGGCACCAGGTCGGCCAGAAGCCGCCCAGCAGATATCCGCCCGCCTCCGGCAGGGGAGAGGTGGTGAAGTGCGGGGCGTAGGCGAAGATCCCGAGGACCAGCAGGGCGGTCATCCCGACGGCGAGCACCCGGGACATGGCGAGCAGGACGCGATAGCCGTAGACCGCGCCCGCCACCGTCGCCGCCGCGAGCACCCCGTAGACCACCGCGTACGACACCCCGTCCGCGGGCAGCCCGAACAGCCGGTTCAGCACGCCCACCATCACGTCGCCGCCGATCCACACGGTCAGCGCGGTGTAGCCGAGGGCCAGCAGCAGGCCCACCACCGAGCCGACCAGCCGCCCGCGCACCCCGAACTGGGCGCCGGAGGAGGTGGAGAGGTTGGTGCCGGTGCGCAGCGAGACCAGGGCCAGCGGGGCCGTGAACACCGTGCCGACCAGCGTGCCCACCACGATCGCGCTCACCGACGCCCACCAGCCGAGCCCGAAGGACGGCGGCAGCCAGCCGAAGATGATCACGCCGAGGCAGAGGTTGGAGCCGAGCAGGATCGAGACCAGGTCCTTGGGCCCGCTGGTGCGTTCCTCGTCCGGGATGGTGTCGACTCCGCGCTGTTCTATCGGCATGGCTGGTCCCCTTCGACGGCCATCTGAGACGTATGGCTGAGAGTTAGAGCGACGTTCAATGTGGGTGACCAGGCGGTTGATGTCAATGGTTCCCTTCTCGTAATCCGGCATTTAGAGTGGCGTTCTAAGCGCAGGAAGAGAAGGAGGTACCGGGACGTGCGACTCACCCCCACGGAACGTGACCGGCTGCTGCTCTTCGGAGCCGCCGAGCTGGCCCGTGCCCGCCGCGCCCGGGGCCTCAGGCTCAACGTGCCGGAGGCCACCGCGCTGATCGCGGACACCGTGTGCGAGGCCGCCCGGGACGGCAGGCGGCTCGCCGAGGCCGTCGAGGCGGCCCGCTCCGTCCTCGGCCCGGCCGACGTGCTGCCCGGTGTCTCCGACATCGTCACCGAGGTGCACGTCGAGGCCGTCTTCGACGACGGCTCACGGCTCGCGGTGGTCACCGACCCGATCGGGGGCGGCGGGCTGGGCGAGGAGGGGCCGGGTGCGCTGCTGCCGGGGCCCGAGCACGGCGACCCGGAGGCGGTGGTGCGGCTGCCCGTGACCAACACCGCGACCGTCCCCGTCTCCGTCACCTCCCACTTCCACTTCTTCGAGGCCAACCCGCGCCTCGACTTCGACCGCGCCGCCGCCTACGGCCTGCGGCTCGCCGTGCCCGCCGGGTCCTCCGTGCGCTTCGGGCCGGGGGAGTCGCTGGAGGTCGGCCTGGTGCCGATCGGCGGCGCCCGGGTCGCCATCGGCTTCGCCGGGCTGGTCGACGGGCCGCTGGACGCGCCCGGGGCCCGCGAGGAGGCGCTGCGCCGCGCGGCCGCCTGCGGCTACCTGGGCGTTCACGACATCCGCGACCAGGAGGGGGACCGATGAGCCGTCCCGGAGGCCACCCGGCCGAGGCCCGCCGCCTCACCCCGTACGAGTACGCGGCCACCCACGGCCCCCGGGCCGGCGACCGGGTCCGCCTCGGGGACTCGGGGCTGGTGATCCGCGTCGAGGACGACTCCCAGCGCTACGGCGACGAGTTCCTGGCCGGCTTCGGCAAGACCGCCCGCGACGGACTGCATCTGAAGGCCGCCGCGGTCCGCGACACCTGTGACGTCGTCATCAGCAACGTCGTCGTCATCGACGCCGTGCAGGGCATCCGGAAGGTGTCCATCGGCATCCGCGAGGGGCGGATCTGCGCGATCGGCCGGGCCGGGAACCCCGACACGCTGGACGGCGTCGACGTCGTGGTCGGCACCGGTACCTCGATCGTCTCCGGCGAGGGGCTGATCGCCACCGCCGGGGCCGTCGACACCCACGTCCACCTGCTGTCGCCGCGCATCATGGAGGCCTCGCTGGCCTCCGGCGTCACCACGATCATCGGGCAGGAGTTCGGCCCGGTGTGGGGCGTCGGCGTCAACTCGCCCTGGGCGCTGAAGCACGCGTTCAGCGCCTTCGACGCCTGGCCGGTCAACATCGGCTTCCTCGGACGGGGTTCGTCCTCGCACCGGGCGCCGCTGATCGAGGCCCTCGCCGAGGGCGGCGCCTGCGGCTTCAAGGTGCACGAGGACATGGGCGCCCACACCCGGGCGCTGGACACCGCCCTGCGGGTCGCCGAGGAACACGACGTCCAGGTCGCCCTGCACAGCGACGGGCTGAACGAGTGCCTGTCGGTCGAGGACACCCTCAGGGTGCTGGAGGGCCGTACCATCCACGCCTTCCACATCGAGGGCTGCGGCGGCGGACACGTACCGAACGTCCTGAAGATGGCCGGTGTCCCCCACGTCATCGGCTCCTCCACCAACCCCACCCTGCCCTTCGGGCGGGACGCGGTCGCCGAGCACTACGGCATGATCGTCTCCGTCCACGACCTGAAGACCGACCTGCCCGGCGACGCGGCCATGGCCCGCGACCGCATCCGCGCCGGGACCATGGGCGCCGAGGACGTGCTGCACGACCTGGGCGCGATCGGCATCACCTCGTCCGACGCCCAGGGCATGGGCCGGGCCGGCGAGACCGTCCGCCGTACCTTCGCCATGGCCGGCAAGATGAAGGCCGAACTCGGCGCCCCGGACGACGGCCACGACAACGAGCGCGTGCTGCGGTACATGGCCAAGCTGACCATCAACCCGGCGATCGCCCACGGGCTCGCGCACGAGGTCGGCTCCATCGAGGTCGGCAAGCTGGCCGACATCGTGCTGTGGTCGCCCGAGTACTTCGGGGCCAAGCCGCAGCTCGTCCTCAAGTCCGGCTTCCCGGCCTACGGCGTGACCGGCGACCCGAACGCGGCCACCGACACCTGCGAACCCCTGGTCCTCGGACCGCAGTTCGGGGCCCACGGGGCGACCCCCGCCGACATCTCGGTGGCCTTCGTCGCCCAGGCCGCGCTCCACCAGGGCAACGACACGATGCCCACCCGGCGCCGCCGGGTGGCGGTCCGCGGCACCCGCGGCATCGGCCCCGCCGACCTGCGGCTCAACTCCCGTACCGGAGCGGTCGACGTGGACCAGCGCACCGGCCTGGTCACCCTCGACGGCGAGCCGCTGCGCTCGGAGCCCGCCGACTCCGTCTCCCTCAACCGCCTGTATTTCCTCTGAATGCCACAGCTGTAAGGATCACCGATGTCTGCTGCCTCCGACGGCTTCCGGATGCCCGCCGAGTGGACCCCGCACGAGCGCACCTGGATGGCGTGGCCGGGCCCCAACCCCACCTTCGACGACCCGGACGACCTCCTCGCCTCCCGGATGGCCTGGGCGTCGGTGGCCCGCGCGATCCTGCGCTTCGAACCGGTGACGATGGTCTGCGGCCCCGGTCAGTCGGCGGGCGCCCAGGTGCTGCTCGGCCCGGGCGTCGACACCGTCGAGCGTGAACTGGACGACGCCTGGATGCGGGACATCGGGCCCACGTTCCTCACCAACGGGCGTGAACTGGCCGCCGTGGACTGGACGTTCAACGGCTGGGGCGCCCAGCACTGGGCCCGCTGGGAGCACGACGCGAAGATCGCCGGCTATGTCTCGGACCGCGCGGGCGCGAAGACGTACGCCTCGAAGCTGGTGAACGAGGGCGGTGCGATCCACGTCGACGGCGAGGGGACCGTCCTGCTGACCGAGACCGTGCAGCTCGGCCCCGAGCGCAACCCGGACTGGACCCGCGAGGAGGTCGAGGAGGAGATCCACGGGATGCTCGGCACCCGCAAGGCCATCTGGCTGCCCCGCGGCCTCACCGGCGACTACCCGCCGTACGGCTTCGGGACCCTCGGGCACGTCGACATCGTCGCCGCCTTCGCCCGCCCGGGAGTCGTGGTCGCGCACTCCCAGCCGGACCCCGCGCACCCGGACCACGAGGTGACCAAGGAGGTCATCGGCCTGCTGCGGTCCCAGACGGACGCGCGCGGCCGCGCCCTGGAGGTCGTCGAGGTCCCGGCCCCGACCGTCCTGGAGGCGGACGGCCACTGGGCCGACTACTCCTACATCAACCACTACCTCTGCAACGGCGGGGTCGTGCTCTGCGGCTTCGACGACCCGCGTGACGAGAGGGCCGCCGGGATCTTTGGCCGTCTCTTCCCCGAGCGGAAGGTGACGCTGGTGGACGCCCGTACGATCTTCTCCGGCGGTGGCGGCATCCACTGCATCACACAGCAGCAGCCGAAGATCTAGCAGTACGAGGAGCAGCACATGGCCGGTGGGCGCAGACAGGCCCCGCCCCGCGAGGACGTGCTCGCCGCCGCCATGGACATGATCGCCGAGCGCGGTCTGGAGAAACTCACCATGGCCGCGCTCGGCCATGAGGTCGGCATGAGCAGCGGCCATCTCCTCTACTACTTCCGCTCCAAGGACGAACTGCTGCTCCAGACGCTGGAGTGGAGCGAGGGCCGGCTGGGCGCCGAGCGCGGTCGGCTGCTCACCCGTCGCGGCACCGCCCGCGAGCGCCTCGACGCCTATGTCGACCTGTACGTTCCCGTCGGCCACCGTGACCCGCACTGGACGCTCTGGCTGGAGGTCTGGAACCGCTCGCAGAACGCCGACGAGGCCGCCCGCGACCGCCAGGCCGCCATCGAGGGCGCCTGGCACCGCGACCTGGTGGCCCTGCTCGCGGAGGGCATCTCGCGGGGCGAGTTCCGGCCCGTCGACGCCGACCGCTTCGCCGCGCGGCTGCGCGCTCTGCTCGACGGCTTCTCCATCCATGTGGCGATCGGACTGCGCGGCACGGACCGGGCACAGGTGCTCCGCCATGTACGCGAGTTCCTGGAAGCGGATCTCCTCGCGGACGCGTGACCTTCGCACCCGGTGGTGCGCAGACAGACCAGGAATCCCATGTTCCCCCGCCGGGCAGGAACGGCCCATGGGACGACAACACTGGAAGAAGATCTGGGTCGGTTCGGCGGGCAACATGGTCGAGTGGTTCGACTGGTTCGTGTACGCGAGCTTCGCCACCTACTTCGCCGGGGCGTTCTTCCCGAGCGGAAACCCCACCGCGCAGCTGATGAACACCGCCGGCATCTTCGCCGTCGGGTTCTTCATGCGCCCGGTGGGCGGCTGGCTGCTGGGCCGGGTCGGTGACCGCAAGGGCCGCAAAGCCGCCCTGACCCTCACCGTCACCCTCATGTCGGTGTCCGCGCTCCTCATCGCCGTCGCCCCGACCTACGACGTGGCCGGCTACGGCGGAGCCTTCGTGCTGCTCGTCGCCCGCCTCCTGCAAGGGCTGTCGGTGGGCGGCGAGTACGCGGCCAGCGCCACCTACCTCACCGAGGCCTCCGACCCGCGACGGCGCGGCTTCGCCTCCAGCTTCCAGTACGTGTCGATGACCGCCGGCCAGATCGCCGGCCTCGGCCTGCTGATCGTCCTCCAGCACACCCTCTCCGACACCGCGCTGCACGACTACGGCTGGCGCATCCCGTTCGTCGTCGGCGCGCTCGGTGCCGCCGTGGTCTTCTACCTGCGCCGGACCATGCTGGAGACCGAGGTCTACGCGGAGGACACCTCGGACACCGCCGAGCGCGGCACCCTGCGCGCACTGTGGCAGCACCGGCGGGCGGCGTTCCTGGTCATCGCGCTGACGATGGGCGGCACGGTCGCCTACTACACGTACACGACGTACCTCACGAAGTACCTCTCCAACTCCGCGGGCCTGTCCAAGGAGACCGCCACCCTGGTCTCCTTCACCGCGCTCACCGTCTTCGCCTGCCTCCAGCCGCTCGCCGGCGCCCTCTCCGACCGCATCGGCCGCCGCCCCCTGCTGATCACCTTCGCGGTCGGTTCCACCGTCCTCACCGTGCCGATCCTGACCCTCCTCAAACACGCGAACGGTTACTGGCCCGCCCTCGGCCTCTCCCTGCTGGCCCTCGTCGTGGTCACCGGCTACACCTCGATCAACGCCTGCGTGAAGGCCGAGCTCTTCCCGACCGGCGTCCGCGCCCTGGGCGTGGCCCTGCCCTACGCCCTCGCCAACGCCCTGTTCGGCGGGACCGCGGAGTACATCGCCCTGTGGTTCAAGAACGCCGGGATCGAGTCCGGCTTCTACTGGTACGTAGCGGGCTGTGCCGCCGTCTCGCTTGTGGTGTACGTCACCATGCGGGAGACGAAGGACCTGGATCTGGCGCGGATGAGGTCTCAGGATCCATCCACCGTGACGACCGCATCCTGAGACGGTCGGTGGGCCGGGGGTGGATTGTGCCAGACTGCCCCCGTGCTCTCGTTCGCCATGATTATTGGCAGCAGGCGCGCCGGTCCGCAGTGACCACCACGTACGACCAGGTACGGGTGGCCATCGTCGTCCTCGACCCGCGCGCAGACCTCTCGCACCCGCGAGGGGTTTTTTCGTTTTCCGGCCCACCTTCAGCCGGAAGGCAAGCGCGAGGGACCCTGGAGGGACGGTGGAGCCGGTCATTCCGGTACGACCGAGATTCGACATCAGGAGCCAAGTGACCATGACCGAGACGGCAACCAACGAGCTGGACGACTCGTTCCACGTCTTCGACACCACGCTGCGCGACGGTGCGCAGCGCGAGGGCATCAACCTCACCGTCGCGGACAAGCTGGCCATCGCACGGCACCTGGACGACTTCGGCGTGGGCTTCATCGAGGGCGGCTGGCCGGGCGCCAACCCCCGGGACACCGAGTTCTTCGCCCGCGCCCAGCAGGAGATCGACTTCAAGCACGCCCAGCTGGTCGCCTTCGGCGCCACCCGCCGGGCCGGTGCCAAGGCGGCGGAGGACCCGCAGGTCAAGGCGCTGCTGGAGGCCGGCGCCCCGGTGATCACCCTGGTCGCCAAGTCCCACGACCGCCATGTCGAACTGGCGCTGCGGACCACCCTCGACGAGAACCTGGAGATGGTCCGCGACACGGTGTCCTTCCTGAAGGACCAGGGCCGCCGCGTCTTCGTCGACTGCGAGCACTTCTTCGACGGCTACCGCGCCAACCCCGAGTACGCCAAGGCGGTCGTCCGGGCCGCCTCGGAGGCGGGCGCCGACGTGGTCATCCTCTGCGACACCAACGGCGGCATGCTCCCCGCCCAGATCAGCGCCGTGGTCTCCACCGTCCTCGCGGACACGGGCGCCCGGCTCGGCATCCACACGCAGGACGACACCGGCTGCGCGGTCGCCAACACCCTGGCCGCCGTCGACGCGGGAGCCACCCACGTCCAGTGCACGGCCAACGGCTACGGCGAGCGTGTCGGCAACGCCAACCTCTTCCCGGTGGTGGCCGCCTTGGAGCTCAAGTACGGCAAGAAGGTGCTGCCGGACGGCCACCTGCGCGAGATGACGAGGATCTCCCACGCCATCGCCGAGGTCGTCAACCTCACGCCCTCCACCCATCAGCCCTACGTCGGCGTCTCGGCCTTCGCCCACAAGGCCGGCCTGCACGCCTCCGCGATCAAGGTCGACCCGGACCTCTACCAGCACATCGACCCCGAGCTGGTCGGCAACACCATGCGCATGCTGGTCTCCGACATGGCCGGCCGCGCCTCGGTCGAGCTCAAGGGCAAGGAACTCGGCATCGACCTCGGCGGCGACCGCGAACTGGTCGGCCGGGTGGTGGAGCGGGTGAAGGAGTACGAACTCAAGGGCTACACCTTCGAGGCCGCCGACGCCTCCTTCGAACTCCTCCTGCGCGCCGAGGTGGAGGGCAAGCGGCGCAGCTACTTCCGTGTCGAGTCCTGGCGGGCCATCGTCGAGGACCGCCCCGACGGCACCCACGCCAACGAGGCCACGGTCAAGCTCTGGGCCAAGAGCGAGCGGATCGTCGCCACGGCGGAGGGCAACGGCCCGGTCAACGCCCTCGACCGCGCCCTGCGCGTCGCCCTCGAGAAGATCTACCCCCAGCTGGCCAAGCTCGACCTGGTCGACTACAAGGTGCGCATCCTGGAGGGCAAGCACGGCACCGAGTCCATCACCCGCGTGCTGATCTCCACGTCCGACGGCAGCGGCGAATGGTCCACGGTCGGCGTCGGGGAGAACGTGATCGCCGCGTCCTGGCAGGCCCTGGAGGACGCCTACACCTACGGCCTGCTGCGGGCGGGCGTGGAGCCGGCGGAGTAGCGGCGGTGAAGCCGGGGGCTGGGCTCACAGCCCCCGGCTCGTTCCGCGGTACCGCCTTACTGCAGGTGCCACTTCTGGTTCGCGGCGCCCGTGCACGTCCAGATCTGGGCCCGTGTCCCGTTCGCCGACGAGTTGCCCGTGACGTCCAGGCACTTGTTCGCCGCCGCGTTCACCACGTCACCCGTCGAGGCGTTGTACGACCACTGCTGTGCTCCGGTGCCGTTGCAGTCGTACAACTGGACCTTCGCGCCGTCCGCCGTGGAGGCCGAGGTGACGTCGAGGCACTTGCCGAGCGCGCGCACCGACCCGTCGGACTGCACGGTCCACTGCTGGGCCGTGCTGCCGTTGCAGTCGTAGAGCTGCACGGCCGTACCGTTGGTGCTCGAACCGCCCGCCACGTCGAGGCACTTGCTGGCGAGCCCGACGAAGGCGCCGGTCTGGCTGCCGCCGCCCGACTGGGTGCCGGCCCAGGTGAAGGTCGCCGAGGTCTTGCCGGGCAGTGAGTAAGTGGCGTGCTGGGAACCCCAGTTGATGGTGACGGTCTTGGCGGCGGACGAGTCGTTGTAGGCGATCAGCGCCTTGGAGCCGTCCGGGTTGCGCCAGGCCACGTTCGGCACGGCGGTGGACGCGGTGGAGGCGATCCGCTGCGCACCGGGCCGGACGAACTTCGTCAGGTGCCCCATCGTGTAGTACTCGACCGTGTAGTCGACGGTCCCGCTCGCCCCGTCCCCGTTGTGCACGGTGATCAGCCCGGTGCAGGTGCCGCAACCGCCGTTGTGCGGGCCCATGTTCTGGTCCACGGCCAGCGACCACTTGGTCACCGACTTCGCCCAGTTGCGGGTGTAGTCGATGATGTTGTTCATGTCCTCGCGCTGCTGGTTGGCGATCCAGGTGCCGCCGGAGTGCTCGGTGCCGAAGGCGTCCAGCGTGGGGTACTGGTTGTGCACGGTGGTCTGCTTGTTGATGTCACCGCCGTAGCCGTGCCAGGCGATCCCGCCGAAGTTGGGGTGGTTGCGGATCGCCGAGTCGTCGACGCTCGCGGCCGCGTAGGAGTCGTATACGTCCCAGTTCCAGTCGTGCGCGAGGACCTTGGTGGACAGCCCGGCGGCCTGGAGCTTCGGCAGCAGCTCGCTCTTGAGGAAGTACTGCAGGCCCGAGGCGTTCCAGCTCATCGACGGGTAGCCGGAACAGCAGGTCGGCTCGTTCTGCGGGGTGACGTACGAGACCTTCACGCCCTGTGCCTGGTAGGCCTGGAGGTACTTCACGAAGTACGAGGCGTAGGCCCCGTAGTCCTCCGACTTCAGCCAGCCCCCGTTGAGCGAGCCGCTGTCCTTCATCCAGGCCGGCGCCGTCCATGGCGAGGCCATGACAGTCAGAGAGGGGTTCAGCTGGAGCGCCTGCTTGGTGAGCGGTACGACATCCGCGAGGTCGTGGGAGATGGAGAAGCTGTTGAGGTTCGGGTCGGTCTGCCCGGCGGGTATGTCGTCGTACGTGTACCCGTACCGAGCCAGGTCCGAGGCGCCCATCGGATTGCGCAGGAACGACAGCCCGATCCCGTCGGTGGGGGAGAACAGCTTCTTCATGGTGGCGTCCCGGGTGGCCTGGGACAGCGCCCCGCTGCTGTTCATCAGCCAGGCCGCGGTGTCGGTGAAGGACGCGCCGCCGCCGGTGAAGGTCTGGTAGCGGGTGTTCTCGTCGACGGTGATGTTCTCGCCGCTGCCGCCACTCCCGGACTGGAAGGCGAACGGCGTCTGCGCCTGGAGCCCGCGGGTGACATGGCGCCCGCCGGAGTCGTCGGTGGTGGTGAGGTACGCGGTGACCTGCTCGCCGGCCGCGTGCGCGGACGGCGCGACCGCGCTGAGGCCGGCCACGGTGAGCAGCCCGGCCAAGAGCAGCCGGACCGTGTGGGGGGTGGTTCTCATGGACACATCGCCCTTCCTGACGGATGTCTTGACGGGGGTGCGAGCCGTTAGTTAACTCACGTCGTGATCTAAGTCATGAGTGAACTGTGAGAGCCCCGAGTGAACCAGAGAGTCGAGGGAAGGTCCATGCCAAGAGCCGCCCTGCTCGTCTCCACCGCCCTACTCGCAGCCCTGATGCCCCTGTCGGCGGCCCGCGCCGTCGACGACCCAGCCCCCACTCCCGTCGACCGCTTCGAAGGCGAGGTCCCCTTCGCCTCCCAGCCCGCCGAGGGCATCTTCACCTGGGGAGGCGACAGCGACGACCCGCCCACCCTCCAGCTCGCCGACCGGGCGGACGCCCCCGAGGGCGCCAAGGTCCTCTCCGGGACGTACGACATCAGCGGCTACGGCGGCTTCACCCACGACTTCGCCGCCGCCGAGCCCGCCCACGACTGGTCCGCCCACAAGGGCATCCGCTTCTGGTGGGACGGCCAGGACAACGGCAAGAAGATCAACTTCGAGATCAAGGACGGCGGCGCGGGCGGCGAGGCCTCCGAGCTGTGGACGACGTCCTTCACCGACGACTTCACCGGCTGGAAGCAGGTCGAGATCCCCTTCGGCGACTTCGTCTACCGCACCGACTACCAGCCCGTCGGCGGTATCGACCACGTCCTCGGCCTGACCCAGATGTGGGGCTACGCGCTCACCCTGCCCGTCGGGCTCCAGGGCCGGTTCGCCATGGACGACGTGGAGTTGTACGGCAAGGCCGACCAGGCCCTGCGCGCCTCCGTCACCACGGACGCGGCCGTCTACCCCGTACAGGAGGGCCGCACGGCCGCGGTGAAGGTCTCCGTCGGCACCACCGGCTCCGCCCCGCTCGACGAGCCCGTGACCGTCGCCTACGAGACGGCCACGACCGGAACCGCCGCCTCCGGCAAGGACTACACCCCGGTCTCCGGCACCCTCACCTTCCCGGCCGGCACGGTCTCCGGGGCCACGCAGACCATCAAGGTGCGCACGCTGAAGGACCACTCCGGCGAGTCGGCCGAGACCGTCCCGCTGAAGCTCACCGTCACCGGCGCCAAGGCCCCCGCCGAGACCCCGCAGGTCGTCATCGACGCGCACGGACTGCCGTATCTGGACAGCAAGTTGCCCGTGAAGGAGCGGGTCGCCGACCTCCTCTCCCGGATGTCCCTGGCCGAGAAGGTGGGCCAGATGACCCAGGCCGAGCGCGGTGCCGTGGGCAACGGCGGTGACGTCGCCGCCTACGACCTCGGCTCGCTGCTCTCCGGCGGCGGCTCCACGCCCACCCCCAACACCGCCGCGGCCTGGGCGAAGATGATCGACGGCTTCCAACTGCGCGCGCAGGCGACGCGGTTCCAGATCCCGCTGATCTACGGCGTCGACGCGGTGCACGGCCACAACAACCTGGCCGGCGCCACGATCATGCCGCACAACATCGGCATCGGCGCGACCCGCGATCCCCAGCTCGCCGAGGACACCGGCGCGGTGACCGCCGCCGAGGTCCGCGCCACCGGCATCCCCTGGGACTTCGCCCCCTGCCTCTGCGTCACCCGCGACGAGCGCTGGGGCCGCTCCTATGAGTCCTTCGGCGAGGACCCCGCCCTGGTGAAGTCCATGGAGACCATGATCCAGGGCCTCCAGGGCCGGGCCGACGGACGTGACCTGAAGGACGACGACAAGGTCCTGGCCACCGCCAAGCACTTCGTCGGCGACGGCGGCACCGAGTACGGCTCCTCCACGACCGGGTCGTACACCATCGACCAGGGCGTCACCAAGGTCACCCGGCAGCAGCTGGAGGCGGTCCACCTGGCGCCGTACCAGACCGCGGTCGACCGGGGCATCGGCACGGTCATGCCCTCGTACTCCTCGCTCGACATCCTCGGTGACGGCCAGGGCCCGGTGAAGATGCACGCCCGCGCCGACATGATCAACGGGGTACTCAAGGGCCGGATGGGCTTCGACGGCTTCGTGATCAGCGACTGGAACGCAATCGACCAGCTCCCCGGCGACTACGCGGCCCACGTCAGCACGTCGGTCAACGCCGGCGTCGACATGATGATGGTCCCCTACAGCTACCAGGACTTCACCAAGACCCTGACCGACGAGGTGAACGCAGGCCGGGTCAGTGAGCAGCGCATCGACGACGCGGTCTCCCGCATCCTCACCCAGAAGTTCCGGCTTGGCCTCTTCGAGCACCCGTACGCCGACACCTCCGGCGCCTCGAAGATCGGCTCCGCCAAGCACCGGGCGGTGGCCCGCCAGGCGGCCGCCGAGTCGCAGGTCCTGCTGAAGAACTCCGACAGCGTCCTGCCCCTGAAGAAGTCGCAGAAGGTGTACGTCGCCGGGTCCAACGCCGACGACCTCGGCAACCAGACCGGCGGCTGGACCATCACCTGGCAGGGCGCCTCCGGCACCCACACCACGGGCACCACCATCCTCCAGGGCATGAAGAACGCCGGGGGAGACGTCACGTACTCCAAGGACGCCTCGGCGCCGACGAGCGGCTACGACGTGGGTGTGGTCGTCGTCGGCGAGACCCCGTACGCCGAGGGCGTCGGAGACGTCGGCAACGGCAACGACCTGGCGCTGACCCCGGCCGACCAGGCCGCCGTGGACAAGGTGTGCGCGGCCATGAAGTGCGCGGTGCTGATCGTCTCCGGGCGCCCGCAGCTGATCGGGGACCGGCTCGGGGAGATCGACGCCCTGGTGGCGTCCTGGCTGCCGGGCACCGAGGGCGACGGCGTGGCCGACGTGCTCTACGGGAAGAAGGCCTTCACCGGCCAGCTCCCGGTCACCTGGCCGAAGTCCGAGGCCCAGCTGCCGATCAACGTGGGCGACGCGTCGTACGACCCGCAGTACCCGTACGGCTGGGGTCTGACGACCCTGGCCAAGCCGTCGAAGGGCGGCGAGGCCACCCTGCGGGCGCTCGGCGTCGCGGCGAAGGCCGCGGAGCGGACGGGCGCCGCCTCGGCCGGCCGGAAACTGGTCACCAAGGCGCGACTGCTGGTGCAGGCTGAGATCGGACAGTCGATCACGGCAGCCGTCTCCAAGCCCTTCGCCGACGCCGACCACCTGCTGCTGACCGGTAAGTACGAGGCGGCGGTGGAGAAGCTGACGGAGGCGTACAAAGCAGCATAAGAAATGACAGGTTATGGGGGGTTTCGGGTAAATTGCGGAACATGAAGGCCGTGCCGCGGACCCGGACCCGAAGCCTCCCAGGCCTGCTGCTGGCCCTGCTGGTGATCGCCCTCACGGCGTTCGCTCCGCGGGCCACGGCGGCCACCGGTGTCTCGACGATCGCCGACGCCCTGCGCAAGAGCCCGGTGTACGTCGACCCGGCGGCCGCCGCCCAGCTGTCCACGGCCGAGGCCGACACCCTGGCCCGGCAGATCAAGAACGCGAACAAACCCCTGTTCATCGCGGTCCTGCCGACCGGCTATCCCACCCAGGACCTCTTCACGGACCTGCGCACCGCCACCGGCGTCACCGGCCTGTACGCCGTCCGGCTCGGCGACCGCTTCGACGCCCGCGCCGACTCCTCGGTGCTGCCCCGGACGGCCGTGCGGAACCTGGTCACCAGCGTCCAGGGCGAGACCGCCAGCACCCAGCTGACCGACTTCACGAACCGCGCCCTGACCAACCTGGGCGGCAAGGCGCCCGCGAGCTGGGGCGGCGGCAGCGCGGACGGCTCCGGCGTCTCCAGTACGGCGCTGATCGCGATCGGCGCGGTGATCGTGGCCGGCGGGGCGGGCGCCTACACCCTGGTCCGCCGCAACCGCCGGCGCCACCAGGAGGAGCAGCGGGCCGCCCTGGACCGGCTCCGGGTGGTCGTGGACGAGGACATCACCGCCTTCGGCGAGGAACTGGACCGCCTCGACTTCCACCCGGCCGAGCCCCGGGCCGACGACGCCATGCGCGCGGACTACGAGCGCGCGCTGAACGCCTACGACCAGGCGAAGCAGTACATGGCCGACGCCCGGAGACCGGAGGACGTGCGGTCCGTCACCCAGGCCCTGGAGGACGGCCGTTTCTCGCTGGCGCAGCTCGCCGCCCGCCGCGAGGGCCGCCCGCTCCCGGAGCGCCGGCCGCCGTGCTTCTTCGACCCCCGGCACGGCCCCTCGGTCACGGACGCCACCTGGACCCCGGCCGGCGGCTCGCCCCGCGAGGTCCCGGTCTGCGCGGCCGACGCCACCCGGCTGGCCGACGGCCGCGACCCGGCGATCCGCGAGGTCGACACCGACCACGGCCGCCGCCCCTACTGGGACGCGGGCCCGGCCTACGGCCCCTGGGCGGGCGGCTACTTCGGCGGCGGCCTTCTCCCCGGCCTGCTCATCGGCACGGCCCTGGGCGGCTGGATGTCCGCCCCCGCCTACGCGGCCGACTACGGCACCGGATACGGCGACTTCGACACCGGCGGCTACCAGGGCGGCGACCTGTCGGGCGCGGACTTCGACCCCGGGGACTTCGGCGACTTCGGTGGCGGCGGCGGAGACTTCGGCGGCGGGGGCGGGGACAGCGGGGACTTCGGCGGCGGTTTCTGACCTACTCCGCGTCCACCAGCCGCTCCAGCACGGCGGCCGCGAGCGACAGCACCCCGCGCTCGGTCTCGCTCAGCGTCCCGAACGCCCCGGCCAGCCAGGCGTCCCGCTGGTCCATGTCGGCCTCCAGCGCGCGCCGCCCGGCTCCGGTCAGGCTCAGCACGGACTGCCGGCGGTCGGACGGGTCCGGCGCCCGCCCGACCAGCCCCTCCGTCTCCAGCTCCGCGAAGACGCGGGTCAGCGACTGCGGCCGCTGCCGCTCGGCGGCCGCGACCTCGCCGGGCGTGGACGGCCCGTGCCGGTACAGATGGCCGAGCACCGACAGCTGATTGGGACTGAGGCTGCCGTCCCCGCGTTCCTGCCGCAGCCGACGGTTGAACCGGAGGACGGCACGACGGATGCGGGCGGCTTCGGGGAGGTGCTCCATAGGTCAGATCATACGCGGTTACTTACTACCTACGGCCCTGCTATGCCCGTATTCTCAGTCCAGTGACCACCACGCTCATACGCAACGCGTACGAAGCAGGGCTGACGATGACGGCCGTGCTGCTCTCCTGGGGAGCCGCGCTGGGGCTGGAGGGGGCCGCCGGGCTGCACACCGATGTGCTGGTCCTCGCGGTCGCCCTCACCTTGACCCTCGCCGCCACCCAGCGCACCGCCGACACCCGCAGGCGGCTGATGGCGCTGGTGCTGCTGCCCGTGACCGCCGCCGCCTCGATCTTCGTCGGCCGGCTGCTCGCCTCGCACTACGCGGCGGGCGCGGCCGTCTACACGGCCGGGATGGCGCTGGCCATCTGGATCCGCCGGTACGGCCCGGTCTCCACCAAGGCGGGCACGCTGATCGCCCTCCCCCTGGTGGCCCTGCTGGTGGTCCCCGGCCCCGCGCTGCCGGCGGCGGCCCAGAGCGGCCTGGTGACCTGGGGCTGGTCGGCGCTGATCGGGGTGCTGGCATGCGGCTCGGTCTGGCTGGTGCAGGCACTCGGCGACCGCCACAGCCCCTGGCACGCGGCCCCGACCCCCGACCCGCCCCCACGCCGCTCGCGCCTCCACCCACGCCCCAGCACCCGCATGGCCCTCCAGATGGCGGCGGCCATCGCAACCGCCTTCGTACTGGGCCGTGTCCTCTTCGACGACCACTGGCCGTGGGCCGTCCTGACCGCGTACGTCGCGGCGAGCGGCAACCGAGGCCGGACCGACGTCCTGCGCAAGGGGGTTGAACGGCTGGCCGGGGCATGCGTGGGCACAGTCCTGGCGACGGCGGTGGCGGAGGCGGGCGTCACGGGCCACACCGCCGTGGTCCTGATGTTCGCCGTCCTGGCCGTCGCCCTGTGGTTGCGCCCTCTCAACTACGCGTACTGGGCAGCCGGCATGACCACGGCCCTCTCCCTGCTCCTCGGCTACTTCGGCCAGAACGCGGAATCCCTGCTGCCGACCCGCCTGGCAGCCATCGCGGTGGGCGCGACCCTCTCGGTGGCCTCGGCGTGGTGGCTGCTGCCGGTACCCCGCAGAAGGACGACGGCACGTCCCGAGGTACGGCCGAGCGAGGCCTAGTCAGGAGACGGTCACTTGGTCGTATGCCCGAGGAATGCGGTCCAGGTGGCGGCAGTCCATTCAAGAGACGCACGCTCTCCTCGGGAGAGAGAGGGCCTGTCGACCTGGCGCGTCTCTACGCAGGTGAGTGAGCCAGGTCACCGGCCTAGACTTGAGGCCCGGGAGGGGCCCCACTCCAGGAGGACGCGATGGTGCGGCAGACGAGGCTGGTCGGGGAGTCCGGCGAGTATCTCGGTGCCCGCGAGGAGCTGCGGCTGGCCGAGATCGAGCTGATGCGGCGCCGGGAGGAGGTCGCGGCGCTGCGCCGGGCGCTTCCGCCGGGGCCGGCCGTCGACGACTACGTCTTCCTCGAAGGGCCCGGCGACCTCGGCGCCGGTGACACCCCGGTCCGTGAGGTCGCGTTGAGCGAGCTGTTCTCCGGCCCCGAACGCCCGCTGATCGTCTATCACTTCATGTACGGCAAGCTCCAGACCAGCGCCTGTCCCATGTGCACGATGTGGATCGACGGCTACAACGGCATCGCCCACCACGTGGCCCGGAACGCGGACTTCGTCATCGTCGCGGCCGCCGACCCGCCCGTCCTCCGCCGGTACGCCCGCGACCGCGGCTGGCACCGGCTGCGGCTGCTCAGCTGTGGTGACAGTACGTTCAAGTACGACCTGGGCAGCGAGGACGAGGACGGCGAGCAGGACTCCACGGTCTCCGTCTTCACCCGCGACGGAGACGGCACGGTCCGGCACGCCTACTCCGCCCATCCGCGCATGGCCGACGACATCCAGGAGCGCGGCATCGACCTGCTGACGCCCGTCTGGCACCTGCTCGACCTGACCCCGCAAGGGCGCGGCGACTGGTATCCGACCATCGACTACTAGGACACCGCGGGACATCCGGACACGGCCGAGCGCCCGCCCTCAGGGGAGTCGAGGGCGGGCGCTCAGCGGGCGTGATCGGGGCCGGCGGTCCGGCGCCGCGGGCTCACGCGTTCTTGATCGCGGAGATGTCGAAGTTCAGCTTGATCTTGTCGGAGACCAGGACGCCGCCGGTCTCCAGCGCCGCGTTCCAGGTCACGCCCCAGTCGGAGCGCTTGATCTCGGCCTTGCCCTCGAAGCCGACGCGCTCGTTGCCGAACGGGTCCTTGGCGGCGCCGTTGAACTCCAGGTCGATGGTGACCGGCCGGGAGACACCGAGGATGGTGAGGTCGCCGGTGATGCGGTAGTCGTCGCCGCCGAGGGCCTCCGCCTTGGTGGAGCGGAAGGTCATCGTCGGGAACTCGTCCGTCTTGAAGAAGTCCGCCGACTTCAGGTGACCGTCACGGTCCGGGCTGCCCGTGGTGATGCTCTCCATCGTGATGTCGAGGGTGGCGGTGGACTTCGCCGGGTCCGAGCCGTCCAGGTGCAGCGAGCCCTCGAACTGCTGGAAGCTGCCCTTGACGTTGGTGACCATCGCGTGGCGGGCCACGAAGCCGAGCGTGCTGTGCGCCGGGTCGATCGTGTAGTCGCCGGTCAGCGCGGCCGTGTCGGCGCTGGGGACGGTGGCGGTTTCGTCGTTCTTGCGGCCGAAGATACCCATGACGTGCTCCTTGAGGGGGACGGGTCGCGGCCTAGGAGCGGTGGATGCCGTAGGCGCGGACCGTTGATGTTTAACGTTCAACGAACTCAACGACGCCCACCGTAGCCCTATTCCGTACAACCTTCAACATCATCCGCTCGCGTATCGCGCTCATTACGCACGGTAATACCGTCCGGGCTGAATCGCGACACGACGGGAGCGGATGGCGCGGGTGCGGTTAGGCTCGGAAGGGAGTGGGGTCGGAGGGGCGGGGGGACCGCCGTCCGGGGGCCCTGTCACCCCTGGGGTGGTATGGACCGGCCATGAATGTGAGGCGCGTCTCAGGCCCCGTCTTTGTGGCACCCCTACAACGCCACAGCCCTCTGAGCAGTCGGAACGGCTGCATGTCGCTCTGGTTCTGTTCAGTGGTTCCAGGAAAACGGGTCGGAGACTGTACGGAGTCGACGTCTCGTAATCCTTGGTGTCCTTCGTAAGGTCGCTACATGACCGTTTTGGAAGAGACGACGGGTGAGCCCACCGGCGAGCCGACGGACGCGCGCGGGCGGGTCGCCGAGCTGCACGAGATCCGTGCGGCGGCCGTGGCGGGGCCCAGCGAGAAGGCGACCGAGGCGCAGCGTGCCAAGGGCAAGCTGACGGCCCGGGAGCGTATCGAGCTGCTCCTGGACCCGGATTCCTTCCAGGAGGTCGAGCAGCTGCGCCGGCACCGCGCGGTCGGCTTCGGCCTGGAGGCCAAGAAACCCTACACCGACGGCGTCATCACCGGCTGGGGCACGGTCGAGGGCCGTACGGTCTTCGTGTACGCCCATGACTTCCGGATCTTCGGCGGCGCGCTGGGCGAGGCCCACGCCACCAAGATCCACAAGATCATGGACATGGCCATCGCGGCCGGCGCCCCGCTGGTCTCCCTGAACGACGGCGCCGGCGCCCGTATCCAGGAGGGCGTCTCCGCCCTCGCCGGCTACGGCGGCATCTTCCAGCGCAACACCAAGGCGTCCGGTGTCATCCCGCAGATCTCCGTGATGCTCGGCCCCTGCGCCGGCGGCGCGGCCTACAGCCCCGCCCTCACGGACTTCGTCTTCATGGTCCGCGAGACCTCGCAGATGTTCATCACCGGCCCGGACGTCGTCAAGGCGGTCACCGGTGAGGAGATCACCCAGAACGGCCTCGGCGGCGCCGACGTGCACGCGGAGACCTCCGGCGTCTGTCACTTCGCGTACGACGACGAGGAGACCTGCATCGCGGAGGTCCGCTACCTCCTCTCGCTGCTCCCGCAGAACAACCGCGAGAACCCGCCCCGGGTCGATTCCACGGACCCCGTGGACCGCCGCGGCGACGCCCTCCTGGACTTGGTCCCGGCCGACGGCAACCGGCCGTACGACATGACCAAGGTGATCGAGGAGATCGTCGACGACGGCGAGTACCTGGAGGTCCACGAGCGCTGGGCGCGGAACATCATCTGCGCGCTGGCCCGGATCGACGGCCAGGTCGTGGGCATCATCGCCAACCAACCGCAGGTGCTGGCAGGCGTCCTGGACATCGAGGCGAGTGAAAAAGCTGCGCGCTTTGTTCAGATGTGTGACGCTTTCAATGTTCCGATCGTCACCTTCCTGGACGTACCGGGCTTCCTCCCCGGTGTCGACCAGGAACACGGCGGGATCATCCGCCACGGCGCGAAGCTCCTCTACGCCTACTGCAACGCGACCGTGCCCCGGATCTCACTGATCCTGCGCAAGGCGTACGGAGGTGCCTACATCGTCATGGACTCCCAGTCGATCGGTGCCGACCTGACGTACGCCTGGCCGACGAACGAGATCGCGGTCATGGGCGCGGAGGGCGCGGCCAACGTGATCTTCCGTCGGCAGATCGCCGCCGCCGAGGACCCCGAGGCCATGCGGCAGAAGATGGTCAAGGAGTACAAGGCCGAGCTCATGCACCCCTACTACGCGGCCGAGCGCGGCCTGGTCGACGACGTCATCGACCCGGCCGAGACCCGCGAGGTGCTCGCCAAGTCGCTGGCGATGCTGCACACCAAGCACGCCGACCTGCCGTCCCGTAAGCACGGCAACCCCCCGCAGTAATCCTGCGGAAACCTCTCTCACGGAGACTGAATCCATGAACGTCCCTGACATTCGCGTGGAGAAGGGCAACGCCGACCCGGAGGAAGTCGCCGCCATAACGGCGGTCCTCCTGGCCCGCGCGGCCGCCCGGCCGACCGCCGACACCGAGCAGACCCACCGAGGCCGCGCGAAGGCGGGCTGGCGCCGCCTGGAACGCGAAAACGGCTTCCGCGCCCCGCACAGCTGGCACTGAGCTCTCGCCGCAGCGTCGACCACGGCCCCGCTCCTCCTTCGGGAGGGCGGGGCCGTGGTCGTGCTCCGTGGCGTCACGGACTCCGGTGCCGGACCCGCCAAGGGACCGGCGCGCCGCTGGGTGACCTGTTGCCGGACCCGCCAAGGGACCGGCGCGCCGCTGGGTGACCTGTTGCCGGACCCGCCAAGGGACCGGCACGCCGCTGGGTGACCTGTGGGCGGCCTGCGGCCGCCGGGCCCGGCTTCCCCTCCCGGAGGCTCTGCCGGGCCGCAGGAGCCGCCCTTACGGCGCTGTGGGCGCGGGCCCGGGGCGCGCGCCTGCAGCGCCGAGCGCCCGGCGCGCGCCGGGGTGCGACGGGCGCACCACGAGGAAGAGGGTCCCGAACAGCGGGGTCTGACGAACCGCCACACGACGGGGGTACGACGGGGTACGACAAAGGGGCCCGTTCCGGGTGGAAGGGGCCCCTCGGAGAGACGACCGCTAGCGCAGGCGGGCCATGAGCGCGTGCTCGACCAAGGTGATCAGGGCCGACTTGGCGTCCGCGCGGTGGCGGGCGTCCGTCGTGATGATCGGGGTGTCGGGGCCGATCTGAAGCGCCTCGCGGACCTCTTCCGGGTTGTACGGCTGGTTGCCGTCGAAGCCGTTGAGGGCGATGACGAAGGGGAGACCCGAGTTCTCGAAGTAGTCGACCGCGGGGAAGCAGTCGGCGAGACGGCGCGTGTCCACCAGGACGATGGCGCCGATCGCGCCGCGCACCAGGTCGTCCCACATGAACCAGAAGCGGTCCTGGCCCGGCGTGCCGAACAGGTACAGGATCAGGTCCTGGTCCAGGGTGATGCGGCCGAAGTCCATGGCGACCGTGGTGGTCGTCTTGTCCCCGGTGTGGGTGAGGTCGTCGATGCCGGCAGACGCGGACGTCATCACGGCCTCTGTGCGCAGCGGGTTGATCTCCGAGACGGCACCGACGAACGTGGTCTTGCCCACGCCGAAGCCGCCCGCCACCACGATCTTCGCGGAGGTGGTGGAGCGGGAAGGACCGCCGCTAGAGCTTGCGAAGTCCACTGAGCACCCTTTCGAGCAGTGTCACGTCTGGCTGGCCACCGGCGTTCTCGTCGCCGCCGGGCTGATGGATGGCGACCAGGCCCGCCTCCGCCAAGTCGGCGACGAGGATCCTGGCCACGCCGAGAGGGATCGACAGGAGGGCCGAGACTTCGGCCACCGATTTGATCTCCCGGCAGAGGTTGCAGATCCGCTGATGCTCGGGCAGCTGGCCCTGCATCTGGTGCGGCTGCGCGGTGGTGTGCACCAGCGCCTCGATGGCGAGCTGGTACCGCGGGCGGGTCCGGCCACCGGTCATGGCGTACGGACGCACCAAGGGGTTGTGCGACCCCGAGGCCGGCGCCGGCTCGGGACGGCGCTGCGGCTGTACCGGCTGGATGCGCGGCGCCGGCGGCTGGTCGTACGGCGACGGGCCGGGGCCCTGCGGCGCGTACGGCTGCCGGTGGCTCGGCGTGGAGGGGAAGTTGTACCGGTTCGCGGAACCGTCGCCCTGGCCCTGCGCAGGACCGTACGACCAGTTGCCGTTATTCGAACCGCCTGGGGGTGTTGCCACTTTCTCTCCTCCTCCGACCGTGCCGGGCACCCATCCCTGTGGAGCCGCGTCCCGAAACCTTACGGCCCCGGGACGCGAAAACGCACCGTCTGCTTGTTAGTTGAGAAGGCTTCCCTGGAGTTCCGCACGCAGATCCGGGGTAAGAACCGTGCCCGCTCGGTCCACCAAAAGGGCCATCTCGTACCCAACCAGGCCAATGTCGGCCTCCGGGTGGGCCAGGACGGCCAAGGACGACCCATCGGAAATGGACATGATGAACAGGAACCCCCGCTCCATCTCCACAACCGTCTGATTCACGCTGCCGCCCTCGAAAATCCGGGAGGCGCCTGCCGTCAGAGACGTCAGACCGGAGGCGACGGCCGCGAGCTGGTCGGCGCGGTCGCGGGGGAAGCCTTCGGACATCGCCAGAAGGAGTCCGTCGGCGGAGACCACCACCGTGTGGGACACCCCCGGGGTGTTGTCCACGAAGTTGGTGATCAACCAGTTCAGGTTCTGTGCCGCCTGGCTCATCGGGCTCACACTAACGCTCCTGGTTGTAGGTGCTGTCAGGACCACTGTGCTGATTCCTAGTGGCCTGGCCGTTCGTTTCACTGCCTGCGTTGCGTCCGCGCTGGACGCCCCTGCGCAGGTTGCTCAGCCTGCCCCGGACGTCCTCCGGGGCGCGGGAGACCTGTGGGCCGCCCTGAGGGGTGTTCTCGGCGGCTCCCTCGACCAGGTTGGCCTTGGGCACCCGCCTCGGCAGACCGGAGGAGGTGACCCCGCCCGCCTTGGGCCTGCGCAGCTGCGAGGCCTGCTGCCAGCGCTCGTCGTTCGCCGAACGCCAGCTGCTGTCGCCGTTGGACTCCGGAGCCGAGGCCGCCGGAGCCGAAGCCGCGGCCGGAGCCTGCTGCGCGGGAGCCGCGCCGTTCGGGCCGCTGGGACCGCCGGATCCCCGGCGGGGCAGCCCGGCGTCGGTCAGCTGGTGGCCGGCCGAGGGAGCCGCTCCCGGACGGTCGAAGCCTACGCGGTTCCGCTCGTCCACGTCACCGGCCTGCGCCGACTCCGCTTCCGGAGCGTACTGGGCCGGGTAACCGTTCTGGTAGCTGTCCTGCTGCTGACCCTGCTGCGGCCAGTCGTCCTGGTAGGGCTGCTGCTCGCCGAACGCCGGGAACGACTCGGAAGCGGCGCCCTGGGCGGCCGCGGGCTCTTCCTGGGCCGGTTCCGGATACGTGGGCTCCGGGTAGCCGCCGCCGTTGGTGGCGAAGGCGTCCGGCGAGAACGTGTCGTTCCGCGGCAGGCCGCCGTTCGGCGCGTAGTACTGCTCGTCGTACGCGCTCTGCGACCGCTCCTGGTACTGCTGCCCGGCGTCGAAGCCCGTGGGCTGTTCCTGGAAGCCCGTACCGCTGGTGTCGTAGCCCTGCTGGCCCCGGTCGAACTCGTCGGCGTACGCCGGGATCTCCGAGGTCTCCTGAGGGCTCTGCGGGAGCTGTGCGGCCTGCCCGGGCTGCGCCTGGGCCTCCAGGGCCGCACGGCGCTCCTCGCGCATCAGGGAGCGGCCGACGGGGTCCAGCTCACGGATGTCGTCGGGGACCTCCGTGTAACGGCTGTCGTCGAAGCCGAGCTCGGCCGCCGTGCGCATCGGCTGGAGCGGCTGCTGCTGGCTGAAGTTCTCAACCTGGAACTGCTGCTCCGGGATGATCTGCGAGACGGTGAACTCCTCGCGGTCCAGCGGCTGTTCGCCGCCACCACCGTGGGTGATGGCGTCCGGCAGCATGACCAGCGAGGTGGTGCCGGCCTGCTCCCCGGAGGGGCGCAGCTGGACCCGGATGCCGTGCCGGTCGGAGAGCCGGCCGACCACGAAGAGGCCCATGCGCTGGGAGATCGCGGCGTCCACGGTCGGCGGGTTGGCCAGCTTGTGGTTGATGTCCGCGAAGTCCTCGGCGGTGAGGCCGATTCCCTTGTCGTGGATCTCGATCATGACGCGCCCGTCGGGGAGACGGGTGGCCGTCACGCGGACCTTGGTCTGCGGGGAGGAGAACGTGGTGGCGTTCTCCAGGAGCTCGGCGAGCAGGTGCACGAGGTCGGTGACCGCGCGGCCGTGGATCTCGGCCTCCGGGACGCCGGACAGCTCGATGCGCTCGTACTGCTCCACCTCGGAGGAGGCGGCGCGCAGCACGTCCACCAGCGGGACCGGCTGGTCCCAGCGGCGGCCGGGCTCCTCGCCGGCGAGGACCAGGAGGTTCTCGCCGTTGCGGCGCATACGGGTCGCGAGGTGGTCCAGGCGGAAGAGGTTCTCCAGCTGGTCCGGGTCGGCCTCGTTGTTCTCCAGGTCGGTGATCAGGGTCAGCTGGCCCTCGATCAGCGACTGGTTGCGGCGCGACAGGTTGGTGAAGATCGCGTTGATGTTGCCCCGCAGCAGCGCCTGTTCGGCGGCGAGCCGGACGGCCTCGCGGTGGACCTGGTCGAAGGCGCGGGCGACTTCGCCGATCTCGTCGGTGGTGGTGATCGGGATCGGCGCCACCCGGGTGTCGACCCGGCCGGGGTCGGTGCGGGAGAGCTGGTCGACCAGCATCGGCAGGCGCTGCTCGGCGATGCCGAAGGCGGCGTTGCGCAGCTGGCGCATCGAGCGGGACATCTGGCGGGCCACCATGCCGGCCAGGATGAACGCCGCGAGCAGGGCGACCACGACCGCGGCACCGGTGATGAACGCGGAGGTCTTGGCGTCGTCGGCGATGCTGGAGGCCTCGCTCACCGCCTTGTCGGCCATGTCCGACTCGATCGTGCGGTAGGCGTTGTACTTGAGCGTGTTCACCGCCCACCAGTTTTCGGCGGTGATGCCCCCGGCCGCCAGCGTCTGGCGGGTGCTCGGGTCGGTGTCCTGCAGCGTCGCCAGCGCCGAGACCATCGCGTTGTCCTTGGACGGCGGGGCCACGTAGTTCGGGTCCTTGGCCTTCGCCTGCTGGACCATCGCCGCGCCGTCGGCCTTGATCTTCTGCTGGAGACCGGCCAGCTTCTGCGCGTCCGCCTCGGTGCCACCGCCGATGTACTCCTCGACGGCGATGCCTTCGAGGTAGGCGTACGACGAGAGGGCGACCCGCTGGGAGGCCAGGTTGCCGGCGTCCGGGCCGGGCTTGATCAGCAGGTGCATGCCGATCGAGCGCTCCAGCGACAGGGCCGCCTTGGTGAGCGAGATGGCGTAGACCGTACGACCGTAGGAGGTGATGTTTCCGGTGCCCAGACCGAGCTCGTTGGCGAACTCCATCAGCGGGTGGGCGACCTGGGTGTAGCCCTCTTCCGTCTTCACACCGGTGAGCCTGGTGGTGTACGCGGCGGCGCGCAGGTCCGTGAGGGAGGGCTCCGCCTCGCGGAACAGCTTCAGGCGGCGCTCCAGGCCGGCCTTCTGCGGCATGTTCTGCGCGGCCGCGTCGAAGGCGTCGGCGGCCTTGTCGGTCTCGGCGCGCGCGTCCTTGACGGTCTTCTTGTCGGCCGCGTTCTGCAGCGAGCCCTTGAGCAGGGGCGCCGCGGTGGTGTCACGCTCGTTGTACAGGGCGTCGGCGTAGCTGAGGGAGGCGCGGACCAGGCGCGCGGTGTTCTCCGCGTCCCGGGCCTCGTTCCAGGTGTCGATGGAGCTCTTCACCTGGAAGCCGCCCATGACGAGACCGACGACCACGGGTATGAGCAGAATCGCGTTCAGCCTGGTCGGCACTCGCCAGTTGCGCGGGGAGAAACGGCCGCCGCTCTTCGCGGGCGCGGCCGGTGGTTCCGCGGCTGGCACAGGGGTGGGCGCCGCAGCGCGCGGCGGCGGGGTGAAGTTGCCCCGTGCCGACGGCTCGGGACCGTTCTTGCTTCGCCTCACTCGACCAACAACCTCTCGGCGGCGGGCACCTATCGTCGTGCCGCAGTCTCTCAGAGCCCGGTGTGTCTCAGACCACTACTCAGTACGTCTTTGACTATTGGGCAGTTCAGGCATTCCAGCACGGGGGCCTGCGCACTTCCAAACAGCGGAAAGCGGTGGAGTGCGGTCTTGTAAGGCCCAGATAAAACGGTCATAAAGAGCGAGCCCCGCCAAAAGGCGGGGCTGTTGTGAGCGCAGCGGTACCGCGCGACCGCGACGCGTGGCGATACCACCGGATTCCTCTGCCGAAACGTTATGAACACCGGAGCCGACCGTGTCAAAGGCCACAGTCGGCTCCGGTTTCCGTACGACAACTGCCGTACACGATGAACGACTTGGGTGCTACCGCAACCGTGCCATGAGAGCGTGCTCCACCAGCGTGATCAGCGCACTCTTGGCATCGGCGCGGTGCCGGGCGTCCGTGGTGATGATCGGCGCGTCCGGGCCGATCTGCAGCGCCTCGCGCACCTCTTCGGGCGTGTAGGGCTGGTGTCCGTCGAAGCCGTTGAGCGCTATGACGAACGGCAGACCGCTGTTCTCGAAATAGTCCACCGCCGGAAAGCAGTCGGCGAGCCGGCGGGTGTCCACCAGGACGACGGCGCCGATGGCGCCCCTGACCAGGTCGTCCCACATGAACCAGAAGCGGTCCTGGCCCGGTGTGCCGAACAGGTACAGGATCAGGTCCTGGTCGAGCGTGATACGTCCGAAGTCCATGGCCACCGTGGTGGTGGTCTTGTCCCCGGTGTGGGTCAGGTCGTCGATGCCCGCCGAGGCGGACGTCATCACGGCCTCCGTGCGCAGCGGGTTGATCTCGGAGACCGCTCCCACGAACGTGGTCTTGCCGACGCCGAAGCCGCCCGCCACCACGATCTTCGCGGAGGTGGTGGCCCGACCTCCGTCAGAGCTTGCGAAGTCCACTGAGCACCCTTTCGAGCAGCGTCACGTCAGGTGCGCCACCGTTGTTCTCGTCGCCGCCCGGCTGGTGGATGGCGACCAGGCCGGCCTCGGCGAGGTCGGCCACCAGGATCCGGGCCACACCGAGCGGCATGGCGAGCAGCGCCGAGACCTCGGCCACCGACTTCACCTCACGGCACAGGTGGCAGATGCGCTGGTGCTCCGGGAGCAGCCCCATGAGCGCTGCCGGGTCGGCCGTCGTGCTGATCAGCGCCTCGATGGCGAGCTGATAGCGCGGCCGTGTCCGGCCGCCGGTCATCGCGTAAGGACGTACCAGCGGCTGGTCGCCCTCGTCCCCGTACGGCTCCGCGTACGGATCATGAGAGGCGGTGGGCGGGGTCATCGTTCCTCCGGGCGGGACAGCAAGTCGGTCAGTCGTGCCGTCGGACGTGGCCGGTGGGGGGATTGTGGCGGCCGGACGGTGATTTGGTGAGGTGGGTTGGATCCGGGCTGTCAGTGGAGCAGACTGCCTTGCAGTTCGGCGCGCAGGTCGGGCGTGAGCACCGCGCCCGCGCGGTCGACCAGGAGCGCCATCTCGTAGCCGACGAGGCCGATGTCGCACTCGGGGTGGGCCAGGACCGCGAGGGACGACCCGTCCGAGACGGACATCAGGAAAAGAAAGCCGCGCTCCATCTCGACGACCGTCTGTGCGACGTCGCCGCCCTCGAAGATCCGGGAGGCCCCGGCCGTCAGCGAGGTGAGTCCGGACGCGACGGCCGCCAGTTGGTCGGCACGGTCACGAGGGAAGCCTTCGGACATCGCCAGAAGGAGACCGTCGGCGGATACGACGACGGTGTGGGACACACCGGGGGTGTTGTCCACGAAGTTGGTGATCAACCAGTTGAGGTTCTGTGCCGCCTGGCTCATCGGACTCAACTAACGCTCCTGCTGGTGAGTGGGGCTCGGGAAGCTGCCGGTCTGCGGGCCGGTTCCGGCCTGCCGTCCCTGCGCGATACCCCGACGGAGATTGGTCAGCCGGCCGCGGACGTCATCAGGCGCACGCGAGACCTGCGGACCGGTGTGGTGCTGTTGCTGCTGAGCCGTGCCCGGGACGAGGTTCGCCCTGGGCACCCGGCGCGGCAGACCGGAGGTGGTGACACCGCCCGCCGCCGGCTGCCGTACACGCTCCGCCTGCCGGACGAGGTCGTCGTTCGGGGAGGTGCGCCAGGCTGCCTGGGCGGGACGCTGGGGGGCCGCGGCGGCCGGGGCCGGCGGCTGGGCAGGAACGGGCGGGACCGGCGCCGAGCCGTTTCCGTGGCCGTTGCTCTGCGGGTGCTGCTGCTCCTGCTGGCCGCCGTGGAACCAGTTGGTCTCCAGCGTGTCGTACAGCGGGGTACGACCGTCACCGGGACCGCTGGCCGGCGGCAGCGCCTCGGGCTCCTGGCGGGCCGGCGGCGCGGGCGGCACCGGCGGACGCTGTGGCGCGCCGAAGTCCATGCCGCGGCCGTTGGTCCCCGGCCGCTCGAACTGGCCCGTGCCGTGCTGGCCGTTGCCGTACTGGCCGTTGGCCGCGAAGCCGTTCTGGCGGCCGGGCAGGGAGTGCTGGCCGGTGGAGCCGCCGTCGTAGGACGGTGCGGCGAACTGGCCGGTGGAGCCGTTGTCGTAGCCCTGCGGGGTGGCGAACTGCCCGGTGTTCTGGGAGCCGCCCTGCGGCCCGGTCGACGCGCCGAAGACATCGGAGCGGACGAACTGCCCCGGGTCCTGCTGGCCGTTGACGTTGGGGCGGGGGAAGGAGCCCGTGTCCTGCGGTCCGTTCGCGCCGGGGCGGGGGAAGGAGCCCGTGTCCTGCGGTCCGTTCGCGCCGGGGCGGGGGAAGGAACCCGTGTCCTGCGGTCCGTTCGCGCCGGGGCGGGGGAAGGAACCGGTGTTCTGCGAGCCGTTCGGCAGGTTGAAGTCCGGGCGCGGGAACTCGCCGGTGGACGACGGCCCCTGCGGGATCGCCGGCATCTGCGAGGTGGCGCCCAGGTCCTGCCGGCCGTCGATGCGGGGCATCGGCGCGGTGTGGGCCGGGTCCTGCTCGTCGTGGCCGCGCGGGGTGTCCAGCGAGGCACGGGAGAGCGGCGGCTGGGCGTTGTCGTCGCTCCAGCTGGGCCTGCCCTGCTGCGGGTTGCCGCCGGGCAGCTCGGCCCGCGGGCCACCGCGCGGCGGCAGCTGGGGCTGACGGCCCTGGTCGGAGGGGGAGGCGGAGCGCTGCGGCGGGACCGGGGGCCGGTTGCCGAAGGCGTCCTGACCGCCGAAGGATTCCTGCCGGTTGCCGAACGCGTCCTGGTCGCCGAAGGCACCGCCGCCGCCGTTGGGCCGGCCCTGCGGGGGAGCCGCCGGACCCTGCTGGCCGCGCGCGCCGCCCGGGGCACCGGGACGGCCGCCGTTGGGGCCCGCGCCGGGCAGTGCGGCCCGGGGACCCTGGCCCGCGCCGACCTGGCCGCGCGGAGCCGCACCGGCGCCGAGCAGTCCGCCGCCGGAGGGGCCGCCGGCACCACCGGCGCCACCGCGGGCACCGCCGCCGAGGGCCGCGGCGGGGGCACCCGCGCCGAGCGAGCCGCCGGCGCCGCCCTGGCCACCGCGCCGGGCCGCGGCCGCACCGGCCGCTGCCTGTGCGGCGGCCGGGCCGCCGGAGGACGCCGGGGCGCCGGGCTTGCCGGGAGCGGGCTTCTTGCCGCCCTGGGCGACGTCGACGGGAAGCATGACCAGCGCGGTCGTACCACCGGAGTCGGACGGGCGCAGCTGGATGCGGATGCCGTGCCGCTGCGACAGACGACCGACCACGAAGAGGCCCATGCGGCGGGAGACGGAGACGTCCACGGTGGGCGGCGAGGCGAGCCGCTCGTTGATCGCCGCGAGGTCCTCGGGAGAGAGGCCGATACCGGTGTCGTGGATCTCGATCAGGACGCGGCCGTCGGGCAGCGCGTGACCGGTGACCTTGACCTTGGTCTGCGGCGAGGAGAACGAGGTGGCGTTCTCGAGCAGCTCGGCGAGCAGGTGCACGAGGTCGTTGACCACGCGGCCGGCCACTTCGGTGGTCGGCACGGCGGCCAGTTCGATGCGCTCGTACTGCTCCACCTCGGACGCGGCGGCGCGGAGCACGTCGACCAGCGGGACCGGGCGGGTCCAGCGGCGACCGGGCTCTTCACCGGCGAGGACGAGGAGGTTCTCACCGTTACGGCGCATACGCGTCGCGAGGTGGTCGAGCTTGAAGAGGGAGGAGAGCTGGTCCGGATCGGCCTCGCGGGACTCCAGTTCGGAGATGAGCGAGAGCTGGCGCTGGATGAGGCCCTGGGAACGGCGCGAGAGGTTGGTGAACATCGCGTTGACGTTGCCCCGCAGCAGGGCCTGCTCGGCGGCGAGGCGGACCGCCTCGCGGTGCACGTCGTCGAAGGCCGCGGCCACCTGGCCGATCTCATCCCGGGAGTGCACACCGACCGACTCCACGGACGTGTCGACGTCCTGCGGGTCGGATTCGGACAGCTGCTTGACCAGCTCGGGCAGCCGGTCCTGGGCGACCTTGGTGGCGGTCTCCTGGAGGCGGCGCAGCGAACGGATCATGGAGCGGGCCACGATGAAGGCGCCGACCAGCGACACACCGAGGACGAGCAGGATCAGCGCACCGGAGAGGATGGCTTCCTGCTCGGAGGAGGACCGCAGCTCGCGGGCCTTCTGCTCCATGTCCTCGAGCAGCGAGTGCTCGATCTTCTCCATCTGCTCGATCTTGGTCGAGCTGTCGTCCACCCAGTCCTTGTACGACCGCTTGCTCAGCTCGTTGAGACCGTTCTGGGCGCCGAGCGCACGCTTGGCGTAGGTGTCGGCGGCCTCGATCGTGGGGTTCTTCCCCTCGATCGGCTCCAGCAGGGTCGCGGCGTTGCCGGCGTAGATCTTCCGGAAGATCGTCAGCTCGGAGGTCTCGCTCTCCTGGGCGGACTCGCCGTACAGGCGGTCGTTCTCGGAGAGGTCGCCGGCGGTGGTGTTGTTGGCGGGCAGGGCCGCGGCGATGACGGCGCGCTGCACGGACGCGTACTCCTTGGCGGTGGAGAACGCCGCCAGGGCGCGGGTGCGCTGGATCATCTCCGGGTTGCTGGAGGCCTGCGCCATGTCCTGGGAGAGGTCGATCAGCTGGGTGATCAGGCGGTGGTAGGACTCGACCGTCTGGGTCGAGTTCTCCTTCTGCTGATAGGCGTCCTTGCGGATCTTCGCCAGGTCGTCCAGCTGGCCGGCCAGGCCGACGAGGCTGTCCCGGACGCCTTGGAGCTGACCGTTCTTGCTCGCGGCGTCGATGTCCTCGGAGGCGTTGAGGAAGTTGTCGCGGGCGCGGTCGGTCTGCGCCTCCTGGTCCTTGATCGCGAGGCTGCTGGTCGACTGACCGTGCGCCAGCGGACCGGCCGTGTCGTCGCGCTCGTCCTGGAGCGCGACGGCCAGCTCGGTCGCCTGCTTGGTCATCTCCGTCAGCAGCTTCATGTTGTCGAGCTGCTGGATGTCGTCGAGCGAGTCGTTGATACGCACCGCGCCCAGCGTCGTCGCCGCCACCACGGGGAGCGCGAGCAGCGACACCAGGCGCGTGGAGATGCGCCAGTTGCGCAGGGCTATGCGCGAGCCGGGGTTGGACGGGCCCTTGGCGGGCTTGACCGTGGGTGCCGGCGCGGCGGTCGGCTGGGGGCCCGAAGGTCCCGAGGACGCCGAAGACGCCGACACGGCGGGGCGCCCGGAGCGCTCACCGCCGTCACCACCGACCTGGGCCGGGCCCTGGTTCTGGGCGTGCTGGGGCGAGGAACCGCGGTCGGTCCCGCCGTGCGCCTCCGGCTCCGCCGAAGCGCTGCCATCCCTCTTGAAACGTCCCTGCACTAGCGTCGCAACCTCTGGACCAGGCGCCCCTCCGCTGAACGGAGAGACACGGTGTCGGCGTTGATAGGGGGGAGCGCCCTGAATGCGCGCCCCCTGTTGGTCGTGAGTGTGACCGGCGCTGGTTCCCCCTGTCTCGCCGCCACCCGGCGCTGCGTTGCGCCCCTGCGCGCCGGCTCGATCCCGCGGCGGTCCGTGGAATTCCAGCACAGTGCCGGATCTCCAACAAGGGCCGTGAGCCGAGCTGTGACCTCCGTGACAGCGTGTGAGTGACACGTTACGAGATGTCGAAGCCGATCGCGTACATAACGGACGTATCCCTGCCAGGCATAGGCGCGCGGGGCGTGTCCCAGTCGCCATGATCAGGAGCGGAATGACAGCTTCAGTTCGCCAATGTCCGTTTCATTGTGGTGACTTGCAGGCCTGGAATGACCGTTTTGCCCTCGACTTCGTGAGCAAACTCACACATGGATCACCGCTAGTTGGCGGCTTCCGCCGGGAATTCGATGTTTAGCCTGACGCTTTACAAGAGGGAAGTCTCTGCCAACCCACACACGACGGGGTCCACTGCAACCGTGAAGACGACGATGATGTTCCGCAACATAGCCAACCCCCGGCGCACCACCCTCGCCCACCTCAAGGACGCCGAGGAACTGCAGACCCCCGAACTCCCCGAGCACTCCCTCGACCTCCCCGCCCAGACCGCCAACCCGCGGCGCACCATCCTCACGGAGATCCCGGCCACGACCTCGGTCGGCGAGTAGCCGAGCAGCCGCGTAGCCGTCAGTACGGGTCACGGCCGCCGTTCACTCGGTCACCCGGTCACCGGGTCGTTTTCACGGCGGCCACCCCTTACCGCGTTAGCCTGGAGCGTCAGACTCCAGCCGGCTCAGTGAGGGGCGCAAGGATCCCGTGCGCATCGCCAGGTTCTCCATCGACGGGAACGTCGCCTTCGGCGCCGTCGAGGGCGACAAGCAGGACGAACTCGTCCTCGACATCATCAAGGGCATTCCGTTCACGGACTTCGAGCTCTCCGGCACGAAGGTCCCGCTGAACAAGGTACGGCTGCTCCCGCCGGTGCTCCCGAACAAGGTCGTCGCCTACGGCCGCAACTACGCGGAGCACGCGAGGGAGCTGGGCAACGAGGTCCCGGACGCCCCCTTCGCCTTCTTCAAGCCGTCCACCTCGGTGATCGGCTCCGGCGACGAGATCCAGTACCCCTCGTTCTCCCAGGACCTCCACCACGAGGCCGAACTGGCCGTGGTCATCGGCCGCATGTGCCGCGAGGTCCCGCGCGAGCGCGTCCAGGACGTCATCCTCGGCTACACCTGCGCCAACGACGTCACCGCCCGCGACGTCCAGAAGCGCGAGAAGCAGTGGGCCCGGGCCAAGGGCTTCGACACCTCCTGCCCGCTCGGCCCCTGGGTGGAGACCGACCTGGACCTCGCCACCGCGTCCGACCTGACGATCCAGCTCACGGTCAACGGCGAACAGCGCCAGCTGGGCCGGACCAGCGAGATGATCCATCCCATCGCGGACCTGATCGTCAACATCACCGAGGCCATGACGCTGCTCCCCGGCGACGTGATCCTCACCGGCACCCCGGCAGGGGTAGGCCCCCTCAACGTCGGCGACGAGGTCGCCGTCACCATCGAAGGCATCGGCACTCTCACCAACAAGGTTGTCAAGCGTGGCTAGCGCACCCGGCTCCCCCGTCCGCGTCCGTTTCTGTCCCTCGCCCACCGGTAACCCCCATGTGGGCCTGGTCCGCACCGCCCTGTTCAACTGGGCGTTCGCCCGGCACCACCAGGGCACGCTGGTCTTCCGCATCGAGGACACCGACGTGGCCCGCGACTCCGAGGAGTCGTACAACCAGCTGCTCGATGCGATGCGCTGGCTGGGCTTCGACTGGGACGAGGGCCCCGAGATCGGCGGCCCGCACGCGCCGTACCGCCAGTCGCAGCGCATGGACCTGTACAAGGACGTCGCCCAGAAGCTGCTCGACGCGGGCCACGCCTACCACTGCTACTGCTCCCAGGAGGAGCTGGACACCCGCCGCGAGGCCGCCCGCGCGGCCGGCCGTCCGTCCGGCTACGACGGCCACTGCCGCGACCTCACCGCGGAGCAGGTCGAGGAGTACAAGGCCCAGGGCCGCGCCCCGATCGTCCGCTTCCGGATGCCCGACGAGACGATCACCTTCACGGACCTGGTCCGCGGCGAGCTGACCTTCACCCCGGAGAACGTCCCGGACTACGGCATCGTCCGCGCGAACGGCGCCCCGCTGTACACGCTCGTCAACCCGGTCGACGACGCCCTGATGGAGATCACCCACGTCCTGCGCGGCGAGGACCTGCTCTCCTCCACCCCGCGCCAGATCGCTCTCTACAAGGCGCTGACCGAGCTCGGCATCGCCCGGCAGATCCCGGCCTTCGGCCACCTCCCCTACGTCATGGGAGAGGGCAACAAGAAGCTCTCCAAGCGCGACCCGGAGTCCTCGCTCAACCTCTACCGCGAGCGCGGCTTCCTCCCCGAGGGCCTGCTGAACTACCTGTCGCTGCTCGGCTGGTCGTTCTCCGCGGACCAGGACATCTTCTCGATCGAGGAGATGGTGGCCGCCTTCGAGATCTCCGACGTGAACCCCAACCCGGCCCGCTTCGACCTGAAGAAGTGCGAGGCGATCAACGCCGACCACATCCGCCTGCTGGAGGTGAAGGACTTCACGGAGCGCTGTGCCCCCTGGCTGAAGGCCCCCTTCGCCCCCTGGGACCCGGCGGACTTCGACGAGTCCAAGTGGCACGCGATCGCCCCGCACGCCCAGACCCGCCTGAAGGTCCTGTCGGAGATCACCGACAACGTCGACTTCCTGTTCCTGCCCGAGCCGGTCTCCGACGAGGCGTCGTGGACGAAGGCGATGAAGGAGGGCAGCGACGCCCTGCTGGCCACGGCCCGGGAGAAGCTGGAGTCGGCCGACTGGACCTCTCCGGAGTCCCTGAAGGAGGCCGTGCTGGCCGCGGGCGAGGCCCACGGCCTCAAGCTCGGCAAGGCCCAGGCTCCGGTCCGGGTGGCCGTCACCGGCCGCACGGTCGGCCTGCCGCTCTTCGAGTCCCTGGAGATCCTGGGCAAGGAGAAGACCCTGGCCAGGATCGACGCGGCGCTGGCGAAGCTGAGCGCGTAGGCACGCGCGCGTGAGGGGCGGCCCCGGTTCATCGCGGGGCCGCCCCTTCGTCGTACCGGGCGGGTGCCCCCTCTCTGCTCGGATACCTGTAACGACTTGCTGTCCAGCCGCAACTGGTACTGGGGGAGCGAGGCGTTCACCAACATCGCCGGCGAGACGTTCCACCGACTGGTCAGCAGGGCCAACGGCGACTGCCTCACCACCGACCAGAAGACCGCGACGAATGCGGTGCGGACGAGCCCCTGCGGCGGCAGTACCGGGCAGTGGTGGGACTACGGGGAGGCGCTGACGAACTACGACAGCGACATGCTCCGCACTTCCTCCAACGGCGATGCCGTGTACAGCAGCCCGTACAGCGTCGTGGACCAGTACGGCATCGAGCCCGGCCGCTTCACCTGGTGGGGTGTCCACGCCTGACCTGTTCCGCCGAGGTGCCCGTCCGGCGCGCGTTATCGTCTGGTCATGACCATTCGTGCCGTGATCTGGGACGTTGACGACACGCTCTTCGACTACACGAGTGCGGATCGCGAGGGCATGCGCGCCCACCTGGCGGCCGAGGGCCTGTTCGCCGGAGACGAGACTCGCGAGCAGGCCCTCACGCGTTGGCGGGAGATCACCGACCAGCAGTGGGCGCGGGTCTCGGCGGGTGAGCTCTCCTTCGAGGACCAGCGCCGCGACCGGGTCCGGATGTTCCTGGAGGCGGAGCTGACCGACGCCGAGGCCGACGACTGGTTCCGCCGGTACCGGACACACTATGAGGCCGTCTGGGCCCTCTTCCCGGACGTCCTGCCCGCCCTGGACGCCCTCGCGGCGGGCTACCGGCACGCCGTGCTCTCCAACTCCAGCCTGCACGTCCAGGACCACAAGCTGCGCACGCTCGGCGTCCACGACCGCTTCGAGGCCATCCTCTGCGCCGTCGAACTGGGCGTCTCCAAGCCCGCCGCCGGCGCCTTCCTGGCGGCCTGCGCCGCGCTGGAACTCGCCCCGCACGAGGTCGCGTACGTCGGTGACCACCCGGAGATCGACGGACGTGGCGCCGCCGACGCCGGGCTGCTGTCGGTGTGGATCGACCGCCACGGAGCGTCGACCAGGGGCGACGCGTCCGCCGGACCGCACCGGATCGCGTCCCTCGCCGAACTGCCCGCGATCCTCCGCGCCGATACCCGTTTTGGAGCCCCGTCCACCTTCAGGTAATGTTCTTCCTGCGCCGCCGGGGAGCGGGCCGAAAGGCCGGAACCGGAGGCGCGAAACTAGAACAAGATCCCCTCAGGGGCTTGCGTTCCAGTGGCCTATGGTGTAATTGGCAGCACGACTGATTCTGGTTCAGTTAGTCTTGGTTCGAGTCCAGGTAGGCCAGCTCGCAGAGCTCATCTGCACGCGCGGATCACATCCGCAAGCCCCCGTTGTGTAGCGGCCTAGCACGCTGCCCTCTCAAGGCAGTAGCGCCGGTTCGAATCCGGTCGGGGGTACGGTGATCGAAGGATCGCTAGGGCCCCCGTTGTGTAGCGGCCTAGCACGCTGCCCTCTCAAGGCGGTAGCGCCGGTTCGAATCCGGTCGGGGGTACGAACTGGTCTAAACCATCATTGGTCTATGGTGTAATTGGCAGCACGACTGATTCTGGTTCAGTTAGTCTTGGTTCGAGTCCAGGTAGACCAGCTCGGATCTGCGGCGTTGTACATTAAACGCGCGTAAGATCCACGCCCCCGTTGTGTAGCGGCCTAGCACGCCGCCCTCTCAAGGCGGTAGCGCCGGTTCGAATCCGGTCGGGGGTACAGGGGAAAAAGAGCGAGGCCCCTCACTTCGGTGAGGGGCCTTCGTCGTACCGCCGCATGTCGTGCGGCTCACTCGAAGCCGTAGCGGCGGGCCGTCTCCTCCTCCTGGGCCAGCCGGTGCAGCGCCTGGAGCATCGGCTCCACCAGGACCGCGCTGGCCACCGCGACCTCTGCCTTCTCCTCCTCCGACGGATGCGTCTCCAGGAAATCCAGGTCGGTGATGGCCGCCTGGTGCATCAACTTCGCGTGCGACACGAGGAGTTCGGCGCCCCAGTCGTAACCGAGCCGGCGGAACGCGGCCACCGCGACCACCAGCTGGCGGTACGCGGGGGAGATGGTCGTGAGCTGCTTGGCGTTTTCCCAGCCGAGGACGTCCAGCAGCGTGCCGACCTCCCGGTGCGCGTTCCGCACGAACTCGTCCTCCTCGTCCGGCTCCGGAACCTGCGGCAGCGCCCACAGGGCGGCGCCCACCCTGATCGTGCGGCCCAGCGAGGCGTCATCGACATGCCCGAGCACCTCGCGGACCGTCGCGACGGGGATCCGGCCTACCTGGATCATCGCGCGGACCAGGCGGAGCCGGCGCAGATGCTCCTCGTCGTACTCCGCGGTGGTGGCGTTGACCTGGCGGCCCGGCGGCAACAGGCCTTCACGCAGGTAGTACTTGATCGTCGCGGCGGACACACCGCTGCGCTCGCTCAGCTGGGCAAGCCGCATGTCTTGCGCCCTTCCTTGGTAAGTGCCACTATCCAAGCATCGAAGAGAAGGATAGTGCCGCTATCCTATGAGGATCCGGGGGTGTCGTCATGTTCGCCAAACCGATTCCGGGCCGTACGACCGCGGCTCGTGAGGGTGACGCGGTGGTCCTGCTGATCGGCATGCGCGTCAATCACTTCTGGGCGGTCCACCAGTGGCTGCCGGTCGCGCTGTCGATGTTCCGCATGCTGCGGGAGCTCGAACGGGACTCCGGCCGGGGGCTGCTGGGGCGCGTCCTGCTGACGGCCTCACCGCGGACGTACTACGTCGTCCAGTACTGGGAGTCGAAGGAGAAGCTGTACGCGTACGCGAGCTCGCCGGAGACGCTGCATCACAGGATGTGGAGCATCGTCAACCGCAAGGAGCGCGCGGGGAAGGTCCGCGGCCATGTGGGCCTGTGGCACGAGACGTACGTGGCGCCCGAGGGCGGGTACGAGTCGATCTACTTCGACATGCCGGAGTTCGGCCTGGGCGCGGCGAGCGGGGTGGTGCCGCTGGAGCGCCGGGGGCGCTACGCGAAGGACCGGTTCGCTCACAGGAGCGCCCCGTAAGGGGCGCGGGGAACTGCGCGACCAGCCACGACGGCGTCGCTGACGGCCGGCGGCCGGGGGTGGCACATGCTCCGCCGTGGGGGCTGCGGCCACTGGGCGGCTGTGGGCAGTGTGTGGCTGGCCGCGCCCGCGCGGCGGTAGCCGTACATGGATACAGCCCCCGCGCCCCTGAGTCGCCTCGGTCCCGTCGGGAGGAGCCTGCCGCGGCGTTGAGGCCGGCCTCTCCTCGGCGGGAGTGTTCGTATCGCTCCTCAGCCCGTGCGGCGCAGCGCCTCGGAGAGGCGGCCCGCCGCGTCGATGACCGCCTGGGCGTGCATGCGGCCCGGGTGGCGGGTCAGCCGCTCGATCGGTCCGGACACGGACACCGCCGCCACCACCCGGTTGGAAGGACCTCGCACCGGCGCCGACACCGACGCGACTCCCGGCTCGCGCTCGCCGATGGACTGGGCCCACCCGCGACGGCGGACACCCGACAGGGCCGTCGCCGTGAAACGCGCGCCCTGGAGGCCACGGTGCAGGCGCTCCGGCTCCTCCCACGCCATCAGGATCTGCGCGGAGGAACCCGCCTTCATCGTCAGCGTCGAGCCGACCGGGACCGTGTCCCGAAGGCCGGACAGACGTTCCGCCGCGGCCACACAGATCCGCATGTCACCCTGGCGGCGATAGAGCTGCGCGCTCTCGCCGGTGATGTCCCGGAGGTGCGTGAGCACCGGGCCCGCCGTCGCGAGCAGGCGGTCCTCGCCGGCCGCCGCGGCCAGTTCCGCGAGTCGGGGACCGAGAATGAAACGGCCCTGCATGTCGCGTGCCACCATGCGGTGGTGTTCCAGAGCCACGGCCAGCCGGTGAGCCGTGGGTCGTGCCAGTCCGGTGGCCCCGACCAGACCCGCGAGGGTGGCCGGACCGGACTCCAGAGCGCTCAGGACAAGGGCCGCCTTGTCCAGAACGCCGACGCCGCTACTGTTGTCCATGCAACGATACTCACGTCTCACTCTGTGAAACGCAAGTTCAATTTTCGGTGGAACGCGCCACTCTGGAGAGACACAGTGGCCCGCGGACCAACGGGCCCGGCGGCGGACGCCCGGAACCACGACTTCAGGGGCCCGGAGAACGGGCAGCCGCTACCTCAAGATCTCTAGTTGGGCCGGTGCACGTCTGCCGGCCGGAGGGAAAGCGATGGGTAGGACACTCGCGGAGAAGGTCTGGGACGACCACGTCGTCCGGCGCGCCGAGGGCGAGCCCGACCTCCTCTTCATCGATCTGCACCTGCTGCACGAGGTGACCAGCCCGCAGGCCTTCGACGGGCTGCGCCAGAACGGCCGCCAGGTGCGCCGCCTCGACCTCACCATCGCGACCGAGGATCACAACACCCCCACCCTCGACATCGACAAGCCCATCGCCGACCCGGTCTCCCGGGTCCAGCTGGAGACGCTGCGCAAGAACTGCGCCGACTTCGGCGTCCGGCTGCACCCGCTGGGCGACGTCGAGCAGGGTGTCGTGCACGTCGTAGGTCCGCAGCTGGGTCTGACCCAGCCCGGCACGACCGTCGTCTGCGGTGACTCGCACACCTCCACCCACGGCGCCTTCGGCGCGCTCGCGTTCGGTATCGGCACCTCCCAGGTGGAGCATGTGCTGGCCACCCAGACGCTGCCGCTGGCCCGCCCGAAGACCATGGCCATCACGGTCGACGGCGAGCTGCCCGACGGCGTCACCGCCAAGGACCTGATCCTGGCGATCATCGCCAAGATCGGTACCGGCGGCGGCCAGGGCTACATCCTGGAATACCGCGGCTCCGCCATCGAGAAGCTCTCGATGGAGGCCCGCATGACCATCTGCAACATGTCGATCGAGGCCGGCGCCCGCGCGGGCATGATCGCCCCGGACGAGACCACCTTCGCGTACATCAAGGGCCGCGCCCACGCCCCCGAGGGCGCCGACTGGGACGCGGCGGTCGAGTACTGGAAGACCCTGAGGACGGACGAGGACGCGGTCTTCGACGCCGAGGTGCACATCGACGCCGCCGCCCTCTCGCCGTTCGTCACCTGGGGCACCAACCCCGGCCAGGGCGCACCGCTTTCGGCGGACGTCCCCGACCCGTCTTCGTACGAAGACGCTTCGGAGCGCCTCGCCGCCGAAAAGGCCCTGGAGTACATGGGGTTGGACGCCGGACAGTCGCTGCGCTCCATCAAGGTGGACACCGTCTTCGTAGGCTCCTGCACCAACGGCCGCATCGAGGACCTGCGCGCCGCCGCCGCGATCGTCGAGGGCCGCAAAGTCGCCGACGGCGTACGGATGCTGGTCGTCCCCGGGTCCGCGCGGGTCGGTCTGCAGGCCGTCTCCGAGGGCCTGGACGTCGTCTTCAAGGAGGCCGGCGCCGAATGGCGGCACGCGGGCTGCTCGATGTGCCTCGGCATGAACCCGGACCAGCTGGCCCCGGGGGAGCGCTCCGCGTCCACCTCCAACCGCAACTTCGAGGGCCGGCAGGGCAAGGGCGGCCGTACCCACCTGGTGTCGCCGCAGGTCGCAGCCGCCACGGCCGTCCTGGGCCACCTGGCCTCGCCCGCCGACCTGTCCGACGCCGACGTTCGTACGCCCGCTGGAGTCTGATCAGCCATGGAAGCATTCACCACGCACACCGGCCGGGCCGTTCCGCTGCGCCGCTCCAACGTCGACACCGACCAGATCATCCCTGCTCACTGGCTCAAGAAGGTCACCCGGGACGGCTTCGAGGACGGGCTGTTCGAGGCCTGGCGCAAAGATCCCGAGTTCGTGCTCAACCGGCCCGAGCGGCAGGGGGCGACCGTCCTGGTGGCCGGCCCCGACTTCGGCACCGGCTCCTCCCGTGAGCACGCCGTCTGGGCGCTGCAGAACTACGGCTTCAAGGCCGTCATCTCGTCCCGCTTCGCCGACATCTTCCGGGGCAACTCGCTGAAGAACGGCCTGCTCACGGTGGTTCTGGAGCAGAAGATCGTGGAAGCGCTCCAAGAGCTCACCGAGAACGACCCGCAGGCCGAGATCACCGTCGACCTGGAGAACCGCGAGGTGCGCGCAGAGGGCGTCACCGCCTCCTTCGAGCTGGACGAGAACTCCCGCTGGCGGCTGCTGAACGGGCTGGACGACATCTCCATCACCCTCCAGAACGAGGCCGACATCGCCGCGTACGAGGCCAAGCGGCCGTCGTACAAGCCGCGGACGCTCCAGGCCTGATCCGGAGCCTGCTTCCGGCCTGATCGCCCACATCTGAATACGGCTGGTTTCAGCCACCGCCATGCCCCGCCTGTACCCCCGATCGCCACGATTGGGGGTACAGCCATGTCTGCACCCGAACGGACGCTCGCGTTGTCGCAGGTCTTGCCAACTTCCCACGTTAGGAAGGATGTTGTGGGGGTACGTGAGTGCTGTGTCGGTGGCTTCCGCAAGTGCCCGGAAGGCCATTTGAGGCGGCAGTTGCCCCCTGCGCAGGCGACAACTCGCCCCAGATGGCACAATCTGTGCATGGAACACGACGGCCAACTCCAGCTCTATGCGGCGGTCGCGGGCCAACTGAAGGAAGCGCACACAAGAGTGCGCGCACTGCAAGTCCCGGAGGGCGTACGGATGGCGCTGACCCGGAAGCTGCTGGTCATTACGGCCGCGGCCAAGCACGACCTCGCCGACGCGGCAAGGCGGCTGGAACGGTTCAACACGGACCTCGACGCGGGTCGATTCCCCGAAGAGGACCGCTGACTGGACCGTCCTGGACGACCGAATCCGTTGCGGCACAAGGGTGATAAGCCCGTTTCGTGTTTGATTTGCGGTATATATCTGCCTAACGTGCGAAAAAGCTTGAACACTTTCGTTCTGGCGATGTCTCCGAAGGGGAAGACGTGAACAAGGCGCAGCTCGTAGAAGCGATTGCCGACAAGATGGGCGGCCGCCAGCAGGCGGCCGAGGCCGTCGACGCGGTCCTGGACGCCATCGTCCGTGCGACCGTCGCGGGTGACCGGGTCTCGGTCACGGGCTTCGGGTCCTTCGAGAAGGTGGACCGTCCGGCCCGTTACGCCCGCAACCCCCAGACGGGCGAGCGGGTTCGGGTCAAGAAGACCTCCGTGCCGCGCTTCCGTGCCGGTCAGGGCTTCAAGGACCTGGTGAGCGGCTCGAAGAAGCTGCCGCGTGGCGGTGAGGTCGCGGTCAAGAAGGCGCCCAAGGGCAGCTTGACCGGCGGCGCTTCGGCGACGGTCAAGAAGGCGGCGGCGAAGAAGAGCACCGCCAAGAAGGTGACCGCGAAGAAGGCCACCGCGAAGAAGTCGACGGCCACCGCGAAGAAGACGACGGCCACCGCCAAGAAGACCACGGCGAAGAAGACGACCGCGAAGACGGCCACGGCCAAGAAGACGGCCGCGAAGAAGGCTCCGGCCAAGAAGGTCACCGCCAAGAAGGCGCCGGCCAAGAAGTCGACGGCGCGGAAGGCCACCGCCAAGAAGACGGCTGCGCGCTAGGCAGCGGGGCCTCGGGGTACTCACGCGACGGGCCGGACTCCTGGGGGAGTCCGGCCCGCGGTGTGTCTGGCGTGCCAAGGGTTTCGGGTGCCGCACGGTGAGGGCTGGTCACGCCCGTGCGGCGGTGACCGCACGTCGATACAGCCCCGCCCCTGACGGGGCGCTTGCCCTCAGAACGTCTGAAGAGTCACCAGCGTGACGCGAAGGTCGGCTCCGCTTCCCTCGGTCTCGATCCGGACCCGTTGACCCGGCCTGAGCAGGCGTAGCCCGCCCGCCTCGAAAGCCGCCCCGTCGAAAGGCACCGGAGTCCCGTCGTCCAGCAGTACCTGGCCGCTTCTGCTGTCGGGGTCGTACGTGTATGCGGTCGCCTGCATGAACGCAGCCTACTGGTCCGGGATCAGCAGCCGCGCTGCCACCGCCGCCGTGCGCGGGCCCACGCCCAGGGCCAGGGCCGTGCGCAGGTCCGCGCCGGTGTCCACGTCCTGGCGTACCGACTCCACGTCGGCCAGTCGCAGTTCCGCAGCGCCCGAGGCGGTGTGGCGGGCGCGGGAATCCGGCCCGAATGCGGGCGCCAATTCATTGCCGGGGGTCGCGGCCAGCAGGGTGGTGCCGATATCCGCCGCGTCCGGGAGAAAAGCGCGCGGGAATTCCGCGGCCGCGTCGAGCACCCGGGACAATTCCAGCGGACGCAACGCCGGCAGATCGGCGTTCAGGGCCGCCACCGCGCTTTCCGGACGCGACGCGCGTACGACCGCCGCGCCGTGCCGCAGAGCGGCGTTCAGGCCACCTCCGGGCGTGTCCGGGAGGATCCGCGCGCCCAGCGCCGAGAGTTCGCGCCCGGCCAGCGTGTCGTCCGTGACGACCGCCACATCCTTCACCGCCTGGCAGGCCAGCGCCGCGGCCACCGTGTCCTGGGCGAAGGCGAGGGCCAGTCCCGGACGCAAACCGTCCGTCGCGGTGTCCGCGAGCCTGCTCTTGGCTCGCGCCAGGGGCTTGAGGGGTATCACCAAGGTCCACTGCACCGACGTACCGTCCCTCCCTTGTTGCCTCATTGTCACCCGGGCCCCGAGGCAGGCGCGGCAGCGAGGCGTACGGTGTTCCTCGACAGACCGGCGGACCGGGGCGACACTTCTCCCGGCCCCCGGTCCAGGAGAAGAAGTCCCGGGGTCCGGGAAGAAGTCCTAGAGGAAGGTGTGCGCGTGCCCCGCCGGAGAATCGGCTTCTGGTACCGCTTCGCTGCGGTGCTCTGCAAACCGCCGCTGGTGGTCCTGATCAAGCGGGACTGGCGTGGAATGGAGAACATTCCGGCCGAGGGCGGATTTATCACCGCGGTGAACCACAATTCCCACATCGACCCCTTCGCCTACGCGCACTATCAGTACAACACCGGGCGCGTTCCGAGATTCCTGGCGAAGAGCGGGCTTTTCAAGAAGGGATTCGTCGGCGCCGCCATGCGGGGCACCGGCCAGATCCCCGTCTACCGCGAGTCCACCGACGCCCTCAGCGCCTTCCGGGCCGCGATCGACGCCGTGGAACGCGGCGAGTGCGTGGCTTTCTACCCTGAGGGAACGATCACCCGCGACCCGGACCAGTGGCCCATGACCGCCAAGACCGGTGCCGCCCGGGTCGCCCTGCAGACCAAGTGCCCGGTGATCCCGGTCGCCCAGTGGGGCGCCAACGAACTGCTGCCGCCGTACGCGAAGAAGCCCAAGCTGCTGCCTCGCAAGACCCACCACGTCCTCGCCGGACCGCCGGTCGATCTCTCGCGCTTCTACGACAAGGACATGACCCAGGACGTCCTGAAGGAGGCGACCGAGGTCATCATGGCCGCCATCACCCGCCAGCTGGAGGAGATCCGCGGCGAGAAGGCCCCCCAGACCCCCTACGATCCACGCCAGGTGCGGATCGAGCAGCGGCGCCGGACGCGTGCGCAGAGCGGTCTGGAAGAGGAGAGCGGCAAGTGAGCATGCCTGCCAAGGCGGCGGTCTTCAGCGCGGGTTCGTGGGGTACGGCCTTCGGGATGGTGCTCGCCGACGCCGGGTGCGAGGTCACCCTGTGGGCGCGGCGGGCGGAGGTGGCCGAGGCCATCAACTCCGGCCGTACCAACCCCGACTACCTGCCCGGCGTGGAACTCCCCGAGAACCTGCGGGCCACGACCGACCCCGCCGAGGCCGCGGCCGCCGCCGACTTCACCGTCCTGTCGGTGCCGTCCCAGACCATGCGCACCGGCCTCGCCGAATGGGCGCCGCTGCTCGCGCCCCGCACCACCCTGGTGTCCCTCATGAAGGGCATCGAACTCGGCACCACCATGCGGATGAGCGAGGTCATCGCGGACGTCGCCAAGGTGAGCCACGACCGTATCGCGGTCGTCACCGGCCCCAACCTGGCCCGGGAGATCGCGGCCCGGATGCCGGCCGCCGCCGTGGTCGCCTGCACCGACGACACCGTCGCCCAGCGCCTCCAGGCCGCCTGCCACACGCCGTACTTCCGGCCCTACACCAACACCGACGTCATCGGCTGCGAACTCGGCGGCGCGGTCAAGAACGTCATCGGGCTCGCGGTCGGCATCGCCGACGGCATGGGGCTCGGCGACAACGCCAAGGGCTCGCTGATCACCCGCGGTCTCGCCGAGACCACCCGCCTCGGCGTCGCGCTCGGCGCCGACCCGCTGACCTTCTCCGGCCTGGCCGGCCTCGGCGACCTGGTGGCGACCTGCTCCTCGCCGCTGTCCCGCAACCACACCTTCGGCACCAACCTCGGCAAGGGCATGACCCTGGAGGAGACCATCGCGGTCACCCGGCAGACCGCCGAGGGCGTCAAGTCCTGTGAGTCCGTGGCGGATCTGGCCCGCCGGCACGGCGTGGAGATGCCGATCACCGAGACGGTGGTCGACATCGTGCACGAGGGCAAGCCGCCGGTGGTCGCCCTCAAGGAGCTGATGTCGCGCAGCGCGAAGCCCGAGCGACGCTGAGCGAACGCACCCCGCGGACGCTGTATCGGGGCCCTACCACCGGGTACTCTCAACGCGATATGAGCACCGAGAACCTCCCCCAGAGCCCTGAGCAGCCTGCTCGCAAGCCGCGCGTGGCCGTCGTGTTCGGCGGTCGCAGCTCCGAGCACGGGATCTCCATGGTCACCGCCGGAGCCGTCCTGAGCGCCATCGACCGGACGAAGTACGACGTCCTGCCGATCGGCATCACCAGGGAAGGCCGCTGGGTGCTCACCGCCGACGCTCCGGAACGCATGGCGATCAGCGACCGCCGTACGCCGGAGGTCGGGGACCTCGCCGAGTCCACCGACGGCGGCGTGCTGCTCCCCGTCGACCCGGCCAACCGCGAGGTCGTCTACAGCGAACCCGGTTCCGTGCCCAAGGCCCTCGGCGAGGTCGACGTCGTCTTCCCGATGCTGCACGGCCCCTACGGCGAGGACGGCACCCTCCAGGGCCTCCTGGAGCTCTCCGGCGTCCCCTATGTCGGCTCCGGCGTGCTCGCCTCGGCCGTCGGGCAGGACAAGGAGTACATGAAGCGGGTGTTCACCTCGTTCGGGCTCAAGGTCGGCCCCTACCTGGTGATCCGGCCCCGCGAGTGGAAGCAGGACGAGTCCGCCGCCCGCAAGAGGATCGTCGAATTCGCCGGCGAGCACGGCTGGCCGCTGTTCGTGAAGCCCGCGCGGGCCGGCTCGTCGATCGGCATCACCAAGGTCGACGACCTCTCCGGGCTGGACGAGGCGATTGCCACCGCCCAGATCCACGACCCGAAGATCCTGGTCGAGGCGGCGCTGCGCGGCCGTGAGATCGAGGTCGGCGTCCTGGAGTTCGAGGACGGCCCGCGCGCCTCGGTCCCCGCCGAGATCCCGCCGGCCGACACGCACGCGTACTACGACTTCGAGGCCAAGTACATCGACTCCACCCCCGGCATCGTCCCGGCCCCGCTGGCCCCCGAGGAGACCGCCGAGATCCAGGCGCTCGCGGTGGAGGCCTTCGAGGCCGCGTCCTGCGAGGGCCTGGTCCGCGCGGACTTCTTCCTCACCGAGGACGGCGACTTCGTCATCAACGAGATCAACACGATGCCGGGCTTCACCCCGATCTCGATGTACCCCCAGATGTGGCAGGCGACGGGCGTCAGCTACCCCGACCTGATCGACCGCCTGATCCAGGCAGCGCTGAACCGTTCAACCGGGCTTCGCTAGTGCTGTGACCGGGAAGGTTTGCCGGGAAGCTCGCGGCGTCCGGTGCGGTGCGTCGCAAGGCGGAGCATCACCCGCGTACTGGATGTACTCGGGTGGTGCGACAACGCGGCGAGGTGCCGTGCCGGGCGTCGCGAGCCGGTGAACCTCTCCGGTCGCAGCACCAGGAAACGCCCCGCACCGAAGCGCCCCGAAAGGGGCGCGGGGCTGTGTCCGACATGCGGCTCCGCCGCGCGGGCGCGACCAGCCACAACGCGCCGGCACTCGACACGCAACGGCTCCACGCACGGCGCCTAGTCGGCAACCCCCTCCGGAACCGCCTTCTTGATGGCAGGCGCCAAGCTCACCAACGGCGCCATGCCATCCCCGGTCCGCCCCGCAGGGATCGTCACCTCGACATACGCCTTCCGCAACGTCGTGGTGAACCGGAACGATTTGTCGGCCTCCTGTTCCAGCAGCCACCCGACCCCGTTGACCTCGACCCCGTCGGCCTCCGGATCGGCCATCTTCGCAGGCCGCTCGATACCACAGCGCAGTATGATCGCGGGGTCCCCCCAGCCCGCCGTCAGCGCGGAGGCAGGCTCGGGGTCACGCCGGGCGAGCTTGTCCACCTTCTTCGGCAACCCCTCGTCGAGGTTCCGGCACAGCTTGGCAACCGCCGTGCCCGGAGTGGGAACCGCCGCCGACGGGGCGTCGTCTGCTGAGGAGCAGCCCGCCGCCGCGATCATCAGCACGGCGAGCGCGGGCAGACCGAATGGCCGGTGACGGAAAATGTTCACCGGCCAAGCGTAGACGGGGGCTACAGATGGACGACCGGGCAGGTCAGGGTGCGCGTGATGCCCTCCACTTGCTGGACTCTCGCGACCACGAGCCGACCGAGATCGTCGACCGTCTCCGCTTGTGCGCGCACGATGACGTCGTACGGTCCTGTCACATCCTCGGCCTGGATGACTCCAGGGATCTTGCTGATGATCTCGGCGACGGTCGACGCTTTGCCGACCTCCGTCTGGATCAGGATGTACGCCTGTACCACGGAACCTCCAGGGCGGCCACGAGGATCATGTGGGGAAAAGGAACGCCACGGTATCGCGTCGCCGCTCACCGCGGGGAGACCTGCGCGGACAGGGGCTTGCGCGCCAGGGTGCAGCCACGACAGAAGTTGACGGTCACCTCGACCGTATCCAGGACGACGATGACGCGCGAGCGGGCACGGCAAGGCAGAGAAGGGGCGTAAGGGCAATGAAGGGCACTGTTGGTGAGCTCGGGGAGTTCGGGCTCATCAGGGAGCTCACCTCCCGTCTCACCACCACTCCGGCGGTCCGGGTCGGCCCCGGCGACGACGCCGCGGTGGTCGCCGCGCCCGACCGCAGGGTGGTGGCCAGCACCGACATCCTGCTGGAGGGCCGGCACTTCCGCCGCGACTGGTCCACGGCCTACGACGTGGGCCGCAAGGCGGCCGCGCAGAACCTCGCGGACATCGCCGCCATGGGCGCCGTGCCGACCGCGCTGCTGCTCGGCCTGGTCGTCCCCGCCGAACTGCCGGTGACCTGGCCCAGCGAACTGATGGACGGCATCCGGGACGAGTGCCAGGTGGCCGGCGCCTCGGTGGTCGGCGGCGACGTGGTCCGCGGCGACACGATCATGGTCTCCATCACCGCGCTCGGCGATCTTCGCAACCAGGAGCCGGTCACCCGGGCCGGCGCCCAGCCCGGCGACCTGGTCGCCGTGACCGGCTGGCTGGGCTGGTCCGCGGCCGGCTACGCGGTGCTCTCCCGCGGCTTCCGCTCGCCGCGCGCCTTCGTGGAGGCGCACCGCCGCCCCGAGCCGCCGTACCACGCGGGCCCGGCCGCCGCGGGCCTGGGCGCGACCGCGATGTGCGATGTGAGCGACGGGCTGATCGCCGATCTCGGGCACATCGCCGAGGCCAGCAAGGTCCGCATCGACATCCGTTCGGGCGCGATCGACGTCCCCTCCCAGATGAACGACATCGGGCAGGCCGTCGGCGTCGACCCGATCCAGTGGGTGCTGACCGGTGGCGAGGACCACGCGATCGTGGCGACCTTCCCGCCGGACGTGAAGCTGCCCGCCCGCTGGAAGGTCATCGGCGAGGTCCTCAACCCGTCCGCGCTGCCGCAGGTGACCGTCGACGGGGCGCCCTGGACCAGCAAGGGCGGCTGGGACCACTTCGGGGACATCGAGTCATGAGCCTCCCGCGGGTGCTGACGGTCGCGGGCTCCGACTCCGGTGGCGGGGCCGGGATCCAGGCCGACCTGAAGACGATGCTGGCGCTGGGCGTGCACGGCATGAGCGTGATCACGGCGGTGACCGCGCAGAACTCCGTGGGCGTGCAGGGCGCTTGGGAGCTGCCGGTGGCGGCGGTGCGGGCCCAGTACCGGAGCGTGGTCGACGACATCGGTGTGGACGCGGTGAAGACCGGGATGCTCGCCTCGGCCGAACTCGTCGAGACGGTCGCGGAGTTGATCGCCGGGACCGACGCGCCCGTGGTCGTCGACCCGGTGGGCGTCTCCAAGCACGGCGACTCCCTGCTCGCCGACTCCGCTCTCGACTCGGTCCGCACCAAGCTCCTCCCGCTGGCCACCGTGGCCACCCCCAACCTCGACGAAGTGGCCCAACTCACCGGCGTGCGGGTCGGGTCGGAGACGGAGCTGCGCCGGGCCGCGGCGGCCGTGCTGTCGTACGGGCCGAAGTGGGTGCTGATCAAGGGCGGGCACCTGCCCGGCGAGGCCGTCGACCTGCTCACGGACGGCACGGACGAGTTCCGGCTGCGCGCCCCCCGGCACGACAACCGGCACACGCACGGCACGGGCTGCACCCTCGCGTCCGCGATCGCGTCGCAGCTCGCGAAGGGGCGGTCCGTGCCGGAGGCGGTGGCGGCGGCCAAGGAGTACGTCACCGGGGCGATCGCCGCCGGGTTCGCACTCGGCGCCGGGATCGGGCCGGTGGACCACGGCTGGGCCCTGGGCAGGGGCCCTCAGTAGGGGTACTCCCGCAGTTCGATGCCGGTGGCCGCCTTCTCCGTCATCTTCTTGAAGAAGCGGGCCAGCGGGCGCGAGCCGAGGATCCGGTACATGCGGTCCCGGTTGCGGATGCGGCGCTCGGTCGGCGGGGCGAGGAACGGGCCCGCGTTCCCGGAGATCTTCTGGCAGCCCTTGGCGAAATCCCGGATCCGGGTCTCGTACTCGGCGAACGCGGTGCGGTGGTCACCGCCCGCGAGGGCGAGTTCACCGGCGAGGACATAGGCGCCGACGACCGCCACACCCGTGCCCATCCCGCCCATGGTCGCCCCGTACCCGGCGTCCCCGAGCAGCGCCACCCGTCCCTTGACCAGGCGGTCGACGTGGACCTGGGCGATCGCGTCGAAATACAGATCGTCGGCCTCTTCGAGGGCCTTGAGCAGGGCCGGGCCCTCCCAGCCGAAGCCGGCGAAACGTTCCGCGACGATCCGCTTCTGCGCCGTGACGTCCCGGCGGTCGTACGACAGCTCCTCGGACCGGAAGACCAGCAGCGCACCCGCGCGGTGCGGGTCGCCGTCGTAGTTGCCGATGACGGCCGCGCGGCCGGGCTCGCTGTGGACCCGGCCGGTGCGGTCCAGGCCGAGGTGGTTGGGGATGTCGAAGCCGGCCACGTAGTGGTCGAAGAACCGCAGGTAGCGGGACTCGTCGCCGAAGACGAGCCGGCGGGTGTGGGAGTGCAGGCCGTCCGCGCCGATGACCAGGTCGAAGCGGCGGGGAGCGCCCTGCTCGAAGGTGACGTCGACACCGTCGGCGTCCTGGGTGAGGGAGGCGATCGAGTCGCCGAAGACGTACTCGACGTCGGCCTCGGTGCGCTCGAACATCAGCTGTGCGAGGTCGCCGCGGAAGATCTCCACGTCCCCGCTCATCAGCTCGGCGGGCAGGTCCACGCGCGGGCTGCCGTCGGCGGCCACGACGGTCTGGCGGCCCATGTGGGTCTGACGGGCGTGGATCTCGTCCCAGATGCCCATGGAGGTCAGGACGGTGCGGTGAACATGGCCGCGGAAGTCGACCGCGAAGCCGCCGCCGCGCAGTTCCGGGGCCTTCTCGACGACGGTGACGCGGGCGCCGAGCCGGACGAGGTTCAGGGCGAGGGCGGGGCCGGCGACGCTGGCGCCGGAGATCAGTACGTCGAGGTGGCCGAGGTTCTTCGGCGCGGGGTTCTCCGGCGTGGGGTTCTTCGGCGTGGGGTTCTTCGGCGTGGGGTTCTTCGGTGTGCGGTTCTGGGTCATGCGACGAGCTTCGGCGGTGCCGCTGACCGTCCTCCTACCGTTCGCTGACCGCGGCTGACCGCTGCCGTAGGCCCTGGTCGAAGGCCTGGTCGTAGGCTTCGGCCGACAGCTTCGCGCGTACCTCCCGCTCGACGCGTACGACGTCCGGGTCGGCCTCGGCGCGGGCGCCCCGCAGGGCCGTCGCCGCGCCGAGCAGTACGGCGGCCCGCTCGGCCGAGTCGGCGACCGACGCCAACGCCTCCGCCGCGTCGGCGAGTTCGAGGGTGCCCGGGCCGTCGACGGCGAGTTCGGCGGCCTGTCGGAACCAGTCGTGGGCCGCCTCGGTGTCCCCCTCGGCAGCGGCCGTGCGGCCGAGCCCGATGAGGATCCGGACCGTCTCGCCGACGCTGAACCAGTTGGCGGCACACTCCCTGAGGGCGTTCTCGTAGTGCACGCGCGCGCGTGCCGTGTCCCCGGAGAGCCGGGCGGCGTCGCCGAGACCGCGCCGGGCGCCCGCCACCTTGTCGGGGAGCCCGGCACCACGGGCGAGGGTCAGCGCCTGCTCGAAGTGGGCCTCGGCGCCCGCCGTGTCGCCCTGGTGCAGCAGCACGGTGCCCCGGGCGCGCAGCAGGTCGGCGGTCTCCTCGGGCGCCGCCAGCTCGCGCATGTACGCCAGCCCCTCGTCGAGCAGCTCCAGGGCGCGGCGCGACTCCCCGCGCGCGTGGGCGGACATGCCGAGCGGGTCGAGGCAGTTGGCCATCCCCCAGCGGTCACCCGTCGCCCGGAATCCGTCCAGCCCGCGGACGAAGCGCTCCTCCGCCTCCCGTGGCCGGCCCGCGAGCAGGTCCCGGAAACCCAGACCCACATCGAGCAGCGCACGCGCCCAGGGGTCGTCGCCGGCCAGGGCGAGGGCCCGCTCGTCGGTCGCCGGCCGGGGGCCGGCCGCGATCGACCACAGCATGAGGATGTACGGCAGCCGCAAGGGGCCTTCGCACCCGGCCATCAGAGCGTCCACGCGCGCGACGAGCCCTTCGTCGCCGCCCGCCGCACCGCCGGCCGCGTGGTCGCCGTCGCCCAGGAGCACGTTGATGGCGCACAGCACGTACTCCTCCGTCAGCCCCGGCGGCGGCGCGTCCCCCACCACGGCCAGCAGTTCGCGTGCCGACGTCACCTGTTCACCGTGCAGCCCGCGCAGCCGCCAGAAACAGGACAGGACGGCCATCAGGCGCAGGGCGTCCTCCGGGCCGTGGCGCACGAGATGGCGCAGCGCCGCGTCCAGGTTGCCGTGCTCGGCGGACAGCCGTTCCAGCCAGGGCAGCTGCCCGCCGCCACGCAGTTTCGGCTCGGCCTCCTCGGCCAGCCGCAGGAAGTACCCGGCGTGGGCGTCCCGCAGGCCACCCGGGTCGGGCAGGTCCTCGGCGGCGAACGCGCGGATCGTCTCCAGCATCCGGTAGCGGCCCTCGGACACCTCCAAAAACGACTTCTCCACCAGCGAGGCCAGCAGGTCCTCCGGATACGGCAGCCCGCACACCGCCTCGACGGCCGCCAGCGTCGCGCCCCCGGAGAACACCGTCAGCCGGCGCGCCAGGTCCCGCTCCTCCTCGTCCAGCAGATCCCAGCTCCACTCGACGACCGCGCGCAGGGTGCGGTGCCGGGGTGCCTTGGAGCGGTCGCCGCGCGAGAGGAGCCGGAAGCGGTCGTCCAGGCGGTCGGCGAGTTCGTCGGGGGTCAGGGTGCGCAGCCGGGCCGCCGCCAGTTCGATGGCCAGCGGCAGTCCGTCGAGGGCGGCGCAGATGTGCGGCACGCGCGCGTGGCCGCCGAAATCGGGGCGCACCGCGCGGGCCCGGTCCAGGAAGAGCCGCTCCGCCGGTTCCGGCGGCAGCGGGGGCACCGGGACCAGGACCTCGCCGGTGATGTTCAGGGACTCCCGGCTGGTGGCCAGGACCCGCACGCCCGGGCAGGAGGCGAGGAGCAGGGCGGCGATCCTTGCCGCGGCCTCGACCAGGTGCTCGCAGTTGTCGAGGACGAGCAGCAGCTCGCGCTCCTCCAGGGCGGCCAGCAGCCGATCCGTGGTGTCGGCGGCGGGGCTGCGCAGACCCTCGCGGACGCCGAGGCCGGTGAGGACGGCGTACGGGATCTGGGAGCCGTCGGCCAGTGGCGCCAGCTCGACGAAACAGACGCCGTCGCCCGTGCGCGCGGCCTCCATCCTGTTCGCCGCCTCGACCGCCAGCCGGGTCTTGCCCGCACCGCCGGGTCCGGTGAGCGTGACCAGGCGGGAACCGGCCAGGAGGTCGGCGATCCGGGCCAGCTCGGGCTCGCGGCCCACGAACCGGGTGAGCTGGCCCGGGAGCCCGGGCCGCTCGGGCTCCGTGCCTCTGAGCAGCTCCAGGTGCAGCGCGGACAGCTCCGGCGACGGATCGGCGCCCAGCTGGTCGGCGAGGGCACGACGGGCCTCCTCGAACACCGTGAGCGCCTCGGCGGGCCGCCCGCTCGCGTGCAGGGCCCGCATCAGCTGCCCGTACAGTCGCTCGCTCAGCGGATGGGCGGCCACCAGCGCCCGCACCTCCGCGACCAGCCCGGAACCCTCGCCGAGCGCCAGATCGGCCTCGATCCGGTCCTGTACGGCGGCCAGCCGCAGCTCCTCGAGCCGTGCGGCCTCGGCGTGCGCGTCCGGGAGGTCGGGCAGTGCGGGGCCGCGCCACAGGGCGAGCGCCTCCCGGAGCCGGGCCGCCGCGTTCCGGTGGTCGCCGGCGGCGAGGGCGGCGCGGCCGGCCGCGGACCAGGTTTCGAACTGGTGTATGTCAACGGTGTCGGGGGTGACGGCGACGCGGTAACCGGTGGCGGTGGCCTCGATCCCGGCGTGCGGCGCCAGCCGCCGGCGCAGCCTGGAGATCTGGGACTGGAGCGCGTTGGCGGCTCCGGCGGGCGGCTCGGTGCCGTACAGGCCCTCGGCGAGACGCTGCGCGGAGACCGCGCGGCCGGCGTCCAGGAGCAGCAGGGTGAGCAGCGCGCGGGGGCGGGGGCCGCCGGGGTCGACGGGGGTGCCGTCGTCGGTGCGTATGTCCAGGGGGCCGAGGATGCCGAAGCGCATGCGCCCAGCTTGGCAGGGCCCGGTTTACCAGGGTTCCGATTTCCGGGCAGGGCTGATCGGGACGGCCTTCGGGCACGGCAAAAAGCCGGTCCACCCTCAGGTGGACCGGCTCAGTGCGGCGAACCGGCTGTGGCCGCGCGCTAGCAGCAGTGCGTCAGCGCGAGACCTTGCCGGCCTTGATGCACGAGGTGCAGGCGTTCACGCGCTTCGGCGTCCCGCCGACCACGGTACGCACACGCTGGATGTTCGGGTTCCAGCGACGGGACGTACGGCGGTGCGAGTGCGAGATGTTGTTGCCGAAGCCCGGCCCCTTGCCGCAGACGTCGCAGTTGGCAGCCACGGGTCACTCCAAAGACTTCAGATGCACTTACGGTTGAATCCCGGCGTGCCGGGATCGAGATCCAGGGATCTGAGATCTTGAGTGGCATTGCCAGGGGTAATGGCCCGATCGGATCGGGCAACCGGAGCAGCATACAACGGCCGCGTCGGTTAGACGAAACTAGCATGGCAGCTCGGGGGTCGGCTCCCCGCCCACTTCCGGTGGACACCCTCCCGGGGTCTACGCTGCGACCACGTCGGGCCAGCTCAAGGAGGCGCAGGTGGCGCAGGTGCCGCAGACATTCTTCGATGCTCTCGCGGTACGCACCTGGTGCGCTCTCGCGCTCGGGGCGATCGGCCGGGCGCGCGAGGAGATCGACGCGATCAACGTGTACCCGGTGGCCGACGGCGACACGGGCACGAACCTCTATCTGACGGTCGAGTCGGCCACCGGGGCCGTGGAGGCCGTCTTCGCCGGTTACGAGCTGGGCGAAGAGGTCCCCACCCTGGCCGACGCGATCCGCGCGATGGCACACGGGGCCCTGATAGGCGCGCGCGGCAACTCCGGCACGATCCTGGCGCAGCTGCTGCGCGGCATGGCCCATGTCCTCACCGAGGGTGAAGCGGCTCACATCGACGGCGAGAGGCTGCGGCTCGCCCTGCGCCACGCCGCCGACGCCGCCCGCGAGGCCGTGGCCCACCCCGTCGAGGGCACGGTGCTGTCGGTCGCCGCCGCTGCGGCCGACGCGGCCGAGGGCGCCGACGGGGCCGAGGGCGACTGCGGGACGATCGCGCGGGTCGCCTACGAGGGCGCGTGCAAGGCGCTCGCGCAGACCCCGGGACAGCTGGCCGCCCTGGAGCGGGCCGGGGTGGTGGACGCCGGCGGGCGGGGCCTGGTCACGGTGCTCGGGGCGCTGGTGGAGGCGTTCACGGGGGAGAGCCCGACGCCTTTCGACGCGTACGCGTACGGGGCGGTACCGGTCGTCCACGCGCGCGTGGACACCATTTCCGACGCCCGGGCCGACGCCTGCGCCGAGTCGGCCGGGGGCCCCGCCTTCGAGGTCATCTACCTCCTGGAGGCCGAGGACGCCGCCGTGGACCGGCTGCGCACCCGGCTCGACACCCTGGGCGACTCCCTGGTCGTGGTCGGCGGCGACGGCCTGTGGAACGTCCATGTGCACGTCGACGACGCCGGCGCCGCCGTGGAGGCGGGAGTCGAGGCGGGACGGCCGTACCGGATCCGGATCACGCACTTCGGCGCGGGGGACGTGCACACCGGCGGGGAGCCGCCGCGCGAGCGGGTACAGCGCGCCGTGGTGGCCGTGGTGCCGGGGGAGGGGCTGGTCGGGCTGTACACCGAGTCCGGCGCGACCACCGTGCTCGCGCGCCCCGGGGAGCCGCCCGCCAGCGGGGAACTGGTGGCCGCCGTCCGACGTGCCCACGCGCGCGAGGTGGTGCTGCTGCCCAACGACGCCGACCTGCGGCACACGGCGGCCGCGGCCGCCGAGCAGGTCCGCGCGGAGGGCATCCGGGTCGCCCTCATCCCGACCCGCTCGGCGGTCCAGGGCATCGCCGCGCTCGCGGTGCACCAGCCGGACCGCCGCTTCGACGAGGACGTCGTCCAGATGACCTCGGCGGCCGGCGCCACCCGCTACGCCGAGGTCGTGGTCGCGGAACGGCAGTCCTGGACCACGGCCGGCATCTGCCAGGCCGGCGACGTGCTGGGCCTGGTCGACGGTGACGTGGCGGTGATCGGCTCGGACGTGACGGCCACCGCCGAGACCGTCCTCGACCGCATGCTCCAGGCCGGCGGCGAGCTGGTCACCCTCGTCCTCGGCGACGAGGCGCCCGAGGGCGTCGCCGAACGCCTGGAGGCACGCGTGCGTGAGGCGTACCTCGCCGTCGACACGGTGGTCTACAACGGCGGCCGGCAGGGGGCCCCGCTCCTCATCGGCGTCGAGTGAGCCGCCCTCGCACGCCCCTTCACGCCTCCGTGGGCTCCAGCAGCTGCCGTGCCTCCGCCCGCCGGGCCCGGACCGTGTCGTCGTCCGGGTCGGCGCCGTCGTAGGCGTCCAGCACCGCACGCGCGCGTGCCGCCGCGTCCGCCGGCCGGCTCAGGTCGGCCTCCAGCCAGCCCGCCGCGAGTTCGGCGCCGGTACGGCTGTGCAGCCCGTCCTCGCCCAGCTCGGCGAAGACCGCGATCGCCGCCGTCATCTCGGCCAGCGCCGCCTCGAACGCGTCCTGGATCGCCGAGTCCTCCGCCTCCTCGGGCACCGACCGGGCCAGCAGATCACCGAACTGCCGGCGGGTGTGCCCGAGTTCACCGGTGAGCCGCTCCCGGGCCGCCGGGTCGGCGGGCGTGGGAAGCGCCGCCAGGGCCGTCTCGCACTCCGCCACCGCGGCCGCCATCAGCCGCCGCGCGCCCTCCGCGCCCGCCTCCGTGCGCAGCGCCAGCCAGGCGCGCGCCCGCAGCGAGCGGACCAGGAAGTGCACATTGCCCATGGCCCGCCACAACTCGCCCGCGCGCGTGTACGCCTGATCCGCCTCGGCGGGCAGTCCCGCGTTGCCCAGCGACTCGGCGGCCAGGTGTGCCAGGGTGGCGTGGTCGTGCTGCTCGGGCCAGTGCCGGGCGATCTCGGCCGCCTGGAGCCGCCGTTCGGCCGCCGCGTGGTGCTCGCCGAGCTCGCTCAGACAGTCCCCGAGCCACCACTGGGTCTGGACGACCGCGCCGTCGCCGTGTGTCTCGGCGCTCAGGTCGGCCAGCGCCGACTCCAGCACCTCGGCGGCCTCCGCGAACCGCCCCTGCCGCAGCAGGAAGCCGCCCAGCTGGTGCCGTGCCCAGGCACCCAGGGTGCCGCTCTCCCCGGCCTCGTCGGCCCAGTGCGCGGCCTCCAGGGCGTGCTCGGCGGCCTCCTCGGCCCCGCCCCGGCCGCCGAGGACCTCGGCGAGCTGGAGATGCAGCTGGGCCCGCCCGACCGGCTCCACATGCGGCCCGCCGTGCTCCAGGGCCGCGCGCAGCGCCCGCTCCGCCTCGGCCATGTCGCCCTGCTCATGGGCGAGCGCGGCCACCCGCACCTCGTACTCCACCGCGAACCACGGCAGCTCCGCGCCGACGAACTGGGCCGACGCCTGCCGGAACAACTCGGCCGCCCGCTCCCCGTCGCCGGCGTGCTCGGCCAGTTCGGCGAGCATCGCGCGCCCCTCGGCCGCCCGGGACACCAGCCGGAGGTCGGAACCACCGCGCCCGCCGACGAGCGCCAGCAGTTCCCGCACGGCCCGCTCGGCGTCGGTGGCGCCCTCGGACCGCTCGTGCACCCACCGCATCAGGATCCGCGCCCGGCTCATCAGCACGGACGCCGTCTGCCGCACGCCGGTGGCGTCGTCGGCGTACAACGCGAGGATCCGGTCGTACGGCTCGCCGATCGCGGCCGTGGCCTCGTCCAGCTCCCCGGACAGCGCGCGGACGTAGGCCGCACGCGCGCGTGCCGCGATCGCCTCGCCCTCGTCGCCGGCCTCCGCGTACAGCTCCGCCGCCCGCTCGAACAGCTCGACGCCCTCCGGGCCGCGGCCCATCGCCGTATGGTCGGCGATCTCCGCGCGGACATAGGTGTCCACCTCGGCGCTCTCGGCGGCCTCCGCGACCGCCGCCCAGGCGTCCAGGGCGTGCGGCTGGAGCGTGTCCGACAGCCGACGCGCCTCGGCGAGCAGCGCGGGCAGCGACGGTCGCTCCGGCGCGGGCACCCGCACCACCGGCGCGACCGGTCCGGCGGGCGCCGTCCGTACCGCGCGCACGCCCAGCGGCAGCCGGTCCACCAGCGGCCGCTGGGCCATACGCTCGCGCACCTGGTCGCCGACGTACGAGGTGCCGTTGCGGGCGTCGAACCGCGCGGCCAGCTCCAGAGCCTCCGTGCGCGCGTGGACGGCGAGTTCCCCGGCGCTCCACACCCGTCCGGCGGGCCCCGGCACCCGCTGGTCGGCGAGGCCCAGCTCGGTCAGCCGCTCCATCAGCAGCGTCACCACCGCCATGAAGTCCAGCCGGCTGCGCGGCTGCCCGGCGTCCGTGAAGTAGGCGGGACGTTCCGCGAGCAGCTCGAGGCCGCGCGCCTCGTTGCCGGTCAGCGCGCAGAACTCCACATGGTCCGCGTACGCGCCCCGCATGCTCTCCATGGGGCGGACCAGCCGGAAACCGCGCAGGTGGTGGGCGCGGGCCTCGTCGACCCGGCCAAGGCGCAGCAGCGGCGCCAAGGAGGAGGCGAGGACCGTGTGCGGCTCGTGGGCGCAGCTGTACTCGCCCTCCAGCACCGGCCGCCACAGCTCCAGGGCCGCCGCGTCCCGGCCGTTCCGCAGCTGCCAGCTGCCCTGCCCGTGCAGCTCGCACGCGTGGCAGTCGGCCATCCGGTCCCGGTCCGCCGCCAGCCAGGCCGCGTACGCCCGCTCCGCGCGCGTGAAGTCACCGATGTGCCCGGCGACGCTGAACTCGGCGCTGCGCACCGCCCGCTCGGAGTGCCCGGCGAGCCGGTAGCGGTGCTCCATCTCGCCGAGCCACTTCTCGATCGAGGCGAGCGGGATGTGCGGCTGGTCGAGCATGCCGGCCGACATCCACTTGAAGACCCAGTGCAGGGAATGCGTCTCGTACTCGTCGAAGTCCCCGGGCCGCTCGTCCCACATCCGCAGCAGCCGCGCGAAGGGGACGAACATCTTGTCCTTCTCGGAGCTGTAGTTGTAGACCTTCAGCTGATGCCCGAGCGCCTCGATCACGGCGAGCGGGATGTTCAGCTTCTCTGCCTCCAGCAGCAGCTGCTCCGCACGCGCGTTGCGGGCGGGCCCCTCCGGCTCCTCGGAGTTCTCGGCCAGCGCGCGGCGCAGCGAGTCGAAGTCCGCGATCCCGCCGGTTTCGGCCATCAGCGGTCACCCTCCCCATGAGTGGCCCACTCCAGGAGGCCGATGAACGAGCGGTTGATCAGCGCGGAGTCGGCGGGCCGCAGCGGGCGCTGGGCCATCAGCAGCGCCTGTCCGTAGAGCGATTCGCTCGCGGTGCCGATCAGCTCCGGATCCGTCAGGGAACTGATCCGCCGGATCAGCGGGTTGAGATGGTTGAGCACCAGACGCGCCCGGGGCGCGCTGCCGCGCAGCGAGCCCAGGATGCCCGCCCACAGGTCGTCGGCCTGCTCCTCGGCCTCCGCGCGGGCCTGCTCGTGCCGGGCCGCCCGGTCGTCCAGGTGCAGCGCGGGCACGGAGAGGGGGTGGAAGGCGCGCAGGACGACATCACAGCCCAGCGGGTCCAGCTTCGCCCGCGCGGCCGCGAGGAAGCCCGCCAGCGCCAGCTCCTCCGCGGGATCCACCGTGTCCAGATGCGCGGTCACGGTGTCGGCGTCCAGCTCCGCGACGACCGTCCCGGGCCGCACCGACGGCAGTGCCTCGACCAGCTCGCTGTCGTACGTGTAACCGCCGTTGATCACCCCGACGCCCTGCGCGGAGGCGATCGGCGCGACCTGCCGGTACTCCTCGACCGTCCGGGTGAAGTGCACCACCGGGTGCCGCTGCGCGAACTCCTCCAGGGACAGCTGCCCGTCCGTGGTCTCGAAGGGGAGCCACGGCAGCATGGTGCGCAGCATCTCCTGGTCGTGCCGGGCCAGCGACTTCACACCCAGGTGGTGCACGGACAGGAACGCCGAGAGCCGTTCCGGATCGCCGGCGGCCAGGCCGGTCAGCCAGGACCGAATCCTTTCGCCGAGCGCCTCCCGTACGGCGGCCAGCGTCTCGTCCTCGTACAACGACTCGCGCGAGGCGGTCGGCCGCAGACTGTCCGTGTCCAGGACACAGCGCACGAAGAAGGCCCAGTCCGGCAGCAGCTGTTCGGCCCGCTCGGTGAGCAGCATGCCCTTGAGGTGCACGCGATGGGTGGCCCGCTGGGCGGGACTGACCGCCGACGGCAGCACGTACGCCACCCCCCGGATCCCGGCCAGCGGCACGTCCAGCGCGATCGAGTCCAGCGGTGCGAACCCGAACAGCTCCTGACAGTGCCGGGCCAGCGCCACCCGGCGGGTGCTGGGGGAGGGGTACGGCCGGTCCCAGGGCGCGGGCAGATCGGTGACCGCCTCGTCGCCCACCCGGACGTCGTAGGGCAGCAGCGAACCGAAGTCCCGCGCCAGCGCGAGCACCCGCCGCTCGTCCAGCCACTCCGCCGCCCCCGCCCGCGCCACCAGATGCACGGTGGTGCCGGGCTCGGGCCGGGCCTCGGGCGCCAACGTCCTGACGGTGTACGACCCGTCGTCGCGGGCCGTCCACTCCACGGGCGGCGCGTCCGGCGTGCGGGCGCTGCGGCTGATCACCCGGATCCGCTCGGCGACCACGAAACAGGCCAGCAGCCCGATGCCGAACTGGCCCAGGAAGTCGGAGCGGGCCTCTTGCAGCCCGTCCGCCCGCTTGGAGCTGCGCCCGATGGTCGCGAGCAGACTGTGCACGTCCGACTCGGTGAGCCCGACGCCGCTGTCCTCCACCCGAAGAGCACTGCCGTCGGCGTACAGCCGCACCCGCGCCGGGGCGTCGGGCTGTTCGGCCCGTCTGGCGGTGATGGCGTCCACCGCGTTCTGCAACAGCTCGCGCAGGTAGACCTTGGGGCTGGAGTACAGATGATGGGAGAGCAGGTCCACCAGACCACGCAGGTCGACCTGGAACGTATGAGGTGACTGTGATGCCTGGGATGGCTGTGAGGTCTGGGAGTCCATCGTCGCTGCGCCGGAGGGGGGAAGACGTGGGTCGGCGCGGGGTCGGGCGGTCCCGGGTGGGGTGGTGACCGCGGAAGGATGGCCGGAGCGCGCCATCCTATGACTCAAAACGGCCGTCTGACCAGGGGTTTCCCGAGACATATACGGCATTGTCAGTGGCGTGGTGTGCAATGGATCTCGTGCCCGCACTGGAAGAACCACTGAAGAAGGTGCTCGGCCCAGCCACCGCGAAGGTGATGGCCGAGCATCTCGGCCTGCACACGGTCGGCGATCTCCTGCACCACTACCCCCGCAGATACGAGGAGCGCGGCCAGCTCACCCACCTCGCCGACCTGCCCATGGACGAACACGTCACCGTGGTCGCCATGGTGGCCGACGCCCGGCTGCACACGTTCGCCTCCGCCAAGGCACCCCGCGGCAAGGGACAGCGGCTGGAGGTCACGATCACCGACGGCAGCGGCCGGCTCCAACTGGTCTTCTTCGGCAACGGCGTGCACAAGCCCCACAAGGAACTCCTGCCGGGCACGCGCGCGATGTTCGCCGGCAAGGTCTCGGTCTTCAACCGCCGCCTCCAACTGGCCCACCCGGCCTACGAACTGCTCCGTGGCGACGACCCGGCCGAATCCGTGGAGACCTGGGCCGGAACCCTCATCCCGCTCTACCCGGCCACCGCCAAGCTGGAGTCCTGGAAGATCGGCAAGGCGATCCAGACGGTCCTGCCGAGCGTCCAGGAGGCCCTGGACCCGCTTCCGCCGACCCTCCGTGAGGGCCGTGGTCTGGTCTCCCTCCCCGAGGCCCTCCTCAAGATCCACCGCCCGCACACCAAGACGGACGTCGAGGACGCCCGCGCCCGCCTCAAGTGGGACGAGGCCTTCGTCCTCCAGGTCGCCCTGGCCCGCCGTCGTCACACCGACGCCCTGCTCCCGGCGGTGGCCCGCCGGCCCAGCCCCGACGGCCTCCTCACGGCCTTCGACGACCGTCTCCCGTTCACCCTCACGGACGGCCAGCAGAAGGTCTCGAAGGAGATCTTCGACGACCTGGCGACGGAGCATCCGATGCACCGCCTCCTCCAGGGCGAGGTCGGCAGCGGGAAGACCCTGGTCGCCCTGCGCGCCATGCTCGCGGTGGTCGACGCCGGCGGCCAGGCGGCCATGCTCGCGCCCACCGAGGTGCTGGCCCAGCAGCACCACCGCTCGATCACCGAGATGATGGGGGAGTTGGCGGAAGGCGGCATGCTGGGCGGCGCCGAGCACGCCACCAAGGTCGTCCTGCTCACCGGGTCGATGGGCACGGCCGCCCGCCGCCAGGCGATGCTCGACCTCGTCACCGGGGACGCCGGCCTGGTGATCGGCACCCACGCCCTGATCGAGGACAAGGTCCAGTTCCACGATCTGGGCCTGGTGGTGGTGGACGAACAGCACCGCTTCGGCGTGGAACAGCGGGACGCCCTGCGCGGCAAGGGCCGACAACCACCCCACCTCCTCGTCATGACCGCGACCCCCATCCCGCGTACGGTCGCGATGACGGTCTTCGGCGACCTGGAGACCTCGGTCCTGGACCAGCTCCCGGCCGGCCGCTCCCCGATCGCCACACATGTCGTCCCCGCCGCCGACAAACCCCACTTCCTGGCCCGCGCCTGGGAACGGGTCAGAGAGGAAGTCGGGAACGGCCATCAGGCCTACGTCGTCTGCCCCCGCATCGGCGACGAGGAGGACGACCCCAAGAAGGCGAAGAAGTCCGCCGAGGACGAGGCGGAGAAGCGCCCCCCGCTCGCCGTCCTGGACGTGGCCGACCACCTGGCGAAGGGCCCGCTGCACGGACTCCGCGTGGAGGTCCTGCACGGCCGTATGCACCCCGACGACAAGGACGCGGTGATGCGCCGCTTCGCCGCCGGCGACACGGACGTCCTGGTCGCCACCACGGTGATCGAGGTCGGCGTGAACGTCCCCAACGCCACCGCCATGGTGATCATGGACGCCGACCGCTTCGGCGTCTCCCAGCTCCACCAGCTGCGCGGCCGAGTGGGCCGGGGTTCCGCCGCCGGCCTCTGCCTCCTGGTCACGGAGATGCCCGAGGCGAGCCCGGCCCGCCAGCGCCTGACGGCGGTCGCCTCGACCCTGGACGGCTTCGAGCTCTCCCGCATCGACCTCGAACAGCGCAGAGAGGGCGACGTTCTGGGCCAGGCCCAGTCCGGAGCCCGCTCCAGCCTCCGCGTCCTGGCGGTCATCGAGGACGAGGAGATCATCGCGGAGGCGCGGGAGGAGGCGACGGCCCTGGTGGCGAAGGACCCGGAGCTTGCCGAGCTCCCGGGGCTACGAACGGCCCTGGACGCCCTCTTGGACGAGGAGAGGGAGCAGTTCCTGGAAAAGGGCTGAAGCTGCAGCGCCCCGCAAGGGGCGCGGGGAACTGCGCGACAAGCCACGGTGGACCCGCAGCCGCTGTCCCGGACCAGGCCCCACCCCAGTAGGCCTGCCAGACTGAACCGTAAAGCCGTCCACGACGAAGGACCTCGAATGACCCGCGTGATCGCCGGCGCAGCCGGCGGACGTCGGCTGACGGTGCCGCCCGGCACAGGCACCCGGCCCACATCCGACCGCGCACGCGAGGGCCTGTTCTCCACCTGGCAGTCCCTCCTCGGCGGCCCCCTGGACGGCGAACGAGTCCTCGACCTCTACGCCGGTTCAGGAGCCGTAGGCCTGGAGGCCCTCTCCCGGGGTGCCTCCCACACCCTCCTCGTCGAAGCCGACGCCAGAGCCGCCCGCGTCGTACGGGAGAACGTCAGGAACCTGGGCCTGCCCGGCGCCGAGGTGAGGGCGGGCAAAGCGGAACAGATCGTCCAGTCGCCGACCCCCGCGCAGCCGTACGACCTGGTCTTCCTCGACCCCCCGTACGCCGTCTCGGACGACGATCTTCGGGAGATTCTCCTCACACTCCACTCGAGGGGCTGGCTAGCGCCGGAGGCGCTCGTCACCGTGGAGCGCAGCACCAGAGGCGGCGACTTCCACTGGCCGACCGGCTTCGAGGCCCTCCGGTCCCGTCGCTACGGCGAGGGAACGTTTTGGTACGGTCGCGCCGCCTCTACGTGCGAAGACGCACGATGACCGGACCGGAGAGCGAGGGATCACAAGTGCGCCGCGCCGTCTGTCCCGGGTCGTTCGACCCGATCACCAACGGACACCTCGACATCATTGCCCGTGCGTCCCGCCTCTACGACGAGGTCTACGTCGCTGTGATGATCAACAAGTCCAAGAAGGGCCTGTTCGAGATCGACGAGCGGATCGACCTGATCCGCCAGGTCACCGCCGACTACGGGAACGTCCGCGTCGAGGCGTTCCACGGCCTCCTCGTCGACTTCTGCAAGCAGCGCGAGATCCCCGCCATCGTCAAGGGCCTGCGAGCCGTCAGCGACTTCGACTACGAGCTGCAGATGGCCCAGATGAACATCGGCCTGTCGGGCGTGGAGACACTCTTCGTGCCGACCAACCCCACCTACAGCTTCCTCTCGTCCTCCCTGGTCAAGGAGGTCGCCCAGTGGGGCGGGGACGTATCCCACCTGGTTCCGGAGGCCGTTTTCGAGGCCCTCAACAAGCGTATTCACAGGGACTGATGGGGCTACAGTCGTCCCGTCCGTCTCCAACACAGCTGTAGAGAGTGGCGAGCGCAGGGTGGACGTACAGAAGAAGCTCGACGAGATCGTGGCCATGGTCTCCGGTGCCCGGGCCATGCCCATGTCGGCGTCGTGCGTGGTCAACCGCGCCGACCTGCTCGCGCTGCTCGAAGACCTGCGCCAGGCGCTGCCCGGCTCCCTCGCCCAGGCCCAGGAGCTGATCGGCGACCGCGAGCAGCTGGTCGAGCAGGCGCGTATGGAGGCCGAGCGGATCATCGAGACCGCGCACGCCGAGCGCGGCTCGCTGATCTCCGACACCGAGGTGGCCCGCCGCTCCCAGGCGGAGGCCGACCGGATCCTCGGCGAGGCCCGCAGGGAGGCCGAGGAGGTCCGCGCCGAGGCCGACGACTACGTCGACTCCAAGCTCGCCAACTTCGAGGTCGTCCTCACCAAGACCCTCGGCTCGGTCGGCCGCGGCCGCGAGAAGCTCCTCGGCACCGGCCCGGGCCTGGACGAGCAGGGCTACGAGGACGAGGACGCCCCCGAGCGCAGCCACGACCCCGAGACCCTGCGCCGGGACGCCGACGCCTACGTCGACGTCAAGCTCGGCGCCTTCGAGGCGGTCCTCGCCAAGACCCTGGAGGCCGTCGGCAAGGGCCGAGCCAAGCTGCACGGCCGGATCGCCTCCGACGCCCTCGGCGCCCTGGCCGACGACAACACGACCTTCCAGCACTCCAGCGACGCCGACTACCTCGCCGACCTCGCGGCCCTCGCCGACCAGGACGCCCAGGCGGCCCAGGCGGCGCAGGCCGAGCAGCAGCCCGCCGCCACCCCGCAGCAGCCGCACTACGACCAGCAGCCGATGCAGCAGCCCGTGGCGCAGGATCCGTACGGCTACCCCCAGCAGCAGGACCCCTACGGCGGCTACCCGCAGCAGCAGCCCGCCTACGCCCAGCAGGACCCCTACGGCTACCAGCAGGCCGACCCCTACGCCTACCAGGGCTACGACACCGGTCAGCAGCCTGTCTACGACCCCCAGCAGCAGCCGGCCCAGCAGCAGCCGGTCCAGCACCAGTCGTACGACCTCGACGAGACCAGTCTCTTCGACACCGGCATGATCACGCCGGAGCAGCTGAGGGCGTACGAGCAGGGCCGGGGCCTGTAGCCAACGGGCCGAAGGCCAGCGGATTGGGCCGACAGCGAAAGGTCCAGTATCCTGGCTCTTCGGTCGCGTCTGCGTACGCGATCAACGCTGCCCGGAGGAATCTTCCGGACGGCGTCCCTCTGAACTCGTAGATCGAAAGCAGGAATGGCTCCTCACGCACGCCTAGACCACCGCAACCCGTTCGTGTTCGACACGCACGAGCTGGGGCGGCGTCCTGGCGCGCTGCAGCGCCTGACCCGCACGATCGACGCTCCCGAGGACTTCGGTATCAAGGGGGTCATCGGAGTGCCGGAAGGCGCCCCGGTGGAGCTGGACCTCCGGCTCGAGTCGGTCATGGAAGGGGTGCTCGTCACAGGCACCGCCCGTGCACAGGCCGAGGGGGAGTGCGTAAGGTGTCTGGAGCCGGTCGAGCAGGAGCTCGAAGCGGACTTCCAGGAACTGTTCTCGTACCCTGACGCCGACGACCGGGGCCGCGTGATCGCGGAACCGGGCGACGACGCCGAGGACGACGAGGACAGGTACTTCATCGAGGACGGCTTGTTCGACCTCGAACCCGTGCTGCGTGATGCGGTGGTGCTCGCACTGCCGATGCAGCCGGTGTGCCAGGACGACTGTGCAGGACTGTGCTCCGAGTGCGGAGCCCGCCTCGCGGACGACCCGGACCACCACCATGACGCCGTCGACATCCGTTGGGCGGCTTTGCAGGGACTCGCCGGTTCCACGAAGGACGGCGAGAAGGACGAGATGAGCGGCGCTGACGCGGAAGCGGGCGTCGACGAGAAGCAGGAGAAGTAGCCGTGGCTGTTCCGAAGCGGAAGATGTCGCGCAGCAACACGCGCCACCGCCGGTCGCAGTGGAAGGCTGCGGTCCCCACCCTGGTTGCGTGCGAGCGCTGCCACGAGCCCAAGCAGCAGCACATCGCGTGCCCGTCTTGCGGCACCTACAACAAGCGCCAGGTCCTCGAAGTCTGAGCGGCCAGGTGAGAGGCACTGTGTCCAGTCCCAAGAAGGCGGATGACGCCAAGGCGGATTCAACCGCCAAGAAGAAAACGGACAACACGGCCTCGTCCCACACGCTTCTGGAAGGGCGGCTCGGCTACCAGCTCGAGTCCGCCCTTCTGGTGCGTGCGTTGACCCACCGTTCCTACGCGTACGAGAACGGCGGCCTGCCGACGAACGAGCGGCTGGAGTTCCTCGGTGACTCCGTCCTCGGCCTCGTCGTCACGGACACGCTGTACAAGACCCATCCGGACCTGCCCGAGGGCCAGCTGGCCAAGCTCCGGGCAGCGGTGGTGAATTCTCGTGCGCTCGCGGAGGTGGGCCGCGGACTCGACCTGGGTTCCTTCATCCGGCTCGGCCGCGGTGAAGAGGGCACGGGCGGCCGGGACAAGGCGTCCATCCTCGCCGACACCCTGGAAGCGGTGATCGGCGCGGTCTATCTCGACCAGGGCCTCGACTCGGCGTCCGAGCTGGTGCACCGGCTCTTCGACCCGCTGATCGAGAAGTCCTCGAACCTCGGAGCCGGCCTGGACTGGAAGACCAGTCTCCAGGAGCTCACCGCGACGGAGGGCCTCGGCGTGCCCGAGTACCTGGTCACGGAGACCGGCCCCGATCACGAGAAGACCTTCACTGCTGCCGCCCGCGTCGGAGGCGTCTCGTACGGCACCGGCACCGGCCGCAGCAAGAAGGAGGCGGAACAGCAGGCCGCCGAGTCCGCCTGGCGCGCCATCCGCGCCGCGGCGGACGAGCGGGCCAAGGCAGCCAAGGCAGCCAAGGCGGCCGCGGCAGCCGAGCAGGCCGCCGCGGCCGAAAAGGACGACGACTCGTCGTCCGCCGCCTCCGCCTGAAGAACAGCGCGACGACGCGAGCGCCCGGTCCCTTCCCAGGGCCGGGCGCTCGCATCGTCCAGGGTCCTGCACGGGAGACGTGATGCCCGAATTGCCCGAGGTCGAGGTCGTACGGCGCGGCCTGGAGCGGTGGGTCGCCCATCGTGTCGTGGCCGAGACCGAAGTGCTGCACCCGCGTGCCGTACGACGGCACCTCGCCGGCGCCGACGATTTCACGCACCGGCTCAAGGGCCATCGCGTCGGCACCCCGAGCCGGCGCGGCAAGTACCTGTGGCTGCCGCTGGAGGACACCAACCAGTCGATCCTCGCCCACCTCGGCATGAGCGGTCAGCTGCTGGTCCAGCCGCACGAGACACCGGACGAGAAGCACCTCAGAATCCGCGTGAGGTTCGCCGACGGCCTTGGCACCGAACTCCGCTTCGTCGACCAACGCACCTTCGGCGGACTGTCGTTGCACGACAACACCCTCGACGGGCTGCCGGACGTCATCGCGCACATCGCCCGCGACCCCCTCGACCCGCTGTTCGACGACGAGGCCTTCCACCAGGCGCTGCGCCGGAAGCGATCCACCATCAAAAGGGCGCTGCTCGACCAGTCGTTGATCAGCGGAGTCGGCAACATCTACGCCGACGAGGCCCTTTGGCGGGCCCGTCTCCACTACGAGCGACCGACCGCCGGCTTCACCCGCCCGCGCACCGCCGAACTCCTCGGCCATGTACGGGATGTGATGAACGCGGCCCTGGCCGTCGGCGGCACCAGCTTCGACAGCCTCTACGTCAACGTCAACGGCGAGTCGGGGTACTTCGACCGCTCGCTGGACGCCTACGGCAGGGAGGGGCTGCCCTGCCGGCGGTGCGGTACGCCGATGCGCAGGCGGCCCTGGATGAACCGGTCCAGCTACTTCTGCCCGAAGTGTCAGCGGGCGCCGCGCGTCTCGTCGTAACGTGCGCGGGCGGCCAGTACCTCGTCCATCCGGCTCTCCACGAAGTGGACGACGGACAGCAGGCGTTCGGCGATCTCGCGGCCGAGCGGGGTGAGTTCGTAGTCGACTCGCGGCGGGTTGGTCGGCTGGGCCTCGCGGTGCACCAGGCCGTCGCGCTCCAACGCCTGGAGGGTCTGCGAGAGCATCTTCTCGCTGACGCCGTCCACGCGACGGCGCAGCTCGTTGAACCGGAACGACCCCTCGTACAGGGCGCTCAGGGTCAGCCCGCCCCAGCGGCCCATGACATGTTCCAGCGTGGTGCGCGAGGGGCAGGCCCGGGCGAAGGCGTCGTACGGGGGATGCGCCTCCCCGGGACGGTCCTGGGTGCTGATGGTCATGTGTCAAGCGTAAGCGAGCACAGCGCTAACCAACAGGGTGCGCTAACTGTTGGTTAGCGCATCCGGGAGTGGTCGGTACGGCTCAGTACCCGAAGTCCTGCGTCCACCAGGGGCCGCCGGAACCGAAGTGCACCCCGACCCCGAGGGTCTTGAAGTCACAGTTCAGTATGTTGGCGCGGTGGCCCTCGCTGTTCATCCAGGCGTCCATGACGGCCTGGGCGGTGGCCTGGCCCCGGGCTATGTTCTCGCCGCCCAGGTTGGCTATGCCGGCGGCCGCGGCACGGTCCCACGGCGTCTTGCCGTCCGGGTCGGTGTGGTCGAAGAAGTCCCGCGCGGCCATGTCCTCACTGAACGTTTCGGCCAGCGTGGTCAGTGAGGAGTTCGCGGACAGCGCGCTGCAGCCGACCTTGGCCCGCTCCTCGTTCACCAGCTTCAGCACCTCGGCCTCGACGACGGCCTCCTCGGAGGAGGTGATCGGTGCGGCGGTCTTCACCGGCGCCTTGGTGGCCGTCCTGGTCGGCTTGGGCGTCGCCTTCTTGGACGGCGTGGCGCTGGGCGTCGGCTTCTCGGAAGTCGTCTTCGTGGGTGTGGGGGACGTGGAAGCGGAGGCGGACGCGGACGCGGACGGGGAGGCCGTCTCCGTGGGCGAGCCGGAGCGCTGGGTGTCGCGGCTGGTCGAGGAGCCGGTGTTCCGGCTCTCTGCGCTGCCGGAGGTGCCGCCCTGCTCGGCGGCCGTGTTGCTGGGCGCCCCGTCGGCCTGCACCCGGTCGCCGCCGGTGGTGCTGGTGTTCCCACCGAGCTTGTAGTTCTCCAGGCCCGGCACCACGCCGGTGGCCACCGCGACGGTGCCGATGGCGACGGCGGCCGAGACTCCGAGCAGACCCGTGCGCACGGGCCGCCCGGCCTTCTTCCTGCGCCGGTGCCCGCTGCCGCCCGCCGGGGCGCCGCCGATGACCGGGGCGAACTCCTCGGTGGAGAAGACGGCCGTGTCGTCGGCCCGGGCGTAGTCGTTACCGGTGGCGTACAGATAGGCGGAGCTGCGCGCGTTGGCGTCGGCGTACTCCTCCTGGTGCAGGTAGGCCGCGGTGCCGGTCCCGAAGCGGAGGCCCGCGTACGAGTCCTGCGGGTCGTGGCCGCCTGTGTACGGGCCGTCGTTCTCCGTGACCCCCGTGGCGCGGCCCGTGGCGGCGCGGCCGGCGGCGGAGCGTCGGTGGCGTCCCATGTCCTTGCCTTCTTCCCTCGTCCTCGCGGTCCGGGTCGACCCAGGAGCCGGTGTGGCCAATGACTCCTTCTGGTCAACCAGACTCACCCGATCGAGTGAGTTTCAGATGAGATTCATTGGGTGGGGACGGTACCGCATGGCGGTGAAGGCGGAAGTGTTCCGAGTGACATTGGCCGGTTAGGTTGCACCCATGAGCGAGGATGTACGACTGGTCGCCTGGGTCCGTGGACGCGTGCAGGGCGTGGGATTCCGCTGGTTCACGCGGGCCAAGGCACTGGAGATCGGCGGCCTGAGTGGTTTTGCTCTCAATTTGGGCGACGGTCGCGTCCAGGTGGTAGCGGAAGGTTCCCCGAGGGGCTGCGAAGAGCTGCTCGCCTGGCTCCAGGGCGATGACACGCCCGGGCGGGTCGAGGGTGTCACCGAGATCTGGGACACACCCCGCGGCGGCTACGAGGGCTTCGCCATCCGCTGACCCCGCTCCGTGAAGCCCCGCAGGTGGAAGCGGAGTGCAATGCCACCGGCATGTGCCCAGAACAGAAATGACCTGGTGGTTGCCAAGAATCGCTTGTCGTGGCAGGCTCCGCAGATAAAGCTGATCGCCACGTCCTGAGGGCCCCGCAGGAGTCGCAGCGCCGCCGGTCCTGAGTCGCGCGCGCCCGGGTTCGCCCGCCAATACAGGGCGTGATCGTGTTGACCGTCAAACTTTTTGGTGAGACGCTGAAAGCCCCGCGCACCTTAGCTGTTTGGCATGGAGCAACAAGCGAGTAACACTCGAATGTGTCAAGCACCGCGGGTGCGATCCCTCACGACCCACACCGCTTCGGTCGGTCACTCAGTGTGGAGGACCATCCATCATGGCAAAGGCGCTTCTCGGTTACGTCGGCGGCTCCGACCCGCGACTCCTCGCCGAGATGCGACGGCTCCAGCAGCGTGTCCAGGACCTCGAATCCGAGCTGGTACGGATTCAGGCCGAGAACGACGCGCTGACGGCTGCCGCTTCTCCCGACAGGATCATGGAGAGCATCGACGCAAACCAGGCGGAGCCTGCGCTCACCTGATCGCTGCATCGCTCCACAACAGCACATGCGGCGGTCGGGCAGCCCTTTCAACCGCTAAGTAGTCAAGATCTGCAAGGGACGCCCCGGCGTCCCTTCTTTTCTTTCTTTGCCGTCCTCTGGCCCGCCCCCCGCACCCATGCGCCCGGCCCTTCCAGCCCCGCGCATCCTTTCACTCTCTTAACGTCTGGTGTGCCCTGCGTGTTCATGCGCGAAACCGCAAGGTTGCGAGGCTTCGTGGAGTGCGGTAGCGCCGCCGGGTAAAGTCCGACGGCGTGCATCTCAAGGCCCTGACCCTTCGCGGGTTCAAGTCGTTCGCCTCGGCGACCACGCTCCGGTTCGAGCCGGGGATCACGTGTGTCGTCGGTCCGAACGGCTCGGGCAAGTCCAACGTCGTGGACGCGCTCACGTGGGTCATGGGTGAGCACAGCGCCAAGTCGCTGCGCGGCGGCAAGATGGAGGACGTCATCTTCGCCGGCACCACGGGGCGCCCGCCGCTGGGCCGCGCCGAGGTGTCCCTGACCATCGACAACTCCGACGGCGCGCTGCCCATCGAGTACGCCGAGGTCACCATCACGCGGATCATGTTCCGCAACGGCGGCAGCGAGTACCAGATCAACGGCGACACCTGCCGCCTCCTCGACATCCAGGAACTGCTCTCCGACTCCGGCATCGGCCGCGAGATGCATGTCATCGTCGGCCAGGGCCAGCTCGACTCCGTCCTGCACGCCGACCCGATGGGCCGCAGGGCCTTCATCGAAGAGGCGGCCGGCGTCCTCAAGCACCGCAAGCGCAAGGAGAAGGCCCTCCGCAAGCTGGACGCGATGCAGGCCAACCTCGCGCGCGTGCAGGACCTCACCGACGAACTCCGCCGCCAGCTCAAGCCCCTCGGCCGCCAGGCGGCGGTGGCTCGCAGGGCCGCCGTCATCCAGGCGGACCTGCGCGACGCCCGGCTGCGCCTGCTCGCCGACGACCTCGTACGACTGCGCCAGGCGCTGCAGACCGAGATCGCCGACGAGGCCGCCCTCAAGGAGCGCAAGGAAGCCGCCGAGCAGGAACTGAAGAAGGCCCTCCAGCGCGAGGCGCTCCTGGAAGACGAGGTACGCCGGCTCACCCCGCGCCTCCAGCGCGCCCAGCAGACCTGGTACGAGCTGTCCCAGCTGGCCGAGCGGGTGCGCGGCACCATCTCGCTGGCCGACGCCCGGGTGAAGAGCGCCACCTCCACTCCGCCCGAGGAGCGGCGCGGCCGCGACCCCGAGGACATGGAGCGCGAGGCCCATCGCGTCCGTGAGCAGGAGGCCGAGCTGGAAGCGGCCCTGGAGGCGGCCCAGCACGCCCTCGACGACACCGTCGCGCACCGCGCCGAACTGGAGCGGGAACTGGCCCAGGAGGAACGGCGCCTGAAGGACGTGGCCCGCTCCATCGCCGACCGGCGGGAGAGCCTGGCCCGGCTGAACGGCCAGGTCAACGCGGCCCGTTCGCGTGCCGGCTCGGCCCAGGCCGAGATCGACCGCCTGGCCGCCGCCCGTGACGAGGCCCAGGAGCGGGCGGTGTCGGCGCAGGAGGAGTACGAGGCGCTGAAGGCGGAGGTCGACGGCCTCGACGCCGGTGACGAGGAACTGGCCGAACAGCACGAGCAGGCCAGGCTGCGGCTCGCCGAGGCGGAGGCGGCTCTGACGGCGGCCCGTGAGGCGAGCACCGCGGCGGAACGCAGCCGCGCCGCGACCCAGGCCCGCCACGAGGCGCTGGCGCTGGGCCTGCGCCGCAAGGACGGCACCGGCATACTGCTCGGCGCCCGGGACCGCCTCACCGGAGTCCTGGGCCCGGCGGCAGAACTGCTGACGGTGACCCCGGGCCACGAGGTGGCCTTGGCGGCGGCCTTCGGTACGGCGGCAGACGCGATCGCGGTGACGACCCCGGCTTCGGCGGCCGACGCGATCCGGCTGCTGCGCAAGCAGGACGGCGGCCGAGCCGCGTTGCTGCTGGCGGGAACCCCCGATGATGAGACGCCCCCATCAGAAGCGCCCCGAAGGGGCGGGGGGAACGGCGCGACCAGCCATGGCGCACCCGCGGCCGACCGGCGACCTTTCACGGCACCCCCCTCCGGGAACCTCGCAGCCGACCTGGTCCGGGGCCCCTCCGAGCTGATGCCCGCCGTCCGCCGCCTCCTGCACGGCATCGTCGTGGTCGACACCCTCGAAGCCGCCGAGGAACTCGTCTACCGCCACCCCCACCTCACCGCCGTCACCGCCGAAGGCGACCTCCTCGGCGCGCACTTCGCGCACGGCGGCTCCGCGGGCGCCCCCAGCCTCCTCGAAGTACAGGCCTCCGTCGACGAGGCCGCCGCCGAACTGGAAGAGCTGGCGGTCCGCTGCGAGGCGCTGACCGAGGCCCAGCAGACGGCCCAGGAACACCGCAAGGCGTGCACCGCCCAGGTCGAGGAGCTGGCGGAACGCCGCCGCGCCGCCGACCGGGAGAAGTCGGCCGTCGCCCAGCAGCTCGGCCGGCTCGCCGGACAGGCGCGCGGCGCGGCCGGCGAGGCGGAACGTTCCACGGCCGCCGCGGCCCGCGCCCAGGAGTCCCTCGACAAGGCCCTGGAAGAGGTCGAGGTTCTCGCCGAGCGGCTCGCCGTGGCCGAGGAGATGCCGGTCGAGGAGGAACCGGACACCTCGGTGCGGGACCGGCTGGCCGCCGACGGTGCCAACGCCCGCCAGACCGAGATGGAGGCCCGCCTCCAGGTCCGTACCCACGAGGAGCGGGTCAAGGGCCTCGCCGGCCGCGCCGACTCCCTCGACCGCGCCGCCCGCGCGGAACGCGAGGCACGCGCGCGTGCGGAACAGCGCCGGGCCCGGCTGCGCCACGAGGCCGCGGTCGCGGAGGCCGTCGCCTCCGGCGCCCGGCAGCTGCTCGCGCATGTCGAGGTCTCGGTCGGCCGGGCCGACCGGGAGCGGGGCGCCGCCGAGGCCGCGAAGGCCCGGCGCGAGCAGGAGCTGACCGCCGCCCGCACCACCGGCCGTGACCTCAAGGCGGAACTCGACAAACTCACGGATTCAGTTCACCGGGGTGAGGTACTCGGCGCCGAGAAACGGCTGCGGATCGAGCAGCTGGAGACCAAGGCGCTGGAGGAGCTCGGTGTCGAACCGGCAGGACTCGTCGAGGAGTACGGCCCGCACCAGCTGGTGCCGCCCTCGCCCCCCGCCGAGGGCGAGGTGCTGCCGGAGGACCCCGAGCATCCGCGCAACCAGCCCAAGCACTTCCACCGGGCCGAACAGGAACGGCGGCTCAAGGCGGCCGAGCGGGCCTACCAGCAGCTGGGCAAGGTCAACCCGCTCGCCCTGGAGGAGTTCGCGGCCCTTGAGGAACGGCACAAGTTCCTCAGCGAGCAACTGGAGGACCTGAAGAAGACCCGCGCCGACCTGCTTCAAGTGGTGAAGGAGGTCGACGAACGCGTCGAACAGGTCTTCACGGAGGCGTTCTGGGACACGGCGAGGGAGTTCGAGGGCGTCTTCAGCCGGCTGTTCCCGGGCGGCGAGGGACGGCTGATCCTCACCGACCCCGGCAACATGCTCACCACGGGCGTGGACGTCGAGGCCCGGCCGCCGGGCAAGAAGGTGAAGCGGCTCTCCCTGCTGTCGGGCGGCGAACGCTCGCTGACCGCCGTGGCGATGCTGGTGTCGATCTTCAAGGCGCGGCCCAGTCCGTTCTACGTCATGGACGAGGTCGAGGCGGCCCTGGACGACACCAACCTCCAGCGGCTGATCCGCATCATGCAGGAGCTCCAGGAGTCGTCGCAGCTGATCGTGATCACGCACCAGAAGCGCACGATGGAGGTCGCCGACGCGCTCTACGGCGTCTCCATGCAGGGCGACGGTGTGTCGAAGGTCATCAGCCAGCGGCTGCGCTGAGGCTGGGTCCTGCCCGGCGTTCCGCTGCGGATGCGTCGTGCCTGGTCGCCCCCGGCGGCGGAACCGCACTCGACGCAGCCCGCGTCCCCCGGTAGATCATCTCCCCGCCATCTTCAAGAAGTGAACGCATTTCCCTTGCGTGGTATCTGCAACTTCACACCCCTCCCCCTATTGACTTCGAAACTTGAAGGCATAGTCTCTGCAACGTTGCTTTTACCTTCAGGTGTGAGTGGCGTCATGTTGTGCGCCACTTGTCCCTGGGAGGGCTCACCCCCACCCCCGGCAGCGCTGCCGGGTGGCCCGAGGAGTTTCTTGTGACCAGCACTGCGCAGGCACCCCATTCAGGAGCCGGGACGGCTCACCCCGAACATCTCGGGCATGTCATCTTCATCGCGGCGGCCGCCGCGATGGGCGGTTTCCTCTTCGGCTACGACAGCTCCGTCATCAACGGCGCCGTCGAGGCCATCCGAAGCCGCTATGACATCGGGTCCGCCGCCCTGGCCCAGGTCATCGCCATCGCCCTGATCGGCTGCGCCATCGGCGCCGCGACCGCCGGCCGGATAGCCGACCGGATCGGCCGTATCCGCTGTATGCAGATCGCCGCCGTGCTGTTCACCATCAGTGCCGTCGGTTCGGCGCTGCCCTTCGCCCTGTGGGACCTCGCCTTCTGGCGCATCATCGGTGGTTTCGCCATCGGTATGGCCTCCGTGATCGGCCCCGCGTACATCGCCGAGGTCGCCCCGCCCGCCTACCGAGGCCGCCTCGGTTCCTTCCAGCAGGCCGCGATCGTCGTCGGCATCGCCATCTCGCAGCTGGTCAACTGGGGTCTGCTCAACGCCGCCGGGGGCGACCAGCGCGGCAAGCTGATGGGCCTGGAGGCCTGGCAGGTCATGCTGGGCGTCATGGTGATCCCCGCCGTCCTGTACGGCCTGCTCTCCTTCGCCATCCCCGAGTCCCCGCGCTTCCTGATCTCGGTCGGCAAGCACGACCGTGCCCGCGAGATCCTCGAAGAGGTCGAGGGCGACAAGATCGACCTGGACGCCCGCGTCGCCGAGATCGAGCACGCGATGAAGAGCGAGCACAAGTCGACGTTCAAGGACCTGCTCGGCGGTTCCTTCTTCTTCAAGCCGATCGTCTGGGTCGGTATCGGTCTCTCGGTCTTCCAGCAGTTCGTCGGCATCAACGTCGCGTTCTACTACTCCTCGACGCTGTGGCAGTCGGTCGGTGTCGACCCGACGGAATCGTTCTTCTACTCCTTCACGACGTCGATCATCAACATCGTCGGCACCGTGATCGCGATGATCTTCGTGGACCGGATCGGCCGCAAGCCGCTGGCCCTCATCGGCTCGGTCGGCATGGTCGTCGGCCTCGCCCTGGAGGCCTGGGCCTTCTCCTACCACCTGGTCGACGGCAAGCTCCCCGCCGCGCAGGGCTGGACCGCGCTGATCGCCGCGCACATCTTCGTCCTCTTCTTCGCCCTGTCCTGGGGCGTGGTCGTCTGGGTCTTCCTCGGCGAGATGTTCCCGAACAAGATCCGTGCCGCCGCGCTGGGCGTGGCCGCCTCCGCGCAGTGGATCGCCAACTGGGCCATCACCGCGAGCTTCCCGTCGCTGGCCGACTGGAACCTCTCCGCGACCTACGTGATCTACACGGTCTTCGCGGCCCTCTCCATCCCGTTCGTCCTCAAGTACGTCAAGGAGACGAAGGGCAAGTCCCTGGAGGAGATGGGCTGACCCTCGTCACGAGGCCCCCAGCTCGAGGAGAAGGGCCAAGTCCCCGCTGCCCCTCTCCTCGTACCCCCCGCCGCCCCGCCCGGTCACTGCCCGGGCGGGGCGGCGGTCATACCCACCGGTGCCCAGACCCAGCCGGTGCCCGACCCACCCGGTGCCCTGACTCAGTCGGTGCCCTGACTCAGTCGGCGCCCTGGCCACCCGGCGCCCTGGCCCGGCCGGCACTTCTCGCCCGACCGTCCGATCCGCCGCGTGCCTCGCTGTCGCCGCGACGGCGCTCGGCCGCGACGCCGGTGTCCGCCGGTGCCCCGCTCACCCGTGCGCGCGGGTACGAACCCCCGCCCCGCTACGCCGGCAGCGCCGGAAGCACCGCCTCTCCGAACAGCCGCAGGCTTCGCCAGCCCTCCTCCAGGGGCATGCCGCCCGCCAGGGGATGCAGGACCAGGTTGTCCAGGCCGGCCGCCACGCACTCATCCGGCGTGAGGATGCGGTAGACGCCCTCCGCGCGGAGTTCCTCCACCGTCGTGGCCGACGAGCGCACCGCCGAGTGGATGTCGCCGGACTGCCAGGACGCGTAGGTCCGGGCCTCATGCAGGAAGTGCTTCCCGTACTGAGCCCACGCCCGGTCCGGGTCCTCGGCGATGTGCAGCAGCGGTGTCTCCGCCGTGGGCATCATCGTCCAGCCCTCCGTGCCGTACTCGGTGAGCTTCTCCTTGTAGTACGCCTCCAGTTCCGGCAGATGCGCGCTGGGGAAGAACGGCAGGCCGAGCCGGGCGGCACGGCGGGCGGCGGCCTTGGAGGAGCCGCCGACCAGCAGCAGCGGGTGCGGATCGGTGAAGGGGCGCGGCGTGACCCGTACCGTACGGCCTCGGTACTCGAACTCCTCCCCGGTCCAGGCCTTGAGCACCGTCTCCAGCACCTCGTCCTGCAGCCGGCCCCGCCGCTTCCACTCCACGTCGAACAGGGCGTACTCCTCCGGCCGGTAGCCGATCCCGGCCACCGTCACCAGCCGCCCTCCGCCGAGCAGGTCGAGCACCGCGATGTCCTCCGCCAGCCGCAGCGGATCGTGCAGCGGGCCGATCACCGCCGACACGGTCACCGCGATGTTCCGGGTCGCCCCGAACACCGCGCCCGCGAAGATGAACGGCGACGGCAGCCAGTTGTTGTCGACCCCGTGGTGTTCCTCGGTCTGGACCGTGGTGACCCCGTGCTCGTCGGCGTACGCGGCCATCTCCACGGCGGCCCGGTAGCGGGCGCCCAGGGAAGCGGAGTCGGCTCCGGGCTCGACGAGGTTGAAGCGGACGACCGAGACGGGCATGGGAGTTCCCCTTCACCTTGGCCGGGCGGGTGTGGCGGGGACAGTAGCTGACGGCACGTCAGACAGCCAGAGGCGCGCGCTTCCCGGGTGCGGCCGGCACCACCGCCGGCTTCGGCAGCAGCGCGTACAGCAGACCCGAGACGACGATCGTCGCGATCCAGCCCAGCCCGTACCGGCCGACGGGGTTGTTCGAGGCGAGCGGGCCGGTGAACCAGTCGGACCTGGTGAACAGGGACCCGGCCGCCAGGCCGAGCGCCCAGGCCGTGACGGCGGCGGGGGAGAAGCCCGCCCGGTACCAGTAGGCGCTGGCCCGGGTGGTGTCGAGGAGCGCCGTGGCGTCGTACTCCCGCCGCCGGAGCATGTCGGTCCCGAACACGCCCACCCAGGCCGAGAACGCCACCGCCAGCAGCGACAGGAAGGCGATGAACGCGCTCATGAACGAGGTCGCCGCCAGCATCAGCACCCCGCCCAGGACCAGCGAGATCACCGCGTTGACGGAGACCGCCCAGTGGCGGGGGATCCGGAAACCGAGCGTCTGGGCGGTGAAGCCGGCCGAGTACATCGACATCGCGTTGATCAGCACCATCCCGACCAGTGCGATCAGCAGATAGGGGACCGCCAGCCACAGCGGGAGGATCTCGCCGAGGAAGGAGACCGGGTCGCTCGCCTTGGCGAGGTCGGGCGTGCCGGACGCCACCACCGCACCCATCAGGACCATGGGGAGGACGACGAGCACGGCGCCGCCGACCGTGTTGCGTACGATCGCCGCCGAGGACGCCGTACCCGGCAGATACCGCGTGAAGTCCGGCGAGGCCGGCGCCCAGCTCATCCCGCCCGCCGCGATCAGTCCGACCCCGGTGATCATCGCCGCCGTGGGGCCGGCGGGCTGCCCGAGCACGCCGCTCCAGTCCGTCTTCGCGATCAGACGGCCGAGGACCAGCAGGGTGAAGGCGCCGAACAGCCAGGTAGCCCACCGGTTGCAGCGCCGCACCGCCTTGATGCCCATGCCCGAGATCGCGAACGTGGTGAGCACGAAGAGGAGGAGGGCGACGATGATCAGGGCGGTGTTGCTCCCGACCCCGAAGACGATGTCCAGGACCGTCAGCAGCGCATAGGCGCCGGTCACCGCGTTGATCGTCTCCCAGCCCCAGCGCGCCACCCAGATCAGCGCGCCGGGCAGCAGATTTCCGCGCTGCCCGAAGACCGCGCGGGACAGGGCCATGCCCGGTGCGCCACCGCGCTTGCCCGCGATGCCGACCAGCCCGACCAGGCCGTACGACACGATCGGCGCGGCGGTGCCGACCACCAGCGCCTGCCAGAAGTTCAGTCCGAACGACACCGCCAGGCTCGCGCCCACGGTGAGCAGCAGGACGCTGATGTTGGCGGCGATCCAGGTGGGGAGCAGCCCGCGGGGTGTCCCGGTGCGCTCGGAGTCGGGGACCGGTTCGATACCCCGGGTTTCGAGGCCGTGGTGCTCCAGTGACTCTTCCAGATGTTCGAGGGCGCCATCGTGGTGGGCGGTGGAGCTCATGAGCAGTCATCGTACTTTAGTCCGACGAATGCCCCCAAAGGAGACATTCCCCCTCGGGGAATCGTTCGGAAACTCCCTCGCGAGGGAACAAAGTCGTGCCCGGGGGAGGGATGGATACTGGACGGGTTATGGAAACCGTCATCCTTGCTGTAGTCATCGCCGTGGTCGTGCTCGGCGCGCTCGGCGGGCTCGTCATCGGCAGCCGGCGCAAGAAGCCGCTGCCCCCGCCGCCCCCCGCCGCGCCCGACATCACCGCGCCCCCGGCCGAGCCGCACGTCGGCGACGAGGCCGAGACGCCGCGCGACGAACCGCGCCGGACGATAGAGGAGGTCGACCTTCCCGACGGCTCGGCTCCCGTCGTCGTAGAAGAGCCCCCGGCTCCCGAGATCGAGATCCCCGAGCCCACGGCCGGCCGCCTGGTCCGGTTGCGCGCCCGGCTCTCCCGCTCCCAGAACGCCCTCGGCAAGGGGCTGCTCACGCTGCTCTCGCGCGAGCACCTCGACGACGACACCTGGGAGGAGATCGAGGACACCCTGCTCACCGCCGACGTCGGCGTGCAGCCCACCACCGAGCTGGTCGAACGACTGCGCGAGCGCGTCAAGGTGCTCGGCACCCGCACCCCCGAGGAGCTGCGCGGACTGCTGCGCGAGGAGCTGCTCAATCTGGTCGGCACCGATGCCGACCGCGTCGTGAAGACCGAGCCCGCCGACCGCAAGCCCGGCATCGTGATGGTCGTCGGCGTGAACGGCACCGGCAAGACCACCACCACCGGCAAACTCGCGCGGGTGCTCGTCGCCGACGGCCGTACGGTCGTCCTGGGCGCCGCCGACACCTTCCGGGCCGCCGCCGCCGACCAGCTCCAGACCTGGGGCGAGCGGGTGGGCGCCTACACCGTGCGCGGGCCGGAGGCCGGCGACCCCGCCTCCGTCGCGTTCGACGCGGTGAAGGAGGGCAAGGAGATGGGGGTGGATGTCGTGCTGATCGACACCGCCGGGCGTCTTCATACCAAGACCGGGCTCATGGACGAGCTCGGCAAGGTCAAGCGGGTCGTCGAGAAGCACGCCCCGCTGGACGAGGTGCTGCTCGTCCTGGACGCCACCACCGGCCAGAACGGCCTGATCCAGGCCCGGGTGTTCGCCGAGGTCGTCGACATCACCGGCATCGTGCTCACCAAGCTGGACGGCACCGCCAAGGGCGGCATCGTGATCGCGGTCCAGCGCGAACTGGGCGTCCCCGTGAAGCTCATCGGCCTCGGCGAGGGTGCGGACGACCTGGCACCGTTCGAGCCGGAGGCGTTCGTGGATGCCCTTATCGGTGACTGATCCCAGCCGGGTAAATTCACCCGCCGCTGGCGCGAGAACCTTCGTGAGCCTTCGTGAGAAGCGCCCGATCCCCAAGGTGCAGCCGGGGACGGGCGCTTCGGCGTATGAGGAGCCCCCTGCGGCCGAGCAGGTCGGGTGAAGTCTGCTGTTGCTCGGCAGCGTCCCGAAGGGGCGCGGGGCCGTATCGATATGCGGCTCCGCCGCGTGGGCGCGACCAGCCACGACGTCGCCGTGGACGAACGACGGCGTATCGCGGCGATTCCAGCGGAGCGCTCAGGCCCACGACCGGTGTGCCAGGTACGCCAGTGTCCCCAGCAGCAGCCTCGCCGCCGGCGGTTGCGTCGCCGAGTCCAGGGCCGGTGGCCGCAGCCAGCGCACCGGGCCCAGGCCGCCCCGGTCGGACGGCGGAGCGGTGAGGTACGTACCCGGGCCGAGGCCGCGCAGGTCCAGGGAGGAGGGGTCGTCCCAGCCCATGCGGTAGAGCAGTTCGGGAAGTTCGGCGGCGGCGCCGGGGGCGACGAGGAAGTGGGCGCGGCCCTCCGGGGTGGCGATGACCGGTCCCAGCGGCAGGCCCATCCGCTCCAGGCGGACCAGGGCCCGGCGCCCGGCGGGCTCGGCGACCTCGACGACGTCGAAGGCGCGGCCGACCGGCAGCATCACCGCCGCGCCCGGGAACTCGCCCCAGGCCTTGGTGACCTCGTCGAGCGTGGCCCCGGCGGACACCTGGGGCGCGAAGTCCAGCGGATGCGCTCCCGGCGCGGGACACTCGGCGTGCCCGCACGAGCACGCGCCGGCCGCGGCCCGGGCCCCCGGGACCACGTCCCAGCCCCACAGACCGGTGAACTCGGCGACGGCGGTGCAGTCCGATGAACGACCGCGCCGGCGTGTGCCGGAGCGGATCTCGCGAATGCCGCCGATCGTGAAGCCCATGCCCCCTCCAACGGGTCCGGCGCGCCGGTGGTTACGACACGGAACGAGACCGAAACGGAACGTGACGCTACGGCTCCGCCTTCCCTCGCGCCCGCAGGGTCAAGTCAGCGCCTGGAAGCGCTGCCGGTGGTGCATCGGGGCCTGCGCGCCCCCGAGTGCATCGCTCCGCCTACTCCCGGCCGTCCTATGTCAAGTGAATCGCGCCAGGGCCGTCGTGAGTTCATTCGAAGGGGTGGCGAATGGTGGCGTTTCCGGGATCGCCATGGCTGGAGCAGTGATCGTAGGATTACTTTGTGTGCACGAGGCCTGGGGGCACATGCACTCGTGGGTATGCCGGAGGCAACTCGGTATCCCGTTCGAAGGGTGAGAACTGGCGGACGGGCAGCCGTATTTACCGGCATTCTGATAGGGCTTGGCGCATCCGGCAACAAGTGGTCTCAGGGATGGGGGCGTTCCAGTGGGCGGCAACGGCGGAAGCGGGACGACCGCGGCCAGTACGGACAAGCGCCCCAATGAGCTGCTCAACTCGTGGTTCGTGCGCAGCGGCTGGTCCAAGGGCGAGCTGGCGCGGCAAGTGAACCGCAGGGCACGCCAGTTGGGGGCCAACCACATCTCGACCGACACGTCGAGGGTGCGCCGCTGGCTCGACGGGGAGAACCCGCGCGAGCCGATCCCGAGGATCCTCTCCGAGCTGTTCTCCGAGCGCTTCGGCTGTGTCGTCTCGGTCGAGGACCTCGGTCTGCGGGCCGCCCGCCAGTCACCCTCCGCGACCGGCGTCGACCTGCCCTGGACGGGCCCGCAGACGGTGGCCCTGCTCAGCGAGTTCTCGCGCAGCGACCTGATGCTGGCGCGGCGCGGCTTCCTCGGAACCTCGCTGATCCTGTCGGCGGGCCCGTCCCTCATCGAGCCCATGCAGCGCTGGCTGGTCCCCTCGCCCGCCGGACCGCAGCCGCCCCCCGAGTCGGCCGCCGACTCCCGCCGCCCCGGGCGTCTTTCCAAGCCCGAGCTGGAGCTGCTGCAGTCCACCACGGTGATGTTCCGCCAGTGGGACGCCCAGTGCGGCGGTGGCCTGCGCCGCAAGGCGGTCGTCGGCCAGCTGCACGAGGTCACCGACCTCCTCCAGGAACCCCAGCCCGAGGCCACGGCCCGCAAGCTCTTCAAGGTCGCCGCCGAGCTGGCCGAACTGGCCGGCTGGATGTCGTACGACGTCGGCCTCCAGCCCACCGCCCAGAAGTACTTCGTGCTCGCCCTGCACGCGGCCAAGGAGGCCGGCGACAAGCCGCTGGGCTCCTACGTCCTCTCCAGCATGAGCCGCCAGATGATCCACCTCGGCCGGCCCGACGACGCTCTGGAGCTGATCCACCTCGCCCAGTACGGCAGCCGGGACTGCGCGAGCCCGCGCACCCAGTCGATGCTGTATGCGATGGAGGCCCGCGCCTACGCCAACATGGGCCAGCCCGGGAAGTGCAAGCGGGCGGTCCGGATGGCCGAGGACACCTTCGCCGAGGCCGACGAGTGGGATGAGCCGGACCCGGACTGGATCCGCTTCTTCTCCGAGGCCGAGCTCTACGGCGAGAACAGCCACTCCTTCCGCGACCTCGCCTATGTCGCCGGCCGCAGCCCCACCTACGCCTCGCTGGCGGAGCCCCTGATGCAGCGGGCCGTGGAGCTTTTCGCCAAGGACGCCGAGCACCAGCGGTCGTACGCACTGAACCTCATCGGCATGGCCACCGTGCACCTGCTGCGGGGCGAGCCCGAGCAGAGCACGGTTCTCGCCGCCGAGGCCATGGGCATCGCCAAGAAGGTGCGCTCCGAACGCGTGAACACTCGTATTCGAAAGACGGTGGACTCGGCCGTCCGTGATCATGGCGATCTCGCCGCGGTCGTCGACCTCACCGAACAGCTCGCCGTCGATCTGCCGGAGACCGCCGAGGCGGTCTGAACCCCGGCACCGCCCGGACCCCGGCCGCGGCCGGCCCTCCCGAACTGCCCGACTCGGCTCCCCCACGCCAGGTCATCGGAAGGCCGCCCGCGGCCGGTCCTGTCTTCGCGCCCACACCGGCGCCGCTCTCGCGGACGCGGCCGGTCGCCGTGGGGGTTCCTCCACCGATGGTTGCGGTGTCATCCATCGAGGTTGCGTCACGATAACGATCCGCACCGCGAACATCAGCCAGTTCACCGACGCGTAACACCCGCGACTCCTTCGTCACGGCGGCGAAACAACGAGGGGCAACGACCGAAACCGCGCTGCGCCAATCTCATGGCGCATAACCGGCCCACCCCCCGCTTGAACCGGACCGCTCTCAGGCATCGCCCGCACACAGGGCCGTACCAATCGACGAGGAGACGCCGATGGCACCAGCCATCATGCTTGCCGCGGAGGCACCCAAGCTGTCCTCCGCGAACACAGGCTTCATGCTCATCTGTTCCGCCCTGGTGCTGCTCATGACGCCGGGACTCGCCTTCTTCTACGGAGGCATGGTCCGCGTCAAGAGCACCCTGAACATGCTGATGATGAGCTTCGTCAGCATCGGGATCGTCACCATCCTGTGGGTGCTCTACGGCTTCTCCCTGGCCTTCGGCTCCAGCAACGGCTTCATCGGCTTCAACTCCGACTGGCTGGGCATGAGCAACGTCGGCCTGACGGAGCTCTGGGACGGCTACACGATCCCGATCTTCGTCTTCATGGTCTTCCAGATGATGTTCGCGGTCATCACGCCGGCTCTGATAAGCGGTGCCATCGCCGACCGCGTCAAGTTCTCGGCCTGGGCGCTCTTCGTCGCCCTGTGGCTCACGGTCGTCTACGTCCCGGTCGCCCACTGGGTGTGGGGCGCCGACGGCTGGGCCTACAAGCTCGGTGTGATCGACTTCGCCGGTGGTACCGCGGTCCACATCAACGCCGGTGCCGGCGCGCTCGGCGTGATCCTGGTCATCGGTAAGCGGGTCGGCTTCAAGAAGGACCCGATGCGCCCGCACAGCCTCCCGCTGGTCATGCTCGGCGCCGGTCTGCTGTGGTTCGGCTGGTTCGGCTTCAACGCCGGCTCCTGGCTCGGCAACGACGACGGCGTCGGCGCGCTGATGTTCGTCAACACGCAGGTCGCCACCGCCGCCGCCATGCTGGCCTGGCTCGCCTACGAGAAGATCCGGCACGGCGCGTTCACCACGCTGGGCGCCGCCTCCGGCGCGGTAGCCGGGCTGGTCGCGATCACGCCGTCCGGTGGTGCGGTCTCCCCGCTCGGCGCGATCGCCGTCGGCGCCATCGCCGGTGTCGCCTGCGCCGCGGCCGTCGGCCTGAAGTTCAGGTTCGGCTACGACGACTCCCTGGACGTCGTCGGCGTCCACATGGTCGGCGGCATCATCGGCTCCCTGCTCATCGGCTTCTTCGCCACCGGCAAGGGCCAGTCCACCGCGACCGGCGTCTTCTACGGCGACCACTCCTTCACCCAGCTGTGGAAGCAGTTCGCCGGTGTCGGCGCGGTCCTCGGCTACTCCCTGGTGGCCTCCGCGGTCCTCGCCTTCCTCCTCGACAAGACCATCGGCATGCGGGTCTCCGAGGACGAGGAGATCTCCGGCATCGACCAGGCCGAGCACGCCGAGACTGCATACGACTTCAGCGGGGCGGGCGGCGGTGTCGTCGGCACCGTCTCCGCCGCGGCCCTGGCCGGCACGAGCAAGAAGGTGGACGCATGAAGCTCATCACCGCCGTCGTGAAGCCCCACCGGCTCGACGAGATCAAGGAGGCCCTGCAGGCCTTCGGCGTCCACGGTCTCACGGTCACCGAGGCCAGCGGCTACGGTCGGCAGCGCGGCCACACCGAGGTCTACCGTGGTGCGGAGTACACGGTCGACCTGGTGCCCAAGATCCGCATCGAGGTGCTGGCCGAGGACGAGGACGCCGAACAGCTGATCGACGTCATCGTCAAGGCCGCCCGCACCGGCAAGATCGGTGACGGCAAGGTCTGGTCCGTCCCGGTCGAGACCGCCGTTCGGGTCCGTACGGGCGAGCGCGGACCGGACGCACTGTAGAACAGAACCATCTGAATACAGGCAGGAGTCGCTGGGTGACGGGTACGGAAGTTCGGAACGACGCGGAGAACACGGGACCCAGCGGCTACGCGGCGGCCCGGCTGCGCCTCCTCACCGAGGGGGCGCGGTCCGGGCCGTCGCGCCGTACCGCCCTCGCCGAACTCACGGACGGCTGGCTGACCGGCCTGTTCGCGGCGGCCACCGAGGGCGTCAGGGGCGGCGTCTCCCTGGTGGCCGTCGGCGGCTACGGCCGCGGCGAGTTGTCCCCGCGCAGCGACCTGGACCTTCTGCTGCTGCACGAGGGCGGCGACTCCGGCGCGGTGGCCGCCGTCGCCGACCGGCTCTGGTACCCCGTCTGGGACCTGGGCCTGGCCCTCGACCACTCCGTGCGCACGCCCGCCGAGGCCCGCAAGACCGCCGGCGAGGACCTCAAGGTCCAGCTGGGCCTCCTGGACGCCCGCCACATCGCCGGCGACCTGGGCCTGACCACCGGACTGCGCACCACGATCCTCGCCGACTGGCGCAACCAGGCCCCCAAACGCCTCCCCGAACTCCAGGAGCTCTGCCTCGAGCGCGCCGAACGCCACGGCGAGCTGCAGTACCTCCTGGAACCGGACCTGAAGGAGGCCCGCGGCGGGCTGCGGGACGCCACCACGCTGCGTGCCGTCGCCGCCTCCTGGCTGGCCGACGCCCCGCGCGAGGGCCTCGCCGACGCCCGCCGGCGCCTGCTCGACGTCCGTGACGCCCTGCACCTCGCGACCGGGCGCGCCACCGACCGCCTGGCGCTCCAGGAGCAGGACCAGGTCGCCGCCGAACTGGACCTCCTCGACGCCGACACGCTGCTGCGCCAGGTCTACGAGTCCGCGCGGGTCATCTCGTACGCCAGTGACGTCACCTGGCGTGAAGTGGGGCGCGTGCTGCGTTCGCGCGCCGTGCGGCCCCGGCTGCGCGCCATGCTGGGCGGCAAGCCGGTCACCGAGCGCTCCCCGCTCGCCGAAGGGGTGGTGGAGCAGGACGGCGAGGTGGTGCTCGCCCGCGCCGCACGCCCCGAACGCGACCCCGTGCTCCCGTTGCGCGCCGCGGCCGCCGCCGCTCAGGCCGGCCTTCCGCTCTCCCTGCACGCCGTACGGCGCATGGCCGCCACTGCGCGCCCCCTGCCCACGCCCTGGCCCGCCGAGGCGCGCGAGCAGCTGGTCACGCTCCTCGGCTCCGGCCGCCCCACCGTCGACGTCTGGGAGGCACTGGAGGCCGAGGGGCTGATCACCCGCCTCCTTCCCGACTGGGAGCGGGTCCGCTGCCGTCCGCAGCGCAACGCCGTGCACATCTGGACCGTCGACCGGCACCTCATCGAGACCGCCGTCCGGGCCTCCGAGTTCGCCCGCCGCGTGCACCGCCCCGACCTGCTCCTGGTCGCCGCGCTGCTGCACGACATCGGCAAGGGCTGGCCCGGCGACCACTCGGTGGCCGGCGAGATCATCGCCAAGGACGTGGCGGCCAGGATCGGCTTCGACCGCACGGAGGTGGCGGTCCTGTCGACGCTGGTACGGCACCATCTGCTGCTCATCGAGACCGCCACCCGGCGCGACCTGGAGGACCCGGCCACGGTCCGGCTGGTCGCCGAGGCGGTCGGCAGCCAGGGCACCCTGGAGCTGCTGCACGCCCTCACCGAGGCCGACGCGCTGGCCACCGGCCCGGCCGCCTGGTCGTCCTGGCGCGGCTCGCTCGTCGCCGACCTGGTCAAGCGGGTCTCGGCGGTCCTCGCCGGGGACGCCGACGAGCCCGAGCCGGGCGCGCCGACGGCCGAGCAGGAGCGGCTGGCGATCGAGGCGTTCCGCACGGGCAGCCCGGTGCTGTCCCTGCGGGCCCAGACCGAACCGGCGGCGACGGAGGACGAGCCGTCCGGCGACCCCGAGCCGCTCGGCGTGGAACTGCTCATCGCCGTACCGGACCAGCCGGGCGTCCTCCCGGCCGTCTCCGGCGTCCTGGCCATGCACCGCCTCGCCGTCCGCACCGCCGAGCTGCGCTCCCTCCAGCTCCCCGACGACGTCGACGACGGCGCCGTCCTGCTCCTGGACTGGCGGGTCGCCGCCGAGTACGGCTCCCTGCCCCAGGCGGCCCGCCTCCGTGCGGACCTGGTCCGCGCCCTGGACGGCTCCCTGGACATCGCCGGACGCCTCGCCGAGCGGGACGCTGCCTACCCGAGGCGCCGGGGCTGGGTGGCCCCGCCGCCGCGCGTGACGGTCGCCTCGGCGGCCTCCCGGCACGCCACGGTGATCGAGGTGCGGGCCCAGGACGCACCCGGACTGCTGTTCCGGATCGGGCGGGCGCTGGAGGACGCCGGGGTACGGGTGCGCAGCGCGCATGTCAGTACGCTCGGGTCGAACGCCGTCGACGCCTTCTACGTGACCGGCACCGACCACGCGCCGCTGCCCGCGGAGGAGGCGAGCTCCGTGGCGCGCAAACTGGAGGAGACGTTGAGGGCCTGACCGTACGGTTGTGCAAGGCGGGGACCACTTCCTTGCGCGGCCGGATACCCTGGAAGACGCTCACTGCCCCCGACTCCGAGGACCGACGCCGCCGTGTTCGACACTCTCTCCGATCGCCTTTCAGCGACCTTCAAGAATCTGCGCGGTAAAGGGCGTCTGAGCGAAGCGGACATCGACGCCACGGCCCGGGACATCCGCATCGCGCTCCTCGAAGCCGACGTGGCCCTCCCGGTCGTCCGCACCTTCATCAAGAACGTCAAGGAGCGGGCGCTCGGCTCCGAGGTCTCCAAGGCCCTGAACCCGGCCCAGCAGGTCCTGAAGATCGTCAACGACGAGCTGGTCACCATCCTCGGCGGCGAGACCCGGCGGCTGCGGTTCGCCAAGCAGCCGCCCACCGTGATCATGCTCGCCGGTCTCCAGGGTGCCGGTAAGACCACCCTCGCGGGCAAGCTCGGCCACTGGCTCAAGGGGCAGGGCCACTCCCCGCTCCTGGTCGCCGCCGACCTCCAGCGCCCCAACGCCGTCAACCAGCTCAGCGTCGTCGCCGAGCGCGCCGGGGTCGCCGTCTACGCGCCCGAGCCGGGCAACGGCGTCGGCGACCCGGTCAAGGTCGCCAAGGACTCCATCGAGTTCGCCAAGCAGAAGGTCCACGACATCGTGATCGTGGACACCGCCGGCCGCCTCGGCATCGACCAGGAACTGATGCGGCAGGCCGCCGACATCCGGGACGCGGTCAGCCCCGACGAGATCCTCTTCGTCGTCGACGCCATGATCGGTCAGGACGCGGTCACCACCGCCGAGGCCTTCCGCGACGGCGTCGGCTTCGACGGTGTCGTCCTGTCCAAGCTCGACGGTGACGCCCGCGGTGGTGCCGCGCTCTCCATCCGCCAGGTCACCGGCAAGCCGATCATGTTCGCCTCGAACGGCGAGAAGCTCGACGACTTCGACGCCTTCCACCCGGACCGGATGGCCTCCCGCATCCTCGACATGGGTGACCTGCTCACCCTGATCGAGCAGGCGGAGAAGACGTTCAGCCAGGAAGAGGCCGAGAAGATGGCCTCCAAGCTGGCGTCCAAGAAGGGCCAGGACTTCACCCTGGACGACTTCCTGGCCCAGATGGAGCAGGTCAGGAAGATGGGCAGCATCTCCAAGCTGCTCGGCATGCTGCCCGGCATGGGCCAGATCAAGGACCAGATCAACAACCTGGACGAGCGGGACGTCGACCGCACCGCCGCGATCATCAAGTCGATGACCCCGGGCGAGCGCCAGGACCCCACGATCATCAACGGCTCCCGCCGCGCCCGCATCGCCAAGGGCTCCGGCGTCGAGGTCAGCGCGGTCAAGGGGCTCGTCGAGCGGTTCTTCGAGGCCCGCAAGATGATGTCCCGCATGGCCCAGGGCGGCATGCCGGGCATGCCGGGGATCCCGGGCATGGGCGGCGGCCCCGGCCGGGCCAAGAAGCAGCCGAAGAAGGCCAAGGGCAAGCAGCGCTCCGGCAACCCGATGAAGCGCAAGCAGCAGGAGCTGGAGGAGGCCCAGCGCCGCGAGGCGGCGGCCCAGGCCGGCAACGCCTTCGGGGTGCCGCAGCAGGGCGGCCAGGACTTCGAGCTGCCGGACGAGTTCAAGAAGTTCATGGGCTGACGTTCCATGGGCTGAAGTCCATGGGGGTTCAAGGGCTGCGTCCACCTGTGCGCGTGCCAGGGGTTGGTCGGTGTCGTACCTTCCGCATATGACCAACCCCGCGCCCCCGCGCAAGTCGCCCGACCAGCCCTGGCGTACCGAGGGCGCCCCCGAGGAGCCGCAGCAGCAGCCGCCCGGTGGGCGGAAGATGCGCGGCGGCTGGTGGCGGTTGATCATGACCGCGCTGGTGGTCTACCTGCTCGCCAACCTGGTGCTGTCCTACTTCGACCAGGCCAACGAGCCGACGATCTCGTACACCGAGTTCAGCAAACAGGTCGACGACGGCAACGTCGACAAGATCTACGCCAAGGGCGACTCGATCCAGGGGCAGCTCAAGAAGGAGCAGAAGAACCCCGAGGGCGGCGGGAACTACACCAAGTTCAACACCGAGCGGCCGTCCTTCGCGGACGACGGCCTCTGGGCGAACCTGACCAAGCACAGCGTCACGGTCACCGCCGCACCGGTGGTCCAGCACCGCAGCTTCCTCGCCAACCTGCTCATCTCGCTGGCGCCGATCATCATCCTGGTCGCGGTGTGGCTCTTCATCGCCCGCCGGATGAGTGCGGGGCTCGGCGGCGCGGGCGGCATGCTGGGCCGCAAGGCGCCGCCCAAGCCGGTCGAACTGGAGCCCGGACAGCAGCGGACCACCTTCGAGGACGTGGCCGGCATCGACGAGGTCGAGGGCGAACTCAACGACGTCGTCGACTTCCTGAAGAACCCCGACGCCTATCGCCGGATGGGCGCCAAGATGCCGCGCGGTGTGCTGCTGGCAGGCCCGCCAGGCACCGGCAAGACCCTGCTCGCGCGGGCCGTCGCCGGTGAGGCGGGGGTGCCGTTCTTCTCGGCCTCGGCCTCCGAGTTCATCGAGATGATCGTGGGCGTCGGCGCCTCCCGCGTGCGTGAGCTGTTCGCCGAGGCCCGCAAGGTCGCGCCGTCGATCATCTTCATCGACGAGATCGACACCATCGGCCGGGCCCGCGGCGGCGGTGCCTCCATGGGCGGTCACGACGAGCGCGAGCAGACCCTCAACCAGATCCTCACCGAGATGGACGGCTTCTCCGGCTCCGAGGGCGTCATCGTCATCGCGGCCACCAACCGTGCCGACATCCTCGACCCCGCGCTCACCCGCCCCGGCCGCTTCGACCGGGTGGTCCAGGTGTCGCCCCCGGACCGCACCGGCCGCGAGGCCATCCTGGAGATCCACACCCGCGAGATCCCGCTCGCCCCGGGCGTCGACCTGGCCCAGGTCGCCCGTACGACGCCGGGCATGACCGGTGCGGATCTGGCCAACCTCGCCAACGAGGCCGCCCTGCTCGCGGTCAAGCGCAAGCAGGACCGCGTGACCCAGTCCGACCTCTCGGAGGCCCTGGAGAAGGTCCAGCTCGGTGCCGAACGGCCGCTGGTGATGCCCGAGGAGGAGCGCAGGCGTACCGCCTACCACGAGAGCGGGCACGCCCTGCTCGGCATGCTCCAGCCCGGCGCGGACCCGGTCCGCAAGATCACCATCGTGCCGCGCGGCCGCGCCCTCGGCGTCACGCTGTCGACGCCGGACGCCGACAAGTACGCGTACACCGAGGAGTACCTGCGCGGCCGGATCATCGGCGCGCTCGGCGGAATGGCCGCCGAGCAGGAGGTCTACGACGTGATCACCACCGGTTCGGAGAGTGACCTGGAGCAGGTCACCAACATCGCGCGCGGAATGGTGTCCCGCTGGGGCATGAGCGAAGAGGTCGGCCGTCTCTCCGCCCTCCCGAACGACGCCCAGCAGGCCTACGGACTCGCCGCCGCGCCTCAGACCCTCGACGTGATCGACACCGAGATGCGCCGGATCGTCGACGAGTGCTACGAGGAGGCGCGCCGCAAACTCCGCGACCACCGCGACCAGCTGGACGCACTGGCCCAGGCCCTGCTGGAACGCGAGACGCTGGAGGAGGCGGACGCCTACCGGATCGCGGGCATCACACGCCTGGCCAAGGATCCCGACGGGAGCTGAGCGCCCCCAAGGGGGCGCGGGGCTGTACCGCTATGCGGCTCCGCCGTGGGGGCGCGACCAGCCACGACGCGGCCGCGGACGAAAGACGTCGGCCTCCCGGCGGAGCGTCAGCGCACGCGGGCGATCAGGTAGCGGAAGACGTTCGGCATCCACACCGTGCCGTCCGGGCGCTGGTGCGGGTGGAGCGCCTCGGTCAGCTCCTTGTCGACCTGCTCCTGGTCGGTCGCCGCGATCGCCGCGTCGAACAGCCCGGTCGACAGCAGCCCGCGTACGGCGCTGTCCGCGTCGGCGTACCCGAACGGGCAGGAGACCCGGCCGGAACCGTCTATCCGCAGCCCGGCCCGCTGGGCGACCTCCTCGAGGTCGTCGCGGCAGGCGGGCCGCCAACGTCCCGCGCTGCGCAAAGGATCGGCCAACTTCGCGGCCACCCGCAGGACGGACGAGGTCGCACAGCGCTCCGGCGGACCCCAGCCGACCAGCACCACGGCCGCCCCGCGCTCCGCCAGAGGCGTGGCCTCGGCGAGCAGTCCACCGAGCCGTTCGGCGTCGCCGGCCAGGCAGCCGATGGGGTCGAAGGCGGTGATCAGGTTGTACGCCGGTGCCTGCGCGTCCGCCGCGTCCGCCGGCCCGCCCTGGACGACCCGGGCGGCGCGGCCACGCGCGCGTGCCCCGAGGGCCGGCTCGGGCAGCAGGCGCTCACGGGCGAGGGCGAGGCGTTCGGGGGAGGGGTCGACACCGGTCACCACGGCCCCTCTGGCCGCCGCCATCAGCAGGGCGAGACCGGAACCGCAGCGCAGGCCGAGCAGCCGGGTGGCGGGGCCCACTTCGAGTCGCTCGTGGACGGTCTGGTAGAGCGGCACCAGCATCCGCTCCTGGATCTCTGACCAGTCACGCGCGCGTGCGCCCAGGTTCACGCGGGGTGCGGAGTCCGCGTGAGACGGGTGATGCCGCACGAGCGTAGGTGTCATAGGTAAGCGCCCCAATCCGCCGAGAGTTACGCACTGACCGATTCCGTGGCCCCCGTGGCGTGCCCTCGCACTTCCCACGTATGCCAGGTAACTCCGGGCTCGCGGTGGCGTCCAGAGGTCGCGTGACCCGGCTTGTGCGTGGACTGTGACTGTGGCGAGATTTCACATCCCCGCAACTTGTGGCTCTACCATCGGACCCATGACACGGCGGTTCTGGCCATGGTCGGTCGGCATGGTGGCCGTATGACCTCCGGTCGCCGGAGACGGGGCCGGTGCCGGGATGACGACGGGATCCGGGTAACGTCGGGACCGTCGCGGGCGCTGACCGAGATGAGGTCCGCCGCCACGAGAGCGACCGAAAGGCCTCTTGCGCATCCGCCGGCCACAGCGCCTCGCTCCCTACGCCGGGGTACGCGTCGGGTCGTACGTCAGACTACGCACCGGCTTGGTACGAGCTGTGAGGCTTCTCCGCAGATCAGCGCACCCGTACTCGTCTCCACGCATCAGTGCCAACTGACGGGTACGTGCAAATTATTTGGGATGCCCCGGAATAGGAACACAGTGGCCCTCCCGCTCGTTCTCATTACGTGAGCACGACACAGACACCACCTGTTCTCGCCGCAGAGCTGGCAGAGGCGTGGGCCGACATTCAGCGGTACCACCCCGAACTGCCGGACCTTGCCGCGCCAGAGTCCCTGATCGGAGAGTCGTCGTCCGCGTGCGGACACGAGCTCTCCTTCGAACGACTGCTCCATGAGGCAGTCCACGGCATCGCCGCAGCCCGTGGAGTGCGCGACACCTCCAGGGCCGGCCGTTACCACAACCGCAGATTCCTCGCGATCGCCGAGGAGCTGGGCCTCGACCACCCCGACGAGCCGCACCCCAGCAGCGGCTTCTCGCTGGTCGCGCTCAACCCCGAGGCCAAGCGCCGCTACCGGCCGACCATCGAGAGACTGCAGCGCGCTCTCAAGGCCCACACGGTGGCGACCTCTGCCGACACCTCCCGCACCTTCCGCGGCCCGGCCGCCCGCCATGGCTCGTCCGGCGGCGGCGTCCGGGTCAAGGCGGTGTGCGACTGCGGTCGCAACGTCCGGGTGGTGCCCTCGGTCCTGGCCCAGGCGCCCATCGTGTGCGGCGGCTGCGGCAAGCCGTTCCGCATCCCGGAGATCGTGGGAGCGGCGGCGAGCTGAGCACACGGCTGCTCGTGGCAGCCGTAGCCATTGCTCATCGCCGCACCCAGGCCTCCCCGCGGGCAGCGCACCCGACGTACCTCACCTCCACGCCGGGTGCGCCTGCGGCATGCCCAGGGTCCGTCACCTCGACGTCGGCCAACGCGACCCGCAGGGTGTGGCACAATGGCTAGCTGTACTCGACAGCCGCACAGGACCCCTCTCTCCTCCGGCTGACGCGTCCATCGGGCACTCGGGTACCGCAACCCCACGCGGCAGACTCGCCGTGCCCAAACACGTCAATCCAGGAGAACCCACTCCCGTGGCAGTCAAGATCAAGCTGAAGCGTCTGGGCAAGATCCGTTCGCCTCACTACCGCATCGTCATCGCCGACTCCCGCACTCGCCGTGACGGCCGTGCGATCGAGGAGATCGGCAAGTACCACCCGACCTACAACCCGTCGGTCATCGAGGTGGACGCCGACCGCGTCGCGTACTGGCTCGGTGTCGGCGCCCAGCCGACCGAGCCCGTGCTCGCCATCCTGAAGAAGACCGGCGACTGGCAGAAGTTCAAGGGCGAGCCCGCCCCGGCGCCGCTGCTCGTCGCCGCGCCGAAGGCCACGCGCCCGTCGTTCGAGGCGCTCGGCGGTGACGACGAGGGCAAGGGTGAGGCGATCACCCAGAAGAAGAAGGCTGAGAAGAAGGACGAGGCCGCGGCTGAGTCCGAGTCGACCGAGGCCTGAGCAGCATGCTCGAAGAGGCGCTTGAGCACCTCGTGAAGGGCATCGTCGACAACCCCGACGATGTGCAGGTCGCCTCGCGCAACCTGCGTCGTGGGCGCGTGCTGGAGGTCCGGGTGCACCCCGACGACCTCGGCAAGGTGATCGGCCGTAACGGCCGTACCGCCCGTGCCCTGCGCACCGTCGTGGGCGCCATCGGCGGTCGTGGAGTCCGCGTCGACCTCGTCGACGTGGACCAAGTCCGCTGACGCTTCATCGCAACCGGCTCGGGCCGGGGAGGGCCACTGGGCCGTCCCCGGCCCGTAGTCGTATGGCTGGTCGTATGAGTCGCAGGACAGGAGAGCAAGCACAGTGCAGCTGGTAGTCGCACGGATCGGCCGCGCCCACGGCATCAAGGGCGAGGTCACCGTCGAGGTACGTACCGACGAGCCGGAACTCCGGCTCGCGCCCGGCGCCGTACTCGCCACCGATCCCGCGGGCGTGGGACCGCTCACCATCGAGACGGGCCGCGTGCACAGCGGCCGTCTGCTCCTGCGCTTCGAGGGCGTCAAGGACCGCACCGGCGCCGAGGCCCTGCGCAACACGCTCCTGATCGCCGAGATCGACCCGGAGGAGCTGCCCGAGGGCGAGGACGAGTTCTACGACCATCAGCTCATCGACCTGGACGTGGTCACCGCGGACGGCACCGAGGTCGGCCGGATCACCGAGATCTCGCACCTGCCCTCCCAGGACCTGTTCATCGTCGAACGCCCCGACGGCAGCGAGGTCATGATCCCGTTCGTCGAGGAGATCGTCACCGAGATCGACCTGGAAGAGCAGAAGGCCGTCATCGCGCCCCCGCCGGGCCTGATCGACGACCGCGCCGAGATCGCCTCCTCCCGGGACGAGACCTGATGCGCCTCGACGTCGTCACGATCTTCCCCGAGTACCTGGAACCGCTGAACGTCTCGCTCGTCGGCAAGGCACGCGCGCGTGGACAGCTCGATGTGCGGGTGCACGATCTGCGGACCTGGACGTACGACCGGCACAACACGGTCGACGACACCCCGTACGGCGGCGGACCCGGCATGGTCATGAAGACCGAGCCCTGGGGCGACGCCCTCGACACCGTCCTCGCCGACGGCTACGAGACCGGCGCGCACACGCCCGCGCTGATCGTGCCCACTCCCAGCGGCCGCCCCTTCACCCAGGAACTCGCGGTCGAACTCTCCGAGCGGCCGTGGCTGATCTTCACACCGGCCCGCTACGAGGGCATCGACCGGCGGGTCATCGACGAGTACGCCACCCGGATGCCGGTCCACGAGGTGTCCATCGGCGACTATGTGCTGGCCGGCGGCGAGGCGGCCGTACTCGTCGTCACCGAGGCCGTGGCCAGGCTGCTGCCCGGCGTCCTCGGCAACGCCGAGTCGCACCGGGACGACTCCTTCGCGCCCGGCGCCATGGCCAACCTCCTGGAAGGGCCCGTCTACACCAAGCCGCCGGAGTGGCGGGGGCGTGACATCCCGGAGGTGCTGCTCAGCGGCCACCACGGGAAGATCGCCCGCTGGCGCCGCGACGAGGCCCTGAAGCGCACGACCGCGCACCGGCCCGACCTGATCGAGCGCTGCGCGCCCAAGGCGTTCGACAAGAAGGACCGCGAGATGCTCTCCATCCTGGGCTGGGAACCGGACCCGGAGGGGGAGCCCCACGGCCGATTTTGGCGCCGGGCCCCCGGCGTGGAAGAATAGGCGGCTGTTGTGCTGTGAACCGTCCGGTGTGCGCCCCTGCCACAGGGGGAGACGACGCCCACCCCGACGGCACGGCCCACCTCCGAAGAACCTCTAGTTCCCGTTGATGACCTGTGGCATCAGCGAAGAAAGCAGACGAAAAATGTCTCACCTTCTCGACACCGTCGACTCCGCGTCGCTGCGCAGCGACGTCCCGGCCTTCCGCCCGGGTGACACCGTCAACGTCCACGTCCGCGTCATCGAGGGCAACCGCTCCCGTGTGCAGCAGTTCAAGGGCGTTGTGATCCGCCGCCAGGGCAGCGGTGTCCGCGAGACCTTCACCGTCCGCAAGGTCTCCTTCTCCGTCGGCGTCGAGCGCACCTTCCCGGTGCACACCCCGATCGTCGAGAAGATCGAGCTCGTCACCCGCGGTGACGTGCGTCGCGCCAAGCTCTACTACCTGCGCGACCTGCGCGGCAAGGCCGCGAAGATCAAGGAGAAGCGCGACAACTGATCGCGCGACGAGCCTCGTGAGCCGTAGGCGAGCGAGCCGATAAGAAGGTGCCTCACCGAGGCCGGATAACATCTGGCCCCGATGGACACCGAAGCACAGCCGACGGAGCGCGACCGCTCCTCCAGCCCCGAACCGGAGGCCACGGAGGACCGGTCGCGTTTCGCGTTCCTGACGCGGGTCACCGACTGGCTGCCGGGCGGCTGGATCACCCTGACCCTCTTCGCCTGCCTGGCGTTTTTGCTCGTCCTCAACGCTTTCGTGGCGCAACCATTCCAGATTCCCAGCGGATCCATGGAACAGGGATTGAGGATCGGGGACCGAGTTCTCGTAAATAAGTTGGCGTACCGTTTCGGTGCCGAGCCGCGCCGGGGCGATGTCGTCGTGTTCGACGGCACCGGGTACTTCGGGGACGCCGACTACATCAAACGCGTTGTCGGTGTGGGAGGAGACCGTGTGGTCTGCTGCGACAAGGAGGGGAGGATCGAAGTGAACGGCCGGTCGGTCGACGAGACCGCGTTCCTCTATCCCGGTGACACCCCGTCCACCGTGCCCTTCTACGTCGAGGTCCCCGACGGCACGCTCTTCGTCCTCGGTGACCACCGCAGCGACTCCAGCGACTCCCGCGACCACCTGGGCTCGCCCGGTGGCGGCATGATCCCCGTCAAGGACGTGATCGGCCGGGCCGACTGGATCGTCTGGCCGTACGCCCACTGGACCCACCTCACCCGCCCCGCCGCCTACGCGCGCGTGCCGGCGGCACGGCGGTCGAAGGGGGCGGGAGCGGCCCATGGGTAACCGGGGCAAACCGCGCGGCGTGCCCACGGACGCCACCGCCAATCTGCTGCCCACCGGGGCCCGGCGCGCCTCCGGCTCGTCCGGCGGACGGTCCCGCGCGGAGCGGCGCAAGCTGCAGCGCAAGGTCAAGCGCAAGCGCCGGCGCGGCGCGATGCGGGAGATACCGCTGCTGGTCGGTGTGGCCGTCCTGATAGCCCTGGTGCTGAAGACGTTCCTCGTGCAGGCCTTCGTGATCCCCTCGGGGTCGATGGAGGAGACGATCCGGATCGGCGACCGTGTCCTGGTCGACAAGTTCACCCCGTGGTTCGGCTCCGAGCCGCACCGCGGGGACGTCGTCGTCTTCCACGACCCGGGCGGCTGGCTGAACGACGAGCAGACCACCAAGGCCAACGACCCGATCGTCGTCAAACAGATCAAGGAAGGCCTCACCTTCATCGGTCTGCTGCCCTCCGCCAACGAGAAGGACCTCATCAAGCGGGTCATCGGCGTCGGCGGCGACCACGTCAAGTGCTGCGACGCGCAGGGCCGGGTCACCGTCAACGGCGTACCGCTGACCGAGGGCGACTACCTCTATCCGGGGAACGCGCCGTCCGCCACCGAGTTCGACATCACCGTGCCGCAGGGGCGGCTGTGGGTGATGGGCGACCACCGCGGCAACTCGGCCGACTCCCGGGCGCACCAGGACACCGACTACGGCGGCACGGTCCCGGTGAGCCTGGTGGTGGGGCGGGCCAAGTGGATCGGCTGGCCGTTCGGGCACTGGACCTCGCTGGACGAACCTAAAACCTTCGCAAGCGTTTCCAACTCCGTGTCGGGGTCGACCGCGGCCCCCCGGCTGTCGCATAGGGTTGCCTCCGACGATCCCAACGGATACGTCCACCTCCCGAGCCCTGCGGAACTCCCGCTCGTTATGGGAGTGGTGGGTCTGCGCCGGGGATGGCGCCGGCGGCGGCACGGAGTAAGGAGTTGGCGTGGGGGATGTGGCGGTTGGCGCACGGTCGGGACACGACGGCGAGGAGCACAGCGGGCGCCCCGTGGAGAATGTCCCCCCCGTCGACGGTGGTTCCACCTCAGGAAATGACGGTGGGCCGACCGGGGACGGCGGTCCGGCGGGCGGTCCGTACCCCGGCGGTGGCGGCGGGGACACGGACGGGGGTGCGGGCGACTCGGCCGCGCCCGCGCCGAAGAAGCCCCGCTCCTTCTGGAAGGAGCTGCCGATCCTGATCGGTATCGCGCTGGTGCTGGCGCTGCTGATCAAGACGTTTCTGGTGCAGGCGTTCTCGATCCCGTCGGACTCGATGCAGAACACCCTCCAGCAGGGTGACCGGGTCCTGGTCGACAAGCTCACCCCCTGGTTCGGCTCCGAGCCGGACCGTGGCGAGGTCGTCGTCTTCCACGACCCGGACGACTGGCTGGCGGGCGAGCCCACGGCCCAGCCGAACGCGATCCAGACGTTCCTCAGCTGGATCGGCCTGATGCCGTCCGCCGAGGAGAAGGACCTCATCAAGCGGGTCATCGGCGTCGGCGGCGACACCGTCTCCTGCAAGAACAGCGGCCCGCTCATGGTCAACGGTCATGCGCTGAACGAGCCGTATGTGTATCCGGGTAACACCCCGTGCAGCGTCGACGACCAGGGCGGCCAGTTCACGGTGAAGGTGCCCAAGGGGTACATCTGGGTGATGGGCGACCACCGCCAGAACTCCCGCGACTCGCGCTACAACCAGTCCGACAGCCACCACGGCATGGTCCCGGTCAAGGACGTCGTCGGCCGCGCCATCGTCAAGGCCTGGCCGATCAACCGCTGGGGCACCCTGCCGGTCCCGGACACCTTCGACCAGAGCGGCATCAACACGCAGTCGTCCGCCGCGGCCTCCCTGTCGGTGGCGCCGGAGGGCGTGGCGGTCGCGGCCGTCCTGCCGATCGCGGTGTGGCGCCGGCGGCGGGGCGACCGCATCGAGTCGAAGGTCGAGAAGCGGCCGACGGCCGCGGGCAAGCGCTGACCGGGCCGGACGGCCGCAGGGCGGCGCTCACCCACCCGTGTGAAACCCTTGGGGAGCTTGTGACCAGGGGCGGGGAAGAAGGGCTGCCCCGGCCCGGTACCGCCGGGTAGGGTGCGGCCTCATGGGTGGCGAGAGCACGATACGTACGGCCCCGCGCAGCGGAGGCACCAGCGCCGGCACGGCGCGGACCGGCAGCACGCTCGGAAATCGCTTGTCCGGCATCGCCGTCGCGCTGGGCATCGTCCTGTTCCTCGGCGGGTTCGCCTGGGCGGCGGTGGTCTACCGGCCGTACACCGTGCCCACCAGTTCCATGACACCGACGATCGACGCCGGGGACCGGGTCCTCGGCCAGCGCATCGACGGCGACGAGGTACGCCGGGGCGACGTCGTGGTCTTCCACGACACGAGCTGGGTCACCAACGCGGACGTCGTCAAGCGTGTGGTCGCGGTCGGCGGCGACACCGTCGCCTGTTGCACAAACGGCAAGCTGACCGTGAACGGCAAGCAGATCGACGAGGGGTATCTGCCGGCGGGCAGCCTGGCCGAGCTCCAGGGCTTCCCGAGCGTCACCGTCCCCAAGGGGCGGCTCTTCCTCCTCGGTGACGAGCGCCAGGGCTCCCTGGACTCCACCGCCCACCTCACGGACGCGGCGAAGGGCACGGTCGCCCGCAGCGCCGTGAGCGCCCGCGTGGACGCCGTCATCTGGCCCATGAAGGGCCTGCTCAAGCGCCCGACCGGCTTCGAGACGCTGGGCGCCCTCTCCCAGCCGGGCCCGCTGCGTACCATCGAGTTCATGATCGTGGGCGGTGCCGTGCTGGTCCTCGCCGGCGGCGCGTACGGCCCGATCGCCGGCCTGCTGGGCCGCTCCCGTGCCCGTGGCCGTACGGAGGCCGCCGGTGCCCGCTGAGGCGCTGCCGGAGGGCACCCCGCGTGCCCCGCGCAAGGTGGCCCGGGTGGTCCTCCTGGACCCCGACGACCGCATCCTGCTCCTGCACGGCCATGAACCGGACGACCCGGCCGACGACTGGTGGTTCACGCCCGGCGGCGGACTGGAGGGTGACGAGACCCGTGAGCAGGCCGCGCTGCGGGAACTCGCCGAGGAGACCGGCATCACGGACGTCGAACTGGGCCCGCTGCTGTGGCGGCGGATGTGCTCCTTCCCCTTCGCCGGCCGCCGCTGGGACCAGGACGAGTGGTACTACCTGGCCCGGACGGCGCATACGTTTGAGGTCGAGCCCGAGGCCACAGCCCTGACCGAGCTGGAGCGGCGCAGTGTCGCGGGAGCACGTTGGTGGACGTGCCGGGAACTGACCCGGGCACATGAGACGGTGTATCCGAGCAGACTCGCCGAGCTGTTCCGTAGGCTGCTCGACGAAGGTCCCCCCGTCAGGCCCGTCACCCTTGACACGGAAATCGTCTAGGGGCACGCGGGACTGGCGCACAATGGTGGGATCGCACGGCTGAAGGGGAACATGCCATGAGCGCCGAGGACCTCGAAAAGTACGAGACCGAGATGGAGCTGAAGCTCTACCGGGAGTACCGCGATGTCGTCGGTCTGTTCAAATTCGTGATCGAGACCGAGCGGCGCTTCTACCTCACCAACGACTACGAGATGCAGGTGCACTCGGTCCAGGGTGAGGTGTTCTTCGAGGTGTCCATGGCGGATGCCTGGGTCTGGGACATGTACCGGCCGGCCCGCTTCGTGAAACAGGTCCGCGTCCTTACGTTCAAGGACGTGAATATCGAGGAGCTGAACAAGAGCGATCTGGAGCTTCCGGGCGGCTGAGCCGGGCTTCGAGGGCGGCTTGGGGTCAGCTTCGAGGGCGGCTTGGGATCACTCGTGTGAGTGACGAAGTTGTCCACAATCGCTGAGTAACCCACCAAGATCCACTTCTGGATCGGGGATGCGTGACGGTTGGCGCCGGAGGTGGTGCCGACATGAACACGAATCGGGCACGCAATGCACTCGGCAAGTACGGCGAGACGCTGGCCGCGCGCCGGCTGACGGAGGCCGGTCTGGCGGTCCTGGAGCGCAACTGGCGCTGCGGCAGGTCGGGCGAGATCGACATCGTGGCGCGGGACGGGGACGTCCTGGTGGTCTGCGAGGTCAAGACCCGGCGGGCGGGGCCCTTCGGACACCCCATGGCCGGGGTGACCCCCGAGAAGGCGGAGCGCCTGCGGGGCCTCGCCGAACACTGGATCCACGCACACGGCGGAGCACCGCCGGGCGGCGTCCGCATCGACGTGATCGGCGTGCTCCTGCCGCAGCGCGGGGCGCCCGTGGTCGAGCACGCGCGGGGGGTGGCGTGAGATGGGGTTCGCGCGGACGTGCTCGGTGGCGCTGATGGGCGTCGAGGGCGTGGTGGTCGAGGTCCAGGCCGACCTGGAACCGGGAGTGGCGGCGTTCACGCTGGTGGGGCTGCCGGACAAGAGCCTGACGGAGAGCAAGGACCGGGTACGGGCGGCGGTGGTGAACTCGGGGGCGGCCTGGCCCTCGAAGAAGCTCACGGTCGGGCTCAGCCCGGCGTCCGTGCCCAAGAGCGGCAGCGGCTTCGACCTGGCGGTCGCCGCGGCGGTACTCGGCGCGGCCGAGCGGATCGATCCCCGGGTGCTCGCCGAGATCGTGATGATCGGCGAGCTGGGCCTGGACGGCCGGGTGCGGCCGGTCCGGGGCATCCTGCCGGCGGTGCTGGCCGCCGCCGACGCCGGATACGAGCAGGTGGTCGTGCCCGAGAGCGCGGTGCCGGAGGCCTCGCTGGTGCCGGGAGTGTCGGTGCTCGGCGTGCGCAGCCTGCGCCAGCTGATCGCGGTCCTCACCGACGAACCGGTGCCCGACGAGGAGCCGATCCCCGGAGAGATCCGCTCCGACCCCTTCCTCGCCGGGCTCGCACTCCCCGGCATGGGACTCGGTACCGGCATGACGATCGGTGATCACGCGCCCGACCTGGCCGACGTCGCCGGACAGCGCGTGGCCAGGGCCGCCCTGGAGGTGGCGGCGGCCGGACGTCATCACGTCTTCTTCAAGGGCCCGCCCGGAGCCGGCAAGACCATGCTGGCCGAGCGGCTGCCGGGGCTGCTGCCCGAGCTGAGCCGGCAGGAGTCCCTCGAGGTCACCGCCGTCCACTCGGTCGCCGGGATACTGCCTCCGGGCCATCCCCTCGTCGACAGGGCGCCCTACTGCGCCCCGCACCACTCGGCCACCATGGCCTCGCTGGTCGGCGGCGGAACCGGCCTGCCACGCCCCGGAGCGGTGTCCCTGGCCCACCACGGCGTGCTCTTCCTGGACGAGGCCGCCGAGTTCCACAGCAGCGTCCTGGACGCCCTGCGCCAGCCCCTGGAGTCCGGGCATGTCGTGGTCGCCCGGGCCGCCGGGATGCTGCGGATGCCGGCGAGGTTCCTGATGGTCCTGGCCGCCAACCCCTGCCCCTGCGGCCGGCACGGCACCCCCGGCGACGCCTGCGAGTGCCGGCCCTCCTCGATCAAGCGGTACCGGGCCCGGCTCTCCGGGCCCCTGCTGGACCGTGTGGACCTCAGGGTGAACGTCGAACCGGTCGCCCGGGAGGAACTGCTGCGGCTCCACACCGGCGCCGAACCCTCCGCCGCCGTGGCCGACCGGGTGCGCGCGGCCAGGGAGCGGGCCGCCCGCCGCTACGACGGTCTGCCCTGGCACACCAACAGCGAGGTGCCCGGCCACGAGCTGCGCACCCGCTGGCACGTCCAGCCCGGCGCGCTCGCCAAGGCCGAACTGGATCTCGACCGGGGCCTGCTCACCGCCCGTGGCCTGGACCGGGTGCTCCGCGTCGCCTGGACACTGGCCGACCTCGCGGGCCACGACCGGCCCTCGGTTAACGACGTCAACCTGGCCCTGGAGCTGCGCACCGGCGTCCGGCGCGGAGCGGTCCTGGAACGGACCGCGCCATGAGCGGCGGCGGACTGCACGCCCGGATCCTCCTCACCAGGGTCATCGAACCCGGCGACGAGACGGGCGGGCGGTGGCTGCGGGAGTACGGGGTCCAGGAGGTGGCCCGGCGGCTGCGTGCGCAGGGGGCGGCGGCACTGCCCGGGGTGAGCGAGACCCGCTGGGCCGGCCTCCGCGCCCGGGCCGGACACGCCGACCCGGAACGGGACCTCGCGATCGCGCGGGATGCCGGAGTGCGTTTCGTCGCCCCCGGTGACACCGAGTGGCCCACCCAGCTCGACGACCTCGGGGATGCCCGCCCCCTCGGGTTGTGGGTGCGGGGGCGGCCCAGTCTGCGGATGTGGGCGCTGCGTGCCGTCGCCGTCGTCGGGGCGCGGGCCTGTACCGAGTACGGGGCGCACATGGCGGCCACCCTCGCCGCGGGGCTCGCCGAGCGCGGCTGGGTGGTGGTGTCCGGCGGTGCCTACGGCGTGGACGGCGCCGCCCACCGCGGCGCCCTCGGGGCCGGTGGTGCCACCGTCGCGGTGCTGGCCTGCGGGGTCGATCGGCCCTACCCGCGCGGGCACACCGAGTTGATCGGCAGGATCGCGGAACAGGGCCTGGTGGTGGGGGAGTTGCCGCCCGGTGAGCATCCGACGCAGAGCAGATTCCTGCTCCGCAACCGGGTGATCGCGGCCCTGACCAGGGGGACCGTCGTCGTGGAGGCCGCCCACCGCAGCGGCTCGCTGGTCACCGCGCGGGCGGCCCAGCGGCTCGGCCGGTTCACCATGGGCGTGCCCGGACCCGCCACCAGCGGCCTCTCGGCCGGGGTGCACGAGTTGCTGAGAGGGGAGGCCGTCCTCGTCACGGACGCCGCGGAGGTCGTCGAACTCGTGGGCGACATGGGCGAGCTGGCACCGGCCAGACGGGGTCCCGTCCTCCCGCGTGACCTGCTGGTACCCGCCGTCCGGCGGGTCCTGGCCGCCCTGCCCGGGAACCGGACGGCGTCACCCGAAGAGGTGGCACGGGGCGCTCAGACGTCCGAGGACGAGGCCGTCGCGAGACTGTACGAACTCCGAGCACTTGGTTACGTCGAACGACACGGCGACGGCTGGAAGTTGACACGCCAGGCGATGATCTCGGTCCGAGAGCGTCGGAGTCGGCGCTGACCGAGCGTGTTCGGCCGTCCGGGGGAACCCCCGACGCCCTTGGGAATTCCCGTAGTTGACACCCCCGGCCGATCACGCAGAGCGACGCGCCGAGCGCGGCCGGACGCGCCGTACAGGGGGTTCACGCAGGGGTGGAGCCTCGGTGTTCGCACACCGCGACTCCTCAGTCACGCTACGCTCACGAAAGCCCTGACGCAGACCGCGCCAACCGGCACCAGACCGACACCTCGCCCAACCCGCACCCTTCACCCCGCTCACCCCACTCCACGGCGCATCACAGCACTTCCTGGCACTTGACGGCAGAACGGCACAAGGCGACGAATGCCCCAGCACACCTCCGGGTCCGACCGGGCGGCGATCCCCCCAGCCGCCCGCGACGGTGGCAGCGTGCGGCCGCCCGCTCCCTCGACGCTCGACGAGCTGTGGCGGTCGTACAAGGCGACGGGTGACGAGCGGCTGCGGGAGCAGCTGATCCTGCACTACTCGCCGCTGGTGAAGTACGTGGCGGGACGGGTGAGCGTCGGTCTGCCGCCCAATGTGGAGCAGGCCGACTTCGTCTCCTCCGGGGTGTTCGGGCTCATCGACGCGATCGAGAAGTTCGACGTCGACCGGGAGATCAAGTTCGAGACGTACGCGATCACCCGGATCCGGGGCGCGATGATCGACGAGCTGCGGGCGCTGGACTGGATCCCCCGGTCCGTACGGCAGAAGGCGCGCAACGTCGAGCGGGCCTACGCCACGCTGGAGGCCCGGCTGCGCAGGACCCCTTCGGAAGTCGAGGTGGCCGCCGAGCTGGGCATCGAGGTCGACGAACTCCACGCCGTCTTCAGTCAGTTGTCGCTGGCCAACGTGGTGGCGCTGGAGGAGTTGCTGCACGTCGGGGGCGAGGGCGGGGGCCGGCTGAGCCTGATGGACACGCTGGAGGACACCGCCGCGGACAACCCCGTGGAGGTGGCCGAGGACCGGGAGCTGCGGCGGTTCCTGGCGCGAGCCATCAACACGCTGCCGGAGCGGGAGAAGACCGTGGTGACCCTCTACTACTACGAGGGGCTCACCCTCGCCGAGATCGGCAACGTGCTCGGGGTCACCGAGAGCCGGGTGAGCCAGATCCACACGAAGTCCGTGTTGCAGCTGCGGGCGAAGCTGGCGAGTTTCGGCCGCTGAGCGGCGGCTTTCGGCCGCTGGTCTGGGGATTTCCGGCGTGTCGGCCGGGGCGCGACCCGTGTCCCGGTCGTGCTGTCTCCCGTCCGGCGGGGCGCGTCCGTAGAGTGGTTGACGTGCCAAGGATTCGAGCGGCCTCCGTGGCCGAGCACCGGTCGATGCAGCGAGCCGCCCTGCTGGACGCGGCGCGGTCCCTCCTGTCCGAGGGTGGGACGGAGGCGCTGACGTTTCCCGCGCTCGCCGAGCGGACGGGACTCGCACGCTCGTCCGTGTACGAGTACTTCCGCTCCCGGGCCGCGGTGGTCGAGGAACTGTGCGAGGTCGACTTCCCCGTGTGGGCGGCGGAGGTCGAGACGGCGATGGAGCGCGCGACGTCCGGCGAGGGCAAGGTCGAGGCGTATGTCCGGCAGCAGCTGGCGCTGGTCGGGGACCGGCGGCACCGGGCGGTGGTCGCGATCTCGGCGAGCGAGCTGGACGCGGGGGCGCGGGAGAAGATCCGGGCCGCCCACGGCGGGCTGGTCACGTTGATCGTGGAGGCGCTGGGGGAGCTGGGGCACGCGCAGCCCCGGCTGGCGGCGATGCTGGTGCAGGGGGTCGTGGACGCGGCGGTACGGCGCATCGAACTGGGCGCGGCCGAAGACCCGACGGTGATCACGGAGGCGGCTGTGGCCATGGCACTGCGGGGTGTGCGGGGCTGAGGCGGGCCGGGGGTGGGGTCGCTTACCGGCGCTTGCAGGGTGCCGCCCGCGCCCACCCGCGCCCACCCGTGCCGCACCCTGGGGCACCTCCCAGGCCCTTGAGGCACTGGGGGAGGCACGACTGCCCGCGGCTGGGAAGAAACGGCGGGCGAAGCGCCCCGCAAGGGCGCGGGGAACCGCGCGACCAGCCCCCACGCACCCGCGGTCGCGCGACCGCCCCTGCCACCCCTTCGGCGGCGGAACCCCGGCTCACCCCTCCGGCGGCGAAACCCCGGCTCACCCCTCCGGCGGCGAAACCCCGCCTCACCCCTCCGGCGGCGGAACCCCGGCTCACCCCTTCGGCGGCGGAACCCCGGCTCACCCCTCCGGCAGCGGAACCCCCAGCACCGGCAGCAGCCTCGACGGCCCCCGGTTCAGCAGCCACGGCGGCAACAGCAGCAGCGGGTCCAGGTACACGTCACCCCTGAGCAGCCCCCAGTGCACACACGAACGAGCACCGCAGTGCGCACCCCCCGCCTCCACCGTGCCCACGACCTCTCCCGCCGCCACCTCGTCCCCCTTCCGCACCGTCGCCGTCACCGGCTCGTAGGTGGCGCGAAGGTCGGTGCCCGTCAGCTGCACCGACACCACCCCCCTCCCCGCCACCCGCCCCGCGAAAAGGACCCGGCCCGCCGCCACCGCCCGCACCTCCGCGCCGGGCGCGGCGCCCAGATCGACCCCGCGGTGTCCCCGGCCGTACACCGTCGCCGGCGGCTCCCAGCCGCGCAGGACCGGCGGTCGTACCCCCACCGGCCAGGCCCGGCCGATCGCCGGGACCGTCGCCGGAGGTGGCGCGGGATCCTCCGCCCAAGCCACCGCCCAGCTCCAGCTCCAGGCCCAGGTCCCGGTCGCCGTCAGGAGCAGCGGCACCGTCACCGCCCACATCCACCGCATCGTTCGTCGCATCGCCCACATGACCGAACCGTCCCGCAATCGGCCGATCATGGCCGGTACCTGTGGACTACTCACCGGTTGTGGACAGCGGCGTCACCCGGGGCCTCGCGGGTCCCGTACACTTCCTTTGGCGATCCGGGTCACCGGGTCGACTTCGCACGCCCCGACATCAGGTCAGCACAACGACCTGGGTCAGCGCTTCTCGGTCCTTCGTGGCACAGCGCAAACGGGCGTCAGGCGCGGGAGCCGTCCGGTCCCCGCGGCACAACCGAGAAATTCAAGGAGATACGGCCATGGCCGTCGTCACGATGCGGGAGCTGCTGGAGAGCGGCGTCCACTTCGGTCACCAGACCCGTCGCTGGAACCCGAAGATGAAGCGCTTCATCTTCACCGAGCGCAACGGCATCTACATCATCGACCTGCTCCAGTCGCTGTCGTACATCGACCGCGCCTACGAGTTCGTCAAGGAGACCGTCGCCCACGGCGGCACGGTCATGTTCGTCGGCACGAAGAAGCAGGCGCAGGAGGCCATCGCCGAGCAGGCCACCCGCGTCGGCATGCCCTTCGTCAACCAGCGCTGGCTGGGCGGCATGCTCACCAACTTCTCGACCGTCTACAAGCGTCTGCAGCGCCTCAAGGAGCTCGAGCAGATCGACTTCGAGGACGTCGCCGCGTCCGGTCTGACCAAGAAGGAGCTTCTCGTGCTCTCGCGCGAGAAGGCCAAGCTGGAGAAGACCCTCGGTGGTATCCGCGAGATGTCCAAGGTGCCCAGCGCCGTCTGGATCGTGGACACCAAGAAGGAGCACATCGCGGTCGGTGAGGCCCGGAAGCTCAACATCCCGGTCGTCGCCATCCTCGACACCAACTGCGACCCCGACGAGGTCGACTACAAGATCCCGGGCAACGACGACGCGATCCGCTCCGTCACCCTGCTCACCCGCGTGATCGCCGACGCGGTCGCCGAGGGCCTCATCTCCCGTTCCCGCGTCGCCACCGGCGACAAGGGCGAGAAGGCCGCCGGCGAGCCGCTCGCCGAGTGGGAGCGCGACCTGCTCGAGGGCGAGAAGAAGGCGGACGAGGCCGAGGTCCAGACCTCTGCCGAGACCGAGAAGGTCGCCGACGCCGAGCAGGCCGAGGCTCCGGCTGCCGCCGAGGCCGCTGTCGAGGCTCCGGCCGCCGAGGCCCCGGCCGCCGAGGCCCCGGCCGCGGACGCCGAGCAGGCCTGACCGTCCGGTGAAGCGTTGACGGTGGGGGCGGTGCCATGAAGTCCGCCCCCACCGTTCACCCGTAGGTCAGCCAACGGTCCGCGGTCCACCCCTACAGGTGGAATCCGCACATGGGATCCATGTGGATCGCAGACGTGCAGATCTTCGATCTTCCAGACTTCGAGAAAGACTTACAGACTCATGGCGAACTACACCGCCGCTGACGTCAAGAAGCTCCGCGAGCTCACCGGCGCCGGCATGATGGACTGCAAGAAGGCCCTCGACGAGGCCGACGGCGACGTGGACAAGGCCGTCGAGGCGCTCCGTATCAAGGGCCAGAAGGGCGTCGCCAAGCGCGAGGGCCGCTCCGCCGAGAACGGCGCCGTGGTCTCGATCATCGCTGACGACAACTCCTCCGGCGTCCTCGTCGAGCTGAAGTGCGAGACGGACTTCGTCGCCAAGGGCGAGAAGTTCCAGGCCGCCGCCAACGCCATCGCCGAGCACGTCGCCAAGTCCGCCTACGCGGACCTGGACGCCCTGCTCGCCTCCGAGATCGAGCCGGGCAAGACCGTCCAGGCGTTCGTGGACGAGGCCAACGCCAACCTCGGCGAGAAGATCGTCCTGGACCGCTTCGCGCAGTACGCCGACGGTTTCGTGCTCGCGTACATGCACCGCACGATGCCCGACCTGCCCCCGCAGATCGGTGTCCTCGTCGAGCTCGACAAGCCGAACGCCGAGATCGCCAAGGGCGTCGCCCAGCACATCGCCGCCTTCGCGCCGAAGTACCTCTCCAAGGAGGACGTGCCGGCCGACGTCGTCGAGTCCGAGCGCCGTATCGCCGAGGAGACCACCCGCGCCGAGGGCAAGCCCGAGGCCGCGCTCCCGAAGATCGTCGAGGGTCGTCTGAACGGCTTCTTCAAGGACGCCACGCTGCTCGGCCAGCCGTACGCGCTCGACAACAAGAAGTCGGTCCAGAAGGTTCTGGACGAGGCCGGTGTCACCCTGAAGCGCTTCACGCGCATCAAGGTCGGCATCTGAGTCCGTACCGCGATCGACGCGCGACCCGCGGGGAAATCCCGGTAGGGTCGGTCGACAGCAGTCGTCCGGGTACCCGGCCAGACCCAGGGTCGTGACGGACGGCAGCAGATCTGACGAGGAGGCCATTGCCGCGCATGGGCAGCGAAAAGCGACCCCACCGGCAATGGCCTTCTTCGTATGTGCACCACGTGAAAGAGGCGGGATCTCCATGACCACCAAGGCTCAGAAGAGCGACGACGGCAAAGTACGCGGCCGGTTTCTGCTGAAGCTGTCCGGAGAGGCGTTCGCCGGTGGCGGCGGCCTGGGCGTGGACCCCGACGTGGTGCACAAGATCGCCCGTGAGATCGCGGCCGTCGTCCGCGACGGCGCGGAGGTCGCCGTCGTCATCGGCGGCGGCAACTTCTTCCGCGGCGCCGAGCTCCAGCAGCGCGGCATGGACCGGGCCCGCTCGGACTACATGGGCATGCTCGGCACGGTGATGAACTGCCTGGCCCTCCAGGACTTCCTGGAGAAGGAGGGCATCGACAGCCGGGTGCAGACCGCGATCACCATGGGCCAGGTCGCCGAGCCGTACATCCCGCTGCGCGCCGTGCGCCACCTGGAGAAGGGCCGCGTGGTCATCTTCGGCGCCGGTATGGGCATGCCGTACTTCTCCACCGACACCACCGCCGCCCAGCGCGCCCTGGAGATCGACGCCGAGGCGCTGCTCATGGGCAAGAACGGCGTGGACGGGGTCTACGACTCCGACCCGAAGAAAAACCCCGACGCCGTCAAGTTCGACTCCCTCGGCTACGGCGAGGTCATCACCCGCGAGCTCAAGGTCGCCGACGCCACGGCGATCACGCTCTGCCGCGACAACAAGCTGCCGATCCTGGTGTTCGAGCTGCTCGCGGAGGGCAATATCGCGCGGGCCGTCAAGGGTGAGAAGATCGGCACGCTGGTGGGTGACCAGGGCAGCCGGGCCTGACCGGCACCGCCTGACGCACCCTGACCGGGGGATGGACAATGTCCTGCCGGTCGGGAACCGTGCAGGAAAGAAGACGCGACGCAGCCGGCCGCCGCCCGCACAGGAACCGCAGCCGGGCCTTACTCAAGACACGCAGGAGCAAGTGGTGATCGAAGAGACCCTCCTCGAGGCCGAGGAGAAGATGGAGAAGGCCGTCGTGGTTGCCAAGGAGGACTTCGCCGCGATCCGCACCGGTCGTGCGCACCCGGCGATGTTCAACAAGATCGTGGCCGACTACTACGGCGCGCCGACGCCGATCAACCAGCTGGCCTCGTTCTCCGTACCGGAACCGCGCATGGCGGTCGTGACCCCGTTCGACAAGAGCGCGCTGCGCAACATCGAGCAGGCGATCCGCGACTCGGACCTGGGCGTCAACCCGAGCAACGACGGCAACATCATCCGTGTGGTGTTCCCGGAGCTCACCGAGGAGCGCCGCCGCGACTACATCAAGGTCGCCAAGAGCAAGGCGGAGGACTCCCGGGTGTCCATCCGTTCCGTCCGCCGCAAGGCCAAGGACGCCATCGACAAGCTGATCAAGGACGGCGAGGTCGGCGAGGACGAGGGCCGTCGCGCCGAGAAGGAGCTCGACGACACCACCGCGAAGTACGTCGCGCAGGTGGACGAGCTCCTCAAGCACAAGGAAGCGGAGCTTCTCGAAGTCTGATGAACGACTCATCCTGGGGAGCGCCGCCACACGCCGGTGCGCAGGCCGGGCAGGCCGGTTCACCGGCCGGGTACTGGGGCCCGGTCGATCAGGGCAGCGGCCAGGGGTACGACCAGGGTCCCGGCGAGGGTCAGGGGTACGACGACCGGGGTCCTGTCCAAGGCCGGGGGTACGACCATGTTCCCGGCCAGGGGTACGACCACGGCTATACCCATGGCTATGGCCAGGGACATGTCCAGGGAGCCGCCCCGGCGGGTCCCGCGTACGATGCGCATGACGCGCAGCAGACTCGCCCCATGCCCATCGTGCCCGACGACGCACCACCGTACGGCGGAGACCAGGACGACGACCGAGGGGCCGCTCGGCTGAGCGGCCCCTCGGTCCGAGACGAGACCTTCCAGGACGGTACGTCCCGCGACGGGACGTACCGCGACGACACCCCGTCGGCGCAGCCTCTGCCCCATGCGGCGGCGCCGCAGAATCCGGAGCCCATGCCCGACGCCCCGCAGCCGGCGCCCGCGCCGCAGAAGAAGAGCGCGGGTCGGGACCTGGGTGCGGCCATAGGCGTCGGCGTCGGACTGGGCGTCGTGATCGTGGCGTCCCTGTTCGTCGTCAAGGCCGTCTTCGTCGGCGTGGTCGCGGTCGCGGTCGTGGTGGGCCTGTGGGAGCTGACCAGCCGGCTCCAGGAGCGCAAGGGCATCAAGGCGCCCCTGGTCCCGCTGGCACTGGGCGGCGCGGCGATGGTGGTCGCCGGCTACGCCCGCGGTGCCGAGGGCGCCTGGGTCGCCCTGGCGCTCACCGGGCTCGCGGTCCTGGTCTGGCGGATGACGGAACCCCCCGAGGGCTACCTCAGGGACGTCACGGCGGGCCTCTTCGCGGCGTTCTACGTCCCGTTCCTGGCGACCTTCGTCTCGATGATGCTCACCGCGGACGACGGCCCCCGCCGGGTGATCACCTTCCTCCTCCTCACCGTGGTCAGCGACACCGGCGCCTACGCGGTCGGCTGGCGCTTCGGCACCCACAAGCTCGCCCCGCGCATCAGCCCCGGCAAGACCCGCGAGGGCCTGGTCGGCGCGGTGCTGTTCGCCATGGCCGCGGGCGCGCTGTGCATGCAGTTCCTGATCGACGACGGCACCTGGTGGCAGGGCCTGCTGCTGGGCCTCGCGGTCGCGGCCAGCGCCACCCTCGGCGACCTCGGCGAGTCCATGATCAAGCGGGACCTGGGCATCAAGGACATGGGCACACTGCTCCCGGGCCATGGCGGCATCATGGACCGGCTGGACTCGCTGCTGCCGACGGCTCCGGTGGTGTGGTTGCTGATGGTGCTCTTCGTCGGCAGTGGCTGACCCACACCTGTCGTAGTCGAGCCCCCGTCCTTCGCAGGGCGGGGGCTCGACGGCTGTCGGCCCCGGATGACGCAGCAGAAATCGCATGGTCAGTCCGGTGGGAGGCACACTCCCTGTGAGGACGCTGTGTCTCCGACGCGCAGGAGTGTGCCCATGCCCCTCGACCCGGCCCCGGCCTCCACGCCGCCCCAGACCCCGCCTCCTCCGGTGCGGTTCTGGCCCGTCGACGACCTGCCCGCCCTCGACCCCGACCCGTTCCTCGACGAGATGCTGCGCAACGAACCGGTCACCCGGATCAAACTCGCGCACGGCGAGGGGTACGCCTGGCTGATCACCCGGTACGAGGACTGTCGCTTCGTCACCTCCGACCCCCGCTTCTCCCGCGAACAGGTCGTCGGCCGCGACGTCACCAGCATGCGCCCGGAGCCCGTGGCCTCGCAGACGGCAGGCCTGCAGTACATCGACCCGCCCCGGCACAACCGGCTGCGCCGGGTCGTCGCCCGTGCCTTCACCGGGCGGGCCATGCAGCGACTGCGGCCGAAGGCCGAGCGTAGGGCCGCCGAACTGCTCGACGTGATGGCGGCCGCCGGACCGCCGGCCGACCTCATGGAGCATCTGCACGGCCCCTTCCCGATCGCCGTCATCCGTGACTTCCTCGGCGTCGACGAGAAGGACTGGCACCGCTGGGCGGCGACCGGTGAGGCCCTGCTGTCCGCCGGCGCCGACGCCGAGGAGCGCGCCAAGGAGGCTGCCCGGACCACCCGGGCCCGGATCGCCGAACTGCTCCAGCACCGCCGCGAGGAGCCCCGCGAGGACCTCGCGGGAGTGCTGGCGCTGGCCACCGAGTCCGGCGAGATCACCGGCGACGAGGCGATCTCGCTGGCCACCGCCATCCAGGTCAGCGGCGGTCACGCGGTCCGCAACAACAGCGGCTCGATGATGTACGCACTGCTCACCCACCCCCGTCATCTGGAGCGGCTGCGCCGCGAGCCGGAACTGCTCCCCAAGGCCGTGGACGAACTCTTCCGCTTCGTCCCGCACCGCAACGGCGTCGGCATCCCGCGGGTCGCCATCGAGGACGTCGAGGTCGGCGGCCAGTTGATCCGGGCCGGTGAGGTCATCTACAACGCGTATGTCGCCGCCAACCGCGACCCCGAGGTCTTCCCCGACCCCGACGACCTGAATTTCGACCGCACCGACGGCCCCCACCTGGCCTTCGGGCACGGGCCCCACCACTGCATGGCCGCCATCATGGCCCGTATGGAGGCCGAGATCATGATCGGCTCGGTCCTCACCCGCTTCCCCGGCATCCACCTGGCCGTGCCTGCCGAGGAGGTCGAGTTCCAGCGCCAGGGCCTGATCCGCGGCCCGCGCACCCTGCCCGTGACGTGGTGACCGGCGGGCACCGCCCTGCTACCGGTCCGGCCGCTCTTCGAACCCAGGGCCGCGGTAAAGGCACGCTTGCGGTAATGAGGACGCTCACGGCGTACGCGATCTCCCGCTGGGGTCATCTGCGGCGCGGTCGGCGACGGCCGTCCGGAGCGACGGTCGCAGGTCACCCGATGGGTATCTGACGGGTAGCGCGGTCAGCGCTTGAAGGAGCCCCTGGCCTGTTCTTTCGCGCCCCGCAACTTGCCCCGTGTCTCGAGAGCGGCACCCTTTGCCGCGAGGGTCTCTTTGTGCACCGCGTGGGCCGCCTTCCGCACGGTCTTTCCGACGATCTGTTCGGCCTTTGCCTTGGCCCGTTCTCCGGCGCTCATCTCGGCACCTCCGTGGGGTCTCACTGACCGTGTGCCCCTCCGGACAAAGGGGAAAAGCCCCGGTGGGATGTGCTGGTGACGGACGGCCGGGGTCCCACGGACCCGGCGGGGAGACGCCCGTCGATTCGGATCCCAGATCCGCTTCCGCCCGAATGATCGCCTCGACGCCTTCGTCGCGGCGGCACGTATCGCCACGGACGGTCCACTCCGCGTAAGTGGACCGCAACGACGACCGTGGCAGCTCGGCCGGGACGCGCAGCCCCCTCGGCCGGGCCGACTCCGGGCCGTCCGAAGCCGCTCAGTCACGACTGGTAGCGCCTACCGACGACAGCCCTCGCGAGCCGTGGCCCCAGGTCACCCAATTGGATCTGCGACACTGGTACAGCCATGCCTAAGCCCGGAGAACTTACCTTTGTCGCGCCGCGCGGAGCCAAGAAGCCGCCGCGGCATCTTGCCGACCTCACGCCTGCCGAGCGCAAGGACGCGGTGGCCGAGATCGGTGAGAAGCCGTTCCGTGCCAACCAGCTCGCGCAGCACTACTTCGCGCGGTACGCGCACGAGCCCGAGCAGTGGACGGACATCCCGGCCGGCTCCCGGGACCGGCTGCGGGACGCGCTGTTCCCCGAGCTGATGACCGTCGTCCGGCATCTGTCGACCGACGAGGGGACGACGCGCAAGACGCTGTGGCGGTTGTTCGACGGCACGCTCGTCGAGTCCGTGCTGATGCGCTACCCGGACCGGGTGACCATGTGCATCAGCTCGCAGGCGGGGTGCGGGATGAACTGCCCGTTCTGCGCGACCGGGCAGGCGGGCCTCGACCGGAATCTGTCCACCGCGGAGATCGTCCACCAGATCGTGGACGGGATGCGGGCGCTGCGGGACGGGGAGGTGCCCGGTGGTCCGGCGCGGCTCTCCAACATCGTGTTCATGGGGATGGGCGAGCCGCTCGCCAACTACAAGCGGGTCGTCACCGCCATCCGGGCGCTGACCGACCCGGCTCCGGACGGGCTGGGTCTCTCGCAGCGCGGGATCACCGTGTCGACGGTCGGGCTCGTGCCGGCCATCCACCGGTTCGCCGACGAGGGACTCAAGTGCCGGCTCGCGATCTCCCTGCACGCTCCCGACGACGAGCTGCGCGACACCCTCGTCCCCGTGAACACGCGGTGGAAGGTACGCGAGGTGCTCGACGCCGGGTTCGAGTACGTCGAGAAGAGCGGGCGGCGGCTGTCGATCGAGTACGCCCTCATCCGCGACATCAACGACCAGGCGTGGCGCGGGGACCGGCTGGGCCGCCTGCTCAAGGGCAAGCCCGTCCACGTCAACCTCATCCCGCTGAACCCGACGCCGGGCTCGAAGTGGACCGCCTCCCGGCCCGAGGACGAGAAGGCGTTCGTCGAGGCGATCGCCGCGCACGGTGTACCCGTCACCGTCCGGGACACCCGTGGTCAGGAGATCGACGGAGCCTGCGGTCAGCTCGCGGCCACCGAGCGGTAATCTGAGGGCCGTAGGTACATCTTCATATTCCGACAGGGGAGCGCCACAGCGCTGAGAGTGCGGCAACCGGGCCGCAGACCCTCTGAACCTCGCCCAGGTCATTCTGGGTAGGAAGTTCGGTCATCACTCAAGCTGTTGCGCCCTGCCCAGAAGATCAGATCCTCTGGGCGGGGCCGCGTCTCTTCCTGGTCCACCCCAGGAGGAAAACACCAGTGCACACCAAGACCTTCTTGGCCGCGGCCGTGGGACTCGGCCTCGTCACGCTGTCCGCGTGTTCGTCGTCGGGTACCGAGACCGACTCCAAGACCGTCACCCTGGTCAGCCACGACTCATGGGCCGTCTCCAAGAGCGTGCTCCAGGACTTCGAGAAGCAGTCCGGCTACAAGGTGAACGTCCTCGAGGACGGCGACGCCGGCCAGGCCGTCAACAAGGCGATCCTGACCAAGGACAACCCGCAGGGCGACGTCTTCTTCGGCGTCGACAACACCCTGCTCTCCCGCGCCCTCGACAACGGTCTCTTCCAGCCGTACCAGGCAAAGGGCCTCGACCAGGTCGGCACGGACTACCAACTCGACGCGGGCAAGCACCGGGTCACCCCCATCGACTACGGCGACATCTGCGTCAACTACGACAAGGCCTACTTCAGCGCGCACAAGCTGACCCCGCCCACGTCCTACGCCGACCTCGTCAAGCCGCAGTACAAGAACCTCCTCGTCACCGAGAACGCGGCCACGTCCTCGCCGGGGCTCGGCTTCCTGCTCGGGTCCGCCGCGGAGTATGGGGATGAGGGATGGCAGGGCTACTGGAAGAAGCTCAAGGACAACGGCGTCAAGGTCGTCGACGGCTGGGAGCAGGCCTACAACGAGGAGTTCTCCGGTTCGGCGGGCGGCAAGAAGGCGAAGGGCGACCGGCCGCTCGTCGTGTCGTACGCGTCCTCCCCGCCCGCCGAGGTCATCTACGCCGACCCGAAACCCAGCACCGCTCCCACCGGCGTCGCGACCGGCACCTGCTTCCGTCAGATCGAGTTCGCCGGGCTGCTGAGCAATGCCAAGAACACCAAGGGCGGCAAGGCGTTCGTCGATTTCCTGGTCTCCAAGGAGTTCCAGGAGGACATGCCGTTGAACATGTTCGTGTACCCGGTGGTCAAGGGGGCCGCTGTGCCCGCCGAGTTCACCAAGTACGGTCCCGCCGCGAAGGACCCCGAGACCATGGCGCCCGACAAGATCGCCGCCAACCGTGACCAGTGGGTCAAGACGTGGACGTCACTCGTACTCAAGTAGCGCGTACTCAAGCAGATCGTGCTCAAGCGGCTCGTGCTCAAGCAGCCGGCAGGCGCGGGAGGGCGGCACGGCTCGGGCTGATGCTCGTGCCCGTCGCGTTCTTCGCGGTCTTCTTCGCGTGGCCGGTCGCGGCGATCGTCACGCGCGGGCTGAAGGTCGACGGGGTGTGGCGGTTCGGGCGGATCGCCGAGGTCGTCGGGGAGTCCGACATCCGGCACGTCATGTGGTTCACCACCTGGCAGGCGCTCGCCTCCACCGCGCTCACCCTGCTGGTGGCGCTGCCGGCCGCCTATGTCTTCGCCCGCCTGGACTTCCCGGGCAAGCAGGTGCTGCGGGCCGTGGTCACGGTGCCCTTCGTGCTGCCGACGGTGGTGGTCGGTACGGCGTTCCTGGCCCTGGTCGGCCGCGGCGGACTGCTGGACGAACTGTGGGGCGTACGACTGGACACCACCGTCTGGGCCATCCTGCTCGCGCACGTCTTCTTCAACTACGCGGTCGTCGTACGGACCGTGGGCGGACTGTGGGCCCAACTGGACCCTCGGCAGGAGGAGGCCGCGCGGATGCTCGGCGACTCGCCGCTGGGCGCCTGGCGGAAGGTCACCCTGCCCGCGCTGGCGCCCGCCGTGGCCGCCGCCGCGCTGATGGTCTTCCTGTTCACCTTCACCTCCTTCGGGGTGGTCCAGATCCTCGGCGGGCCGACCTTCTCCACCCTCGAAGTGGAGATCTACCGGCAGACCTCCGAGATCTTCGACCTCTCCACGGCAGCCGTCCTCACGATCGTGCAGTTCGTCGCGGTCGGTGCGATCCTCGCCGTGCACGCGTGGACGGTACGGCGGCGGGAGAGCGCGCTGCGGCTGGTGGACCCGTCGGTGACGGCACGCCGGCCGCGCGGGGCGGGGCAGTGGGCACTGCTCGGCGGGGTCCTCGCCACCGTCGCCGTACTCCTCGTGCTGCCGCTGGCCGTGCTGGTACGGCGGTCGCTCGACGGGGGGTTCGGCTACTACCGGGCGCTGGGCGCCGCCGACGGGGGCACCTTCCTGGTCGCGCCCGTCCAGTCGGTGGTCAATTCACTCGAATACGCCGTCGCGGCCACCGCCATCGCCGTGGTGATCGGCGGCCTCGCAGCCGCCGCGCTGGCCCGGCGGGACGCGGGGCGGCTGGTACGGGGCTTCGACGCGCTGCTGATGCTGCCGCTCGGGGTGTCCGCGGTGACCGTCGGCTTCGGGTTCCTGATCGCCCTCGACAAGCCGCCGCTGGACCTCAGGCAGTCCTGGATCCTGGTGCCGCTCGCACAGGCACTGGTCGGGGTGCCGTTCGTCGTACGGACCATGCTGCCCGTGCTGCGTGCCGTGGACGAACGGCTGCGGGAGGCGGCGGCCGTACTCGGGGCCTCACCGTGGCGGGTGTGGCGGGAGGTCGATCTGCCGATGGTGCGGCGGGCGTTGCTGGTCGCGGCCGGGTTCGCCTTCGCGGTGTCGCTGGGGGAGTTCGGGGCGACGGTGTTCATCGCGCGGCCGGACAACCCGACGCTGCCGGTGGCCGTGGCGCGGTTGCTGTCCCGCCCCGGTGATCTCAACTACGGCCAGGCGATGGCCCTTTCCACGATTCTGATGGTGGTGTGCGCGGTGGCGCTGCTGGTGCTGGAGCGGCTGCGGACCGACCGAACGGGGGAGTTCTGATGCCGCTTCTCGAACTGGAGCAGGCCACCGTGCGGTTCGGCGGGCGGCCCGTGCTCGACGCCGTGGACCTCCAGGTCGCCGAGCACGAGGTGGTGTGTGTGCTCGGGCCCAGCGGGAGCGGCAAGTCGACGCTGCTGCGGGTGGTGGCGGGTCTGCGACCGCCGGACGAGGGGCGGGTGCTGCTCGACGGACAGGATCAGACGCGGGTACCGGCCCATCGGCGGGGGGTCGGGCTGATGTTCCAGGACCATCAGCTGTTCCCGCAGCGGGACGTGGGCGGGAACGTGGCCTTCGGGCTCCGGATGCGTGGCGCCGGCAAGGAGCAACAGGCCGAGCGGGTCGGCGAGTTGCTGGAACTGGTCGGGCTGCCGGGGGCCGCTCGGCGGGCGGTGGCCGGGCTCTCCGGCGGTGAGCAGCAGCGGGTGGCGCTCGCGCGGGCGCTGGCGCCCCGGCCCCGGCTGCTGATGCTCGACGAACCGCTGGGACAGCTCGACCGCTCGCTGCGGGAGCGGCTGGTGGTCGAACTGCGGGAGCTGTTCGGCCGGTTGGGCACGACCGTGCTCGCGGTCACCCACGACCAGGGCGAGGCCTTCGCGCTGGCCGACCGGGTGGTGGTGATGCGGGACGGCCGGATCGCCCAGTCCGGCACGCCCCTCGATGTCTGGCAGCGGCCGGCCGACGAGTTCGTGGCGCGCTTCCTCGGCTTCGGCAACGTGGTCCCGGCGACCGTCGAGGGCTCGGTCGCGGTCACGCCCTGGGGGAAGCTGCCGCTGCCCGGGAACGCGCCCCAGGGGTCCCGCACCGTACTGGTACGGCCCGCGGGTGTGCGGCTCGTGGCGGCCGAGGCGGGGCTGCCCTGCACGGTGACCGCCCGCACCTTCCAGGGCACCCATGTCACCGTCCACCTCCAGCCCCAGGATGGCCCGCGCCTGGAGGCCGCCTGCGCGTTGCGGGAGGCGCCGGAGGCCGGGGACGCGGTGGGCGTCGAGTTCGACGCGGCGGAGACCGTCGTACTGGACTGAGGCTCTTCAGGACACGGCCGAGGCCCGTCCCCCGGGGATACGGGGACGGGCCTCGACGGTGTACGAAGCGGTGTACGAAGGCGGGTGCGTCAGCTTCCGCTGTTCGCCCCACGACGGCGCATGCCGAACCACACGGCGCCGCCGCCGACCACGACCAGCGCGCCCGCGACGCCGGCGATCAGACCGGTGTTCGAGTTGGCACCGGTCTCGGCGAGGTTCGACTCACCGACCGCCGGGGACGGGGCGTTGTCCGACGTGCCCGCCGGAGCGGTGCTGCTGCTCTCCGAGGCCGACGGGGTCGGGGAGTCGGACTCGGCCGGGGTGGACTCCGACGGCGACGGCGTGGCCGAATCCGACGGGGACGGGCTGGAGCTCTCCTCGCCCTTGCAGGCGGTGGACGAGGTCGTCAGGTTGGGCGTGATGTCCTTGTCGATCTGGATCTTGCCGCTGTCGACCTTGACGTGGACGCGGTACACCGCGTTCGGCTGCCAGTCCTCGGAGAAGGTGACCGGGGTGCCCTCCTTGGAGCCCTTGACGGTCTGGGCGTCGCCGACCTGCTTCGCGTCGCCGCCGTTGCTCTCGAGGAAGACGGTGATCGTGGCCGGAGTACCGGAGGCGTCGGTGTCGGTGACCGTAATGACGCCGTTGGAGCCGTCGCAGGTGGCTTCGGCGGAGAAATCAGAGATGTTGCACGCGAGGGCGGAACCGGAGACGCCGAGCGTCAGCGCGGCCGACGCAGCGGCAACTCCCAGGATGCGCACGGAACGACGTGCACTGCGGCGGGATATGGACACGTTTGTCCTTACTGGGTGCATAACTGCGGGGGGTTTGCGGGGAAGTTGACGCAACGTGAGGTGAGGCATCAGCAACCCCAGGAGGCTCACAGGTCTATAAGTGTGCCGTAAGTAGTGTCAATGCATATGCGGTCCACGGGTGTTGACTTTGCCTGCTTATTAACCACTGAGACGTTTCAGTGCCACGGAAGCCTGCTCGATCCGGTCAACCAGGGCGATACGGGACGCCATGGGCCGCTCCCGGGCAAGCGAGGTCAGCAGCTGCCAGGCCGGCAGCCTCTCGCTCCAGTGCGCCTCGTTCACGAGCACCATCGGCGTCGGTTCACCCCGTGACTCGTAGTAGTTGGGCGTCGCGTTGTCGAAGATCTCCTGTACGGTCCCGGCGGCGCCCGGCAGGAACACCACACCGGCGTTGGAGCGGGCCAGCAGACCGTCCTCGCGGGTGGCGTTGGCGAAGTACTTGGCGATGTGCGCGGCGAAGGCGTTCGGCGGCTCGTGGCCGTAGAACCAGGTGGGGATGCCGACCGAGGGACCGCCGTCCGGCCAGCGCTCGCGGACCTCGAAGGCGGCCCGCGCCCAGTCGGTGACGGACGGCCGGAACGACGGCGCCTTGGCGAGGAGCCGCAGCGCCTCCTCCAGCATCCCGTCGTCGAAGGGCGCCGCGTACGCGCCCAGGTTCGCCGCCTCCATCGCGCCCGGGCCACCGCCGGTCGCCACCGTGAAGCCGGCCCGCGCCAGCTCCCGGCCGAGCCGGGCGGCGCCGGCGTACTCCACCGTGCCGCGCGCCATCGCGTGTCCGCCCATCACACCCACCACCCGGGCGCCGACGAGGAGCTCGTCGAGCGCGTCGGAGACCGCGTCGTCGTGGATCGAGCGCAGCATCGAGGCGAATATGTCGCCGTCCGCCTTGGTCCCCTGGAACCAGGCGTACGAACGGGCGTCCGGGGTCGCCTCGTAGCCCTCGCCGAGCGCGTCGAACAGCTCGTCGGGCGTGTAGACGAAGGCGCGGTAGGGGTCGAAGGGGAGGTCCGGGACGGGCGGGAAGACGAGGGCGCCCGAGGCGCGGACCCGGGCGGCGGCCTCGTCCGACATCGGGCAGCCGAGGAAGACGGCGCCCGCGGCGTCGGTGGTGAGCAGGACATCCGTACGGTCCGTCAGGTCGACGGCCTGGACGCGGTACTGGGCGAGCGTGCCGTGCGCGGCGACGACCTCGTCGAACTCGGCGAGGGACTCGATCTCACGGTCGCGGGCGGCACGGTGGGGCTGGGGCTGGGCGGGTGTCGGATGCACCCGCCCATGCTGGCACAGCTGTTCGTAGGGATTCGGAGGGATTCACCGGGCCCCGGGGAGAAGGAGCGGGCGGGGCCGGGCCGGTCGGTCAGCCCTGGACCGCCGCCGGGTCCATCCACACGACCTCCCAGCTGTGGCCGTCGAGGTCGTCGAAGGAGCGGCCGTACATGAAGCCCTGGTCCTGGACGTCGTCGTTCGCCGTGCCGCCGGCCGCGACCGCCTTCTCCACCAGTTCGTCGACCTTCTGGCGGCTCTCGGCGCTCAGGCAGATCAGCACCTCGCTGGTCTTCGTCGAGTCCGCGATCTCCTTCTTCGTGAAGTCGGCGTAGCGCTGCTTGCTCAGCAGCATCGCGATGATCGTGTCGCTGATCACGACACAGGAGCAGTCGTCGGTGCTGAACTGCGGGTTGATCGAGTAGCCGAGCTCCGTGAAGAACTTCCGCGACGCGGCGACGTCGTTGGTGGCCAGGTTCACGAAGATCATCTGCTGGTACATGGGGGTCTCTCCCTCGGGTGTCGTGCCGTTCGGGGGGTCAGACCGCGGGGTGGCCCGAAAGTCATCGGTGGGTTCGCGTTTTTGTGCGGTGACTTTCGTCCGGCCGCTCAGCGCGCGAGGGGCAGCGCGGCGAGGTCGGCGACCAGCAGGGTGAGAGGGACGAAGAAGGCCAGTAGGGCGCCGGAGCGCAGGGCCGCGGCGCTGCGCAGCACCGTGGCCGGGGCGCCGAGGCGGAGCAGGGCCTCGGTGGTGTCGGCGCGGGACTGGCGGGCCTCCACGGCGGCGGTCAGGAGAGTGGCCAGCGTGCAGCCGGCGACCACGGCACCGCCGAGTGCGGTGAGCGGGCCGAAGGCGAGGGTGCCGCCGTCGTCGTAGAGCGTGCGGGCCGCGAAGGCCGCCGACGCCACCGCGCAGACGACGCCGAGGGGGCGGCCGATGCGGGTGGCCTCCGCCATCAGGACGCGGCCGGCCAGGAGGCGGAGGGCGCCGGGGCGGGCGGTCTGGAGGAGGCGGCCGCAGAGGTGGGTGAGGCCGGGGGCGGCGAGGATCAGGCCGAGGGCCGTGAGGGTCCAGCCGGCGAGGACCCCGACGGGGCCTACGGCCAGGCCGCCGGGGAGGGTGGTCCGCGGGGTGGCTTCGGTGGCGCCGGCGTAGGACTCCACGGCGAGGCCCGCGGCGAGCACGGCGATGCCCCAGGGGAGGCCGGTGGGGGACTTCGCGACCCCGATCAGCTCGGGGACGTCCGCGGGGGCCGGGAGGGTGGGTTCGCCGGCCGGCGCTTGCGGGGTGCCGTCCCCGGAGGGGACGTCCGCGGCGGCTGCCTGGGCCGTCTCGGCGGCGTGGCTGCCCGTGGGCGGCGGTACGGACCGGGGCGAGGAGGGGAAGAGGCGGGCGCCGAAGCGGCCGTACGTTCCGAAGGTCTCCCGCCGCGCTGTCGTGTCGTAGGCCCCGAAACGGCCGTAGATGCGCGCCCGGCCCGCCCGGCCCGGCAGGTCCCTGGGGCGGAGGGTCACCGCCACCGCCGTGGACGCGAGCACCGGGAGCACGGCCAGGAGCGTCAGGGCCGCCGGGACGGGCAGGGACCGGTTCGCCGCCAGGAAGTCCTTCGCCGCGCCGTCGAAGGGCATGCCGGTGAGGTCGCCGCGCAGGTGGAGGAAGACCAGGAGGGCCAGCAGCGAGCCCAGGGTGCACGCCAGGGCCGTGTTCAGGGCGGCGATGGCCATCAGCCGGGCCGGGCCCAGGCCCAGTGCGGACAGGCCCGGGCGCGGCTTGGTGCCGGGGTCGGTGCGGGCCACCGCGATCGCGAGGTACACCGTGGCGGCGAGCGGGATCGCACACCACGACAGGCGCAGCAGGGCGGCCGTGGAGTGGGCCGGGTGGACCATCGCGTAGCCGAGGGCGGACAGCAGCAGGAAGCCCGTGCCGGCGGCCGCCGTGGCCACCAGGAGGCGGCGCAGGTGGACGGCCGGGCGGGCGGCGCGGGTCAGACGGAGAGCGAGCACTCGGCCCGGCCCTCCGCTTCGGGGACCGGCGGCAGGTGGACCGTGTTCACCCGGCGCCCGTCCAGGAGCGAGATCTTGCGGTCGGCGAGGGCCGCCGTCTCCGCGTCGTGCGTGGCGAGGACCACCGTGATGCCGTGCGAGCGGGCCGCCGTGGTGAGGGTGCGCAGCACATGGGCGCAATCGGCGCGGTGCAGCGGTGCCGTCGGCTCGTCCGCGAAGAGGATCGTGGGGGCGGGGGCGAGGGCGCGGGCGATGCAGACGCGCTGGCGTTCGGCCTGCTGGAGCTTGGCGGGGTGGCTACGGGCCATGTCGCCGATGTCGAGGCGCTCCAGCCACTCCAGTGCGGCCACCTTGGCCCGGCGGCGGCCGGTGCCGCGCAGCATCAGGGGCAGGGCGGTGTTCTCCCAGACGTTCAGCTCGGGGACCAGCGCCGGGGCCGGGTCGATCCAGCCGAAGCGGTCGCGGCGGAGCCGTTCGCGGGTGAGCGGGCCCATGCGGTGCACGGCCGTGCTGTTGAACCAGACCTCGCCGCGCTGTACCGGGACCAGACCGGACAGGCACCTCAGCAGCGTGGTCTTGCCGCTGCCGCGCGGCCCGCTGACGGCAAGGATCTCGCCCTCCCGCACGCCGAGCGAGACACCGGCGACACCGGGCGAGCCGTCCGGGTGGCAGAAGTGCAGGGAGCGTGCCCACAGCACGTCGTTGTCCGGCGGGGCCTCCATGGGCGTACACCTCGGTTCTGATCCGTTTTCCCGTCTTCGATCCCCCGTCCGGGGGAACGAAGGCCGGGGCGATCGGTCACGTGCACGCTAGGCAGGTCGGCGGGCCGAGCCCGGACAGCACACGGCCCCGGGCCGCCGTTCTCACTCGAACGGACGGCTCCGGGGCCGGATCGGACCGCTGATCCGATGATCAGAGCTTCGTCCACGCCTCCGTCAGCGTGGCGCGCAGGATCTGCTCGATCTCGTCGAAGGTCTCCTGGTTGGAGATCAGCGGCGGGGCGAGCTGGATGACCGGGTCGCCGCGGTCGTCGGCACGGCAGTACAGGCCGTTCTCGAACAGGGCCTTGGAGAGGAAGCCGTACAGGACGCGCTCGGTCTCCTCGTCGTTGAAGGACTCCTTCGTGGCCTTGTCCTTGACCAGCTCGATGCCGTAGAAGAAGCCGTTGCCACGGACGTCGCCGACGATCGGCAGGTCGTGCAGCTTCTGGAGGGTCGACAGGAACGCGCCCTCGTTGTCGAGCACGTGCTGGTTGATGCCCTCGCGCTCGAACAGGTCGAGGTTGGCGAGGCCCACGGCCGCCGACACCGGGTGGCCGCCGAAGGTGTAGCCGTGCAGGAAGGTGTTGTCGCCCTTGTAGAACGGCTCGGCGAGCCTGTCGGAGATGATGCAGGCGCCGATCGGGGAGTAGCCCGAGGTCATGCCCTTGGCGCAGGTGATCATGTCCGGGACGTAGCCGAACTTGTCGCAGGCGAACATCGTGCCGAGGCGGCCGAAGGCGCAGATGACCTCGTCGGAGACGAGCAGCACGTCGTACTGGTCGCAGATCTCGCGGACCCGCTGGAAGTAGCCGGGCGGGGGCGGGAAGCAGCCGCCCGCGTTCTGCACGGGCTCCAGGAAGACCGCGGCGACGGTGTCGGGGCCCTCGAAGAGGATCTGCTGCTCGATCTGGTCGGCGGCCCAGCGGCCGAAGGCCTCCGGGTCGTCGCCGAAGAGCGGGGCGCGGTAGATGTTGGTGTTCGGCACCTTGTGCGCGCCCGGGACGAGGGGCTCGAACGGCGCCTTCAGAGCCGGCAGGCCGGTGATCGACAGGGCGCCCTGCGGGGTGCCGTGGTAGGCGACCGCGCGGGAGATGACCTTGTACTTGGTCGGCTTGCCCTTGAGCTTGAAGTACTGCTTGGCGAGCTTCCAGGCGGTCTCCACGGCCTCGCCGCCGCCGGTGGTGAAGAAGACCTTGTTCAGGTCGCCGGGGGCGTAGTCCGCCAGGCGCTCCGCCAGCTCGACGGCCTTCGGGTGGGCGTACGACCACACCGGGAAGAACGCCAGCTCCTGGGCCTGCTTGAAGGCGGTCTCGGCGAGTTCCGTGCGGCCGTGACCGGCCTGGACCACGAACAGACCCGCGAGACCGTCGAGGTAGCGCTTGCCCTTGTCGTCGTAGATGTAGGTGCCCTCACCCCGGACGATGGTCGGGACGGGCGAGTTCTCGTACGAGGACATGCGGGTGAAGTGCATCCACAGGTGGTCGTACGCGGTGCGGCTGAGGTCCTTCTGGGTCACGGTTATCGGGTTCCCCACATGTAGGTCTGCTTCTTCAGCTTCAGGTAGACGAAGCTTTCGGTGGAGCGCACGCCGGGCAGCGCCCGGATGCGTTTGTTGATGACGTCCAGCAGGTGGTCGTCGTCCTCGCAGACGATCTCCGCGAGGATGTCGAACGAGCCCGCGGTCATCACCACGTACTCGACTTCCGACATGGCGGTCAGCGCGTCCGCGATCGACTCGACATCGCCCTCGACGTTGACGCCGACCATCGCCTGCCGGCGGAAGCCCACGGTGAGCGGGTCCGTGACGGCGACGATCTGCATCACGCCCTGGTCCAGCAGCTTCTGGACGCGCTGGCGCACGGCCGCCTCCGACAGGCCGACGGCCTTGCCGATCGCGGCGTACGGCCGGCGGCCGTCCTCCTGGAGCTGCTGGATGATGGCGAGGGAAACGGCATCCAACTGGGGAGTGCCGTTCCTGGACTCGCGGGACGAGTCCCTCTGGTCTGCGCTTCGACTGGCCACGACCTCACTGTGCACGACGTCTCGGCGGTTCCGCAAGGCCGTATCGATGAAATTCGTTGTTTGGGGTACCCGGTATTGCGGATTTCGCAGAGACGGCGGCCGTGGGGGTGTTGAAAACGTGGGATCTCGGATTACTGTGGGTGTCTCAGTCAATGGACACCCGAACTTGGAGGGCCGGCAGTGAGCACCGAGCTGCGTCGTCTGCGCAATTACATCGACGGTGAGTTCCGGGACGCCGCCGACGGACGGACCACGGAGGTGGTCAACCCGGCGACGGGCGAGGCGTACGCGACGGCGCCCTTGTCGGGGGCGGCGGACGTCGACGCGGCCATGGCGGCCGCCGCCGCGGCCTTCCCGGCGTGGCGGGACACCACGCCCGCCGAGCGCCAGAAGTACCTCCTCAAGATCGCCGACGCGTTCGAGGAGCGCGCCGAGGACCTCATCGCGGCCGAGGTGGAGAACACGGGCAAGCCCATCGGGCTCACCCGCTCCGAGGAGATCCCGCCGATGGTCGACCAGATCCGCTTCTTCGCGGGCGCGGCGCGGATGCTGGAGGGCCGGTCGGCCGGCGAGTACATGGAGGGGATGACCTCCATCGTCCGCCGCGAGCCGGTCGGTGTCTGCGCGCAGGTCGCGCCGTGGAACTACCCGATGATGATGGCCGTGTGGAAGTTCGCCCCGGCGCTCGCCGCGGGCAACACGGTCGTGCTGAAGCCGTCCGACACCACCCCGGCGTCGACCGTCCTGATGGCCGAGATCCTCGGCGGCATCCTCCCCAAGGGCGTCTTCAACGTCGTCACCGGCGACCGTGACACCGGCCGTCTGATGGTCGAGCACCCGACTCCGGCGATGGCCTCCATCACCGGCTCCGTACGCGCCGGCATGCAGGTCGCCGAGTCCGCGTCCAAGGACCTCAAGCGGGTCCACCTGGAACTGGGCGGAAAGGCGCCGGTCGTCGTCTTCGAGGACACGGACATCGCCAAGGCCGTCGAGGACATCTCCGTCGCGGGCTTCTTCAACGCCGGCCAGGACTGTACGGCCGCCACCCGGGTCCTCGTCCAGGAGTCCATCCACGACGAGTTCGTCGCCGCGCTCGCGAAGGCCGCGGCCGAGACGAAGACCGGGCAGCCGGACGACGAGGACGTGCTGTTCGGTCCCCTCAACAACCCCAACCAGCTGAAGCAGGTCTCCGGCTTCATCGAGCGGCTCCCCGCCCACGCCAAGGTCGAGGCCGGCGGGCAGCGGGTCGGTGACAAGGGCTACTTCTACGCCCCGACCGTCGTCTCCGGGCTCAAGCAGGACGACGAGATCGTCCAGAACGAGGTCTTCGGTCCCGTCATCACCGTCCAGTCCTTCACGGACGAGGACCAGGCCACCGAGTGGGCCAACGGCGTCGAGTACGCGCTGGCGTCCTCCGTGTGGACCAAGGACCACGGGCGGGCGATGCGGATGTCCAAGAAGCTGGACTTCGGCTGCGTGTGGATCAACACGCACATTCCGCTGGTCGCGGAGATGCCGCACGGCGGGTTCAAGAAGTCCGGGTACGGCAAGGACCTGTCGGCGTACGGGTTCGACGACTACACGCGGATCAAGCACGTGATGACGTCGCTGGAGGGCTGATCCTGGCTGCGGCCGCGTGGGGGCTGGTCGCGCCCACGCGGCCGCAGCCGCACATCGACAGGGGTGCCCCTTTCGGGGCGCTTGCGCTGCCCGGGGTGGGGAAGTCCCCGGTGACCCGGTGCGTAACGCCGTGTTGACCTAGGTCATCGACAGGGTGTCCGGTCCGTCTCAGGGGCTCGACGCAGCGTCGATTGCCCGGCCACAGGAAGGCGCGACATGCTTCAGGTGTGCCCCAGACCTCTCCTCGGACGCCCGCGCTCTCCCGTCGCTCCCTGCTGCGCGCGCTCGGCGGCACCGCCGCACTCGGCGCCCTGGCCGGCTGTGGGGTGCCCGCCGCCTACGTCAAGGCCGGCGACCGCGCCGTGACCGACCTCTCCGCCCAGGACCACAAGCTGGTCTTCGCGAACTGGCCGCTGTACATCGACGTGGACGACGACAACCCGAACAAGCGGCCCACCCTCGACGCCTTCGAGAAGCGGACCGGGATCTCCGTCGACTACATCGAGGAGATCAACGACAACGACGAGTTCTTCGGCAAGATCAGCCCGGCCCTGATGAACCACCAGTCCACCGGCCGCGACCTGATCGTCATCAGCGACTGGATGTGCGCGCGGTTCGTCCGGCTGGGCTGGGTCCAGAAGATGGACCGCGCCCACCAGCCGAACGTGGCGAAGTACCTGGACCCGCTGCTCCGCTCGCCCGCCTTCGACCCGGGCCGCCTCTACACCGTGCCGTGGCAGTCGGGCATCACCGGCATCGCGTACAACCGCAGGAAGCTGGGCCGCGAGATCCGGCACGTCAAGGACCTGTGGGCGAGTGACCTCAAGGGCCGGGTGACCCTGCTCTCCGGCCTCGACGAGGCGTTCGCGCTGCTGATGCAGGGCAACGGCGTGGACATCACCAAGTGGACGGCCGACGACTTCTACGACGTCTGCGACGAGGTGGAGAAGCAGGTCGCCCGGGGCCAGATCCGCCGCTTCACCGGCAACGACTACACCAAGGACCTGGTCAGCGGCGACGTCCTGGCCTGCCAGGCGTACTCCGGCGACGTCATCCAGCTCCAGGCCGACAACCCCGACATCCGCTTCCTCGTCCCGGAGGAGGGCGCGGAGCTGTGGTCCGACTCCCTGATGATCCCGGACCGCGCCGACCACAAGGCCAACGCCGAACGCCTCGTCGACTACTACTACGAGCCCGAGGTCGCCGCGGAGTTGGCCGCCTGGGTCAACTACGTCTGCCCCGTCCCGGCGGCCCAGCAGGTCCTCGCCGCCTCCAAGGACAAGGACACCGCGGCCCTCGCCGAGAACCCCCTGATCTTCCCGAACGCGGCGATGCGCAGGCGCCTGGCCATCGCCCGCGACATCACGTCGACCGAACGCGTGGCCTTCGCGAAGCGGTGGAACGCGATCGTGGGGTTGTAGCCGGTACTCCGGAGGACGAGGCGCGACTCCCCCCTCAAGCGGGTGCCGCCGCGTCACGACGTGGACCGGTACAGCCGATCGGCTGTACCGGTCCCTGGAGCAGTTCGGCTACCCGACCGGGGTCGGGGGCAGCGGCTCACGGGCTGCGTGCCAGGCAGGGGGGAGCGCGGCGACGCCCGTGCGAGCGGCGATCACCCCGCCCGCGATGGCGCAGGTGGTGTCGATGTCGCCGCGCCCGGCGACGGTGAACCACAGGCCCTCGTGCAGGTCGTCGAGGTGTCCCGCCGCGCACCAGAGGGAGTAGGGGACGGTGTCGGGCCCCGACATCCGGTAGCCGGAGCCCAGGACCTCCGCGGCGTGGCGAACCGAGGTACGTGCCGGCATCCGGGCCGCGATCCGCACTCCCGACCGGACGTCGCTGTCGGGGAGTCGCGCGGCGACGGCCTGCAGGAAGTCCGGACGCGCCGGCGCGGGCCCGCCCCGGCTGCGCGTTGCCAGCGCCGCGGCGAGGGCTACCGCCACCGCCCCGGCGACCGCCTCCGGATGGTGATGCGAGACCACGCTCTGGCGGGCGGCCTGCTCGGCGACGGCGTCGAGGTCGGCGGCGTGCCAGGCGCCGAGCGGGGCGACGCGCATGGCCGCGCCGTTGCCCCAGGAGCCCTGGCCGCCGAACTGTCCGGCCACTACCTCCTGCCAGGGCTCGCCCGCGCCGATCCGGCGGAGCACGTCGTGCATCGAGGCTCCGTAGCCGCGGTGCGTGTCGTCGGCGTAGGCCTCGGCGAGGCGGAGGGCGAGGCGGTCCTGGTCGACGATGCCGCCGCCCTCGGCGAGTTCCCGGACGAGAACGAGCGCCTGGGCGGTGTCGTCGCTCCACCGCCACAGGGGCTCCGGGGGCAGGATCCGCGCCTCCCAGGCTGCCGGGCCTTCGTGGCGCAGGATGCCGAACCAGCGGTCACCGAAGGCATCACCGAAGGCGAGCCCGGACAACGAGTCCAGCGCGGCGGTAGGCAGGTTGATCATCGGAGCAGTATCACAAGGCAACGGCCCCCTGGCACTCCGATTTCGGCGCGGCCCTGTTGCGGCCACGTTTCCGACGCCGCCCTCGCCGCGGACGATGATGGAGAAATGATGGCTGCCATGAGGGTGGGCCCCCTCGCCGCGGAACCCAAGGGAAAGGGACTCGTCGACGAGGTAGGGGAAAGCGCCGGGCAGCCGCGTTCGGTGCCGCGCGCCACCGCGTAACCGTACACGGACCGCCTGTCCCGCCGATTCCGGGTCGAATTCGCGCCCGTCCGGGAATGGGCCTCGTCCGTTCCGGTCGGCTCGGAATCCTCTGCCCTGCCGCCGGTCGTCGGGCCTGCCGGCGACCCGGTGCCGGACGCTCTCCGCCGGTGCGGGTCGCCTCCCGTGCGGCCGGGTGCTGAATGGCTAATGCATCTAAAAAGGAGACGGAATGGCTCAGGCCATTTCAGGTGCGGAGGGCGCCGCAATCGGCGTCAAGCGCATGTTCTGACATCGTGTCCTGATGGATAAATGATGTCATTACAAACGTTGACCCCCGGGGTTCATGGCGGTTCCATCTCGTCATGGGAAACAGCCGCGTTAACGGCATGTGTCCCGTAGCGCCTGCGTAGCCAGTCGCCTCCTTCTCCTCCCCGTCGCACAGTGAGGTGCCGGAAGATGGATCGCTCGTCGTACCCCCGCTCCCGCAGAATCGCCCCCGTCGTCGCCGCGGCGGCAGCGGCCGCGCTGCTCGTCGCCGGATGCTCCAGCAACTCCGGAGGCAAGAAGGCCGAGGAGGCCGACAGCGGCGTCTCGGCCGGCAAGGCCACCACCGCCCGTATGACGGTCGCGATGATCACGCACGCCGCGCCCGGTGACACCTTCTGGGACACGATACGCAAGGGCGCCGAGGCGGCCGCCGCGAAGGACAACGTCAAGCTCGTCTACTCCAGCGACCCCAGCGGCCCCAACCAGGCCAGCCTGGTGCAGAACGCGATCGACCAGAAGGTCGACGGCATCGCGGTCACCCTCGCCAAGCCGGACGCCATGAAGGCCGTGGTCGCCAAGGCCGAACAGGCCGGCATCCCGGTCGTCGGCTTCAACAGCGGCGTGGCCGACTGGAAGAAGCAGGGTCTGCTCGAGTACTTCGGCCAGGACGAGAGCATCGCCGGAGAGGCCTTCGGCCGCAAGCTGAACGAGGCCGGCGCCAAGCACACGGTCTGCGTGATCATGGAACAGGGGCAGGTGTCCCTGGAGGCCCGCTGCGCCGGGGTGAAGAAGACGTTCGAGGGCAAGACCGACATCCTCTATGTCAACGGCACCGACATGCCGTCCGTGAAGTCGACGATCACCGCCAAGCTCAAGACGGACCCGTCCATCGACTACGTGACGACCCTCGGTGCTCCGTTCGCGATGACCGCCATCCAGTCCATCGCCGACGCGGGCGGCAAGGCCAAGCTCGCCACGTTCGACCTCAACAAGGACGCGGTCGGCGCCATCAAGTCGGGCAAGATCCAGTGGGCCGTCGACCAGCAGCCCTACCTGCAGGGCTACCTGTCGGTCGACTCCCTGTGGCTCTACAAGAACAACGGCAACTACAGCGGCGGCGGCGAGGCGCCGGTGCTGACCGGGCCGGCCTTCGTCGACAAGACCAACGTCGCGAAGATCGCCGAGTTCGCGGCGAAGGGAACCCGGTGATGAGTACGGTCCAGAGCGCGGCCCCGGCGACGGACGCCCCGTCGCCGACTCCACCGGCCCACCAGAAGGACGGGCGGACAGCCGAACGGTCCCGGGCTGTCCGGCTGTTGGCCCGGCCCGAGGTGGGCGTCTTCCTCGGTGCCGCCGCGGTGTACGTGTTCTTCCTGATCGCGGCTCCGCCGGTGCGCGACGGCTCCTCGATGGCGAACATCCTGTACCAGTCGTCGACGATCGGGATCATGGCGCTGCCGGTGGCGCTGCTGATGATCGGCGGCGAGTTCGACCTCTCGGCCGGTGTCGCGGTGGTCAGTTCGGCGCTCACCGCGAGCATGCTCGCCTACCAGCTGACCATGAACGTCTGGGCGGGCGTGGTCGTCGCGCTGCTGGTGTCGCTGGCGATCGGCTTCCTCAACGGCTGGCTGGTGGTCAGGACGGGGCTGCCCAGCTTCCTGATCACCCTGGGCACCTTCCTGATCCTCCAGGGCGCCAACCTCGCGGTCACCAAGCTGGTGACCGGCAATGTCGCCACCGACGACATCAGCAACATGGACGGCTTCGGCCAGGCGCAGCAGGTCTTCGCGTCCTCCTTCCACGTCGGCGGCGTCGAAGTGAAGATCACCATCGTCTACTGGCTGGTGTTCGCGGCCATCGCCACCTGGGTGCTGCTGCGCACCAAGTACGGCAACTGGATCTTCGCGGTCGGCGGCAACAAGGAGTCCGCCCG
>NZ_JBFBBR010000018.1:0-174303 GCF_040682795.1 Streptomyces sp. NPDC051105 | reverse complement strand
GGTGCGGCGAGTGGGGGCACCTCCCACGCCCTTAAGGCAGTGGGGGAGCGTGCATGGCGTCGCGGGGCAGACGGGAATTTGACGACAGGGCCTAGCGCCGCCGGTCGACCGCCGACGGACCGGTGGTCCCGGGTGCGGAGCGCGGAGCGCCGGGTGCCGGGCTCCGGGCTCCGGGCTCCGGGCTCCGGGCTCCGGGTGCCGGGTGCCGGGTGCCGGGTGCCGGGTGCCTGGTGCAGGGTGCCTGGTGCGGCGTCATTGGTGCCTGTGGCGGGCGGCGCGGGTGGCGACGGCGGCTGGCGCTACGCTCCGGTTACATGGTGCACGTACTGAGCAGTCGTACCCTGGTCCACCCCACCGATCCCGAGCGCTCCCGTGCCTTCTACGGCGAGCAGCTGGGCCTCACCGTCTACCGCGAGTTCGGCACCGGCACCGAGCGCGGCACGGTGTACTTCCTGGGCGGCGGTTTCCTGGAGGTCTCCGGGCGCTCGGACGCGCCCGCTTCTCCCGCCGTGCAGCTGTGGATGCAGGTCGCGGATGCCGGCGCGGCGCACGAGGAGCTGGCGGCGAAGGGGGTCGAGATCGTACGTCCGCCGGTGAAGGAGCCGTGGGGCCTGGTCGAGATGTGGATCGCGGATCCGGACGGCATCAGGATCGTGCTGGTGGAGGTACCGGCGGACCATCCGATGCGGTACCGGCCGGGGATCTGAGGGCGCGCCCGGATCCGATGGCCGCTGTCAGTGGCGGGGTCTAGCGTTCGGAGGAGAGATCCCCTTGGAGGAGTGGCCATGGAGTTCGACAAGCCGGTGACAGGCGGCCCCTGCTGGACGGAGCTGGGGACCGACGACCTGGAGGGCGCCAAGCGGTTCTACGCGGAGCTGTTCGGCTGGCGTCCGGAGACGGATCCCCGGCAGGAGGCCGGCGGCTACACCGTGGCGCATCTCGGGGACGCGGCGGTCGCGGCCCTCACCCCGGTGTACCAGGAGTCCCAACCGGTCGCGTGGAACGTGTCGTTCGCGGTGACCGACGCGGACGCGACCGCGCGGCTGGTGGAGGAGGCCGGCGGCACGGTGGTCGTCGGCCCGATGGACGTCTTCGACGTGGGCCGCTTCTCGGTCGCCCTCGACCCCACCGGCGCGGCCTTCCAGCTGTGGGAGGCGCGGGCCTTCCCCGGCGCCGGGCTGCTCAACGCGCCCGGCGCGCTGGGCTGGGTGGAGCTGGCGACCCGGGACACCGGCCGGGCCGGGAACTTCTACCGCACCGTCTTCGGCTGGAGCGCCGAGTCCTCCGAGTGGTACACGGAGTTCGCCGTCGGCGGGCAGCAGTTCGGCGGGATGGCCGACATGGGCGACCGGTTCCCGCCCGAGGTGCCGCCGCACTGGCTGCCGTACTTCGCGGTCGAGGACGTGGACGACACGGCCGAGGCTGCGGTCGCGGCGGGCGGCGTGGTGCGGGCGGAGCCGATGACGGTGCCGGACGGCCCGCGTATCGCCGTACTGACCGATCCGCGGGGCGCGGTGTTCGGCGTCTTCCGGGCGGAGGAGAAGGGCTGAGCCGGGGGTCATCCGTGCGGTGTGCCGGGGCCGTCGGCAGCGGATCGACGGCCGGCGCTGCCGCCATCGCCGTACCCTCCGTGACATCCCGCGGTCAGGCTCGCAACGCGCCCATCCTGCCTTCCAGTCGTCCCAGCAACTCGGCCAGCAGACCGGCCAGTTCGCCCTGTCCGTCGGGGGCCAGGACGGACAGCACGGCCGTCTCGTAGGCCAGCTGCTCGGGCAGGATGCCGTCGACCAGGTCACGGCCCGCCTCGGTGAGGCGGAGGTGGGCGACCCGCCGGTCCCGGGCGTCGCCGCGCCGCTCGACCAGGCCCCGCTCGGTGAGCTGCTTGAGGCGTTTGGTGACGGCGGCGCCGGAGGAGAAGGTCTCCTTGGCCAGCTCGCTCGGGGTCAGCTCGTGGCCGGTGCGGCGCAGCGCGCCGAGCAGGTCGAACTCGGGGCGGCTGAGGCCCGCGCGGCGCAGCGGGGCGTCCTCGGCCTGCTGGAGCAGGGCGGCGCAGCGGTTGATGCGGCCGATGACCTCCATCGGCCCGGTGTCCAGCTGGGGATGGACGGCCTGCCACTGCCGGACGACGGCGGCGACCGTGTCGTCTCTGCCCGTACCCCCGTCCGCTTCGCCGTCGGCCGCCGGTCGTCCGTTGGTCGCCGTCATGGCCGTACGTCCTCCGTAGTCCTCGTGCCGTCCCAGGAGTGCGGTCCCTGGCGTCGTACCGTCGCGGCGAGCGTACGGTGTCCGGTCTGCTCGGCGAGTACGACCCGCTCCTGGGGCAGTGCGCGCTGCCACCACTCGCCGGACGCGGCGTCTGCCGTGGCGCGCAGCTCGGCGAGGGCGGCGGACAGGATGCGGCGGGCGGTCTCCAGGGCGCGCGGGGCGGGGTGCGGCTCGGCGAGCAGCCGGGCGGCCTCCTCCCGGGCCCGCTCGACGGCGGCCAGGGCGTGTTCGATGCGGTCGCCGGCCCGGCGGTCGGTGACCACGATGGCGGCGGCGAAGCCGACGAGCGCGCCGATCAGGGTGTCCAGGACCCGCTCGGTGATCAGCTGCCCGGAGTCCTGGGTGCGGGCGAACTCGGTGATGAGCAGCGCCATCGGGGTGACGCAGACGCTGCCGAGCCAGTAGTTGCGGCCGATCAGCGCCTCGGCGCCGAAGTTGAGGACGAGGCAGCTCAGTACCAGGACGGCCGGGTGCAGATGGGCGAGGGGCACGACGGCGGCGAAGACCAGGACGCCGAGGAGGTTGCCGACGACACGCTGGACGCCCCGGCTCCAGGTGAGGGTGATGTTGGCCTGGTAGAGGGAGGCGGCGGTGACCAGCGCCCAGTAGGGGCGGCCGACGCCGAGGGCCAGGGAGGCGTATCCGGCGAGGGCGCAGCCGAGCGCGGTGCGGGCGGCGAGCGGGGCGAGCGGGCCGAGCCGGTGCCACAGCGGGCGGTGCGGTACGGCGCGTTCGGCGTCGACGCCGAGGAGTTCGTCGTCGGCGCCGGCCACCCGCGGGACGCGTCCGGTGCCGCGCAGCTCGCGTGCCCAGCCGCGCAGCCGCTCGGGGTCGGCGTCGGCGGGGGCGGCGAGGGCGACCTCGGCGCGGACGACGAGGTGTTCGAGGGCGCGGCGGGTGCGGTCGGTGCGGGCGCCGGTGGCGAGCAGGGACTGCCAGGCGGCCTGTACGGCGGCCGCGGCGGTCCGGGCGCGGGCGTGGCCCTCCCCGGCACCGCGGGTGTCGGCGTAGGCGGCGGTGGCGTTCAGGGCCTGGGCGGTGGCCCGGCGCTCCGGGCCGTACGGGCGCAGCAGTCCGGGTGCCATGCCGACCAGCCAGGCCCAGGCGCCCGCGAGCAGGGTCAGTCCGACATGGCCGGGGATCTGGCCGAGCGTTTGCGGGGCGAACAGGGAGGCGGAGCTGATGAAGGTGAGGACCACGTTCGCGGGCGGGCCGACCCGGGTGGCGTCGCACAGCGCCTTCTGCACGGCGGCCATCAGGGCGCCCACGGTGACCAGGGCGACCGCGTTCGTGGTGAGCGAGGCGGCGAGCAGGGCGACGGCGAGGCCGCCGGTCATGCCGAGGACGACCCGGGCCAGGGTGCGGGCGCGGGCGGGGTAGGGGCGGTTGTGGCCGTAGAGGGCGCACAGCGATCCGGCCATCGTGTACATCGCCAGGTCGAGGCGGCCGAGGGCCAGCAGGGTCAGGTTGGGCGGGGCGACCGCGGCGACCACGCTGAGGGCGGGCTTGAACCAGATGTCGGAGGGCCGGCCGAGGCGCAGCGCACCGGCGAGGGGCAGACGGCGGGTGGTCGGGGTCGCGGAGCTCATGCCCATCAATTTAGCATGTGTTTTACTCGTAAATCACTCTCGAACGTGCCGTACGGCCGGCCGTCCGCTCCCGTCGATCAGACTCCCCTCACCTGCTGTGCTCCACCGAGTGCTCCCCGTGTACACCCTTGCGCTCGCGTGCGCGCCGTGTGGGCGGGGCATCGCATCCATCGAGCGACGTCGAGCGGGGAGGTGCGCGTGCACGGACCGGCTTCGCCCGGCTGGCTGCTGGTCGCGCTGTGCGCGGCGACCGGTACCTACTGTCTGCTACGGATGCGCAGCAGTGTCGAGGAACAGCGGCGCGCCGCGGGCGGCGAGGCGCTGATGGGGTTCGGCATGGCCGCGATGGCCGTGCCCGCGACCGTCTTCACCCCACCGGTCTGGACATGGCCGCTGTACGCGGCGGTGTTCGGCACGGCCGCGCTGCGCGCCCTGTGGAGCGCCCGCGGCAGCATGCACCATCTGCACCATCTGGTGGGAGCGGCGGCGATGGTCTACATGGCGGTGGCGATGGCGGCCTCCCCCGGCGGCCACCACCACGGCGGCGCCGGAGTCCCCGCGGTGACCGGGCTGCTGCTCCTCTACTTCACCGGCTATGTCCTGCTGTCCGGTGCACGGCTGGTGCCGGTCGCGGTGGCGGGGGCCGGGACCGGGACGACCAGATGGGGCGACCGGCCCGAGCTGGCACGGGCGTGCCGGCTGTCGATGGGAATCGGGATGGTGGCCATGCTCCTGGCGCTGTGAGCGGGTGACCGCTCTCGCGGCGCACACGTTGCTTGCATCACTTTGGCGCAACGGGCTGTACCCCCGGGCGGTCCCCCCTCATAGGGTGCTGGCCATGATGGTCCCCGTGGCGCTGCTGCTGCTCGGCATCCTGACGGCCGTGGCCGGTCCCCGGCTGCTCGCCCGGGCCGACTGGACGGACCGGGAGCCGGTGGTCGCCCTGTGGGCGTGGCAGTGCGTGGTGGCGGCCGTACTGCTGTGCTGTGCGCTGTCGATGACGCTGAGCGCGGCGGCGGCCTGGCAGGCGGCGCGGGGGCAGTTGTTCGCGACCGCCCCGAGCGGGGTCGCGGACGCCTATCCGCTCGCCGCGACCGGCCCCTGGGCGGCGACGACGGCCGTGACGCTGGCCTGCGCCGGGCTCTGGAGTGGGGCGATGCTGGTGCGCGAGATCGCGGGGGCCAGGGCCCGGCGCCGGCAGCGGCGGGCCGAACTCCTGGTCCGCGCACCGCTGTTGCCCGGTGAGGAGCGGTCCGCCGATCGGCTCGTGGTACTCGAGGGCGAGCGCCCGGACGCCTGGTGGCTACCCGGCGCCGCGCCCCAACTCGTGGTGACCACGGCCGCGTTGCGCCGACTGAAAGGACGTCAGCTGGACGCGGTCCTCGCCCATGAGCGGGGGCACGCCCAAGCCCGGCACGACTGGCTGCTGCACTGTGCGGCGGCGCTGGCGGGCGGGTTTCCGCAGATCCCGGTGTTCGCCGCGTTCCGCGACGAGATGCACCGGCTGGTCGAACTGGCCGCGGACGACATGGCGTCCCGGCGGCACGGTCGTCTGACCACCGCGCTCGCCCTGGTCGAACTCAACGAGGACCGGGGGGTGTTCGGCCCCGGCCCGGCCCGGCACGCCCATCTCCCGCAGCGTGTGAACCGGTTGCTCACCGCCCCGGACCGACTCCCGGCCCGGCACCGGCTGCGGCTGACCGCGACGGCCGCTCTGGTCCCCGTGATCCCGGTGCTGGTGGCACTCGTGCCGGGACTGCGCGCGCTCGGATAAAGCCGTACCCATCAGGGAATTGCCCTTCGGGCAATGATTCGGCAAAGATCACGTCATGTTCCCCCCGCCCAGCGACCGTCCTGCTCCGCTTCTCGCGACCGCCGTCCTCGCCCTCTCCTCGGCGCTGCTGCTCGCCCTCGTCGCCGGCGAGTGGCCTCCCCTGGTCGCGCTGGACGAGGACATCGCCGACGCCACCCATCGCTGGGCCGTCGCGGACCACGGCACCACCCATGTGCTGCGCATCCTGACGGACTGGGTCTGGGATCCGCTGACCATGCGCCTGGTGTGCGCGGGCGTCGCGGTGTGGCTGGTGTGGCGGCACTCGGCGTGGCGGACCGCCCTGTGGCTGACCCTGACCTGCGCGCTCGGCACGGTCGCCCAGCAGTCCCTGAAGGCCGCCGTCGGCCGCCCGCGCCCCCAGTGGTCCGACCCGGTCGACTCCGCCCACTACACGGCCTTCCCCTCCGGGCACACCATGACCGCCACCGTGGTGTGCGGCCTGCTGCTGTGGCTGCTGCACCGCTGCGGCACCGGCCGCGCACTGTGGCGTACGGCTCTGATCGCGGCCGGGATCTCGGTCGTCGGCGTCGGCCTGACCCGGGTGTGGCTCGGCGTGCACTGGCCCTCGGACGTCCTGGGCGGCTGGCTGCTCGGGGCCCTGGTGGTGGCGCTCGCGGTGGTGGCGTACGAGTGGGAGCGCGACGGCCGGGGACACCCTCACTAGCGGACGACCTCGTTCAGGGCCCGACCGCCGGCCCCACTGCCTACGATCGCCGGGCGGCCTCGGGAGACTCCCGCTCGGTCACCGAAGGAGGGTACTTTGTCCAGCGTTTCCAGACGGTCCCTGCTCGGATACTCGGGAACGGCCGCAGCGGGCGCGGTGGTCGGCACCACGGCGTCCGCGCAGCAGGCACAGGCGGCGGAGTCGGCGACAGAGACCGCGTCGACGCAGTTCCCGCAGGGGACGCTCTTCAGCGGCGGCAGCAACCTGGGCGGCGACGCCGATCTGTACCTCACGGTCAAGTTCAGCGTCGACACGAACGCCACGGACGGCTCGGGCAACCGCATCGATCCCGTGGAACTCGCCGGTCTGCTCAGTGACTTCGCCGTCAGCCGCGGCTGGCCGGCCCTCACGTTCTACGGCACCCCGAGTCCCGCCAAGCTGAACTGAACGCCCCCCGACGGCAGCCCGCGCTGGACACGGCCCGGGTAAAGTCCAGCGCATGGCTGCCGTGCTCTTCGACTTCTCCGGAACCCTCTTCCGTATCGAGTCCACCGAATCCTGGCTGCGGGCGGTGCTCGCCGAGTCCGAAACGGGGCTCACCGAGGCGGAGTTGACCGCCGCCGCGCGGGCGCTCGAGGTGGCCGGGGCACAGCCCGGCGGGGCGAACCCGGTGGAACTGCCCGAGGAACTGGCCGGGGTGTGGGCGGTACGCGACGAGAGCGCGGAGCAGCACCGGGCCGCCTACACCGGGCTGTCCCGCCGGGTGCCGCTGCCGGACCCGGCGCTGCACGACGCGCTGTACGAGCGGCACATGGCCCCGGACGCCTGGACGCCGTACCCGGACGCCGCCGAAGTTCTGCGGACGCTGCGCGCGCAGGGGATCGGGGTCGGCGTGGTCAGCAACATCGGCTGGGACCTGCGCCCGGTCTTCCGCGCCCACGGGCTCGACGCGCATGTGGACGCGTACGTCCTGTCGTACGAACACGGTGTCCAGAAGCCGGATCCCCGGCTCTTCACGGTCGCCCTGGAGGCGCTCGGGGCCGCCCCCGCCGAGACGCTGATGGTCGGGGACAGCAGGCCCGCCGACGGCGGCGCGGCGGCGCTGGGCTGCCGGGTGCACTTCGTGGACCATCTGCCGGTGACCCAACGACCGGACGCGCTGCTGCCGGTGCTCGACCTGGCGGGCGTGGGCCGCCGACCGGCCACCCCCACGCGGGCCTGACCCGTTCCAGCCGTCCGTCCGAGACGCTCCCCCGTGTCGCCCCGGACGGACGGCAGCCCTGAACAGGCCCCGCGCAGAGCGGTGCCCACTGCGTCGATTATAGTTGGCTGGCAGCCAGTCAACGCAGGAGTTCCAGGATGTCCCCTCGCAGCGCCTCGGTCAATGAAGAGTTGCGGAGGCGTTCCCGGGAGCGGCTTCTGCAGGCCGCGGTCGAACTGGTCGACGAGCACGGTTTCGAGGCCACCACCCTGGGTGCCATCGCCGATCGCGCCGGGTCGGCGCGCGGACTGGTGTCGTACTACTTCCCCGGCAAGCGCCAGCTGGTCCAGTCGGCCGTGCACCGGCTGATGCACCGCACGCTGGAGGAGGGGCTGGAGCGTGAGCCTCGGACGGACGACGGCCGGGAGCGGCTGGCCCGCGCCATCGACGCCATCCTGGGTCTCACGCGCGACCGGCCGGTGCTGATGCGCCAGCACATGGCCGGCCTGCTCCAGGCGGAGGGCTTCGTGCAGTGCCCGGAGCAGCGCCGGCTGTCGGAACTGCTGGGCGACACCGTCGCCCGCTCCGGTTCACAGGACGTCACGGCCGACTACCCGATGCTGCGCGCCCTGCTGATGGGTGCGGTGTACGCGGCGCTGGTGCCGGGGGTGCCGATGCCGATCCCGGTGCTGCGGGCGGAGCTGTTCGAGCGCTACGGGCTCGACTGGGAGCTGGGCGTGCCCCCGGAGTCCGCACCCGCGGCGGAGCCGCAGGACCTGTCCCGGTTCTTCGCCACGGAGGACCGGACCGGCTCCGAGTGACCGGCCCGGTCAGCGGCGCGCGTGCCGCGGTGTCAGAAAGCCCGCGTCGCGTGCCTGCGCGATGAGCCGGAGCGACCGCCGGCGGCTGTGCCCGGTCGCCCACATCACGGCGAGGACGGGGTCGACGCCCTTCTCCTGCGCGACCCGGTACTCCTGGGCGACCAGCCACCGTCCCTCGATGCCCCGCGGCCAGGCGGGCCGGGCGCGCCGCGGACCGACGGCGCCCGCCGCGCCTTCCGCGCCCGCCGCGCCTTCCGCGCCCACGGCACCTTCCGCACCGTCTTCGAGATCCTCTCCGGCGGGCTCCTCGTCCGCGTACGACTCCATCCCGCACCCCCTGAACAGCGGTTCCTCGATCCAGTCGGCGAGCACCGTCAGATCGGCCAGCGACAGCGGCGGCCGCGCGGTGACGTCCTCGATCGACACCCGCCCCCCGGCCACCACGGCGAGCGCGTCGACCTGGGCGCCGTCCCCGAAGGCCAGCCTGACCTGGAACCAGGACGTGGCCCCGGTGTGCTCCTGCACCTCCCAGGCGCGCGACACGGCCACCGTGCCGTCCTCCGCACGCCGATCAGACAGATTAAGAAAGGATGCTTCCAGCACACACGAAACGTAACCGCATGATCACACTCCATACGAGCGGACACGCGTCCGTTTCACCCCAGCGGCCCCTGTCGAGGCGGCCACGCCGGTGGGATGCTGGAGCCACCAGCCCCTCGGGCAAGGAGTCCCCGTGTTGCGTGTCGCCGTCGTCGGCTCCGGGCCGAGCGGGTGCTACACCGCCCAGAACCTCGTCCAGCTCGACCCCACGGTGGTCGTGGACGTCCTGGACCGGCTGCCGTGCCCGTACGGACTGGTGCGGTACGGAGTCGCCCCGGACCACGAGAAGATCAAGTCACTGCAGGGCAATCTGCGCACGGTCCTCGAACACGAGCGGGTGCGGTTCCTCGGCGGGGTCCGGATCGGGGGCAGGGGCGGGCTGCCGGTGGAGCGGCTGCGGGAGCTGTACCACGCGGTGGTGTACTGCGTGGGCGCCGCCACCGACCGGCGGCTCGGGATCCCCGGCGAGGAGCTGCCGGGCAGCTGGTCGGCGACCGAGTTCGTGTCCTGGTACAGCGCGCATCCGGACGCGATCGACACCGGCTTCGTGCGCGACGCCCGGTCAGCGGTGGTCATCGGGGTCGGCAACGTCGCGGTGGACGTGGCGCGGATGCTGGCCCGGGGAGTTGCGGAACTGAGCCCGACCGACATGCCGCAGGCGGCCCTGACCGAGCTCGCCGCGAGCCGGATAAGAGACGTCCACGTGGTGGGCCGGCGCGGCCCGTCCCAGGCCCGCTTCACCACCAAGGAGCTGCGCGAGCTCGGCGGCCTGCCGGGCACCGAAGTCCTGTTGGATCCGGACGAGTTGGCGCTCGACCCGGCCTACACCGATCCCTCCGCGCTGCCCGCCGCCCAGCGCCGCAACGTGGAGGTGCTGCGCGGCTGGGGCGGTGTCGGCGCCCGGGGTGCGGAGCGCAGCATCTGGCTGCGTTTCTTCCTGCGCCCGGTCGAACTCCTCGCCGACGGCGGGCGGGTGGGCTCGGTGCTCTTCGAGCGCACGGAGATCGACGCACGCGGCAGGGTGCGGGGCACCGGGCAGTACGAGACCATCGAGGCGCAGTTGGTGCTGCGTTCGGTGGGCTATCGCGGAGTACCGCTGGACGGGCTGCCGTTCGACGAGGAGACCGGGACCGTGCCCCACGAGGCCGGCCGTGTCCTGCACGGCTGTTTCAGCACGCCAGGTGACTATGTGGCCGGCTGGATCAAGCGCGGCCCGACCGGCGTCATCGGCACCAACCGGTCCGACGCCAAGGAGACGGTGACCTCCCTCCTGGCAGACGCACCCGCGCTGCTGCGCAAGGAGGTGCCGGAGGATCCGGTCGCCGCGTTGCGCTCGGCGGGCATCGAGCCGGTCCCGTGGACGGGATGGCAGGCGATCGAGCAGGCCGAGGCGGCGCTCGGCGCCCGGCTCGGCCGGAGCGTGGTCAAGCTGGCCGACTGGAACTCCCTGCTGACGGCGGCACGGTCGGGGGCGTAGCGGAGTCGACCGCGACCAGGTGGGCAGGACACGTATCGGCAACACCGCGGAAATCAACAAACTGTTCAATCCGCTTACGGTCTGGTCCTGACCGGATGTCGTCCCCGTCGCCGCTCTGGAGTTCCCGTGTCCACCACCGCCGCCGTCCCCTCCCCCGTCCATCCCGTCGACGAGGTCCCACCCGTACGGCAACTGGCCGCCTTCGGCCTGCAGCACGTGCTCGCGATGTACGCGGGCGCCGTCGCCGTCCCGCTGATCGTGGGCGGTGCGATGAAGCTGTCGCCCGCCGATCTGGCGTATCTGATCACCGCCGACCTGCTGGTGTGCGGGGTCGCGACGCTCATCCAGTGCGTGGGCTTCTGGCGCTTCGGCGTCCGGCTGCCGATCATGCAGGGCTGCACGTTCGCGGCGGTGTCGCCGATGGTCCTCATCGGCACGACGGGCGGCGGTCTGCCCGCGATCTACGGCTCGGTGATCGTCGCGGGTCTGGCGATCATGCTGCTGGCCCCGGTCTTCGGAAAGCTGCTGCGCTTCTTCCCGCCCCTGGTCACCGGCACGGTGATCCTGATCATCGGGGTCTCGCTGCTGCCGGTCGCGGGCAACTGGGCGGCGGGCGGCGCCGGTGCGAAGGACTTCGGGGAGCCGAAGAACCTGGCGCTGGCGGCCTTCGTGCTCGCGGTGGTGGTAGGCGTGCAGCGGTTCGCCCCCGCCTACCTCGCCCGGATCGCGGTCCTGATCGGCGTAGCGGTGGGCCTGGCCGTGGCGGTGCCGTTCGGGTTCACGGACTTCAGCGGGGTCGGCGACGCGGACTGGCTGGGCATCAGCACGCCGTTCCACTTCGGGACGCCCACCTTCAAGGCGTCCGCCATCGTCTCCATGCTGGTGGTGGCCCTGGTCACCATGACGGAGACGACCGGTGACCTGATCGCGGTGGGCGAGATGACCGGCCGCAAGGTCGAGCCGGGCCCCCTCTCCGACGGTCTGCGTGCCGACGGCCTCTCGACCGTCCTGGGCGGTGTCTTCAACACGTTCCCGTACACGGCGTACGCCCAGAACGTGGGCCTGGTGGGCATGACCCGGGTGCGCAGCCGCTGGGTGGTCGCGGCGGCCGGCGGCATCCTGGTCCTGCTCGGCCTGCTGCCCAAGCTGGGCGCGGTGGTCGCGGCCGTACCGGCACCGGTGCTCGGCGGCGCGGGCCTGGTGATGTTCGGGACGGTCGCGGCGAGCGGCCTGCGCACGCTCGCGACCGTCGACTTCAAGGGCAACAACAACCTGACCGTGGTGGCCGTCTCGGTGGCGGTCGGGGTGCTGCCGGTGGGGGTGCCGACCATCTACGAGAAGTTCCCCGACTGGTTCCAGACGGTGATGAACAGCGGAATCAGCGCGGGCTGTCTGACGGCGATCGTCCTGAACCTGCTCTTCAACCACCTTCCGGCGAAGGCGGGTCCGGGCTCGCCGGCGGTGAAGGCCGCGTAGGAGATCGCCTGGGTCCGGGCCGGCCGCTCACCGCCGCGCGGACGGCCTCCGCGTCCGCGGCGTCGGTCGGGCGCCGCGCGGCCCGCGCCCGTCGATCGCTCGCGGGCCGCCGTACCCGCCGGGCCCGGTCAGGCCGGGTCCTCGTCCAGTTTCTCCACCACGCGGTCGGAAAGCTGAGCCAGCATCCGCAGCTCCGCCGGCGTGACATGGTCGAGGAACAGCTCGCGCACCGCCTCCACATGCCGCGGCGCGGCCGCCTCGATCGCCGCGCACCCCTCCTCCGTGATCACCACGAAGGCGCCGCGGCCGTCCTCGGCACACTCGTCCCGAACCACCAGCCCGCGCTTCACCATGCGGGCGATGTGATGGGACATCCGGCTCTTCTCCCATTCCAGCGCCCGGGCGAGATCCAGGATCCTCCGTCGCCCGTCCGGTGCGTCCGTCAGCTCGACCAGCACCCCGAAATCCGCGGCCGACACATTCGACTCCGTCGACATCAGGCGCGACAGCCGGCCCCGCAGCCTGTCGTTCAGCCGGAGGAAGCTCCGCCACGCATGCTGCTCGTCCGCCGTCAACCAACGCACCCTGTCGCCCATGAGGGGAGTGTAAGCGTGGTTGACATTTCACCGAACCTTTCTGTCGCGACAAGGTCGTCCCGTGGGGGACACCACCGGCGTGGTTGATGTGTCAACTTGATCGCGCGGGCATCCCGCCGCACCGCCGCGGAGATCCCATGAACACGTCACCGGCGAGCGGCCCCGTCGCGCTGATCGACCACCAGCCGCTCCCGTACCTGCACGGCCACGGCAACGTCCTGGGACCCGATCGTGAGGTCAGCGGCGGGGCGGATTCCCGCGCGGAGTGATGACGGCGTTCGGCAGGGCGGGGGCGGGAAGACGACGCCCGGGGTAGCCGTCGACGGTTCCGAAGCGGTCGGACGACGCCTCCCAGTCCGCTCGGGCCCGGACGATGTCGTCATGGCTCCGGCCGATGAAGTTCCACCACATGACGATCTCCTCCTCGAAAGGTGGCCCTCCGAGCAGGATCGTCCGCGCCGGGCCGTCCGACTCGTTCACCAGCGTCAGGGTGCCCGCGCCACAGGGGACGTACCCCAGCTCGGCCGGCCGCAGCACGGTGTCGATCAAGCGGACGTCCCCGCTGTCCACGAGGAGGCCGTGCTCGAAGTCGGGCGCCACGGTGAGGGTGACCGTCGCACGCGGTTCGAGAACGACCTCTGCTCCAAGGAGTGGGGTGAAGCTTCGTACCGGGGAGGCGCCGCCGGCGAGCGAGCCCAGGAAGACCCTGATCTCCGCCCCGTCGACACGCACGGGTTCCGGCACGTGGTGCTGGAAGTCCCGGTCGGCGGCACGGTGCTGCCCCGGCAGTGCCACCCACAGTTGCACCCCATGGAGGACGGTGGTGCCCGGGGTGGAGACCTCCGAGTGGGCGATGCCGTGTCCGCCGGTCATGAGGTTCATCTCTCCGGGGCGGATCAGGGCATGGGTGCCGAGGCTGTCACGGTGCTCGATCTCGCCGCTGAACAGCCAGCTCACGGTCTGCAGTCCGGTGTGCGGATGCGGGGCGACGTCCATGCCGCCCGCGGTGGTCACATCGACGGGGCCGTAGTGGTCGGCGAAGCACCAGGCCCCGATCAGCGTGCGGGCCCGCTGGGGCAGCGTCCGACGCACGAGCAGCGCGCGCGGTCCGCCCAGAGGCACCTCTCGCGCCGACAGCACATCGACCCGGGGCGCTCCGGACTGGCGGTCCCCGTCGACCGGGGTACCACACCGCACTTCCGCCGGCCGGGTTTCCACGTTGCTCATGAGGAACACCTCCCGCACACTTTGGTTGCCGTATCAACTATCATGCCATGAAGGCGGCCAAGACGGCGCACGGGGCTGCGATCGAGGCCGGACTCGACCGCGGCCACCGGCCGGCGGGACATGGTGTGCTCCGCGCCGCGGGAGCGACACCCTCCCACTCTGGTAGACATGTCAACTACATTTCCCTGGGTGAAAGTCGCCCCGCGGGTGAACCGACCACTCACGAAGGAGTCCCTCCATGTCTGATCTCGTCTTCGGCCTGGACACGTTCGGCGATGTGCCGGAAGACGACTCCGGCAACCCGGTCTCCGACGCCCGCGCCATCCGGCAGGTCCTCGACGAGGCCGTCCTCGCGGAGGAGACCGGCGTCGACGTCATCGCCCTCGGTGAGCACCACCGCCCGGAGTTCGCGATCTCGACCCCGGAGACCGTCCTCGCCGGCATCGCGACCCGCACCAGCCGCATCCGCCTGTCCTCCGGCGTGACCGTGCTGAGTTCCGACGACCCGGTCCGGGTGTTCCAGCGGTTCGCGACCGTGGACGCCCTCTCGAACGGCCGGGCCGAGGTCATCCTGGGCCGTGGCTCCTTCACCGAGTCGTTCCCGCTCTTCGGCTACGACCTCGCCGACTACGACGTGCTGTTCGAGGAGAAGATCGAGCTCTTCGCCAAGCTGCTCGAGGAGAAGCCAGTCACCTGGAGCGGCACCAAGCGGGCACCGCTCGAGGACGCCGACGTCTTTCCCAAGACCGAGTCCGGGCACCTGAGCACCTGGGTCGGTGTCGGAGGTTCACCCCAGTCGGTGATCCGCACCGCACGCTACGGCTTCCCGCTGATGATCGCCATCATCGGCGGCTCCCCGGAACGCTTCACGCCGTACATCGACCTTTACCAGCGCGCCACCGATCAGTTCGGCACGACCGCTCATCCGGTCGGCATGCACTCGCCCGGCTTCATCGCCGACACGGACGAGGAGGCCAAGGAAGCGCACTGGCGGCACTACAAGGTCATCCGGGACCGCATCGGCTCACTGCGGGGCTGGCCGCCGATCCGCAAGGAGGAGTACGAGGCCGAGATCGAGCGCGGCTCCCTCTACATCGGGTCGCCGGAGACGGTCGCCCGCAAGATGGCCCGCGCGATCAAAGCACTCGGTGTCGGCCGTTTCGACCTCATCTACACCACGGGCGCGCAGTCGATCAGCGCTCGCCTGCGCGCGGTCGAGTTGTACGGCACCAAGGTCATCCCGATGGTCCGCGACCTCCTCGCGGGCTGACGCCAGGAACGGAGAAGAGATGCCCGCCACCACCGTCCGCACCGTCGGCATCCTGGGTGCCGGAAAGGTCGGCACCGTGCTGGCCCGCCTGGCCCTGGCCGCCGGCTACCGCGTGTTCATCGCGGGATCGGGCGACCCCGCCGAGATCGCCCTCACCGTCGAGGTCCTCACCCCCGGCGCGGTCCCGGTGACCGCCGCCGAGGCCGCGGCGGGGTCGGATGCCGTCATCCTGGCCCTTCCGCTCGGCAAGTACCGCAGCGTGCCCGCCGACGCCCTGCGCGGCAAACTCGTCGTCGACGCGATGAACTACTGGTGGGAGGTCGACGGCAGCCGCGAGGACCTCACCGACCCGCTCACCTCTTCGAGCGAGACCGTGCAGGCGTACCTGACCGGGGCACGCGTGGTCAAGGCGTTCAACCACATGGGCTACCACGACCTGGAGGACGGGGCTCGGCCCGGGGGAACCCCGGATCGCAAGGCGATCGCGATCGCCGGCGACGATCCCGACGACCTCGCCACCGTGGCCGGCCTCGTCGACGCGTTCGGATTCACTCCCGTCGTCGCCGGCCCGCTCGCCGAAGGAGTACGACTCGAACCGGGCACCGAGCCCTTCGGCGCCGACGTCGGCGCCGAAGAACTGCGTGCGATGCTCGACCGCTTCTCGGCATCGGAGCGAGGACGGGCGGTGATCAGCGCGCGGACCGCGGCTTCGGCACGGAGTGAAGACGCGGCCTGACCACCACGCGGCCTGACCACCGGCCGCCGTGGTCAGGACGGCACCGGCCGTCGGGCCTCGGCGGACCTGGTGGCGCGGCCCGGCAGGGGTGCCGGACGCTCGCGATGCGTCAGCCACGGAGGAACAGTTCCGTCGGCACCGCCCCCGCCAGCGCCCCGTACCCAGCCGGGTTGAGGTGCAGCCAGTCCCCCACCTGGAGGTCGGCCCGCAGCCGGCTCGGATCGACCGGGTCCCGTACCACCCGGTCGAAGTCGATCACGGCGTCGAAATGGCCGCGGATCCAGGCGTTGACCCGCTGCCGGGCCACCTCGCGCACGTCCGCTCCGTCGTCGTACGCGTTGCCGCCGAAGGGCAGCAGGGTGGCGCCGTAGACCCGGATGCCCTGGGCGTGGGCGCGGACCACGATCTGCCGGTAGGCGGCGATCAGGTCGTCGGTGACGGCGCGCTGGGCGTCCGGGGTGGCGGCGGCGGTGCCGATGTCGTTGACGCCCTCGAAGACGATCAGCCAGGAGACCCCGCTGCGGGACAGGACGTCCCGGTCGAGGCGGGCCAGGACATTGGGGCCGAGACCGTCGTTGAGGACTCGGTTGCCGCCGGCCGCCTGGTTGAGGACCGCGATGTCCGAGGTGGCGGATCGGGCCTGGAGGCGGTCGAAGAACTGGTCGGGCCAGCGGTCGTTGCCGTTGGTCGTGGACCCCCGGCCGTCGGTGAGCGAGTCACCGAGCACGGCCACGGCCCGGGTCGCGGCCGGCGCCGCCACCTCGACGTCGCTCAGCAGATACCAGTGGTCGGCCGAGGCGGCGCCGTTCAGGTCCGTGTCCCGGGTGTGGTCGCCGTTGACGAGGTACGACGTGGTGCGCGAACCCGGGTGGGAGGTGAGTGCCAGATCGGGCTGGCCCTGCGCGGTGTAGGCGGTGACGGAGAGGTTGGATCCGGGGGCCAGCTCGAAGCCGACGGGATCGGAGACGACCTGGGCGCCGACGGGGACGACGGTCGCGGTACGGCCCGAGAACGTCACCGGGTGGAGGCTGCCGGGCACGATCGCGCTGACCCCAGCCCGGCCGTCCCGCGGCAGCGCGACGGTCACCGAGGTGAGGGGGAGCGGGGTGTCGCCGTAGGCGTTGGAGAAGCGCAGCCGCAGCCGATGGCCGCCGGTGGTGACGCGGACGGTCTGGCGCAGGGTGGTGTCGGCAAGCACCGACCTCTCCCCCGTGAAGGGCGCGGGCGGCAGATTGCCGGCCTCGGTGAGCTGCGGCATGCCGGTCCAGGTGTTCACCCAGTGGCTGCCCCGGTCCGGCCGCGCGCCGGCCTGCCGGGGACCGCGGACCAGCGCGGTGACGGCCGTGACGGTCACGACCAGGGCGAGGGCGAGAACGCAGGCGCTGAGGAGCGTGGCGAGCGGTGTTCTGCCGGGCTGCGGCTTCACGGGGACCTTCCTGACGAGGGACGGCGGCGAGGCAGTCGTCAACTGACCGTGCAGGTGGTGCCGTTGAGGGTGTACGCGGTGGGGGCCGCGCTGTTGCCGGTGTGACCGGCCTGGTAGCCGATGCTCACGCTCGCGTTCGGCGCGATCGTGGCGTTGTACGACACGTTGCTCGCCGTCACCGTCCCGGACGCGGGGCTGTAGGTGGCGTTCCAGCCGTTGGTGATGGTCTGGCCGGCGGGGAGGGTGAAATCGAGCTGCCAGCCGTTGACCGTCGTGGTACCGGTGTTGGTGAGGGTCACGGCGGCGGTCAGGCCGGTGTTCCAGGCGTTGGTGGTGACCGTCACCCGGCAGGCGCCGGCGGGCGGTTGGGGTACGGTGCCGCCGCTGTCGAGGCCGAAGAAGGTGAGGGCGCGGGCGGCCATGCCGTAGGAGTAGAGGCTGTGGCCGACGCCCTGGAGGCTGATCGCCTCGACGGGGGCCTGGTCACCGGTGGCGCCGTAGCGGGTGCGGGTCCAGCCGCCGACGGGACTGTCCGTGGCCGCCGGCGTCTGGCTCACGCCCAGGACGTTCGTCCACTGCTTGATCTCCTCGCCGAAGTCGGCGTAGGAGAGGGTGGTGTCCTCGGTGCCGTGCCAGAGCTGCATCCGTGGCCGGGGGCCGGTGTAGCCGGGGTAGGCGGCGCGCACCAGGTCGCCCCATTCCTGCGGGGTGTGGCCGATGGTGCCGCCGGAGCAGGCGCTGTTCCACTCGGAGCCGTCGGTGGTCGCGAAGCACGCGAACGGGACGCCGGAGAAGGCGGCGCCCGCCGCGAACACGTCCGGGTAGTCGCCGAGCAGGACGTTGGTCATCATCGCGCCGGAGGAGATGCCGGTGGCGAAGACCCTGCCGGTGTCGGCGGCGTAGTGGGCGCTCACCCAGTCGACCATCGACCTGATGCCGACCGGATCACTGCCGCCGCCGTGCTTCAGGGCCTGGGGCGAGGAGACGTCGAAGCACTTGCTGGCGCGGGTCACCGACGGGTACACGACGACGAAGCCGTACTGCTCGGCGAGCGCGGCCCATTCGGTCCCGGAGTACATGGCGGAGGCGGAACCGCCGCACCAGTGCACGGCGACCACGACGGCCGGGTGCGCGGTCACGCTGTTCGGCACGTAGACGTACATCTGCAGGTTGCTGGGGTTCTCGCCGAAGCCGGTGACCTCGGTGAGGGTCGCCGTGGGGACGGCGGCGGTGCGGGCCGAGGCGGCGGGCGCGGAGGCGGCCGTCAGTGCGAGCAGCGGCAGCACCAGCAGCGCGCACAGCAGGGCGAGGAGGGCCGGACGCGGACGGGTGCGCGGTGCGTCGAGGGGGGCGCCGGGGGTGGGGGGCACGTCGTTGTCCCTTTCTGATCGCGGCTCGGTGCGGCGTCGTGCGGGGATCCCCTGGCATCGTGGCATGGACATGGCCGCCATGGAAGCGCTCCCACGCGACTTCCGGAGTCGAGGGCCTGACAGGAACGGATGTCGCGCGAAGCGTTGACTAGAAAGCGCTTGCATCCTACGTTCCGTTCAGCACCGTGACCGGCTGGCCCGCGAGCGGGTTCATCCGGGCAGGTGTCTCTATCTGCCGTTCTGCGTGATGGACATCATTCATGTACACGTCCATGCGTCGAACCCCCAGAAGGACCCCCCACTCGACAGAAGGCATACGGGACATGACTTCACGAGCACGAACCAGTGCGCGGGCACTGGCGGGCGGGCTGGCCGCTTTCGGACTCTCGCTTGGCATGATCATGACTAACGGAGCTCAGGCGGACGCGGCCACCTGGCCGACCGCGAGCGGCAGCCAGGCCGTCACCGCGACCATCAAGCTGTCGGGCACGAAGGACTACGGGATGCTGCGCCTGTACGGCAGCGGCGACCTGGGCAGCGGTGGCCAGAGCGAGGACCAGGACCCGATCCTCGACCTGGCGGCCGGCACGGTCCTGAAGAACGTCATCATCGGCGCGCCCGCCGCGGACGGTATCCACTGCGAGGGCGGTTGCACCCTGCAGAACGTGTGGTGGGAAGACGTCGGCGAGGACGCGGCGACCTTCCGCGGCTCCTCCTCGTCCAACGTCTACACCGTCTCCGGCGGCGGCGCGAAGGAAGCCAGCGACAAGGTCTTCCAGTTCAACGGTGCCGGGACGCTCAACGTGTCCAACTTCGCCGTGCAGAACTTCGGCAAGCTGGTCCGCTCGTGCGGCAACTGCTCCACGCAGTACAAGCGCACGATCAACCTCAACACCATCGAGGCGACCTACAAGGGCAGCGCGCTCGTCGGGATCAACACCAACTACGGCGACAGCGCGACGCTGAAGAACATCACGATCGTCGGGGACAGCAGCAAGAAGATCGTTCCGTGCCAGAAGTACATCGGCAACAACACGGGCGCGGAGCCGCCCACGAACGGAAGCGGGCCGGACGGGACGTACTGCAAGTACGCGAGCTCGGACATCACCTACAAGTGAGACCGGGCGGTGGGGCCGTCGCCCCGTCGCGGAGGCGGCGGCCCCGTCGAAAGGCCTCGGTCACGCGCAACCGCACGACGTCGAGGCGCCTTACCAGGCCGCCGCACAGGGTCGCCCCGTACGGCTCGCTCTCCACCGACGCGACGAGTGCCCGTCGAAGGCGTCGGGCAGGGCGCAAGCCGGGGGGCGCACAACATCCGGTGGGGTATCCGGTCCTGCAAGACGCCCAAGGGCCGGACGTCGCATTCCGGCGATGTCAGTCGGCCAGGTATCCCGCAGACTCGCCCAGTTCCGCCCGGTAGTGCGCGTACGCGGTGCGCAGTTCGTCGCCCGGCCAGTCGGCGGGCAGGAGTTCCGGGGGCAGCACCGGGTCGGCCAGCAGGTGGCGTACCGCCGCCGCGAAGAGCGTGAAGCGGTCGGCTGCGCGGAGGGATTCGGCCGCGTGGGCCAGCAGGGCGCGGGCGGTGGTGGCCCAGGCGGTCAACGGCCAGAGGTGGGCGGCCAGTTCGGGGGCGGGACGGGACGGGCGGGCCGTGCAGGACTCGGCGATCTCCAGCACGTCGTCGGGAAGCGGTCTGGCCAGGTTCGCCGGGCGGAGCCAGACGCCCTCGCGGAGTTCGGCCAGGCGGAGGGAGGTCAGGCGGGTACGCAGGTCCGCGCGCTGGGCGGGGCCGCGGCCCGTGGTCGTGATGATCAGCATCTCCCAGTCGCCGTCCCACGCGCGCGTGCGGGGCCGTACCGCCTCGTCCTGGCGGCGCTGGCGGTCCAGGAGCCGGTCGCTGAGTGCGTAGACGGCGTCGTCGGTACGGCGCAGGTCGCCGGCCGCCGTCATCCGGCTGAGCGCGGCCCGTAGCGCGGAGCCGCCGACCCCGAACGGCTCCACGAGGCGGATCAGGTCCTTCACCGGCAGCCGCGGCGGATGCGTGCCCAGCAGCAGGCTCAGCACGACCGACCGGGCGGACAGCGGCCGCAGGTCGACGCCGGCGGGCTCGGCGGACACGTTCATGCGCATGGTCACGTACTGTACGGGCGGCTTGATATTGCAACATTGCTACAGCCGTAGGAAGAGTGCAACATGGAGGTATGGACTCGACCGCCGCGCTTCCGCAGCCGCAGTACGCCACGCACGACGTCACCAACCAGCCACCGCCGCTCGCCCCCTACGACGCCTCCGACGACCCGGCCCTCCTCGAGGGGCTGCGCCGGGAGGGCGCCGAGTGGGCCGAGGAGGGGATCCGGCGGCTCGGGGCGCGGGCCGGGAGCGCGGAGGCACAGGAGTGGGGCGAGCTGGCCAACCGGCACGAGCCGGAGCTGCGCAGCCACGACCGGTACGGCAACCGGATCGACGAGGTCGACTTCCACCCCAGCTGGCATCACCTGATGCGGACGGCGGTGGCCGAGGGGCTGGCGGGGGCGGCCTGGGCGGACGGCCGACCCGGCGCCCACGTCGCGCGGACGGCCGGCGGGCTGGTGTGGGGGCACACCGAATCCGGCCACGGTTGCCCCATCTCGATGACCTATGCGGCCGTACCCGCGCTGCGCGCCACACCGGAGCTGGCCAAGGTGTACGAACCGCTGCTGACCAGCCGGGAGTACGACCCGGAGCTGCGGGTGCCGACCGAGAAGCCCGGGCTGCTCGCCGGGATGGGGATGACCGAGAAGCAGGGCGGTTCGGACGTACGGACCAACACCACGGCGGCCACGCCCACCGCCGAGCCGGGCGTCTACACCCTGCGCGGGCACAAGTGGTTCACGTCGGCGCCGATGTGCGACGTCTTCCTGGTGCTGGCGCAGGCACCGGGCGGCCTGTCGTGCTTCCTCGTGCCGCGGGTGCTGCCGGACGGCAGCCGTAACGCGTTCCGCATCCAGCGGCTCAAGGACAAGCTCGGCAACCGGTCGAACGCGTCCTCCGAGCCGGAGTTCGACGGCACGGTGGCCTGGCTCGTCGGGGCCGAGGGGCGGGGTGTGAAGACCATCATCGAGATGGTCAACTGCACCCGGCTGGACTGTGTGATGAACTCGGCGACCCTGATGCGCAAGACGCTCGTGGAGGCCGGTCACCATGTGCGCCACCGCAGCGCGTTCGGCGCGCGGCTCGTCGACCAGCCGCTGATGCGCAACGTTCTGGCCGACCTGGCGCTGGAGTCGGAGGCCGCGACCACGCTCACGCTGCGGCTGGCCGGCGCCGCCGACCGTGCGGTGCGCGGGGACGAACAGGAGCGGGCCTTCCGGCGGATCGCGACCGCCGTCGGCAAGTACTGGGTCACCAAGCGCGGGCCGGCCTTCACCGCCGAGGCCCTGGAGTGCCTGGGCGGCAACGGCTACGTCGAGGACTCCGGTATGCCCCGCCACTACCGCGAGGCGCCCCTGCTGTCGATCTGGGAGGGCTCCGGCAACGTCAACGCGCTCGACGTGCTGCGGGCGCTCGCCCGTGAACCCGGCGCCGCCGACGCCCTGTTCGGGGAACTCGCCCACGCGCGCGGGGCGGACACCCGGCTGGACGCCACCGTGACCCGGCTGAAGACCGAATGGGCGGAAACCGATCAGGTGGGTGCCCGCCGGCTGGTCGAGCGGATGGCGCTCGCCCTGCAGGCCTCCCTGCTGGTCCGGCACGCGCCGACCACCGTCGCGGACGCCTTCTGCGCGACCCGGCTCGGCGGCGACTGGGGGTACGCGTTCGGCACGCTGCCGGCCGGGACCGGCCTCGACGCGATCCTGGAGCGGGCGCTGCCTGGCGGGAGCTGATCCCTCCACGGGGCGCCGTTGGCCGGTGACCGTCGACGGATCGCACACAGTCGTCGTCCGATTCCGCATCGTTGTCAGTGCCGTGGTGCAGACTCCTGATCAGGTGGTACTCGCCTGGGGAGGACAACGTGTTCACGGGGATCGACGAGGTCGACTGGGCCTCGCTGCGGCACGCGTACGGCAGCGCGGAGGACGTGCCCGGTCTGCTGCGCGGACTGGCCTCGGCGGACGCGGCCGAACGGGAGGTCGCGCTCGACGGGATGTACGGCTCGGTGCACCACCAGGGGAACGTGTACGACTCGACGCTCGCCTGCGTCCCCTTCCTCTTCGCGCTCGCTTCCCGCGCGGAGGTGCCGGACCGGGGCGCCATAGTCGAACTGCTGGTCAGCATCGGGGCGGAGAGCGCCGGTCCGCCCGCTCAGGCCGCGGTGCGCGCGGGTGCCGAGGCCTTCGTGCCGCTGGCCGACGACCCGTGCCCCGGGGTGCGGCGGGCGGCCACGGGGGCACTGGTGCGATTCCTCGACGAACCCGCGCGGGTGCTGGAGCTGCTGCGCCGGCGGATCACGGTGGAGCGCGACGAGCAGGTGCTGCCGACCCTGGCCGCGGCCCTCGGCCTGTTCGTACGGCGCCATCCCGCCGACGCGGCCGGGGCGGTGGAACTGCTGGCCGCGCAGAGCGGACCGCCGTACTCCCCGGGGATGCGGCTCGCCGCGCTCGGTCAGCTGGCCCTCGGCGCGCCGGAGCGGCTGCCCGCCGATCTGGTGCCGACGGCGGTCCGGTTGCTCCGGGAGCGGTCCGAGCGGCGCGCCCTGGGTCCCGACCGGGTGGCCCCGGACACGCTCGTCGGCCGGATACGGCGGCTGCGGCCGTCGGACGAGGGCGGCGCGTATCTGCTACGCACCCTCCACCGGGCGCTGGACGACCGGGTTGCCGACCGGATCGCCCTGCTCGTGGGCCAGTTGAGCAGTCCGGACGCGATGGACCGGTGCAACGCGGTGCGGATGTCGGCCGGGCTGTTCCGGGAGTGGCGGGCGGACTTCAGCGCGCCCGTCTCGCTGATCGGCGCCCAACTGGGGAGGCTGGAGGACCAGTTGCGCGACGCGGCCGTCTCGGTGCTCGCGGAGCTGTTCGGACTGGCCGCACCCGCCGCCGACGAGTTGCACGCGCTGGTGACCGCGCGGCCCGACCTGTGGGTGCACACCTGGGAACGCGGCAGACCCTCGCTGGGCGGCCCGCTCAAGGGACTGGCCAGAAGCGGTGACCCGCGCGCGGTCCCGGCCCTGGGGCAGTTGCTGGCGGGCCCGGTGGTGCCCGCCGGCCTGGGCTTCGAGGTGGTCCATCTGGGCCCGGCGGCGGCTCCGCTCGCCCCCGCGCTGCGGCACCGGCTCGGTCAGATTCCGCTGGACTCCCCCGAGGCCGCCGAGCTGGCCGCTCCGCTGCTGGCGGCGCTCACCGCCCTCAAGGACCCGGCGGCGGTACCGGAGGTGCTGCGGCTGCTGCGCGGCGCACCGGACGGACTCGGGGCGCGGGAGGCCCTCGTCGGGCAGGCGGTGCGGGCACTCGACGCCCTGGGTACGGCGTCCCGGGCTGCGGCGCCGGTCCTGCGCGGGCTCCTCGACACCCGGCACGCGGCCCTGGCGGCGGGGGCCCTGTGGTCCGCGGAGGGCGACGTGGATGCCGTACTCCCCACACTACTGCGGGAGTTGACGCACGGCCGCAACCGCACTGCCCGGACGGCGGCCGAGCTGCTGGGGCGGCTCGGGGCCGCAGCCCGGGACGCACTGCCCGGGCTGCGCGCGCTGGCCGGATCCGGCCGGGTGCGGGAACGGACCGCGGCGGCGCAGGCGTGGTGGCAAATCGACGGGGATCCGGATCCCGTGCTGCCGGTGCTGCGGGCCGCCTGGTCGGAGAATCCGTACGCCCGCGGCACGGTCGCCGAGTGCCTGGCCCTGATGGGCCCGGTGGGCGCACCGCTGCGCGACCTGCTGACTGCCGAACTCGCCACCGCCCGACGGCACACGGCACGGCCGGGCGGGTACGGCAGTCACGACATCGCCCAGGACGAGCGACTGCTCGCCAACTGCCGGAGGGCGCTGGCGAGTCAGTGACCTCGGCAACCCCGAGGGGCGGGCGAGGCCTAGCCGGTCGTGCGGCCCCACTGAGGCCCGAGCCGCGACCACTCCGCGTCCCAGCGGTCCATCCGCCGCCGCTCCAGCCGGCCGCGCACCACGAGCCCGGCGACGAAGGGGACGGCGGCGGTGCTCAGTCCGACCAGACCGCCGATCAGCGCGGAGCGGAAGTGGGCCTCGGACGCGGTGACGGGACGGGTGACGAGATGCCCCTGGGAGTCCGTCCAGACGGTGACCGGAGCGCCGGCCTTGCTGCCGGCCGCCACCCGGGCCTGGCCGGTGTGCCCGGAACCGTCGGCGACGGTCCAGCCCACCCTCGCCCAGACCCGTTCGCGGCCGGAGGACTCGGACTTCGGTCCGGACCCTCCTGGGGCCCTGTCCATGACATGGGCCACGACCGGGTGCCATTCGGCGCGCTCGCGGGCCAGACCGTCCTCGACCGACCGGGCCGCCGCGAGCCCGCCGAGCACCCCGGCCAGCAAGGTGAACAGCCAGGCGCCGAGCAGCACCCAGGCCTCCAGTGTGTCGGCGCGACGCTTCAGCGGGTTGCGCCGCCAGCGCCAGAACCAGACCTTCGGACCACGGAACGCCTTCAAAGGCATCCTCCTCACGCGCGCACGGACAGCCCGGACCGCCCTCCCATACGGGAGAGGCCGCCCCGTTGCTCACGGCGAACCTCCACGTCGACGGTCGCACGACTGACCCCGCTCGCGCAGGCGTCTTCCGGAACGAGTCCCGTCACCCTGTTCGACCGGGCCGACACAACGGCACCGACCTGCGAACACGAACAGGTGGAGAGGCCGCTGGCGGGTGCGCACTGGCCGATATCCGAGGGCCGGTCGCGCCCAAGACGTCGTGCGGGACGGCGGCGGGACGACCGGGCCGGCCGGGCGATGGCCCTGGCCGGCCGGTCGCCGAGCTGGAAAACGTTGTCGGCCGGTCACGACGCGGCGTCGAGGAGGTCGAGGGCGCTCTGCTGACGGGCGGCGTCCACCTGGTCGAGCGGGCCGTACCAGCGCAGCCCGTACTGGTCGAGGGCGTTGCGGTCGCTCCCGCGGGCGCGTTCCGCCTGACGTTCGAGGTAGGCGGTGTACGGGTGGTCCGGGAGCACGGAGTTGAGCTTGGCGAGGCCGCGCACGTGGGCGCCCTTGAAGGACGGGCCGTCGCCTCCGCAGTCGCCGCTCTCGCACGGATCGCGCAGGATGCCGTCGGAGGTGTGGAGCAGGGAGGTCGTGGTGGCGGCGTCGGCGATCTGCCGTGCGCGGGTGAGCAGTCCGCCGTCGCCGGTGGCCCGGTACAGCTCGGCCAAGGCGCCGAGGAGGACGCCCTGGTTGTACGACCAGACGGCCTGGCCGTTGTTGCCGCAGGTGGACAGGTCGATGCCGTCGTTGACCAGGTGCGAGCCGTTGATCATGCCGCTGCCCTGGAACCAGGTCCAGCCGGCCCGGGCCCGGCCGAGGTACGTCGTGTCGCCCGGGACCCGGTTGTGCAGGGCGGCGTTGAGCTGGATGTAGAGGGAGTTGGCAATCGCGTTCTTGTAGGTCTTCGCCGTGCTCCACCACACTCCGCCGCCGCAGGTGCCGTCCCAGTAGGCGGCCATGTGGTCGGCGTCCGCGCGGGCCGTGTCCAGATAGCGGCTGTCGCCGGTCAGGTCGTACGCGGCCACCCAGGCCAGGCCCCACCAGCCGGTGTCGTCGAGGTAGTCGTTGCGGAACCGCCCGCCCTGCGCGTTGATGTTCAGGTCGTAGGTACGGGCGACGGCGTACCGGTAACTGCCCATGCCCGTCACGCGAATGTTGTCGATGACCGCGGTCAGGGCGTTCGCGGAGTTCCACCAGCCGGTGGTGTCGAACAGGCCGGTTCCATAGTCGTAGAAGGTCATCAGGCCGGTGGCCGCCGCGGTGCGCGGCTCGCCCGCGTTCCAGGTGATGCGGGCCCAGGGAGTGCAGGCGATCTCGGCACGGTCCCCGGCCTTGCCGCAGGCGCGCAGGGCGCCGACGCCGAGGTTGTTCCAGTCGTCGACGTTGTACATCAGGGTTCGCCAGCCGCGTCGGCCCGCGGGCACGCTGGTGTCGCCGAGTCTGCTGCCCGAACTCCAGGTGCGGCCGCCGTCGAAGGAGCGGTCGAGCCACACCTCGTCTCCCGGGTTGCCGTTGTCGATGGACGCCCAGCCCATGGCGTCGGCGTCGTCGAAGTGCAGCACGACGGACCGTGAGTAGATGCTCGCCGTGACCGGTGCGCGGTCGCCCGGGGAGAGGGCGGGGTCGCGGGTGTCGCAGTACGTGTTGCAGATGGTGCCGGCGGCGGACGCCGGGGGTGCGAGGGGGACGAGGACGGCGAGCAGCGCCGGGACGAGTGCGGCGGCGACTCGGGGAAGGCGGCGACTTCTTGGTCTCGGTAGGGGGGTCATGGGACCTGCCTGCTCTGGCGACGGATGTGAGAGCGCTCCCAGAAGGTAGGAAAGAGCCGCGGGTGCGTCAACGTCGCGTGCGGGTGCGGAGGTTGGATCGCGCCGGTCGCTAGCGCTGCGACCGGAAAGGTTCATCGGCTCGCGACGCCCGGCACGGCACCTCACCGCGTTGTCGCACCACCCGAGTACATCCCGTACGCGGGTGATGCTCCGCCTTGCGACGCACCGCACCGGACGCCGCGAGCTTCCCGCCAAACCTTCCCGGTCACAGCACTAGCGGACCCCCGCCAGGACTTCCGCGGCGGCCACTCCGGAGGCGGCGGTGGCACCGTGGGTGAAGATCTGGGCGGCCGCGGGGACAGGGGCGCCCGGCAGGCCCATCTCCACGACGATCGCATCGGGACGAGCGGCGACGATCTCGGCGAGGGCGCGCGCCATCCACCCGTGCCGGGAGGCGTCCCTGACGACCACGACCAGGGGGCGGCCCCCGGCCGGTGCCAGGGCGTGCGTCTCCAGGGTGGCGGTATGTGACCGCAGGTCCTCGTGGCACACCCGGACGGACGTCGTTCCGGGCAGTCGCTCGATCAGCGGGGCGGCGACGCCCCAGGGGGTCTCCTTGCCGATGGCCAGGTTGGTGGTAGGCACCAGCTCCACCACGTGCGGTGCGGCGGACAGGGGGACCGTGTCCTGCACGGCGCCGGTCAGCCGGATGGCCCGGCGGGCGGCCGCGAAGCCGATGCGGCTGCCGTTCGTGTCGGCGGGGCGAGCCGGGCTCAGGCCTGCCGACCAGGCCGCGAACTCCCGCACCCGACCGCTCGCCTCGGCGAGCCGCGCCTCGGTGAGGTCCCCGGAGGCGACGGCGTCGACCAGGGCGTCGGCGAGCACGCCGACAGTGGCCTCCTCGGCGTTCTCGCCGCCGACACAGACGGCGTCGGCACCGGCGGCGACGGCTCGCACCGTGGCCCCGCCGATGCCGTAACGGTCGGCGACGGCACCCATCTCGATGGCGTCGGTGACGACCATGCCGTCGAACCCGAGTTCCTGACGGAGCAGGCCGTCCAGGATGCGCCGGCTGAGCGTGGCGGGCAGATCGGTGTCGTAGGCGGGGACCAGCAGATGACCGGTCATCACCGCGCGCACGCCGGCCTCCAGGGCGGCGCGGAACGGCGGCAGGGCCTGGGCGGCGATCTGTTCGCGGTCGGCGCCGTAGGTGGGCAGGCCGTGGTGGGAGTCGACGGCTACGTCACCGTGGCCGGGGAAGTGCTTGGCGCAGGCGGCGACCCCGGCCGACTGGAGCCCCCGGATCCATGCGCCGGTGTGCCGGGACACCACCTTCGGGTCGACACCGAAGGACCGGACCCCGATGATCGGGTTGTCGGGGTTGGAGTTGACGTCGGCGCTGGGCGCGTAGTCGAGGCTGATGCCGGCGGCGCGCAGCTGACGGCCCAGGTCGGCGGCGACGGCCTGGGTGAGGTCGGTGTCGTCGACGGTGCCGAGGGCGAAGTTGCCGGGCCGGGTGGAGCCGGTCGCGGACTCGATCCGGGTGACGTCGCCCGCCTCCTCGTCGATCGCGATGACCAACTCGGGGTTCTCCGCACGTAGTCGAGCGGTCAGCCGGGCGACCTGGTCGACCGAGACGATGTTCCGGGCGAAGAGCACGACCGAGGCCAGCCCGTCACCGATGTCGCGCAGCACCCAGTCCGGCGCGTCGGTGCCCACGAACCCCGGCTGCAGGACGGAGAGCGCAAGCCGTCGCAAGTCCTTGCCGTGTGTGCTGGAGACCATCGAGTGCGCCCTTCTGTTGGTACAGACCAATGAGCCTCCGCTCAGGCTAACCGCCCGTGTCAAGTGGGTTCGATTTCCGCCTTCTTGACGAAAACACGCCCTCAACTGCCATGTTTGACATGACGAGTTGGTCTAGTCCAAGTTAGGGCTGCGCGAGTTCGCACCGGGGCTGGTGTGTCACGTGGTGCAGTGATCCTGCGGGAACGACCACCGCCCTCGCTCCGCGCATCTGGCGACCCGGTCGGGGTCGCCGCCATCTGAGATCGAGGTCTGGAGCACCGCATGCCCACGACTGACCGTTATCTCCATCGAGCCCCGTCCCACCTCCCCTACTTCAGTTCGGACGGCGAGACCTATCTCGCCCAGACACCCCTGCGGGACCTGCAGAAGACCCGCCCCCTCCGAGTCCTCTCCGAGGAGGACTTCGCCTTCTGGCAGACCTACGGATACGTCGTGGTGAAGGAAGCGATCCCCGCCTCGTCGGCCCGCCGGCTGCTGGACTTCGCCTGGGAGTTCCAGGGTCTCGACCCCGATCGTCCGGAGACCTGGTACGAGGAGCGCGCCTACCGCTCGGACCTGGACCGGGAGCTGCACATCTACGGCTTCGTCGAGGCCTACCACCATCAGCTCCTGTGGGACAGCCGCCAGACGCAGCGCGTCTACGACGCGTTCGTCGACGTGTGGGACTGCGAAGAGCTGTGGGTCACGCTCGACCGGCTCAACCTGAACCCGCCGAACATCAGGAACCGCGACCGGGCGCTGATCCCGAGCACACAGGAGGGGTTCGACATCGAGCTCCACTGGGATGTCGACACCACCCTCGGCGTGCTGCCGCAGCGGGTCCAGGGGATCATCGCCCTCACCGACACCCGTCCGGAACTCGGCGGCTTCCAGTGCTGTCCCGAGCTGTTCAAGCGTTTCGACCAGTGGAAGGCGTTCCAGCCCGAGGACCGCGACCCGATCCGGCCCAGGATCGACCGTACGGAGTTCCCCGTGGTCCGGCCGGAACTCGGGGCCGGTGATCTGCTGATCTTCAACGGTCTGCTGGCGCACGGCGTGGCGCCCAACACCTCCGACGGCGCGGTGCGCGCGGCCCAGTACCTCTCGATGATGCCGGCGCTGGAGTCCCACGAGACGCTCAGGCGCTCCCGGGTCGAGTCATGGCGAACGCTCGGTACGCCGGACTGGAACGCGACACTCCTCGGCGACGCCACCCGACACGAGTCCTTGCGGTACGGCAGGGCCGACCTCACCGATCTGGGGTCCAAGTTGCTGGGCCGGACGTCCTGGAGCGGGACGGACCCCTACGAGGCGGTCGAGGCGGTCGAGGCGGTCACTGAAGAGATACCGGCCGGAGAAGAGACATGCGCCGAATCTGTCTGACCCTGCCCACCAACCGGCCGTGCTCCGCGACGATCGCCGCCGTGGCCGAGGAAGCGGCCTACGCGGCCGAGCACTTCGACACCGAGGTGCATGTGCTGATCCTGGACTCCTGCACGGCACCGGTCCGCGCGGAACACGCCGCGGCGGTGCGCCGCATCCCGGACGATCCGCGGATCGTCGTACACCATCTCGACGAGGACCGGCAGCGGGACTTTCTCCGGCGGGTGATCGACCGGGCCGCGGTCATGAAGCCCGATCTGCTGCTGGACCTGATGCTCCCGGCCGCGGTCTCCTACGGAGCCTGCACCAACCGCGCGTTCCTCATCGCCGCCGCGCTCGGATGCGAGTCCGTCCACCGCAGGGACTCCGACAGCCGCTACCAGGCCGTGGCCGGAGACAACGTTTTCCCCGTCCATCACGAACTCCTGTCACTCGGCAGGCGCGCGGCCGACGCCGCGCCCGAAGTCTCCGAGAACGCACTGGCCGTCGACCACATGGACAAGCGGGTCGCGATGGTGGGCAGCTCGTTCGTGGGCGAACTGTCCGTGGACATCGGGGAGATGCTCCGGATCGACCCCGCCGTCTACCACGACGTGGTCGGTCTGTGGGCGCCCGCCCACTGGTCCGACGAGCAGCGGAGACAGCTCGTCGACGAGTCCTTCCGAGGCGCGGGCTCGGACGCGTTCACCACGGATCACTCCACACTGGCCCTGGTCGATCCCATGCGCGTGGACATGTGCAACATCAGCTTTCACGGAGTACACGAGCGCGTGCCGTTGCCGCCTGCGACCGACACGATCGGCAGCGACTACTTCCTGATCCACCTGGTCCACGACGCCGCGCTGCCGGGCGTCCTGCACAACCGGAACATCGTCAACTTCTACACCGGTGAGCGCAGGACCGACTCCGGCCTGATCGCGTACCAGCTGCGCTTCGTCAAGTTCCTGCTGTCCATGCTCTACTTCAACTTCATCTACGCCGAGATGGCCCGCGCGGGTGGGCGGCTGCTCGACGACCAGGGGCAGGTGCGCGCGTCCGCCGTGGCCCGGCTGGCACGGGAGAGCGCCCGGCTGGACCCGGGCGCGAACGTCCGCAGGCTGGACGTCCTCGACTCGGCCTACCGGAAACTGGGCGGCAGATACGCCGAGTTCGCCGACCTCCTGTGGCAGCGTCGCGAACGGCTCCTCGACGAGGCCCGCGGCGACATCGAGGACTTCGCCCTGCTGACGGAGGCGTGGGAGCCGCTGGTGCGTGCGGCGAGGCTCACCTCCGTACCCGAGACGCCCGGGCAGCAGCGGTGAGACCACCCGTGATCACCGTACTGGAAGGCTCCACCGAGGACCGGATCGTCTTCGACCTGACCGGAATCGAGGACGGCTACGACCGGCTGCGGCATGAACTGCCCGGCATCGACGTCCGTTTCGCCATGAAGGCCTGCCCGGTGGACGAGGTGATCGGGTGCCTCGCCGGGAAGGGCGCCGGAGTCGACGCGGCAAGCCCCCGCGAGCTGGAGCAGGCGCTGCGCGTGGGCGTGCCGGTCGACCGGATGCACTACGGCAACACCGTCAAGTCGGACCGGGACATCGCCGACGCCCACCGGCTCGGGGTCCGGGACTTCGCCACCGACAGCCTGGAGGACATGGCGGCCATCGCGGTCCACGCTCCGGGATCCCGGGTGTTCGTCAGGCTCGCGACCGGCGGTGAAGGGGCGCTGTGGGGGCTCAGCGACAAGTTCGGCTGCACGCCCGCGGACGCGGTGCGGATCCTCGCGGCGGCACGGGAGAAGGGGCTGACCCCCTCCGGGCTGTCCGTGCACGTCGGCTCCCAGCAGATGACGGCGGACGCCTGGCACAGTGCCGTCGAGCGTCTGGCCGACGTCCTGGCCGCCCTGGGCCGGCGCGGAATCCTGCTGGACCATGTCAACCTCGGCGGCGGCCTGCCGGCCCTCGGATACCTCGACCGGTACGGCACGCCGCTGGACCCCCCGCTGGACAAGATCTTCGCTGTGATCCGCGAGGGCATGCGCCACCTCAGGAACGTCCACGGCGAACACCTCGCGTTCGTCATGGAGCCGGGCCGCCACCTCGTCGCCGACCACGGGGTCATCCGGGCCCATGTGGCCAGGCTGTCGAAGCGGCGCCGACCCGACGGCGAGCCCCAGTACTGGCTCTACCTGAGCTGCGGCAAGTTCAACGGCCTGTACGAGATGGACGCGTTGCAGTACCGGCTCGCCTTCCCCACGCATCCTGACGCCGAGTCCGTCCCGGCCGTCGTCGCGGGTCCCACCTGCGACAGCGACGACGCCTACCCCCATGAGCACGGTCTCGTGCAGGTCCCCGCTGATCTGGCGTCGGGCGATCCGGTCTGGGTGCTGTCCAGCGGCGCCTACGCGATCAGCTACACGACCCAGGGGTTCAACGGCTTCGACCCGCTCCCCTACGTCTGCACGGGCGGGGGACGACCATGAGCGGCGACCACGTACACATACGCCACATCACCGACGCCGACTGGGACACCATCGTCGCTCTGGAGTCCCGCGCCTACACGGCACTCGGCCTGTCCGAGGGGCGCGCGGCGCTGCGGTCCCGGGCGGACGCCTCGCCGGACACCTGTTTCGTCCTGGACGTCGGCTCACGGCCGGCCGGATACCTCCTGGCACTGCCGTATCCGTCCTTCGGATATCCCGAGCTCGCAGGTACGGAGCCGGCTGCGCTCCCCGCGCGCTCCGCGCGCAATCTGCATCTGCACGACATCGTCGTCACGGAGCGGCTGCGCGGCAGGGGACTGGGCCGGCGTCTCCTGAACCACCTGCTCCTGACCGCCGGTTCGCGCGGGTTCGAGCGGATCTCGCTGATCGCCGTCGGCCACAGCGAGCCGTTCTGGTCGGCGCGCGGATTCACCCCGCACCCGGGGATCTCCCCGGACGGTTACGGCGCCGACGCCGTCTACATGTCCCGTCTCCACGCCCGAGGCGACGGCCGAGTCGACCAAGCGAGTTGATGTGCGTGTTCCGTGTCCATGATCCCTTCCACCGTGCCCAGTTGGCCATCGCCGCACTGTTCTGTTCGCTCGGCTTCCAGTACGCGACCTGGGCCTCGCGGATTCCCGCCCTCAAGGCGGACCTCGGTCTGACCGCGGCCGAGGTGGGGGTACTGCTGATGGCCGCGGGCATAGGTGCCGTGGCGTCGTTCCCGCTGGTGCCGGTGCTCACGAGAAGGCTGGGCTCGGCACGGCTGGCGCTGCTGTCGGCCCTCTGTCTGACCGTGCTGCTCGTCGCACTTGCCGCGGCGCCTGACTATCCCGTCGCCCTGCTGGTGATGGTGGCCGACGGGGTGTTCGTGGGCTGCCTGAACGTGGCCATGAACGCGCAGGGAGCGGCCCTGGAGACCAGGTACGAGCGCAACGCCATGGCCAGACTGCACGCGACGTTCAGCGCCGGCTCCCTGCTCGCGGCTCTCCTCGCCTCCGGCATGAACGCGGCGACCTCGTCGGTGGCGGTGCACTTCGGTGTGGCCGCCGTGCTGCTCGTGCTGCTGGCCGCCGTGGCGCGCCCCGGTCTGCTCGACGAAGACGCGTCCGCCGCGTCCGCTTCCGCCGACTCCGACTCCGACGCCTCCGCCTCCGCCGGCGAGAAGCCCGCCAAGGAGCGGAAGAGCGGCGGCTGGAGCCTGCCGTCCCGCATGACGCTCTGGATGTGCTGCGCCATGGCGTTCGGCACCGTGACCGAGGGCGCCATGAACGACTGGTCCGCTCTCTACCTGAGGGAAGTCGCCAACGCCTCGGCGGAGTTGGCGCCGGCGGGCATCGCCGTGGTGTCGGGCATGATGGTGGTGGCCCGCCTCTTCGCCGATGGCTGGCGCACCCGCTGGGGCGACGGGCGGGTCGTCCTGTCGGGCAGCGCGCTGGCCGCCGCCGGACTGGCCTTCGCCCTGGTGAGCGGCGGCGTGACGGCGGCCCTCATCGGGTTCGCCTGCGTCGGGCTGGGCTGTGCGGCCGTGACCCCGTGCGTCTACGTGGCCGCGGCGAAACAGGGCTCGGAGGCGCTGGCCCTGGTCGCCGCGACGGGCACGACGGGCCTGCTGGCCGGGCCACCGCTCATCGGGTTCGTGGCCAACTCGAGCAGCCTGGTGTGGGGACTGGCGGTCGTCGCGGCAGCGGCGCTCGTGGTCACGCTGGCCAGCACGCAGATCCGCTGGACGTCGGCCGCGGGCCTACCGGCAGCGGCTGACCAGCGGCTGACGAGCGGCAGCTGACTGACCGACGGCCGCGTCATCGGACACCGTCTTCCGGGCCGGCTCGGCCGCGGCCGTCGTCCGAGCCGTCGCACGCGCCGCGGCTCACGGCAGACGCCACTCCACGGGCTGGCCCCCTTGCCGCACGAGCAGGTCGTTGGCGCGGCTGAACGGGCGCGAGCCGAAGAACCCGCGGTCCGCCGACATCGGCGAGGGATGAGCGGACTCGATCGCCGGCAGGTCCCCCAGCAAGGGCCGCAGATTACGCGCGTCACGTCCCCAGAGGATGGACACCAGCGGCTTGCCACGCGCCGCCAGCGCCCGGATGGCCTGCTCGGTGACCTCCTCCCAGCCCTTGCCTCGGTGCGCCGCCGGACTGCGCGGAGCGGTGGTGAGTGCCCTGTTCAGCAAGAGCACCCCCTGCTGGGTCCAAGGGGTGAGGTCGCCGTTCGACGGCCTGGGCAGCCCCAGGTCGGTGTTCAGCTCCCGGAAGATGTTCTCCAGGCTGCCCGGCAACGAACGCACCTCGGGCGAGACCGCGAAACTCAGCCCGATGGCCATTCCCGGCGTGGGATACGGGTCCTGACCGACGATCAGGACACGAACGTCGTCGAAAGGCTGCTGGAAGGCCCGCAGGACATTCGCTCCGGACGGAAGATAGGTCCGGCCGGCCGCTACCTCGGCCCGCAGGAAGTTCCCCATCGCGGCGATACGTTCGGCCACAGGTTCAAGAGCCTTCGCCCAGCCTGCTTCAACAAGTTCATGCAAGGGTCGTGGTGCCACAGCGCGTCACCCTACTGGCACACACCGGGGTTCCGCACAGCCAGGGAAGCCCGCACGCACGGACGCCGCCCTCGGCGCTACTCTTCCTCCTCGTCAAGGTCATCGAGCCGGTCCAGCGGACCGCGCCGTCGGTCAGCGGGGAGGAGGGGAACCCGTTGCGTCCAGTGATCAAGCGACTCCGCCCTGGCCGTCAGGCCTCACCGGCCCCTCGGCGCCGATGCCCGGATCCCAAGACTCCCGCACCCGACATCCTCCGGGAGCCGGACACCGATGTGGGCCGGTCCCGGCCCGCAACCGGCGACCTCACCCCCGGGCCCCGGCAGAGCATCCTGCGGCCCCGACGCCCGCGCCCTCCGTCCACTCCTCGGCCGGTTGCCGACGGTGGCGTCCGCGCAGCCCTCGGCCATGCCGGCGGACCGGCGTCCGCCATGAGGTGTCCGCGATGAGCGGAGGGGGCGGCGAGGCGCACGGCCTGCAGGATCTCGCCGGCGGCCCCCGCGACCGCGGGGGCTCCGCGGGCCTCGGGCACGGGTTTCTCGCCGTCGACTCCGGGGGCTCCGGGCTGCGGGCCGTCGTAGGCGTGCCGGGGCGGGAGCCGTCGGTGCCGCGAGAGTCCCGGGAGCCGGTGCGCACCGGGACGCGGGGCATCGACCCCGGACATCTGCTGGAGCAACTCCTGCCCATGGCGCGGGCGTTGATCGGCGAATACAGGCTGGACGGGGTGCGGACGGTCGTCGTCGGCGCCACCGGGCTGGCCAGCCTCGGCGACGCCCTGCGGGCCGAACTGCCGGACGCGCTGGCCCGCGAACTCGGCGTGCGGACGGTCGCCCTGGCCGCCGACGCCGTGACGGCGTACGTCGGCGCCCTGGGCCCGCGCCCGGGCGCGGTGATCGCCGCCGGTACGGGGCTGATCGCGATCGGCACCGATCTGACCGGGTGGCGGCGGGCGGACGGCTGGGGGCATCTGCTGGGCGACTGCGGCGGTGGCGCCTGGATCGGCCGGGCGGGCCTGGAGGCGGCGCTGCGCGCCTTCGACGGACGCGACGGCGGCTCGGCCGCGCTGCTGGCGTGCGCCGAGGAACGGTTCGGGCCGCCGGCCGGGCTGCCCGGGCAGCTCTATCCGCGCGCCGACCGGCCCGCCGTACTGGCCTCCTTCGCCCCGCGGGTCGCGGACTGCGCCGCACACGACCCGGTCGCGGCCGGGATCCTGCGCGCGGCGGCCCGGCACATGGCCGAGTCGGCCGTCGCCGTCTGCCCGACGGCCGGCGAGCCCCGAGTCGCCCTCACCGGTGGCCTATTCAAGCTGGGCGACCCGCTCCTGGTACCGCTGGCCGAGGAGTTGTCCACTCTGCTGCCGCGGGCACGGCAGGTTCCGGCGGAGGGCGATCCCCTGCACGGGGCGGTACGCGTCGCGAGTGACCTGGTCATGGGTCGGCTCACTCTGCCGAGTGATGAAAAGCTGCTCTCCGTAGTACATACAAAAGGCGATTGATCCCCTTGGGGCAGGAAGTGTCCGACAGGTGACGGGATCACCTCCGAATCATGCGTAACTCATCAGACAAAACCGGACGGATACCGCTCACCTGCACCCTCCCCGAACAGGGGAGCCCAATAAGCCAGTAACATGCGTCGCCATGAGCTCCCCCACTGGGCCCGCGTCCGGCCTGCCAGTACGAATGCCGCGACCTCGCCAGCCCGGGCGGCACCGCCGACCCGAGCCGCTGGTGGCTCCCGAGGACGCGCCCGCGCTCGTCCTCGCCGTGCCGGGTACGCCCAGCGCGGCCACGCGCAGCCTCGCCGAGGAGGTCGTGAGCATCGCCCGCTCCGAGCTGCCCGGCCTGGACGCCCGGATCGGGTACCTCGACGGGGACGACGCGGAGTTCCCCACCCTCCAGTCGGTCCTCGCCCGTGCCGCCGAGGAGCGCGCCGCCCGCTACGAGCAGGCCGTCGCCGCGGGCACCGAGGGCGTCAAGATGCCCGACGGCCCGGTCGCGGTCGTCGTGCCGCTGCTGGCCGGCCCGGACAGCGCGTTGCTGCGCCAGGTCCGCCAGGCCGTCATGGAGAGCCGGGTCGCCGCCGACCTGACCGACGTCCTCGGCCCGCACCCGCTGCTCGCCGAGGCGCTGCACGTACGTCTCTCGGAGGCCGGTCTGGCCCGCGCCGACCGTGCCCGTCTGTTCACGGTGGCGACCGCCGCCGACGGCATCATCCTCGCCTCTGTGGGCGGCGAGGAGGCCGTGCAGGCCGCCGGGATCACCGGCATGCTGCTCGCCGCGCGCCTGGCCGTGCCGGTGATGGCCGCGGCGCTGGACCAGGAGGGTTCGATCTCCTCCGTCGCGGAGCAGCTGCGGGGCTCGGGGTCGCAGCAGCTGGCGCTGGCGCCGTATCTGATCGGTCCCGAGATCGACGGGGGCCTGCTGGCGGCGGCCGCCGAGGAGGCGGGGTGCGCCACGGCCGAGCCGCTGGGGCCGTATCCGGCGATCGGCAAGCTGGCGCTGGCCAAGTACACGACGGCGCTGGGGATCGCTCCCCAGCAGGCGCAGGGTGCGCCGGTGCGCTGAGCTTGGCGTGTGTGCCTTGACGGGTCCCTTCCTGGAAGGGACCCGTCGGTCCTTTTCCGGGGTGGTGCGGAGGTCTTTTGGCTGACCGTCGGTGGGGGCTCGGCGCGCAGTTCCCCGCGCCCCTTACGGGGCGGCTCAGTCGAAGACGATGCAGGACGCTGCCGGGATCTCCACCGAGCCGTCGTAGCGCGGCACGCCCGTCTCCTGGTCGATGGTGAACCAGGTGATGTCCCCGGAGCGTTCGTTGGCCGAATAGAGGAAACCCCCGGATTCGGTGAGGGCCCGGGGCCAGTGGCCTCCGCACGGGACCGTCGCCGTCAGGCGCAGTTGGTCCCCGTCGACCGTGAACGTCGTCAGGACGTCCTCGCCCCGGGTCGCCGTCCAGACGAAGCGGCCGTCGGGTGACACGACGATGCCGGACGGGTAGGCGTCGCCGGCCGGGGCGCCGGGCAGTACCGGGGTCTCTGCCAGTGGCTTCAGGGCGCCGGTGTCGGTGTCCCAGCGGCAGACCGTGACGGTCGGGGTGAGTTCGTTGACCACGTAGGCGTACCGCCCGCCGGGGTGAAAGGCCAGGTGGCGGGGGCCGGAGCCGGGGCGCAGGGCGAACTCGCGGCGGACGGCGAGAGTGCCGTCGTCCAGCGTGCAGACCCGTACCGAGTCGGTGCCGAGGTCGACGCTGACCGCCCAGCGGCCGGTGGGGTCCGGCTGCACCTGGTGGGCGTGCGGGCCGCGCTGACGGCGCTCGTGCGGGCCCGAGCCGCTGTGCCGCAGCACCCCGGAGGCCGTGCCGGCGAGGGTGCCGTCGGGGCGGACGGGGACGGCGCTGACGCTGCCGGAGCCGTAGTTGGCGGTCAGGACGTGACCGTCGAAGACGCTGAGGTGGGTGGGGCCGCTGGCGTCGACCGGGACCGGGGGTCCGGCGAGGCGCGGCTTGTCGTCGTGGACGTGGTAGGCGGCCACCGCCCCGTCGGCGGTCTCGCTGACCGCGTACAGGGTGTGCCCGCCGGGGGCGAGCGCGAGATACGACGGGTCGGGGACGCCGTCGACGCTCTCCAGAAGGGCCAGGGCGCCACTGTGCGGCTGGACCGCCGCCGTGACGACCCCGGGTCCGCCGGCCGCCGTGAACGACCCGATGAACGCCCTCCGTCGCCTGCCGCCGTCTGTCACCGGTGTCCCCTCTCGATACGAGCCGGTACGAGTCAGGCCGGTACAAGTCAGTACGAGCCTGTACGAGCCAGTCCGGGGCCGACGGTAGCAGTTTGCGGTCTAGACCAAGACGTCCGGGGCGGCGCGTCTCAGGCGCCCACCAGGGGTGAGCCCGCGGGGGTGCGCAGCGGCTCGGCGAGTTCGGCGAGGGCGCGCTCCAGCCCGTGCAGATGGGCGAGGGCGGGCTCGGTGGGCGGTTCGACAGGGCCGGTGATGTATGCCGAGCCCCGGGTGAGCGCCTCCACGGCCGCCTCGACGCGCCAGCAGGCGGCGGCCAGCCGGGCGTCGTGGGAGGCCTCGGGGTCGGCGGCGACGGCGACCAGGCCGCGGATCTCCCGGGCGCAGTCGTCCAGCAGGGCGAGGACCCGGCGGGCGCGGCGCTTACGGCCGGGCATGGGGGTGAGCGGGTGGACGAGGGGGGCGACCGAGAGCCGTACCCGGCCGAGCAGCTGCTCCAGTTCGGCCACCCGGGGTGCCGGGTCGGCGGTGGTGCATCCGTCGAGCCGGGCGGCGGCCTCGGCCGTGCAGGCGTGGACGCAGCGCAGGGCGCGCTGGATCCAGGCGTCGGTGGTGAGGTGGGTGGTGACCGGCAGCACGAACAGCACGGCGAGTCCGGCGCCGAGCGCGCCCACCGCGGTCTCCGTGAGCCGGAGCGCCAGCAGGCCGGGGGTGAGGACGCCGAGGAGGCCGTAGAGCAGTTCCGCGAGCAGGGTCACCCAGAGCATCATCCAGGTGTAGGAGACGGCTGCCGAGTAGAAGATGCCGAAGACGGCTGCCGCGACCAGGACGGCGGTGGGGACGGGGGCGCCGTGCACGGGGACGGCGACGAGCAGGCCGAGCGCGATACCGATGACCGTGCCGAGGACCCGGCGGAAGCCCCGGACCAGGGTCTCGCCGCGCGAGGCGGTGTTGACGAAGACCCACCAGGTGGCGCCGACCGCCCAGTACCAGCGCTGGCCCGACACCGCCTGACCGACGACGAGCGCGAAGCCCGCGCCCGCGGTCGCCTGGACCGCCTGCCGGGTGGTCACCCGGGCCAGGCCGGTACCGGCGGCGGGGTCGGGTACCGCCGCCGGAGGCAGACGGCGCTCGTAGCACCACAGGCCGAAGCGGACTGCGGCCGCGCCGAGCACGGAGAGCAGTACGGCGGCGTACAACTCGGGCAGCTGTCCGGGCGTGGCGTGCAGGAACTGGGCGACGAAGTAGGTCATGAAGGCGAACACGCCGAGGCTGTGACCGCGCGGCCCCCAGCGGCGCGCGTAGACGCCCGCGCCGACCACGGCCAGGAAGACCAGGTCGCGTGCGACGGGCAAATCGTGCAGCCCGGCCGCGGCGGCCAGGACGGGGAGGCCCACGGCCGGCAGCAGCGCGGTGGTGACGGCCTGCCCGCGTACGGTGGCGTCGGCGACCGTGAACAGGGCGAGCAACGCGGTGAGCCCGCCGGTGACGGCGCCCGTGAGGGAGTGCCCGGCCAGCCCGCAGAGCACGACGGCGACGCCGATGCCCAGCACGGCCCGCGCGGCGAAGCGCAGCCGCACCCGCCCCGGGTCCGGAGCCGTGAACACCCTCTTCAGCACTGCTTCCCCTCCCACGGACGACACAGAAAAGGCGCCGCGGGGATCCGCAGCGCCATCGACACCCCCATGAGAGCATCGTCGGGGCAGCCGGCTCAAGTGGTCCCGATTTCACTGAGCCATCGGCCCAGTCTCACCGCACTGGGCTGGCCACCCATCACACCAATGGCCCAGCTCAGCCGAGAGGGGCTGTGAGCCATTGGTACAGTCGCCCCTCATGACCGTGGACGAGCTCGACACCCGCATCCTGCGCCTGCTGCTGGAGCAGCCGCGCACCAGCGTGCGGGAGTACGCCCGGATCCTCGGTGTCGCCCGGGGCACCCTGCAGGCCCGCCTGGACCGGCTGGAGCGGGACGGCGTGATCACCGGCGGCGGCCCCTCCCTCTCCCCCGCCGCACTCGGTCACCCGGTACTGGCCTTCGTGCACATCGAGGTCACCCAGGGTCATCTCGACGACGTGGGGGACGCACTGGCCGCCGTGCCGGAGATCGTGGAGGCGTTCTCGATCACGGGCGGCGGGGATCTGCTGACCCGGGTGGTGGCCCGGGACAACGCGCACCTGGAGGACGTGATCCAGAAACTGATCAGCCTGCCGGGCGTGGTACGCACCCGCACGGAGGTGGCCCTGCGCGAACGCGTCCCGCACCGCCTGCTGCCACTGGTGGAGTCGATCGGCCGGGCCGCACGCGGATAGCCGAAGGTGTCCGAAACCGGCCACTTCACGAAGGGGCTCATCTAGATTCTTGAGAAGTGCCAGAAGGGAGCGGCAGGTTGACGGAGGGCAGCACCCACAACAACATCGTGAGCGGCAACGCGACGGCCATCAATGCCGAGTCGATCCCCGTCCCCGATCCCGCAGACACCATCAGAGCCGCCCTGGCCCGTGTCCCCCGTCCCGACCCTCACTGACCACGGGATCCCGTCCGTACCATTGGCGGCCCTTCACCCCGCACATGGCGTCCACCGACCACCCGTATGCCGTTCGCGATACCGAAGGACATCGACTCGGACCACCTCGCGCCTCGGCGACACCCGCAGCCTCGTACAGGGCAAGCGATCGGGCCGTGGCAGCCGTCTCCACCGCCCCGTCGACTTGGACCGTACGTCCGTCCCTTCGCACTCGACGACGTGACGCTTGCCCCCGGCCTTTCGGCGGGAGCGGGCGGGCCCTTCGAGCGGAGGCTGCCGGGGTGGACGACGGCCGGGTTCCGGGTGACGGTCGACGGGCGTGCGGTGCCGGGCACGGCGGTACCGGGCAGCTCCTTGGCCGTGCCCCGGCGGACCCGGCGGCCCGGGGACACCAGGCGGGTGTCGGTCCCGTTCCGGCTGCGGGTGGAGAAGGCCCTCGACGACCCGCCGTTGCAGACCCTGTTCTGCCGACAAGGAGGCGCGGGTGGCGCGGGTGCGGTGAGTCCTGGCTGGGTGGGTGACGGCCGGACTGCTGGACGGGGCGGACGGGGACCGGGACCGGGGCGTGGCTACGGCACGGACAGCGTCGTACGCCCGCTGAACCTCACCCGGACGGACCAGCGCCGCCAGCCGTTCGCTCCGCCGGTCGTGCGACATCTGTGATGACTGCATAGCGTGGCGGCATGACCACGACCTGGGCAAAGCCGCAGCGACCGGCCACCGAGGACCGGCGGTGGCGGGCGCTCGGGGTGTGTCTGGCGGCCGGCTTCATCTCGCTGCTCGACACCTCGATCGTCAACGTGGCGCTGCCCTCGATCGAACACGGGCTGGGCGCGACGGAGGCCGCCCAGTCCTGGGTGGTCTCCGGCTACGCGCTGACCTTCGGGCTGGCGCTCGTCCCGGCCGGCCGGCTGGGCGACATACGCGGGCGGCGCCAGGCCTTCCTGTTCGGGCTGGCCGTGTTCACGCTGGCGTCGGCGGCCTGCGGGCTCGCCGCGAGTCCCGACTGGCTGGTGGTGTTCCGGTTGATCCAAGGCACGGCGGCAGGCATGGTCGCCCCGCAGACCTCGGGACTGATCCAGCAGATGTTCCAGGGCGCCGAGCGGGCGAAGGCCTTCGGTCTGCTCGGCAGTGTCATCGGCGTCTCGACGGCGGTGGGCCCGCTGGCGGGCGGTCTGATCATCGACGCGGTCGGCACCAGCGACGGCTGGCGCTGGGTGTTCTTCGTCAACCTGCCCATCGGGGTGGCCGCGTTCGCCGCGGGGCTGCGCCTGCTGCCCCGGTTCCCCGTGCCGCCGGGCCGGCGGGAGGAGTTCGACCCCGTGGGGGTGGTGCTCCTCGGTGCCGGGGTGCTCGCGCTGATGCTGCCGCTGGTTCAGGAGCAGCAGTGGACGGGGCGGCTGAAGTGGGCGCTGCTGCCGGTGGGCGGAGTGCTGCTGGGCCTGTTCTGGGCGTGGGAACGGCGGCAGGGACGGCTCGGACGAGCACCCCTGGTCGATCTGGACCTGTTCTCACTGCGGTCCTTCACCCTCGGCGCGCTGATCAGCCTGACCTACTTCGCGGGCTTCACCACGGTCTTCTTCGTCCTCGCCCTGTTCCTGCAGAACGCGGCCGGATACAGCGCGCTGGCCTCCGGTCTCACCGTGCTGCCGTTCGCGATCGCCTCGGCGGTCGGTGCCGCCCTCGGGGGCCGGCTGGTGGTGCGCCACGGGCGCAAGCTGGTCGTCATCGGCCTCAGCGGGGTGGCACTGGGGCTGCTCGGGATCGCCGCGGTGGTGTGGCTGGTGCCGTTGGAGAGCCTGGGGTGGGCCGTGGTGGTACCGATGATCGTCGGCGGGATCGGCTCCGGTCTCACGGTCTCCCCCAACACGACGCTCACCCTCACCCGCGTCCCGGTGAAGCGGGCCGGCGCGGCCGGCGGGGTGCTGCAGACCGGCCAGCGGGTCGGCTCGGCGGCCGGGATCGCCGTGGTGGGATCGGTGTACTTCGCCCACCTCGCGAACCGCGGCCCGGCCACCGAGGCGCTCCAGCTGGGTCTGCTCACGTCCGTCGGATTCATCCTGCTGGCGCTGTGTCTGGCGGTCGCCGACATGCGCGAGCGGTCGAGGGCACCGGAGAACGACTGAGCCCAGGACGCCCCGGGCCGGGATCTCCTAGGCGGCCACCGCCTCCATCACCGAGAGCACGGTCGGGGTCGGCACGACCCTCGCCAGCTTCAGACCCGCGGATTCGAACAGCGTGGCGAACTCCGGCTCGGTGCGCTCCCGGCCCACCAGCGCCGCCATCAGCAGCAGGTCGAGCGCCTTGGCCTGGTGGGGTGCGTTGCCCGGCGGGACCACCGCGTCGACGGCCAGGATCCGCCCGCCCGGCGCCAGGGCGGTGCGGCAGCGGTCGAGGAGGGCGACGCACTGTTCGTCCTCCCAGTCGTGCAGGATCCGCTTGAGCACGACGACGTCGCCCTTCGGTACGGCGGCGAAGAAGTCGCCGGCCTCGGTGCTCCAGCGTCCCGCGGTCCCGGGTGTGTCCAGCCGGTGCCCGGCCAGGACGTGCGGCCGGTCGTACAGGATGCCGTGCAGACCGGGGTGGCGGTCGAGGACCGTCAGCAGGAATCCGCCGTGACCACCGCCCACGTCCACGACCGTCCCGCTGGACGGGAAGTCACAGGCGACGGCGATGGGCTCGTTCTCGGCGTCGGACATCGCGGCCATACCGCAGTGGAAGACGTCCGCGGTGTCCTCGTCCTGGGCGAAGTAGTCCCAGAACGGCAGCCCGAAGAGGTGCTCGAACGCGGACGTGCCCTCGCTGACGCAGCGGCTCAGGTCGGCGGTCGGCAGCCACATGCTGCGGTCGGTGTTCATCAGGACGGCCGAGCGCGCCGAGCAGGGGGCGTCGCTGCGCAGGGTGTCACCGGCGGAGGTGAGCCGGAAGCGGCCACTCGCGTCCTCCTCGAAGACGCCGCGCGTGGCGAGCAGCCGGAGCACCCGGTAGAGGCTCCGTGCGTCAGTGCGGGTGGCCGCGGCCAGTTCGGCCGGCGTGCGGGGGCCGTCGGCCAGATGATCGGCCACACCGACGACCGCGGCGGCACGCAGGGCCGCCGGGAACAGGTAGCCGAGCGATTCGTTGACGAGGAACGCGGACGAGGTACGGGCGTCGACGGTTTCGTCCGGGGCTACTTCGGGGCTCACGGGCGCCTCCAGCGCTGATCTCCGGGATGTCCGCAGGCATCGTGACATCGCGAGGGCCCAGGTTCGGGGAAGGTGATCGGGGCGCGCGGAAGCAGACCGAGAGCGGGCACGAGGCCCGGCCTCGGCGGATGCCTTACGGCGTACGACCCGAGGCCGACGACTCACGGGGCGGGCCCGGCCGACTGCCGACCCATGGCCAGCCGACTCGCGGCTCATGGCCAGCCGACTCGCGGCGCAGGACCGACTGACTCGCAGCCCATCACCGGCTGGCTCGCGGCCCATCACCGGCTGGCTCGCGGCCCATGGCCGGGTGACTCGCGGCCCATGGGTGGGTGACTCGGGGCCCATGACCGACTGACTCGCGGCTCGCAACCCGCCGACTCGCGGCTCGCAACCGGCTGCCCGGTGGCTCGCAGCCCGGCCATCTCATGGCTCATGACCGGCTGAATCACGGCCTCCGGCCCGCCGGGCCGTGGCTCATGACCCGGCCGACCCACCGTCTACTCCCGGCCTGGGCTCACGATCGGCGGCGGGGCTTTCCACGCTTCGCGGGCTTGGCCGACTGGGTGCGTTTGGCTCCGCCGGACCGGCCCTGTGCGCCGCGGCCCGCCGCGGTCGCCTTCTGCGGCCGTTTCGGCTGCGCCCGCGCCCCCTGGGCGCCCTGGGGCGGCTGTTCGGCCTGACGGCCGCGGGTGCTGTTGACCGTGCGGCCGCGGACGATGCCGATGAAGTCCTCGACCAGGTCCGTGGTGGCCTCCTCGGGCCAGGACAGGGCGACGGTCGACTGGGGGGCGTCGGTGAGCGGCCGGTAGGTGAGGTCGCGGCGGTGGTGGAGACGGGCCAGCGACTGCGGAACGACGAGGAGGCCGACGCCGGCGGCGACCAGTTCGACGGCGTCCTCGGTGGTGGCCGGGCGCTCGAAGGCGGGCTCGCCGGGCGGCGCGTCCCAGTCGAACACGTCGTCCAGCGGGTGGCAGAGGACCTCGTCGGCGAGGTCGGCGAGGGTGACCTCCTCGGCCGCCGTGATCACGTGGTCCTTGGGCACGACGACCACCGTGGTCTCGGTGTAAAGGGGGATCGCGCTGAAGAACGTACGGTCCACCGGAAGCCGTACGAAACCGGCATCCGCGTCACCCGCGCGCAGCATGTCGAACGCCTCGGCGGCCGTGACCTGGTGGAGGCTGAGGGGGATGTCGGGCAGGCGCTCGTTCCAGACGCGTACCCATTTGGCGGGCGTCACGCCGGGGACGTACGCGAGCCGGAACGACGGTGTTTCCTCCGAGCCTGTCACCCGGCCAGGTTAACCGGCCGGGAGCGGCGGCCCACCATCGGCCGGAAGCGGCGACCCCCGTCGGCCGGGAAGGGCGGCCTCGCATCGGCCCTGGTCGGCGCTATCGCACCCGGCCGATACCCTTGGCCTCATGAGTTCGCACCAGACCGCCCAGACGATGAAGCCCGCGACCGCGGCGAAGAAGCTGGGTGTGTACCTGCCCGCCACGCCCGCCGCCTTCCAGGAGGGTGCCGTCTCGCGCGCCGAGCTGATCGAGCTCCAGGCCGACCCGCCCGAGTGGCTGCGCGAGCTGCGGGCCAACGGACCGCACCCGCGTCCGGTGGTCGCGGAGAAGTTTGGCGTGTCCATCGCGGGGCTGGCGCGCGGCGGAGTGACCGAGGCGCTCACCACCGAGCAGATCGAGGAGCTCAAGCGCGAGCGGCCCGAGTGGCTGGAGAAGGAGCGGGCCACGCAGGCCGAGGTCCGCAAGGAAGGCGCACGCCTGAAGAACCTGAAGCGGGAGAAGGAGGCGGGGCAGGGCTGACGTCCTCGCCCGCCGCTTTCCCACGGCCCCGGTCCAGGCGTCCCCGCCTGGACCGGGGCCGTTTTGGAGCGGTGGTTGACCCGTTCGCTGCCCGTTTGGAGCGGTGGTTGACCCATTCGCTGCCCGTGCCACTGGAGGTCCTCGCCCGCGTCTGGCCGGCTGCACGGGCACGGTCTCGCCACGGCCGGCGATATCCTCGAGGAGTTGCTCGCCGCGGCGGCGGACCGCTCTCGCGACGTGTTCGGCCGCCTGCTTCCGGCGGACACAGGCCGGTTCGCGCGGGCCTGGCTGACCGCGGCGCGCTACGCGCACGAAGTGGACCGTGCGCTGTGCGCCGCGGCCTGGGACGGGTGACCGGGCCGACGACCGGATGCGGGCCGCCACTCCCCCGTGCCGGCGGCCCGCACGACCGGAGTCGTCGAACCCGTTCTCGGTGCCCGGTTGAAGCATGCGACAGCGGGCTGTCGCGTGGGTATGCGTATAACTGCGTAGGGGCAGAGGCAGAGAGGAACACGTGTTACACGGGCTGGACAGGGCCTACGAACGCCTCACCGGACTGGCCGTGGCCGCGTTGCACGAGCGCGAGCCCGAACGGCTGTGGCCGCTACTCGCCGACGCGCTGACCGACCTGTGCGGCGGCGAGACCCTGATCTACAAGCTGGACGACTGGAACGAGGGCAACGGCACGCTTGGTATGTCGGCCGCTGCCGCCACCGAGTTGGACCGGCTCGGCGGCGCGGCGCTGGGGGTGCTGCGCTCGGGCTATCCGTTCGCCCACCACTACGCGGCCGGCCTCGGGCGTACGCCCGTCACGGCCCGGCGGCTCGCGGGCGAGGCCTGGGCGGCGAGCGAGACCGCGCGGGTCCTCGGCCGGGCCCTGGACCTTGACCAGGTCCTGGCGCTTCCGCTGCCGGGGACGGTCGCGCCGATCACCGGCTGCCTGGTCTACCGCTCCGGCGCGGACTTCACCGAGGACCACCTACGGACCGCCGAACGCGCCCAGCCGCTGCTGGCCGCCGTCGAACAGCAGCGCCAACTGCTGGAGCAGTGGCGCCGGTTGGCCGCGGCGGGCGGTGAGCCGGAGGAGCGGGCGGCGGACTGCGCGCTGACGCCCCGTGAACTCACCGTCCTGCTCCTGCTCACCGACGCCCTGACGGCGGACGCGATCGGCCGGCGCCTGGGCATCTCGGCCCGCACGGTGCACAAACACGTCGAGAACATCTACCGCAAACTCGGCACCCGCGACCGCCTCAGCACGGTCCTGCGCGCCCAGCGCCTGGGCCTGGTGCCCGCGGCGTCGGCGAAGGAGCCCTGGGCCGCGTCGGTGCCGAATCCGTAGGCGTGGCCCGTCCAGCAGCAGATCGGGGTCCTCGCCCTCCCCGAGTCCCAACTCCCGGGTGATCGCCGGTTCGCCGGAGATCAGCAGTCGTATCAGGGGTTCCTCCGACACGGGGAAGGGTTCGCCGAAGTAGTCGCCCTCGCGTACGAGCACGGACGTCTGCAGGGGATATTCGCCGGGCGGGATGCGCCCGGTGAGTTCTCTGGGGGTGCCCGTCAGGGGTCGGCGACCACCAGCCGGCCGCCGGGCACCCGGAGCGTGGTGATCTCCTCGATCCGGTCGACGGTCAGCTCACCGCCCGCGTTCATCGGGCCGTGAAATCGCGTGGACGACGGCTCCGGCAACCCGGCAGAGTGGCCGCCCATGACGAGCAGTGAGCTGTGGAGCCGCGCCGAGGCCGACCGCTACGACGCGGAGGAGACCGAGATGAACGCGGCGGCCGTACTCGTACCGACCGTCGACTTTCTCGCCGAACTCGCCGGCGAGGGGCGGGCGTTGGAGTTCGCCATCGGGACCGGCCGGGTCGCTGTTCCGCTCCGGGAGCGCGGGGTGCCCGTGGCGGGCATCGAGTTCTCCGAGCACATGGCGGCGGTGCTGCGCCGCAAGGTCGACGCCGAGACGCTGCCGGTGGTGGTCGGGGACATGGCGACGACCACCGTCCCCGGCGAGTTCTCCCTGGTCTACCTCGTCTACAACACGATCTCGAACCTGCTCACACAGGACGAGCAGGTCGACTGTTTCCGCAACGCGGCCCGGCATCTGGCGCCCGGCGGCCGGTTCGTGATCGAGCTGGGGGTGCCGCCGCTGCGGCTGCTGCCGCCCGGCCAGGTCGCGGTACCGTTCGACGTCTCCGCGGGTCACATCGGTTTCGACACCTTCGACCTGGTCGAGCAGATCCTCGTCTCGCACCACCTCACCCGCGACGGCGAGGACGGCCGCTACCGCCGCGACGACTCCCGGCACCGGTACGCGTGGCCGGCCGAGCTGGATCTGATGGCCAGGATCGCGGGGCTCGAACTGGAGCGACGCGTGGCGGACTGGGACGGTTCCCCGTTCACCCAGGACTCGCCGAAGCACATCTCCGTGTGGCGCAGGCCGGCCTGACCGGTGGAGCGCTGGGTCCGGCCGGGCCCGGGCCCGCCACGAGCGCGGTGGGCGCCTTCACGACAGGTCGATGGGAGCGGGGTTCCACCTGTACCGCGCGTCGTCCTCGTCCGTTCATCGAGCACCACGTGCCCAGGATCTCAGCAGCGGAAGTTCACCTCGTTATCCGTGTCCGTTCTCCGTGTCCGGTCGCTGGACGACCCGTACCAGCGGGGCCAGGTCGGGCTCCGCCGCGGCGGCGTCGAGCGCCTCGCGCAGCGCCTCGTTGTTGGTCGGGCGGGCCGCTTCCAGTAGGGCGAAGCCCGCATCGGAGACGTTGGTGTAGATGCCCCGCCGGTCGGTCGGGCACAGGTAGCGGGAGAGCAGGCCCCGGTCCTCCAGGCGCGTGACGAGCCGGGTGGTGGCGCTCTGGCTGAGTACGACGGCGTCGGCGACCTGCTTCATCTGCAGGTGGCCGCCGTCCCCGTCGTGCTGGCGGCTGAGGACGTCGAGCAGGGAGTACTCGCGCACGCTGAGGCCGTGCCCCGCCTGCAGGGCGCGCTCGACATGCGACTCGATCCTGCCGTGCAGCAGGGACAGCGCGCACCAGCCCTGAGCGAGGGCGGTGAGCGCGGGGTCGGTGGCGGTCATGTGGCACGTCCTTCCGTGAGGGCCCTCGGAGCCCTTTCAGAGCCTCCCGAGAGCCCGGCGATGCATACACCACTATACCGCGTTTGCAATTAACCCGCGTATGCAATTATTGTGGTCGCTCGTAAGGCGCTACCGCAACGTTCCCTCGGAAGGTTACTTCCATGCCTCTCGCGCTCCTGGCCCTCGCCATCGGGGCCTTCGGCATCGGCACCACCGAATTCGTCATCATGGGTCTGCTGCCCGACGTCGCCGCCGACTTCGGCGTCTCGGTGCCCACCGCCGGATTCCTCGTCACCGGATACGCCCTCGGCGTCATGTTCGGCGCCCCGCTCATGACCGTCCTCGGCACCAAGATCTCCCGCAAGAACATGCTCTTGCTGCTCATGGGCCTGTTCATCGTGGGCAACGTCATCTCGGCCGTCGCCCCCGTCTTCGCCGTCATGCTCCTCGGCCGTGTGGTCGCCTCACTCGCCCACGGCGCGTTCTTCGGCATCGGTTCCGTCGTCGCCGCCGACCTGGTCGCCCCCGAGAAGAAGGCCGGCGCCATCTCCATGATGTTCACCGGCCTGACCGTCGCCAATGTCGTCGGCGTGCCGCTCGGCACCTTCGTAGGGCAGAGCGCCGGCTGGCGCACCACCTTCTTCATCGTCGCCGCGCTCGGCGTGATCGGCCTCGCCGGCATTGCCAGGCTCGTCCCCGACATGCCCAAGCCGGAGGGCGTACGTCTGCGCCACGAGGTGGCCGCGTTCAAGAACGTCCAGGTGCTGCTCGCCATGGCGATGACGGTGCTCGGCTTCGGTGGGGTCTTCGCGGCCATCACGTATATCGCGCCGATGATGACCGACGTCGCCGGTTACGCGGAGTCGTCGGTGACCTGGCTGCTCGTCCTGTTCGGCCTCGGCATGGTGGCCGGCAACCTGACCGGCGGAAAGCTCGCCGACCGCAAGCTGATGCCGATGCTCTTCACCGCGCTCGGCGGCCTGGCGGTGGTCCTGGCACTGTTCACCGCCGGTGCGCACAACAAGGTCACGGCCGCCGTCGCCGTGTTCCTCATCGGAGCCCTGGGCTTCGCCACGGTGCCGCCGCTGCAGAAGCGTGTACTGGACTACGCACACGGGGCACCCACCCTCGCCTCCGCCGTCAACATCGGAGCCTTCAACCTCGGCAACGCGCTGTCCGCCTGGCTCGGCGGCATCGTCATCGCCGCCGGCTTCGGCTACACCTCGCCCAACTGGGTCGGTGCGGTCCTCGCCGCCGCGGCCCTGGTCCTGGCCGCCGTCTCCAGCACCCTGGAGCGCCGCTCCCCCGAACGCCACGCGCCCGCCACCGCGCCGTCCCCGGCTGCGGACGCGACCGAGCGGCCCGTCGCCGCGCCCCACTGAACCCGCACCGCTGACCGTGCACCACTGACCGTGCACCACTGACCGTGCGACCGCTGACCGCGCACCGCTGACCGCGCGCCGACGACGCACAGCACAGCACAGACCATCGACCACATACCCACAGACCGTCCCCCGATCGCCCCCATCACCATCGGCGATCAGCAAGATCGACAAGGACAAGGGAGAACATCGTGACCTCCATCCCCACCGTGACCCTCAACAACGGCGTCACCATGCCGCAGCTCGGCTTCGGCGTCTTCCAGGTCCCCGACGAGGAGACCACCGCCGCGGTCACCAGCGCCCTGCGGGCGGGCTACCGCAGCATCGACACCGCCGCGATCTACGGCAACGAGCGCGGCGTGGGCCAGGCGCTCGCCGATTCCGGCATCGCCCGCGACGAGCTGTTCATCACCACCAAGCTGTGGAACGCCGACCAGGGCTACGACACCACGCTCGCCGCCTTCGACGCCTCCCTGGACAAGCTGGGCCTGGACCAGGTCGACCTGTACCTCATCCACTGGCCGACCCCGGCCCGTGACCTGTACCTCGACACGTGGCGTGCGCTGGAGAAGCTGTACGCCGACGGGCGCACCCGCGCCATCGGCGTCTCCAACTTCCAGCCCGCGCACCTGGAGCGCCTGCTCGGTGCCGCCTCGGTCGTCCCCGCCGTGAACCAGATCGAGCTCCACCCGGGCCTCCAGCAAGCCGAACTGCGCGCCTACCACGCCCGGCACGGCATCGCAACCGAGGCCTGGAGCCCGCTCGCCCAGGGCGCCGTCCTCAAGGACGACGCGGTCACCACGATCGCCGCCGCGCACGGCAAGAGCCCTGCCCAGGTCGTCCTGCGCTGGCACCTGCAGATCGGCAACGTGGTCATCCCCAAGTCGGTCACCGAGACCCGTATCCGCGAGAACTTCGACGTCTTCGACTTCGAGCTCAGCCCGCAGGAGATCGACGCGCTGACAGCGCTCGACCGCGGCCTGCGCACGGGCCCGGACCCCGACACCCTCAACTAGCCGGCCGCCGGGGCCGACGCCCCACCAAGAACGACGCCCCCTTCATACCCCCCACGCAGTACCGCAGATTGAGGCACCACCATGAGCATCCGCTCCCTCCTGCCGGGCCGCATCGGCTTCGGCACCGCACCGCTCGGCAACATGTTCCGCGCCATCCCCGACGAAGAGGCCGCCGCCACCGTGCAGGCCGCCTGGGACCAGGGCATCCGCTACTTCGACACCGCGCCCCTGTACGGTGCGGGTCTGGCGGAGATCCGGCTCGGCGACGTCCTCGCCGACAAGCCGCGCGACGAGTACGTCCTGTCCACCAAGGTCGGCCGGGTCATCCTGGACGAGGTCGAGGACCCCGCGAGCCGTGAACTCGGCGAGAAAGGCGCTCTGTTCGAGCACGGCCGCCCCAACAAGATGGTCAACGACTACAGCGCCGAAGCGACCCTGCGCTCCGTCGAGGACAGCCTCAAGCGCCTCAAGACGGACCGCCTCGACATCGTCTGGGTGCACGACATCGCCCAGGACTTCTACGGCGACGACTGGATCGGCAGGTACGAAAGCGCCCGCACCGGTGCGTTCCGCGCCCTGACCCGGCTGCGCGACGAGGGCGTCATCAAGGCGTGGGGCCTCGGCGTCAACAAGGTCGAGCCGCTGGAAATGACGCTGGACCTGGACGAACCGCGCCCCGACGCGTTCCTGCTGGCCGGCCGCTACACGCTGCTCGACCACTCCCGCGCCCTCCAGCGCCTGCTGCCGGCCGCGGCCGAGCAGGACGTCGACATCGTCGTCGGCGGCCCCTACAGCTCCGGCATCCTCGCCGGCGGCAGCCACTTCGAGTACGCCGAGGCGCCCGCCCCCATCGTCGACAAGGTCGACCGGATCAAGACGCTCGCGCAGCAGCACGGCATCGGCATCAAGTCCGCAGCCCTCCAGTTCGTGCTGGCCCACCCGGCCGTCGCCGCGGTCATCCCCGGCGCGACCCGGCCCAGCCGTATCGCCGAGGACCTCGCCGCGCTCGTCCAGGACATCCCGTACGCCTTCTGGAAGGCCCTGCGCGAGCAGCAGATCATCGCGCACGACGCGCCGGTCCCCCTGAAGGAGCCGTCATGACCGCCGCCCGCATCACCCTCGACGTGCAGCAGCCCGCCGACCGGGTCTGGCAGCTCATCGGCGGTTTCGGCTCCCTGCCCGACTGGCTGCCGTACATCACGGAGAGCCGGCTGAGCGAGGGCGGTCGGCTGCGCACGCTGACGAACGCCGACGGCGGCGTCATCGTCGAACGCCTCGAAGCCTTCGACGAGACAGCCCACGGTTACACCTACTCGATCGTGCAGGCCCCCTTCCCCGTGACGGGCTACCGCTCCACGCTTCAGGTCGTCGACCGCGGGGGCGACGGATCCCGGGTGGAGTGGTCGGGCACATTCACCCCGGACGGCGTCACCGACGCCGAGGCGACCGCACTCTTCGAGGGCATCTACCGGGACGGCCTGGCCGCCCTGGCGGCGACACTCGCCGCCTGACCGGACGGGCGGCAGCCGACGCGAGGGGCCGGGATCCCAGCGATCCCGGCCGCTCGGTCGTTTTCCGCGGTGGAGCCGTTCTTGTATTGGGTGGCACGCGCGCTGTTATTGGGTGGCACGCGCGCTGTCGTGCTGCCAGCATCTGGCGGATGCTCACCCTCACCGATGATCTCGGCAGCCTCTCCTACGTCGTCGCCGGCGACGGACCCCCCGTCGTACTCGTGCATGCCGGCGTCGCCGACCACCGCATGTGGGACGCGATCGTCCCCGACCTGACGAAACGGCACACCGTCATCCGGTACGACCTGCGCGGCTTCGGGGAATCCGCACCACCGGCCGGCCCGTTCAGCGAGACCGACGACCTGCGCCGTCTCCTGGACCACCTCGGCCACGAACGTGTCCGGCTCGTCGGCGCGTCCTGGGGCGGCCGCGTGGCCGTGGACTTCACCCTCACCCACCCCGGCCGGGTGCACTCCCTGGCGCTTTTCGCCCCGCCCTGGCCCGGCTACCACTGGTCCGCGGACATGGTCGCGTACGACGAGGCGGAAACGGCGGCCCTGGCCTCGGGCGACCTGGACGCCGCCGTCCGCACAAACCTGGACATGTGGCTGCGCGGGCCGGCTCGGCGTTGGGAAGACGTCCCCGCCGGACTGGCCGACCAGCTCCGCGGCCCGATGCGGACGTCCCTGGTGAACCAGAGCGTGGTCGCGAAGCACTCCCAGGGCGCCACCCCCGGCGACATCGCCGTCATCTCCGTTCCCACCCTGGTCGGGATCGGCAAGCTGGACGTCGCCGACTTCCAGGACATCGGCCGACGCTACGCCTCCGAGATCCCCGATGCCACGCTGGTCGAGTTCGCCACCGCCGCTCATCTCATCGCGCTGGACGCGCCCGCCGAACTCACCGAACAGCTCGGCCCGTTCCTCGCCCGCTAGGGCACATCGGGGTGCCGTGCGTCGTCTGTCGCCCGTGCAGGTGACACCGGCGGCAGGCGCTCAGCTCATCCCAGGAAGCTCACCCTCACCTGACGGTTGACATTGGAGACGTTGGTGTCGACCAGGCACACCGACTGCCAGGTCCCCAGTGCCAGGTGGCCGTCGATCACCGGAAGGGTGGCGTGCGGGGGCACGAGGGCCGGGAGGACGTGGTCGCGACCGTGACCGGGGCTGCCGTGCCGGTGCTGCCAGCGGTCGTCGGCGGGAAGCAGGGTGTGCAGGGTGGCCAGCAGGTCGTCGTCGCTGCCGGAGCCGGTCTCGATGACCGCGATCCCGGCCGTCGCGTGCGGCGTGAAGATGTTCAGCAGGCCGTCGCGGCCGGTCGCGGCCTCGCGCAGAAAGGCCTCGCAGTCGGCGGTGAGGTCGACGACCCGCTCGCGGGTCCCGGTGGCGACGTGGAGCACTCGTGTGGTGAAGACATCCGGCATTCCCCCATCCTTACCCATCCTCGCCCTCCACCCGCCCCGCAGGGCCGCCGGCGCGGTCGACCGTGCCGGGAAGATCCCCGCCCGGCCCCCTGTTGGTAGAAACGTGAACAACGTGCGCGAGGTCGAGGTAGTCGTCATCGGCGCTGGTCAGGCGGGCCTGTCCAGCGCCTATCATCTGCGGCGCACCGGTTTCGAGCCGGACCGCGACTTCGTGGTCCTGGACCGCTCCCCCGCCCCGGGCGGCGCCTGGCAGTTCCGGTGGCCGTCGCTGACGTACGGCAAGGTCCACGGGATGCACGCGCTGCCGGGCATGGAGCTGACCGGGGCCGACCCGGCGCGGCCGTCCGCCGAGGTCATCGGTGAGTACTTCGCGGACTATGAGCGCACCTTCGACCTGCGGGTACGACGCCCCGTGAACGTCCGCGCGGTCCGCGAGGGCGACGGCGGACGGCTGCTCGTGGAGACGGACGCCGGCGACTGGTCGACGCGGACGCTGATCAACGCGACCGGCACCTGGGACCGCCCGTTCTGGCCGCGCTACCCGGGCCAGGAGACCTTCCGCGGGCGGCAGTTGCACACCGCGCAGTACGCCGGGCCCGAGGAGTTCGCCGGGAAGAAGGTGGTGGTGGTCGGCGGTGGGGCCTCCGGCACCCAGCATCTACTGGAACTCGCCCCGTACGCGGCCGCCACCACCTGGGTGACCCGGCGGCCGCCGGTCTTCCGCGAGGGGCCCTTCGACGAGGGCGCGGGCCGGGCCGCGGTGGCGCTGGTGGAGGAGCGGGTACGGCAGGGGCTGCCGCCGAGGAGCGTGGTCTCGGTCACCGGCCTGCCCCTCAACGATGCCATCCGACAGGGTCTGAGGGACGGCGTCCTGGACCGGCAGCCGATGTTCGACCGGATCACTCCCGACGGGGTGGCCTGGAACGACGGCCGGCACGGCGACGCCGACGTCATCCTCTGGGCGACCGGTTTCCGCGCCGCCCTCGACCATCTGACACCGCTGCGGCTGCGCGAACCGGGCGGCGGAATCCGCGTCGAGGGGACCCGTTCGGTCACCGATCCGCGCGTCCACCTCGTGGGGTACGGCCCCTCGGCCAGCACCATCGGCGCCAACCGTGCGGGCCGCGAGGCCGTCCGGGACATCAGGCGGTTGCTCGCCGGGGCGCCGGTCGCCGCGTGACGTACCGGCGGCTCAGCTGGAGGGCTGCGACGCCTGCGGCGACCGCTGGGCCTTCTTCTTCCGTTCCGCGTTGAACTCGGCGACGTTGCGCTGGTGTTCGGCGTAGTCGGCGGTGAACCGTGTGTCCCCCGGCTTGACTGTGACGAAGTACAGCCAGTTGCCCGGCGTCGGGTTCAGCGCGGCGCGCATGGCGTCCTCGCCCGGGTTGTCGATCGGACTGGGCGGCAGGCCCATGCGCTGGTAGGAGTTGTACGGGTTCTCGCTACGGGTGTCGTCCACCGTGGTGCCGAGGGTGCTGCGGTTGAGGCCGTAGTTGAGGGTGGAGTCCATCTGCAGCGGCATGCCGCTCTGCAGCCGGTTGAGGACGACCCGGGCCACCTTCCCCATGTCGGCCTTGTTCGCCGCCTCGGCCTGGACGATGCTGGCGATGGTCACCGCCTGGTAGACGTTCATCGCGTCGCGTTGCGCGCCGGCCGCGACAGGTGCCCCGCCGAACCGCTGGTTGGCGGTGTCGACCATGAACCGCAGCACGGACTCCGGGGTCGCGTCCTTCGCCAGGGGATAGGTGGCCGGGAAGAGATAGCCCTCCGGATTGCCCCCGGCATCGCCCGGCAGCTTCAGGCCGGCGGTGCCGACGGACCGCTTGGTGCTGCCGGCGGGAAGGGCGAGCGCCTTGTCGACGGCGTCGTAGATCTGGGACGCCCGCCAGCCCTCCGGGATGACCAGGGTGGCGGACCTGGCATCCGCGCCGTGGACCAGGGACAGCAGCGGCACCGTCACGGCGGCGCCCGCCACGACGACGCCGGCCATCGCGAGGAGGAGCCGGCCCCGGCGCGTCAGCCGGATCGCCTTCCGTCGCGTCGCCCTCGGCCGGATCGTGTTCCGTCGGACCGTGTTCCGGCGCGGAGTGTTCATCTGCATGCAGGAACGTTAGCCCGCATGTCAGTGCAAATCCGACATATCGTCAGCTTGTCGGCCCCACGTCGTCGGCTTCAGCTTGTCGGCGGAGTCGCCCACTGGCGCCCCCGGCCGCCCCGCCGCCCCGGCCGTCCCGCCGTCTCCCACTGGGCCGCCTCACCGGTTCCGGTCGGCCGCTCACCCGCCGCCTCCACCGGCTCCGCCGTCTCCACCCGGGCGTCCCGGCGCACCAGTGCCGCGTACCGTCCGTCGAGTTCCAGCAGTTGCTCGTGCGTGCCGCGCTCGGCCACGTGACCGGAGTCGAGGACGACGATCTGGTCGGCACCGCGGATCGTGGACAGCCGGTGGGCGATGGTGACGGTCGTCCGGTTGGCCGACAGGGCGTCGATGGCTTCCTGGACGGCGTGTTCGGTGCGGGTGTCCAGGGCGCTGGTCGCCTCGTCGAGAATGAGGACCGGCGGGTCGCGCAGGATGGTGCGCGCGATGGCCAGCCGCTGCTTCTCACCGCCCGAGAAGCGGTGCCCGCGTTCGCCGACGACGGTGTCGTAGCCGTCGGGCAGTGCGGCGATGTGGTCGTGGATCTGGGCCGCGCGCGCGGCCGCGTGGAGTTCCTCGTCGGTGGCGTCCGGCTTGGCGAAGCGCAGATTGTCGGCGACCGAGGCGTGGAAGAGGTACGTCTCCTGCGAGACGACGCCGACCGTGCGGGCGAGGGTGTCGAAGTCGAGGTCACGGACGTCGACGCCGTCCAGGGTGACCCGGCCGCCGGTGACGTCGTAGAGCCGGGGCACCAGGTAGCCGAGTGTGGACTTGCCCGCGCCGGTCGGACCGACGATCGCCAGGCTGCCGCCGGCCGGGACGGTGAGGTCGATGCCGTCGAGGACGGGGCCGCTCTTGTCGTCGTAGCGGAACTCGACCTTCTCGAAGCACACCTCGCCCTTCACCCGGTCGAGGTGGACCGGCTCGTCCCGCTCGGTGATGTCGATGGGCAGGTCGAGGTACTCGAAGATGCGCTGGAAGAGGGCGAGCGAGGTCTGGATCTGGACGCCGGTCTGCAGCAGGCTCACGGCCGGGCGGAACAGGCCCTGCTGGAGGGAGACGAAGGCGACGATGGTGCCGAGCGAGATCTGCGGGCCGCCCAGGTGCAGGGCCATGCCGGCGGTCCAGTAGATGACGGCGGGCATCGCGGCCATCACGATCGTGATCACGGCCATGCGCCAGCGGCCGGCCATGTTCGAGCGCACTTCCAGGTCGACGAGCTGCTCGGACTCCTCCGAGAAGGAGGCGGTGAGCGAGTCGGCGCGGCCCATGGTCCGGCCGAGCAGGATGCCGCTGACGGAGAGCGACTCGGTGACCGTGGCGGCCATCGCGGCCATCTGCTTCTGGCGCTGGGTGGTGATCTTCTTGCGCTCGTTGCCGACCCGGCGGCTGATCCACACGAAGGCGGGGAGCAGGACCATCGAGACGACGGTGAGCCGCCAGTCGAGGGCGATCATCGCGACGATGGTGGCGACCACGCTGGTCAGGTTGGAGACCAGGGAGGTGGCCGTCGAGGTGACGGTGGCCTGCATGCCGCCGATGTCGTTGGCTATCCGGGACTGCACCTCGCCGGTGCGGGTGCGGGTGAAGAAGGCGAGCGACATGCGCTGGAGGCGGCCGTAGACGGCGGTGCGCAGGTCGTGCATGACGCGCTGGCCGACGGTGGTGGATATCAGCGTCTGCAGGACGCCGAAGACGCTGGTGAGGACGGCGCTGAGGATCATGCCCAGCGCCAGCAGGCTAAGCAGTCCGGTGCGGCCCTGCGGGATCGCGGTGTCGAGGATCGCCTTCAGGAGGAAGGGCGTGGCGACCGAGACCAGCGAGGCGGCGCCGACCAGCAGGCCGACGATCGCGAGCCGGCCGCGGTAGGGGCGGAAGAGGCGGAGGATACGGCGCACCTGGCGGGGTTGTCCGGCCGAAGTGCCGTCGGGGGTCCAGTCGATCGCGTCTCGGGGCATGGCTCCTACGGAGGGTGTGGTGTGTACGGACTCACGGAGCATAGCTCACTGTTACCTATACTCACAATGAACATAGTCCTGATATTGTTCCCGTATGAGCACCCCCGATTCCGACGGCCCGCTCGCCGAGCAGTTGCTACGCCTGACCCGCCGGGTGTGGCGTATCCAGAAGCGCCACCTGCAGGGGCGGGATCTGGGCGTCACCCCGGCCCAGTCTCGGCTGCTGCGCACCCTCGCGCACTACGACACTCCCCCGCGCATGGCGGACCTCGCCGAGCGGCTGGAGGTGGTGCCGCGCGCGGTGACGACGCTGGTCGACGGCCTCGAAGCGAGCGGCAAGGTGTGCCGGGTGCCGGATCCGACCAACCGCCGGGTGACCCGGATCGAGATCACGGACGAGGGGCACGAGACCCTGCGCGAGCTGCGGGCGGCCCGCAGGTCCGCGGCCGAGGAGATCCTGGCTCCGCTGTCGGAGGAGCAGCGGGAGGTGCTGGGCGGCCTGCTGGACACGCTGGTCGACGGGGCGGCGGTCGCGAAGCGCTGTTGAGACACGACGAAGCGGCTCCCCTCCGGGATTCCGGAGGGGAGCCGCTCTGCTTCCGCACGTCAGCGTTCGGACACGGACTCCTTGTCCGGCACGTGCGCGAGCACCTCGGCCTCGGGGACCGCGACGTCGGTGACCGTGTCCTCGGCGACCGCGACTGCGGTGACCACGACGTCGGGGACCGTGTCCTCGATGACCGCGGCTTCGGTGACCACGACCTCACCGCCCAGCACCTTCTTCGCCCGCTCGACGTCCAGCGCGCCCTCCCAGCGGGACACGGCGAAGACGGCGACGCAGTTGCCGAGCAGGTTGGTGACGACACGCATCGAGTCCATGATGCGGTCGACGCCGAGCAGCAGAGCGACCGCACCGGCCGGGATCGCCCCGAGCGAGGAGGCGGTCGCGGACAGGGCGAGGAAGGCCGAACCGGGGATGCCGGCCATGCCCTTGCTGGTGAGCATGAGCACCAGGACGACGGTGATCTGCTGACCCAGGCTCAGGTCGACGCCCACGGCCTGGGCGATGAACAGGGTGCCGATGGAGAGGTAGAGCGAGGCGCCGTCGAGGTTGAAGGAGTACCCCGTGGGCAGCACCAGGCCGACCGCGTCGTCCCGGGCACCCGCCTTGCGCAGCTTCTGCATGACGCGCGGCAGCACGGACTCCGTGGAGGCGGTGCCCAGGGCGAGCAGCAGCTCCTCGCGGATGTAGCGGACGAACTTCCAGAGGCTGAGTCCGGTGACCGCCTTCAGGGCGACCGCCAGCAGGGCGACGAAGAGCGCGGCCGCCGCATAGCACAGGACGATCAGCTTGGCGTAGGTCTCGATGACACCGAGCCCGTACTGGCCGATCAGCACGGCCATCGCACCGAAGACGGCGATCGGGGCAAGGCGCATCACGAAGCCGACGATCGCGAAGATGATCTCCTGGGCCTGCTCGATGGCGGGGAGTACCTGCGGCACCCTGGTCTGGCCGAGGTGGAGCAGGGCCGCGCCCACCAGACAGGCCAGGACGAGCACCTGGAGCAGGGAGTTCTCGGCGAAGGCGCCTATGAAACTGGTGGGCAGGGCGTCGAGCACGAACTCGGTCGTCGAGGGCAGCGAGCCGCCGCCCGTCTTCGCGTCGACCGCCTTGGCGCTCAGCGTCGCCGGGTCGACATGCATCCCCGAGCCGGGCTGGACGAGGTTGGCGGCGACCAGGCCGATGACCAGGGCGAGCGTACTCGCCACCTCGAACCAGATCAGGGCCTTGAGCCCGATCCGACCGAAGGCCTTCAGGTCACCGGCCTTGGCGATGCCGACGACGACCACGCAGAACACCAGCGGGGAGATGATCGTCTTGATGAGCCGGGTGAAGCCGTCGCCGAGCGGCTGAAGGTCCGAGGCGAAGCCGGGCCACAGCTTCCCGACGACGATTCCGAGCACGAGCGCGCAGGCGACCTGCGCGAAGAGAGAGGTACGCAGCATGCGTGCGACGCGTCGCGGCAGGGACGGTACGGACTGCGGCACGGGCACTCCTAGTGGGGGTTTCGACTCGCGGAAGCCGAGCGGGACTTCTGCGACAGCGCAAGTTCTGCCATACGGAAAGCGGTTTCCGTGTCGGTCACTCTGGAGGTCTTCTTGATCCCGTCCGAGACCACCGTGTATCAGCCGTGTAAATCACGCGCCCGGTGACGCAAGGCACACCACTCGGCTCAGCAGCCGCCGCGATCCTCCGTCAGCACCCCCTGTTCGGTGGCCAGCCAACGGTCGTAGCACCCGCCGGACCCGTACAGCCGGTAGCGCTCGCTCGACGTGCCGACCGCGTGCCGCTGGTCGCGCGGCACATCGAGGGTGTACGTCGCGTCACCGCGGTAGGTGTCGTCCAGCCGCGACCAGCCGCCCCCGGGCCGGGTGACCGCCGCCCGGTCGCCGAGGGCGAGTTCGGTGCGCAGCCGGTTGTCCGCGCCGACGGTGATGGCACCGTTCATCGTGTACGTCCGGTGGGTGCGTGTCGTCCGGGGCGCCGCCCGGCCCGCCTGCACGGTGACGTTCTGGTCGTCCGTCCAGGTGGCGTCGAGCGCGTCCGTCGTCTCGCCGTCGTTCCAGCGGTGCGCCGAGGTGTTGGCCAGCGTCCGGCTGACGGTGGTGGTCACCCGGCCGTGCGAGGTGTCGACGTATCCGGAGACGGTGAGCCGGTGCCCGGCGTCGGTGTCGACCCGGTACTCCCCCGAACCCGGTGTGTATACCGAGGAGTTGACGGGGTCGGAGGACTTGGTCTCGGTGAGCTTGCCGGTGACGTGGGCGCGGTGGGCGTCCTGCCAGACCAGCACGTTCACGGGGGCGCTCCAGCCGGCCTGGCCCTCGGGCACCCCGGCGACGGAGACCTCGACCTGGTGCGGACGGCCGTCGTTGAGGAGCCCGGCGAACGGCGTCAGGTCGTATTCGATCGGCTTGACGTCGAAGGCGCGGGGGCCCGGAACGACGTACCAGAGGAAGGGGTTCGACCAGCCGCCGGTCCAGACGTTCGGGAACGGCGCGGCGATGCCGGCCGGCCTGCCGTCGACCTCGATCTGCACCTCCCGGTAGGGCCCCTTGTCCGCCTTGCAGGAGTACGACGCCGGGTCGGCCACCGTCAGGTACCAGAACTCCTCGCAGCCGCCGCCGGATCCGGTGGCGTACACCTCGGCGACGATGCGCTCGCTGTTGCGCGGGGTGGTGAGGGTGGTGCCGCCCTCCAGGGTCAGCACCTGGTCGGGGACCGTGGCCTGGGGGCGTCCCGCGTAGAAGGTGAGCGTGACCTTGACGTCGATGACGCCGGTGTACGTGTCGTCGACGACGTTGCCGATGAGCATCTCGACGTCCTGCGTGCCGCGGAAGGTGTCGCTGTAGCGGGTGACGTCCTTCTCCACGTGCCACTCGATACCGTCCGGCGAAGGCTCGGGGGTGGAGGTGCGTAGCACCTCCACGCCTCCGACGTGCAGATAGCCGAGCCGGTCGTACTGACGGCCCTTCACCTTGCCGTCGAGCCGCAGCACCACCTTGCTCCAGCGGTCGCCGCAGCCCTGGGGCGGCGTGTAGGTGCCCCGGTACGGCGTGAAGTCGCGGAACTGGGCCTCGGCCAGGGTGACTTGGCAGGACTTGGCGCCCTTGGGCACGGACACCGGCGGGGCCGCGGTCACCGGGTCGTGCCAGTCAGTGCCGAACTCCGCCGGGACGTCGGCGGCTACGGCGGCGGGGACACCCGCGCCGAGGAGCGCGCTCACCAGGAGGGCCACACCGGCGAGCCCGGCAAGCATGGACATGACGATCCGTTTTCTCATGGCCGGTGTTCTACGGGGAGTTGGCCGCCGGCCGCAATGAGGAGATCGGTCGACCGCCCCGTGACCTGTGCGGACTCCTCCCAGAGGTACAAAAAGTGCTATACGCGGATCTTGCTGCCACAGTGCTCGCATGGAGATCACGACCGCTCGCGTCCGTCGCGCGGCTCTCGCCCTAGCCCTGGGCGGTGCCGTCGCCCTCACCTGCGACGCCGTGCTCGCCGGCCTCCCGCACCGGGGCCACGGCTCCCCCGCCCCCGGCCCCTCGGCCGCCACCTCCGATCCGGCTCCGGCGCCCGGCGCTCCGGGCATCGGCGATCCGCTGATGCCGCTGGACGGCAACGGCGGCTACACGGTGGACCGTTACACGCTCGACTTCGACTGGCAGGCCCCCGGGGCGCCGTTCGCGGCCGGAGCCACCATCAGCGCCACCGCCACCCAGGCCCTGTCCCGCTTCGACCTGGACTTCGCGGGCAACACCCTGCACAAGGTCACCGTCGACGGCGCACCGGCCACCGCCGTACGGGACGGCGACGAACTCGTCGTCACGCCCGCGCGGCCGATCCCGCGCGGCCGCGCGTTCGCCGTCCGCGTCACCTACACCGCCGACCCCACCCAGCGCCGGCAGCGCGGCGACGCGATCCGGGAGTACGGCTGGGTGCCCACCGCCGACGGCACCCTGCTCTGTGCGCAGCCCGACGGCGCCAAGCTGGTCTTCCCGGTGGACGACCACCCCAGCCTGCGGGCGCCGGTCACCTTCCGCATCACCACCCCCGCGGGGCTCCGCGCGGTGGCCAACGGCCGGCTGGTCGAACGCGTCCGGCGGCCCGGTGGACGCGTGCGCTGGACGTACGACTCCGAGGAGCCCCTCGCGGCCCAGCTGATCCAGGTGGCGATCGGGAAGTTCACGGTCGTCGACAGCACGGGCCCGCGCGGGCTGCCCGTCCGGGACGTGGTACCGGACGGTCTGGTCGCGGACACCGAGACCGACCGCGCACTCACCCCGGGACACCTCACCTGGCTGGAACGACGGCTCGGCCCGTACCCGTTCCGCCGCTACGGCGTGCTGGTCGGGGACACCGATCTGCCGGTGGCGCTGGAGACGCAGTCGCTGTCCCTCGTACCCAAGGACGACCTGCTGGGCGACCGGGTCGACGCCGAACGCAATCTCGTCCACGAGCTGACCCACCACTGGACGGGGGACAGCGTCGCCCTGCGGCGGTGGTCCGACCTGTGGCTGAGTGAGGGTCATGCCCGGTTCTACGAGCGGCTGTACTCCGAGGAGCACGGCGGGGTGAGCATGGAGGACGCCATGCGGGCGGCCTACGAGCAGCACGACCAGTGGCGGCACGACGACGGAGCGCCCGCCGAGCCGACGGAGCCGACGCTGTTCAAGGCGATGCGGTACGACGGCTCGGCGCTGGTGCTGTACGCCCTGCGGGAGAAGGTCGGTGACGAAACGTTCGACCGGATCGAGCGCACCTGGGTGACCAGGCACCGGGGCCGCGCGGCCGGCACCAAGGACTTCGTGGCGCTCGCCTCCGAGGTCGCGGGCGAGGATCTGACGCCCTTTCTGACGCCCTGGCTGTACGGGCCGGACACCCCGCGCATGCCCGGCCATCCCGACTGGCAGGTGAACCCGGTCGAGGACTGAGTCCGGGACGGTGGGCGGCCGCTCCTCGGGCGCCGATCCGCTGCCGCCGACCGGGTGGCCTCTGCCGGATCGCTGGTCCACCCGGTTGACGTTCGGCGCGCCGTGCCGCGCCGGACACGGAAACGTACGAGGGGTGACGTTAAGGGCCACCTTTTTGCCCTGGTTGCGACGAGCGTGGTTGGAGACCCTCAGCAAGCGGTTGGAGACCCTCCGGTATGAGAAGAACTGTCGCCCCACGTGTGCCCGGCGCCCAGCGGACCTGCCGGCTGACGGCCTGTCTGCTCGCGACGGCCGCTCTGCTGCCACCGCTGCTGATCCTGCCGGCGTCGGGCGCCGACGAGGCGGAGGACCAGCGCCTGCAGAACGCCTTCACCGATGCCGCCCGTGAGTTCCACGTGCCACGCAGTGTGCTCCTGAGCGTGTCCTACATGCAGTCGCGCTGGGACTCCCACCCGGGTACCCCCAGCGTCGCGGGCGGCTACGGGCCGATGCACCTGGTGGAGACCGGCGGCGGCCGCGCCCCCGCACCGGCGGCCGCGCCGACGGCGCCGAACAGCCGTAAGAACAGCTCCGTCGAGGGGACGGCGTCCGCCTCGGGCGGGCACGCCGTGCGGCCGGCGGACCTGGAACGTGCCGCCCGGCTGATCAAGGCCCCGCCCACGGAGCTGCGGACGGACGCCGTCGCCAACGTACGCGGCGGCGCGGCCCTGCTGGCCGCCGCGCAACGTCATCTCGGCAAGCCGCTCAGCGAGGACCCGGAGGACTGGTGGCAGGCGGTGGAACGTTTCCCCGGCACCCGTGACGTCACCTCGGCCACGACGTACGCCGACGACGTCTTCGCCCTGATCCGCCGGGGGGCGCACCGGACCACCGCGGAAGGCCAGGAGGTCACGCTCCCCGCCAGCCCCGGCGTCCGCGCGCACCCCGGCCCCCAGGTCCCGCGCCGGCCCAAGGAGGTCGAGTGCCCTGCGGAGCTGTCCTGCGACTGGCTCGCCGCACCCTACGAGGAGATCGACGAGGACGGCGACTACGGCAACCACGACCTGGCCGACCGGCCCCGGGACCAGAAGATCGAGTACATCGTCATCCACGACACCGAGTCGACGCTGCCGAACATGTTCAAGACCGTGCAGGACCCGACCGAGGCGTCCTGGCACTACTCGATCCGCTCCAGCGACGGCCACGTCACCCAGCACGTCAGGACGAAGGACGAGGCCTGGCACTCCGGCAGCAAGTTCGTCAACGGCCGTTCGATCGGCATCGAACACGAAGGGTTCCTCACCCACCCCGGCACCTGGTACACGGAGCAGATGTACCGCTCCTCGGCCCGCCTGGTGCGCTTCCTGGCGAAGAAGTACGGCGTCCCGCTCGACCGGCAGCACATCTTCGGCCATGACAACGTGCCGGCCCCGACCGGCGACAGCATCCCCGAGATGCACGAGGACCCCGGCCCCTTCTGGGACTGGCAGCACTACTTCGACCTGCTCGGCGCACCGCTGAAGGCCACGGCCGGACCGGACAGCGACATGGTGATGATCCTGCCGGACTACGCCACCCACAAACCGCGGTACACCGGGTGCGAGGGCGACGGAAAGCGGTGCCGGCCGCACGGCTCCAGCGCCGTCCGCCTCCACACCGAACCGGCCGACGAGGCCCCGCTGATCCAGGACCCGGGCCGCAGGCCGGACGGCGACGAGTCCACCGAGGACGTCAGCGACCTCGGTTCGCGCGTCTCCACCGGCCAGACCTTCGCCGTCGCCGACCGCAGCGGCGAGTGGACGGCGATCTGGTTCCAGGGCAACAAGGCCTGGTTCAAGAACCCCAAGGACCACCCGACGGCCGTCGGTGCGAGCGGCCGCATGGTGACACCCAAGGCGGGTCTGGACGAGATCCCGGTGTACGGGCGTGCCCTGCCGGAGGAGGAGGCCTACCCGGAGGGAATGGAGGAGGAGACCGACTCGCCGCTCCCGTACAGCCTCCGGGCGGGCCAGCGTTATGTGACGCAGTCCGGCGTCGACAGTTCCTATGTCGACAGATCGACCTTCTCCGGCACGCCCCAGCCCGTGGTCCTGGGCCAGGAGAGGTACTACGAGATCCAGTTCGGCCACCGGCTCGCCTACGTCCGGGCCAACGACGTGGACCTGGTGCACGCGAGCACCGGCTCGGCGGGGGCGCCCGAGCAGCAGTCCGGCCCGGCCGGCCGGTGACCCCGCGCGGCACCCGAGGTCTCGTCAGGCCGGCAGATCCGCCCGCCCCCCCCTCACCACGACGGGATCGCGGTCCGGGTCGAGCGTGCGGAGCAGGAACCGCATGGCCTCCCCGGAGAGGCTGATGCAGGCCGAGGTGCCGCTGCCGTGGTCGAGGTGCGGCCGGATGCCGCCGCCCTGCTCGGCGCCCCAGGGGCGGGTGACGTCGGGCGGCGGTGCGCCCCGCAGCCGGTCGCAGTCGATGGCGATGACGTAGTCGAAGTCGTGCTGATACGCCGAGTGCCAGTAGTACGGGGGCGGGTAGGCGTCCACGTCGTGCGTGCAGGAGAGCCGGCTGCCCGGGGCGGGGAGCACACCGCCCGCGTCGGTGACGGTGAACACGCCGACCGGGCTGCGGGCGCTCAGGGTCATGAGGACGGCTCCGAGGGCCATCGCCGTCACGGCGGTCGCATGCCGAACGCTCTCGATCTGCACCCGGCCGTCCTGGCACCCCATATGCGTCCATCGGCTGAATTTCCGGACCTGGACCCCGTGTGGGGCGGCAAGCCCTGGCCGGAAGACAGCGGATTCCGCCGGTCGTCCGGGAAAACCGTTTGATTTCGACCACGCTCCGACGCGAACCTTTCACGGCTTGTCGCCACCTTCCCCCGACACGAGCCGCTGGGACGTCATGCACATTCAAGATCTTCCGTACTCCGATCCGGGCGTGCCGGACGCACGCTCGGGTCCTCGCTTCCTGTGGTGGCTCGGGCGGAACCAGCTGGGTGGCCAGCTCAAGGCGCTGGCCTGGGGACTACTGCACTTCGTGGCCGTCTCCGCGCTCCCCTTCTGCGTGGGGCTCGCCGTCCAGGCCGTCGTCGACCGCTCAGGCACCCGGCTGGCGCTGACGGGCGGTCTGCTCATGCTGTGCGGCACGGCGATCGCCGTCGGCGACACCTTCCTGCACCGGGCCGCCGTCACCAACTGGATCACCGCCGCCGCCCGCGTCCAACAGCTGCTCGCCCGCAAGGCCGCCCACTTGGGCTCGGCGCTGACCCGGCGGGTGGCGGCCGGGGAGGTGGTCGCCGTGTCCACCGGCGACGTCGAGAAGATCGGCTGGTTCGTCGAGGCGGTCTCCCGGTTCACCGCGGCCGCACTCACGGTCGTCGTGGTCGGCGTGGGGCTGCTCTTCTACCAGCCCGCGCTCGGCTGGGTGGTCGCCGCGGGGCTGCCGCTGGTGGCGCTGGCCGTGCTGCCGCTGTTGCCCCGGGCGACCCGGCGCGCCGACTTCCAGCGCGCGAAGGCCGGCCGGGCCACCGAGCTGGCCTCGGACACCGTGGCGGGGCTGCGCGTGCTGCGCGGCATCGGCGGCGAGGACCTCTTCCTCGACCGCTACCGCCGTGCCTCCCAGGAGGTGCGGCGGGCCGCCGTGCGCAGCGCCCGGATGTGGTCCCTGATCGCCGCGATCCAGGTTCTGGTGCCCGGGCTGCTGCTGATCGCGGTGGTCTGGCACGGCGTCCACCTCGCCCGGCAGGGCCGGGTCACCGTCGGCGAACTGGTCACCGTCTACAGCTCGGTCATGATCCTCAACTACCCGTTGCAGCACTTCACCGAGATCGCCATGGCGTACTCCTTCTCGCGCCCCTCGGCGCAACGGGCCGCCCGCGTGCTCTCCCTGGAACGGGCCACCGACACCGGCGGCTCGCGCACGGACGCGGTGCCGGACGGCGACCTGTACGACCCGGAGACCGGTCTACTGGCGCCCGCGGGCCGGCTGACCGCCGTGGTCTGCGGCGACCCGGACGCGGCCGGCCACCTCGCCGAACGACTGGGCGGCCACCCCGCCGAGGCCGCCACCTCCGTGCTGCTCGGCGGCGTACCGCTCGACGAACTGCCTCTCGAGGCCGCCCGCACCGCGGTGCTCGTCCAGGACAAGGACCCGGTGCTGCTCTCCGGTTCACTGCGAGAGCTGCTCGACGTGCCGGCCTCCGGCGCCGTGCGGGCCGAGGACGCGCTGGCCGCCGCCCAGTGCGCGGACGTCCTGGAGGCCCTGGTCCAGGGCTCGTTGGACGTCACCGACCCGCTGGACGCCCGGATCACCGAGCGGGGCCGCTCCCTGTCGGGCGGCCAGCGCCAGCGGCTCGCGCTGGCCCGGTCGCTGATCACCGACCCCGAGGTGCTCGTCCTGGACGAGCCGACCTCCGCCGTCGACTCGCACACCGAGGCGCGGATCGCGGAGGGCATCCGCGAGGTGCGGGCCGGCCGTACGACCGTGCTGTTCACTTCCTCACCGCTGCTGCTCGACCGGGCCGACCGGGTCGTCCTCGTCCACGAGGGCGAGGTCGGGGCGGTCGGCGTGCACCGCGAACTGGTGCGCACCGAGCCCCGGTACCGGGCGGTGGTGACCCGGGAGACGGACGACGAAGCCGCCCTCCGGAACACGAGGGACCAGGACGGCGCGCTGCGAGGCGGCGCACTCAGGGAGAAAGAGACCGCGCCGCGGAACGGCGCGCTGGAAGAGATCGAGGAAAGCGCATGATCGGCGTCGCACCACCGGCGTACGACCCCGCGGCCCCGACGACGGCCACCACCCTGCCCATCGGCGCCACCTCGACCGTGCGCGCCTACGTGGCCGAGCTGTTCCGCCGGCACCGCGGGGCCTTTTCCGTCCTCATCATGGTCAACACGGTGGCCGTGATCGCCTCCATGGCCGGCCCGTACCTGCTCGGCGGACTGATCGAGCGGGTGTCGGACGGTGCCCGTGAACTCCATCTGGGCCTGACCATCGGCCTGTTCGTGCTCGCGCTCGCCGTCCAGGCCATCTTCGTGCGCGAGGTACGGCTGCGCGGCGCCGTGCTCGGCGAGCGGATGCTGGCCGACCTGCGCGAGGACTTCCTCGTCCGGTCCGTCGGGCTGCCGCCGGGCGTCCTGGAGCGAGCGGGCACGGGCGATCTGCTGTCCCGGATCACCACCGACATCGACCGGCTCGCCAACGCCATGCGGGAGGCCGTGCCGCAACTGTCGATCGGCGTCGTGTGGGTGGTGCTGCTGCTCGGCGGCCTCGTGGTCACGGCGCCGCCGCTGGCCGCCGCCGTGCTGCTCGCCCTGCCGATCCTGGTGATCGTCTGCCGCTGGTACTTCAGGCGGGCACCCTCCGGCTACCGCTCCGAGGCCGCCGGGTACGCGTCCGTGGCCGCCGCCCTCGCGGAGTCCGTGGACGCCGGGCACACCGTCGAGGCGCACCGGCTCGGCGCCCGGCGCATCGCCCTGTCGGAACGCCGGGTCAAGGAGTGGACGGCATGGGAGCGCTACACGCTGTGGCTGCGGTCGGTGCTGTTCCCGGCCATGAACGCCACCCACACCACCGTGCTGGGCTCGGTGCTGATGATCGGCGGCGTCCTCGTCCTCAATGGCCGGCTCGACGTCGGCCAGCTGACCACGGGCGCCCTCATCGCCCAGATGCTCGTCGAGCCGGTGAACCTGATCCTGCGCTGGTACGACGAGGTCCAGGTCGCCCAGGTGTCGCTGGCCCGGCTGGTCGGCGTCCGGGACATCGAGCCGGACGCCGGTGACGCCTCGCTGGCCCCCGACGGCCGGCAGGTACACGCGGACGACGTCCGCTTCGGCTACCTGCAGGGCGTCGATGTGCTGCGCGAGGTCTCCCTGGAGGTCGCGCCCGGCACCCGGCTCGCCCTGGTCGGCCCCTCGGGCGCGGGCAAGTCCACCCTGGGCCGGCTGCTCGCCGGGATCTACGCGCCCCGCGACGGCCGGATCACCCTCGGCGGCGCCGAGCTGTCCCGGATGACCGCCGAACGGGTCCGCTCCCATGTCGCCCTCGTCAACCAGGAGCACCACGTCTTCGTGGGCTCCCTGCGCGACAACCTGCTGCTCGCCCGGACCGGCGCCGAGGACGCCGAACTGTGGGCGGCCCTGGGCGCGGTCGACGCGGACGGCTGGGCGCGGGCCCTGGAGCAGGGCCTGGACACCGAGGTCGGCTCCGGCGGCCTCACGCTCACCCCGGCGCAGGCCCAGCAGATCGCGCTGGCCCGGCTGGTGCTGGCCGACCCGCACACCCTGGTCCTGGACGAGGCGACCTCGCTCCTCGACCCGCGCGCGGCCCGCCATCTGGAGCGGTCCCTGGCCCGGGTCCTCGACGGCCGCACCGTGGTCGCCATCGCCCACCGGCTGCACACCGCCCACGACGCCGATGTCATCGCCGTGGTCGAGAACGGCCGGATCAGTGAGCTCGGCAGCCACGACGAGCTGGTGGCTGCCGACGGCGCCTACGCGGCGCTGTGGCGGTCGTGGCACGGGTGACCGGCCGTGGCACGGGGTGCGCGTCGCAGGTCGCGCCCCGTGCCGTTGCGCGGGTACGAGCAGGGGTGGAAGGGTGGAGAGCGGCACCGGTTCGGGGACGGGCCGGGAACCGGAGGGTTCGCGGCGCGTGTGGCCCGTGCCGAGCGTGCCGGCGGCCCGCCCCTCGGACCGCCGCCTCACCCCCTGGAGGTAGCCGTGACCACCGCCGACGGATGGGGGGACGACGTCTACCAGCCCGACGGATCCGAGATCCGCGAGGACACCGGAGTGCTCGACGTGGAGGACACGCTGGAGTCCGACGGCGTCAGCGATCCCCTGGACCGGGGCTGGTCCCCGCCCGAGCGGCCGTGGGCCGTGGAGCACACCGGGGTGACCGCGGCGGAGGGCCACCGGGGGGAGACCCTGGACCAGCGGCTCGCCGAGGAACTGCCCGATCCGGTCGCCCCGGACGGCGACGGCATCGGCGACTGCCAGGGCAGCGACGGCGAACTCCTGGACAACGAGGTCGGCGATCTGCGCTCCGGCCGCCTCGTGGCTCCCGACGAGGGGGCGCACGAGGACGACGAGAACGGTCTCGTCGCCACCGACGTCGGCATCGACGGCGCCGGGGCGTCCGCCGAGGAGGCCGCGATGCACATCGTCGACGAGGACACCACGTACGGCTGACACAGGACTCCCCTGCTCGACCGCCCCGACCGCCCTGTTCGCCTTGTTCGCCTTGTTCGAGGAGCCGCCATGCAGCAGGACAAGCACCCCGACTACCACCCGGTGGTCTTCCGCGACCGCGCCGCCGGGTACGCCTTCCTGACCCGGTCCACCGCGACCAGCGACCAGACCATCGACTGGGACGACGGCCAGACCTACCCGGTGGTCGACGTGGAGATCTCCTCGGAGAGCCACCCCTTCTACACCGGGAAGGCCCGCACGGTGGACACCGAGGGCCGCGTCGCCGCGTTCGAGCGACGCTACGGGGGTGGCTCGGGGCAGACCAGCTGACCCAGGAGCTCCTGGAGCCCCTGCGGTCAGATCACGTTCAGGGCGGCCGCGCAGCCTATGCCGCCCAGCACCATGAACACGGGCATCAGCACCTTGAGCTCGACCCAGCTGCCCGCGCGGAACCGCATCACCTTGGGCGGCCCCAGCGGGTACCAGCGCTTGCGACCGATGGGGATGGGCCACAGGATCGGGCAGCCGGAGACGGTCAGCGCGTCCCCGATGTCGTGCACCAGCGCCCCCAGCACCACCGGCAGCCCCAGCCACAGGTACTCCTGGCCGGGCTGGGTGAACAGCCAGTCCGAGCCGTTGCCCGGCTTGTCCAGGACGCCCGCCAGGATCCAGGCGCTGGTCCCCGCGAGCAGCCACACCAGCACGTCGCTGCTGGAGCCGCGGGCGGCCCGCCACAGCAGGCCTTCGATCGCCAGCACCATGTGCGCGAAGAGGATCGCCAGCACTGCCCAGCGGCCGCCGAGGATGGCCGCGGCGGAACAGCCCCCGCCGATCAGCGCCGCCCACACCCAGGTGTGGGTCAGCGTGCGGTGCCCGCCGGAGCGGCGCGGGTCGCCCGGCTTCCGGGTCGCCTTGTAGACGGCGTAGGAGACCTTGTCGACGATCTCGCAGAGCCACCGCGACAGCGGTCCGAAGGCGCGCGAGATGGTGGCGGCCTTGTGGTCGAGGTCCGGAGCGAGCGCGGCGCCGGCGCAGATCAGGGCCCCGACCAGGAGCACCGGCCAGGGCATCCCGTGGCCGGCCGCGGCGGCCGCGGCTCCGACGCCGAGCCAGGCGGCGGCTCCCGACAGTGAGTGTGCTGGTCCCATCATGGCCGCTGTCCGCCCCATTCCTCGTGTGCCGCTGTCCAGTTGACCGGGTGCGATGACGCTCCGTCGGCGACACAGCATAGGGGTAATGATCTTCGGGCTCGCAGCCGATTCCCCCCTCGGCGGTCGGGCCAGGCAAGATGGGTGCGTGACCCTCATCGATCGACTGCCGCCGACCGCCGACCCCGACGCCCTGTACGAAGCCTTCGAGTCCTGGGCTCAGGAGCGCAGTCTCACGCTCTACTCCCACCAGGAGGAGGCGCTGATCGAGGCGGTCTCCGGGGCGAACGTGATCGTGTCGACACCGACCGGCTCCGGCAAGAGCATGATCGCCGCGGGCGCGCACTTCGCGGCCCTGGCCCGGGACGAGGTCACCTTCTACACGGCGCCGATCAAGGCGCTGGTGTCGGAGAAGTTCTTCGAGCTGTGCAAGATCTTCGGCACCGAGAACGTCGGCATGCTCACCGGCGACGCCTCCGTGAACTCCGACGCGCCCGTCATCTGCTGCACCGCCGAGGTGCTCGCCTCCATCGCCCTGCGCGACGGCAAGCAGGCGGACGTCGGCCAGGTCGTCATGGACGAGTTCCACTTCTACGCCGAGGGCGACCGCGGCTGGGCCTGGCAGATCCCGCTCCTCGAACTGCCGCAGGCGCAGTTCATCCTGATGTCCGCCACCCTCGGTGACGTCTCCTTCTTCGAGCAGGACCTCGCCCGCCGCACCGGCCGCCCCACCTCGGTGGTCCGCTCGGCGACCCGCCCGGTGCCGCTCTCCTACGAGTACAAGTTCACCCCGCTCACCGAGACGCTCACCGAGCTGCTGGAGAGCAGGCAGGCACCGGTGTACATCGTGCACTTCACCCAGGCGCAGGCGGTGGAGCGGGCGCAGGCGCTGATGAGTATCAACATGTGCTCGAAGGAGGAGAAGGAGCAGATCGCCGAACTGATCGGCAACTTCCGCTTCACCACCAAGTTCGGCCGCAACCTCTCCCGGTACGTCCGGCACGGCATCGGCGTGCATCACGCCGGCATGCTCCCCAAGTACCGGCGTCTGGTGGAGAAGCTCGCGCAGGCCGGCCTGCTGAAGGTCATCTGCGGCACCGACACCCTGGGGGTGGGCGTCAACGTGCCCATCCGCACGGTGCTGTTCACCGCCCTCACCAAGTACGACGGCAACCGGGTGCGCACGCTGCGCGCCCGGGAGTTCCACCAGATCGCCGGCCGCGCGGGCCGGGCCGGCTTCGACACGGCCGGCCTGGTGGTCGCGCAGGCGCCCGAGCATGTCATCGAGAACGAGAAGGCACTCGCGAAGGCGGGCGACGACCCGAAGAAGCGGCGCAAGGTGGTGCGCAAGAAGGCGCCGGAGGGCTTCGTCGCCTGGACGGAGAACACGTTCGAGAAGCTGATCGCGTCCGAGCCGGAGCCTCTGGCGTCGCGTTTCCGGGTGACGCACACCATGCTGCTGTCGGTGATCGCCCGCCCGGGCAACGCCTTCGAGGCGATGCGTCATCTGCTGGAGGACAACCACGAGCCGCGCAAGCAGCAGCTGCGGCACATCCGCCGGGCGATCGCCATCTACCGCTCGCTCCTCGACGGCGGCATTGTCGAGAAGCTGGACGAGCCGGACGCCACCGGCCGTATCGTCCGCCTCACGGTCGACCTCCAGCAGGACTTCGCGCTCAACCAGCCGCTGTCCACGTTCGCCCTCGCCGCGTTCGAACTCCTCGACCCCGAATCGCCGTCCTACGCCCTCGACATGGTGTCCGTCGTCGAGTCCACGCTGGACGACCCGCGGCAGATCCTGGTCGCCCAGCTGAACAAGGCGAAGGGCGAGGCGGTGGCCGCGATGAAGGCGGACGGCGTCGAGTACGAGGAGCGCATGGAGCGCCTCCAGGACGTCACCTACCCGAAGCCCCTGGAAGAACTGCTCTTCCACGCGTACGACACGTACCGCAAGAGCCACCCCTGGGTCGGCGACCATCCGCTGTCGCCCAAGTCGGTCATCCGGGACATGTACGAACGGGCGATGTCCTTCACGGAGTTGGTGTCCTTCTACGAGCTGGCCCGCACCGAGGGCATCGTGCTGCGCTACCTGGCGAGCGCGTACAAGACGCTGGACCACAACATCCCCGACGACCTCAAGTCCGAGGACCTGCAGGACCTGATCGAGTGGCTGGGCGAGATGGTCCGCCAGGTCGACTCCAGTCTGCTGGACGAGTGGGAACAGCTCGCCAATCCGGAGGAGATGACGGCCGAGGAGGCCCAGGAGAAGGCCGACGAGGTCAAGCCGGTCACCGCCAACGCACGCGCCTTCCGGGTCCTGGTCCGCAACGCGATGTTCCGCCGCGTGGAACTGGCCGCCCTCGACCACGTCGACGAACTGGGCGAGCTGGACGCGGAGTCCGGCTGGGACGCCGAGGCCTGGGGCGAGGCCATGGACAAGTACTGGGACGAGTACGAGGACCTGGGCACCGGCCCCGACGCCCGCGGCCCCAAGCTGCTCGTGATCCAGGAGGAGCCGCAGAACGCACTGTGGCGCGTCCGGCAGATCTTCGACGACCCGAACGACGACCACGACTGGGGCATCAGCGCGGAGGTCGACCTGACGGCCTCCGACGCCGAAGGCCGCGCGGTCGTCCGCGTCACCGATGTCGGCCAGCTCTGACCCGGCCCGTTCTGACCTCAGGAGAACCCCACCCATGACGAACCCGGCCGAGAGACTGGTCGACCTGCTCGACCTCGAGCAGATCGAGGTCAACATCTTCCGTGGCCGCAGTCCCCAGGAGTCCATCCAGCGGGTCTTCGGCGGCCAGGTGGCGGGCCAGGCACTGGTGGCCGCCGGCCGCACCACCGAGGGCGACCGCCCGGTGCACTCGCTGCACGCGTACTTCCTGCGCCCGGGCCGGCCCGGCGTGCCGATCGTGTACCAGGTCGAACGGATCCGGGACGGGCGGTCGTTCACGACGCGCCGGGTCACCGCCGTGCAGCACGGCCGCACGATCTTCAATCTGACCGCCTCCTTCCACAAGCCTGAGGTGGGAGCTTTCGAGCATCAGCTGCCGCCGGTCCGCGAGGTGCCGCACCCGGAGTCGCTGCCGACGCTCGCCGAGGAGATCCGCAAGTATCTGGGCGAGCTGCCTGAGCAGTTGGAGCGGATGGCGCGCCGCCAGCCCTTCGACATCCGCTATGTCGACCGGTTGCGCTGGAACCCGGAGGAGATAGCGGGCGCCGAGCCGCGCAGCGCGGTGTGGATGCGTGCGGTCGGTCCGCTGGGCGACGATCCGCTGGTGCACACCTGCGCGCTGACCTACGCCAGCGACATGACCCTCCTGGACGCGGTGCGGGTCCCCGTCGAGCCCCTGTGGGGGCCGCGGAACTTCGACATGGCCTCGCTGGACCACGCCATGTGGTTCCACCGGCCGTTCCGTGCGGACGAGTGGTTCCTGTACGAGCAGGAGTCCCCCATCGCCACGGGTGGCCTGGGCCTGGCCCGCGGGCGGGTCTACGACCTGGAGGGGCGACTGCTGGTGTCGGTCGTCCAGGAGGGCCTGTTCAGGGCTCTGTAGGAGAGAAGAGCCGCGAGGAGAGAGCCGCTTGGGCCCGAAGTTCCTCTAGGGGGTGTCCTCAGTGGGCGAGGCGGGGGCTTCTGCGGCGCAGCCAGCCTCGCAGGCCGTGCGCGAGCCTCGGTGGGGCAGGCGCCGGGTGCTGCGCATGCGCGACGGGGCGGATCGGATGCACGGCCGAGTGGTGCGGTTGCTCGGCGAAGGAGAGCGGTTGGTCGGCAGGGCGGGGCGCGGGGCGGAATGTGCGGGCTTCCGTCACGGCCCGTGCCAGGTCGTTCCGGAACCAGTCGATCTCGTCCGGCTCGTCCGCCGTCATCAGCTCCTCGGCGAGCAGCGCGGTCGGCGAGCCCGGTGCGCCGTGGGCGGGCGGGGCGGGTCGGAAGCCCTGCACATACGCCCGTTCGTGAGGATCCGTCACAGCGTCGTCGATCTCACCGGGTTCCAGGAAGCCGGCCACCACCCCGGCTCGCTCCCATGGCCCGCCGGCCGCCCGCAGCAGGAAACCGCAGTGGCGTCCGCGCCAGTTCCGGGCCCGCTGGTCCGCTCCCGCCCTGAGCCGGTCACGCAACTCCTCGGGCGTCCGGCCGGTGAGCAGCCGTGCGTTCTTCTCGTCGGTCGCGAACTGCCGTAGCTCCTCCGCCAGATAGAGCCAGACCACGGCCCGGTAGCGGTTCGGGTACCAGTTCACGGGGGTCACCAGGCCGAGTTTCGCGAAACGGGTGAACCTGCCCGCCGGGATCTCCATCAGAGCCGCGCCCTCGGTGGTACCGACGGCTCGCACGCTCTCGCGAAGGGCTTCGGCCCGTTCCTGGAGCCGCTCGATCTCGCTCCGGGAGACACGGCGGCCTCCGCCGCCCTCGTCGGGCACTGTGCGGATCCGGCCAAGATGGACCGCGAGGTCGAACTCGCCTCGCCTGAGGCCCAGTTCACGGGCTGCGCGGCTGAACGTGCAGGTGAGCTGGCGGGTTCGGGCGATGGTGGTGCCGGACATGGTCGTTCTCCCCCGTGGAGCGGGTGGCTCGCGCCGGATGCGCTTGCCGTGGAAAAACCGTAGCCGCTCCGGCGAATCTCGTGGCGGGCCTGTGGATAACTCCGCGACGTGAGACAAAATGCCAGGTCAGAGGTCTACTACCGAGGAACGTTCCGGTTGCCGGGCGTCCACGCCGAGGTGTTCGCCGACCCGGTTGACGAGCAGTGTCATCTCGTAGGCGATCTGGCCGATGTCCGCCTCCGCGCCGCTGAGGACGCACAGACAGCTGCCGGTTCCGGCGGCGGTGACGAACAGGACGGCGTCGTCGTACTCGATCATCGTCTGGCGGACCTGGCCGGCGCCGAAGTGGCGTCCCGAGCCCTTGGCAAGGCTGTGCAGCCCGGAGGCGACGGCGGCCAGATGCTCCGCGTCTTCCCGGCGAAGGCCCGTGCTCGCTCCGGTGACCAGCCCGTCGTTCGACAGGACCAGCGCGTGACGTACGTGCTCCACGCGCTCGGTCAGGTCGTCGAGCAGCCAGCCGAGTCCCTGGTTCTGCGCCATGTCGTAGCGTCTCCCCGTGTGCCCTCTCCCCCTGGCTGGAGGATCTCCCCGCCAGCCTTCACCACCACCGGCGTCCGGGCAAGGAGGATGGGGACATGGCACAGAAGATGACCGACGAGGAATGGCGGGCGTTCGTCTCGCATGGCACCCGCACCGGCAAGCTGTCCACCGTCAACGCCGACGGCAGCCCGCACGTGGCCCCCATCTGGTTCCTGCTGGACGGGGACGACCTGGTCTTCAACACCGGCAAGGAGACCGTGAAGGGGCGCAATCTCGCCCGCGACGGGCGGGTCGCCCTGTGCGTGGACGACGACCGGCCCCCCTTCCATTTCGTGGTGCTGAACGGGCGCGCCCGACTGTCCGAGGAACCGGCTGAGTTGCGTGACAGCGCCACCCGGATCGCGGCCCGTTACATGGGAGAAGAGCGCGCGGAGGAGTTCGGCGCCCGCAACGGCGTCCCGGGCGAGCTACTGGTCCGGGTCACCGTGGAGAAGGTGGTGGCGCTCAAGGACCTCTCGGGCTGACGCCTCAGCCCACCGAGTCGAGGAGCCGGGCGGTGTGCATCCGCCCGGCGTACTCGACGAGCCGGATCAGCACCTCCTTGCCGGAATCCCGGTCCCGGGCGTCGCACAGCACCACGGGCGTGCCCGGGTCCAGGTCCAGGGCGCGCGAGACGTCGCGCGCGCCGTAGGTCCGGGTGCCGACGAAGCAGTTGACGGCGACGACGAACGGGATGTGCCGGTGCTCGAAGTAGTCGACCGCCGGGAAGCAGTCCTCCAGACGGCGGGTGTCGGCGAGGACCACGGCACCGAGGGCTCCTTGCGACAGCTCGTCCCAGAGGAACCAGAAGCGGTCCTGGCCGGGGGTCCCGAAGAGGTAGAGGGAGAGCCCGGAGCGGATGGTGATGCGGCCGAAGTCCATGGCGACGGTGGTGGTGACCTTCTGGTCCACCCCGTCCGTGTCGTCCACCAGCTGGCCTGCTTCGCTGAGCATTTCCTCGGTGCGCAGCGGCCGGATCTCGCTGACGGCGCCGACCAGGGTGGTCTTCCCGACGCCGAAGCCGCCGGCGACCAATATCTTGAGCGCCATGGCCGACGTGTCGTCGTCGGCGGCGGGCTCGGAGTACTCGGAGACCATGATCACTTCTCTCGGGAGGGCCGGCTGCGGTCGACATGCTCGGGGGCTCGGGGCGGGCGGTGACGCGGCTCGGGCTGCGCCGGGCAGCGCCCGGGCTGCGCGGGACGCCGCTCGGTCAGCCCGGGACGCGAAGCCAGCATCATGACAACTGCGGCCCCCTCGCGGGCGGTTGTACCGCAACGCGTCTGTTCTGACCGGCGCGTGTCCGGTTGGTTCCGGATGCTCATCTACAGTGCCCGCAATCCCGCGATGACCTCGCGCAGAATCCGTTCGTCGGGAAGCTGGGCCGGTGGCACCGGACGGCTCACGGTGACGCAGCCCAGTTCCAGCAGGTCGCCCAGGAGCACCCGGACCACGCCCACGGGAAGGTCGGCGCCGGCGGCGAGCTCGGCGACGGACTGTGTCTCCACCCGGCACAGGTCGATCAGCGCCCGGTGTTCGGGGCCGAGCGTGGTGTCGTCGTCGACGCCGGGCGCGCCCGGGTCGAGTGTGACCAGGGCGATCAGGTCGAACCGCACTCCGGTGGGCCCGGGTTTGGTGCGGCCGCCGGTCATGGCGTAGGGGCGGACGAGAGGCCCGGCCTCGCCGTCGTACCACTGGCTGCCCGGCTCTTGCGGGGCGCCGATCGTGAATTCGGTCATCGGTGGTACTTCCGGTCATCCGGCGGCTGGCGGCCGGGCGGCGACCCGCGGCGCGGTGTAGAGGTGCTCGCCGACGCGCTTGACGAGGCGTGCCATCTCGTAGGCGACCAGGCCGATGTCGGCGGTGACGGCGGTGAGCACGGCGAGGCAGGAGCCGTCGCCGGCGGCGGCCACGAAGAGGAAGGCGTCGTCCATCTCGACCATGGTCTGGCGCACCCCGCCCGCCCCGAAGTGCCGTCCCGTGCCCTTGGCGAGGCTGTTGAAGCCGGAGGCGACGGCGGCCAGGTGCTCGGCGTCCTCACGCCCGAGGGCGGTCGAGGCGCCGACGGCGAGGCCGTCGTTGGACAGCACCACGGCGTGCTGTACTTCCTCGACGCGCAGCACCAGGTCGTCCAGCAGCCAGTCGAGTTCGCCGGAGTGGCGGTCGGCCCTCATGCTCGGGTCCTGGATCATGCGCGGTCTCCTTCGGTGCTGTCGGTGCCCTCTTCGGGTTCCGGGGCGGCTGCGCGGCCGGGTTGCCTGCCGCCGCCGCGCGCCCAGCCGTCCCGGTAGGCCGTCATGCGGTCGCGGACGACTTCGGGGGTGCGCTCGTCCCGTCGCCGGGCAGGCGCGGGTTCCTCGGTGCGTGGCTCGCGCAGTTGGGGAGCGAGATTCGCCTGCCGCACCCGGCGTGGGAGGTCGTCGTCGCCGGCCTCGGAGTGGTGCGGTGGGCGATGCGGCCTCAAGGTCGTGACTCCGGGGGGTGGTGGCTCGGGCGCCGGCTGCGGGGTGGTGTGGGTGGTGGCGAGGGCGGGACGGGCGGCGGAGGCGGCGGCCTGTGGAAGGGCGGGCCCGGGCACGCGCGCGTACTCGCGTTCCGGTGCCTGTTCGATGTCGGCCACCGGACGGGCCGAACGTTCCGCCGCACCACCGTGCAGCAGGGACTTCGGCAGCAGGACCACCGCGGTGGTGCCACCGTAGGGGGAGGTGCGCAGGTGCACCTTGATGCCGTGGCGGGCCGCGAGCCTGCTCACGACGAAGAGGCCGAGCCGGTCGCTGTCGAACAGGTCGAGGGCCTCGGACTGCTCGATGCGCCGGTTGGCTTCGGCGAGGGTCTCCTCGCCCATGCCGAGTCCGCGGTCCTCGACCTCCAGGGCGTAGCCGTTGCCGACGGGTTCCCCAGTGACGCGCACGCGCGTGTGCGGAGGCGAGAACTGGGCGGCGTTCTCGACGACCTCGGCGAGCAGATGGGTGAGGTCGGCGACGGCCGCGCCGACGACGGCTGCCTCGGGGAGCTGACGTACCTCCACGCGTGCGTAGTCCTCGACTTCGGACACGGCGGCCCGTACGACGTTGGTCAGGGACACCGGCATGCGCCAGGCCCGGCCGGGGGCCGCCCCGGAGAGGATGATCAGGCTCTCCGCGTGGCGGCGCATTCGGGTGGTGAGGTGGTCGAGGCGGAAGAGGTCGCTCAGTTCGTTGGGGTCGTCGGAGCGGCGTTCCATGCTGTCCAGCAGGCTCAGCTGGCGGTGGACCAGGACCTGGCTGCGGCGGGCGAGGTTGACGAACACGCCCGAGATGCCGCTGGCGAGTTCGGCGCGCTCCACGGCGGCGCGCAGGGCGGCACGGTGGACGGTGCCGAGGGCCTCCGCGACCTGTGCGGTCTCGTCCTCCGCCGGCGGCCCCGGGGGTGCCTCCGCGCGGACGTCGATCTCCTCACCGGCCCGCAGTCTGCGCATCGCCTCGGGGAGCTTTCGCCGGGCGATCTCCAGAGCGCCGTTGCGCAGGCTCACCAACTCGACCACGAGGCCGCGTCCGATGCGTACGGAGATGACGAGCGAGGCGACCACCGCGAGGAGACCGAACAGGACGGCGGCTCCGGCCGGGGTGAGCAGACCGCGTGCGAACGGATCGGCCCGGCCCGCGACCGCGTGTGCCGTTCCGGTCTGGACGGTCAGCATTCCGTCCTGCACGCGTGCGTGAGCGGTGTTCCAGGTCGCTTCCGGGGCCGCGTCGAGCGCCTTCGCTCCGGGCTGGCTCGCGAGGATCTTGTCCTCGGCGGCTCCCAGCGCGGTGTAGTCGTCGCCCTGGGCGAACCGGTGCCAGGCGGTGCGCTGTGCGCCGGGCAGGTCGGCGACGGCCATGTCGGTGAGGACACGGCGGGTTTCGACAGCGCCGGTGAACAGCCGCAGTCGCTCGCCGTCCAGGCCGCCGGCCGTCCGGGCGCCGGCGAGGATCGCGTCCTCCTGGGCCAGCGCCTCGCCCGCGCGGGAGAGTTCGAGCAGCACGCGCGCGTCGGCGCCCATGTCGTCGGCCTGGATGCCGGTGAGGGCGCCGTCAACGGCGAAGGCCATGGCGATGGCCTGTGTGTACCGTCCGTAGGTCTCGTCCCAGCCGGCGCCCCGGTTCCGTACCGCCGTGCGCAGTGTGCGCAGTTGCTCGGCGCCGGTGACGAAGGTCTGAAGGCGCTGGGCGACGCCGGAGGGCAGTTCCTCGCTGTCGGCGACGGTGCTGTCCTTGCCGAGCCGCAGCCCGGCCACGGTCTGGTCGGTACGGGCACCGAGCCTCTTGAGGTCGCGGGCCTGTTCGGCGGTGGGGTCGGTCGCGTACCGGACGGCGGCGGCGCGCTCGGCCTGGAGCGCGGCGACGGCGCCGGTGACCGGGGTCCGCAACGCGGCGTCGACGCGTTGGGACTGGCGCAGCCGGGAGACGTCCTGTGCTGTGGTGACCGTGGCGTACGCCCACAGGGCGAGCAGGGACATGACCGGCACCATGAGCAGGCAGACGACCTTGGCCCGCACGGTCCGGGGACGGATCCGCCAGCCTCCGGTGGGCGCGTTGTCGGCCGCCGTGCCGACGACTTCGTCGACCGGTTCGTCGGCGGGTGGTCCGGCGTGCGCGCGGCGGCCGCGGGGTGGCCGCTGGGACGGTGTCTGCGGGCCTTCTGTCGGGGTCCTACGGGGTGTACGCATGGCCTCCTCGCTCGGGAGTGGGTCGGGGGACCGCGGGGCCGGGCCGGGTCAGCGGGCGGCACTCGGTCAGGGCGGCGCGGGGCCGGGGGCGGCGCCGGGGCCGGGGCCGGTCAGGGTGCGGCGCTCGTGACGGGCCGCTGGGCCGAGGCGGACGCCTCGCGCTCCCGGGCCGTGGGCGAGAGCGCGACGAAGGCCGAGGTGAGGAACAGGTAGGACCCGAGGCCGACGGCGAGGGGGAAGATGAACTGCATCGCCGTGGCCCCGGGCAGGGGGGTTCCGGACGGCGTGACGTGCACGCTGACCGCGAACATCCCGGTGTAGTGCATGCTGCTGACGGCCGCCCCCATGACCAGGGAGGCGACGGTGACCGCGACGGGTGACTCGATGTTGAGCGCCGCCCACAGGGCCGCGGTCGCGGCGGCCACGGCGATGAGCACGGAGAGCCCGACGAGCATCGGGTCGTAGTGCACGTCACCGTGCAGCCGGACCGCCGCCATGCCGAGGTAGTGCATGCTGGCGACGCCCAGGCCGGTGGTGAGCCCGCCCAGCAGAAGTGCTCGGTTGCGGTCACGGCTGTAGCCGACGGCGAAGACGCCGGCGGTGACCACGATCACGGCGACGAGCAAGCTGAGGATGGTCAGCGGCACGTCGTAGCGGATGTCGGTGCCGCTGACGCCGAAGCCGAGCATGGCCACGAAGTGCATGGTCCAGATGCCGGTGCCGAGCGCGGAGGCCGCGGTGAGGAGCCAGTTGCGGCGCGCGCGGCCGGTGCTGCCGAGCGCGCGGACGGTGCAGCGCAGCCCCAGTGCGGCGCCTATGCAGGCCATGACGTACGACAGTACGGGGGTCAGCCAGCCGAAGGTGGCGTGGTCCAGGTGTCCCATGGCCAAGGGACGCTAGGGGGCACGGGAGCACAAAGGGGGCGCATTTCGAAAGGTGTCGCAATATGACCCGGAGATGCGCCGGAACGATCGCGTCCCGCTCGAACGTGCGCGCAGGTGCGTCCTCCGTGACGGTGAAGCGACATGCGGAACATGAGCGATGACCACACGCACGTCCAGGATTTCTTCGCCGCCCGCGCGACCGACTGGGACAGCAGGTTCCCGGACGACGGTCCGTCGTACGCGGCCAACGCGACATCACCGACGAGAACCGCTGGTTCACGGTGCTCGTCTTCCTCCCTCACCTCGACGACCCCGCCGCCCAGACGGCCGTACTGCGCCGGCGGCCGGCCTTCCTGGAGGAACCGTCCAGCTTCTGCTACGACGGCGACCGGCCGGTGCGCGCCGAGGAGGTGAACGATCCGTTCCGGCGCGGCATCCTCACCATCGCGCGCGCCACGAGCCGCGCCGAACTCACCTGGCTGCGCTCCACCGTCGCCTCCCTCGGGGCCGAAGCCGGCTGGGGCGCGCCGTCGGCACCCTCTTCTGTTGCCGGAGCTTCAACCCTACGTTCGGTAGGGGAAGACGAATGTTCGCTAGCGACAGCCGACAGGGGGAAGGTGGCCGGAGTGTTCGACCGGATACGCAAGTACGCAGACCGATTTCGTGGCACCGGGGACGGGAAACCGCCGGCAGGACATGAGCGACGTGGGCACAACTTGTTCGAGGCCGCGGCCGCCTATGTCGCGGCCCGTACGGAGGACGACCAGAACCGGATCGAGGAGGCGGCCGAGTGGGTGTCTCCGGAGGCGCTGTCGTTCGGGGTGAGCGAACTGGCCTGCCGTGCCGTCGTCGCGCTGGCGCGGGAACGCGGGCAGTCGCCGCGGACGGTGGCGCGTGACCTCCTCGGACTACCGGTCGCCTGAAGCTTCGCCCCACCGTGGTCGTTTCGTCCCGTCCCGGTGGAAAACTGCAGCTCCGGGTGTGGTGGCGGGTCGTGACAACGGCCTTCCGGTCGCACTAGGGTGCGCGCCGTTGGACGAACGACTGGGAGGCAGGCATGGCCGGGACGGACGAGGAGGCCCTCGCCGCCGCGGACGAGGCGCTGTACGTGCTCACAGCGGTGCTGCTGACGCCGGCGCAATTTCCGAGCGTGCTGGGCGACGATTACCCCGAGGCCTGCGCGGCCCTGGATCTGGCGCCGCGCGCCGACGGCTACGGCCTGGTCCTCGGCCAGGACGGCGTAGGGGCACGCTGGACGGTCGTCGTCGACGACGTCTCGCTGGTCGCCGTGGCGATCGCGTCCTGGGACTGCGGCATGGAGCACGACCTCTCCCCGGACGAGCGCACGGTGGTCGCCGCCCTGCCCGGCTGGCCGCTGGCGGTCGCCGTGGCGGCCCCGAACGTGCCCGCACCGCACGATCCCGGCCCGGAGACGGCGGACCGTGTTCCGCTGACCCCGCCGGACACCAGCTCGTGGGGCGCGGCGCAGCGGCGGCTGGGCGCGGACGAGATCGCCCTCCAGTGGGCGGTCTGGCGGGAGCAGATCGGCGACGACCACTTCCCGGCACCGGCGGCCGAGGCCCCGCAGGCCGCCGAGGCCGCCTCCGCAGACGCCGAGGCGGCCCCGAAGGGTCACCTCGGGATCCGGCGCGTGCTGGCCGAGGCGCGGGCCTATGTGGACACGCCTCCGCCGCTGGGGCGGGTCCGTTCCTCGTTCGCCCCGGGCGACGCACGTACGCTGCGCGCCGACGGGCCCGGCTGGTCGATGGTGGCCCGCACCGACGACATCGCCTTCGTGCTTCTCGACGAGGAGCCCGGTGAGGTCCTGCCCGTCGGCCGGGGCCCGGAGCTCCCCAGCCTTCTGGAAGCCCTCGACAAGATCGCTGTACGGCCCCTGTGAGCCCTCCCGAGCCGCCACCCCACCCGAGGGGTCGCGGCCTCGGGCGGGCGGCTCAGCGGCCGATCTCCTTGCGCGTGACCCTGCGCAGCCTGCGCCGCTGCGAGGGGTCGAGGGTGAGGTAGGCGGCCACCGGGACGCCGACCACGATCAGGAACGTCACCCACCAAGGCAGCCATATCAGCAGGATGAGCCCGACCGCCACACCTCCTGCGGCGATCTTCGCGTTCTTCGACATCAGCGTCGCCTCCTTCGCGGCCACTGCCGCTCTCTGAACTGAAAACGGGCCCGCGTCTCCCGCGGTTCCGGACCGCGACCCTGAGACATCCCTGACGAGCGACCCCTAGTGGTCCCCGAGACCGAGTCGAACAGACCGAATCGAACAGTTTGTGAAGCAGTCCCGCTCTCAGCGTAGCCACTCCCGGTCGGCTGCCGGCACGGGCTGTTCCCCGATCGCCGGTCTTGCGGCAGACGATTGCCGGTCCCGCGGAAGACGATGGCCGACCCTGCGGAAAACCCCACTCGCCACGCCACTCTCCCTACCCCACGAAAACGCCGGGAACGCCTTCCTCACCACCCGTCCGCTGCGTTTCTCACCGTGCGAGCAGGCGGTCACGGCGACGGGCGTGCCGCTGAAGAGCGAGGGCCTCGCGCGCGTGGACCACGACACGCTCGCCTTGATCACCGGCACTCACCTTGATCAACGACAACGACTTGGGGACGACCGACGGGGCGGACGCCTTCGACGCGCAGGGCCGCCTGGCCGACGGCGGCATCGAGACGACCCTGATGTGCTTCCGGCTACCCAAGGGGCTGTAGTCGGGTCCGGGCGGCCGTGGTCACCCCAGCAGCGAGGGCAGCAACGAGTCCAGACCGCTCGGCAGCGTACTGGGGAGTCCCGACGGCCAATCGGAGGGGAGTTCGCTCGGCAGTCCCGACGGCAGCCTGCTGGGCAGCTCCGTCGGGAGGCTGAAGGAGGGCCGCGACGACCCGGTGGCGCTCGGTCCGCTCGTGGTGGGCTTCTCATCGGGCGAATCGTCACCGCCCGACGCCATCAGGACGACGACGGCGACGGCCACGGCGGCCACCACGACGACCAGTGCGGCGTACAACGGGCCCCTGCGGCGATGGGGCGGCCCCGGGGGTGGCTGTGGCGTCCAGCCGACGGCGGCGGGTGGGTCGTAGTCCCCGAAGCCCCCTCCCGACGGCGGTCCGAACCCGCCGTACGGAGGCGGGTCGTAGCCGCCGTCCGGGGGTGGGGTGCCGTTCGGCGGGCCGGGCGGGCGGGGCGGTACGGGTGGCATGGCCATACCGTCAAGAGTCACCGCGTACCGGTCATCGCGCGAGCCCCACACGGGAGTTGATACGGACTCATGCAACGGATCGCACGATTCCGGAGCATTTCCCGCACGAACCGGTCGTGCTCGTGCGGGCAACTCGTACAGGGTGCGGGCGACGACACGCGCGCGTGCGGGCGTGTCGTCGCGAGAGCCGCCCCCACGCGCGCGTGCGCGCGTCAGCCCCGGGCGCCCAGCAGGTGATCCATCGCCAGCTGGTCGAGCTGCTCGAAGGCCATCCCGCGCGCGGCGACCGAGTCCGCGTCGAACTCCTCGAAGGCCGTGCGGTCGGCCAGGAGCGCCTGAAGACCGTCGGCGGCCGTCGACTGGGCCAGCTGGTCCAGACGGGAGGCGCGCAGGGCCTCCTGGACCTCCGGATCCGCACGGAAGGCGGCGGCGCGCTCCTTGAGGATCAGGTAGTTGCGCATGCAGCCGGCGGCAGACGCCCACACGCCGTCGAGGTCCTCGGTCCGCGGCGGCTTGAAATCGAAGTGCTTGGGCCCGTCGTAACCGGCGGTCTCCAGCAGGTCGACCAGCCAGAAGGCGGCACGCAGGTCGCCGGCGCCGAAGCGCAGGTCCTGGTCGTACTTGATGCCGGACTGGCCGTTGAGGTCGATGTGGAAGAGCTTGCCCGCCCACAGGGCCTGGGCGATGCCGTGCGGGAAGTTCAGGCCTGCCATCTGCTCGTGGCCCACCTCGGGATTGACGCCGTACAGCTCGGGCCGCTCCAGGCGCTCGATGAAGGCGAGCGCGTGGCCCACGGTGGGAAGCAGGATGTCGCCGCGGGGCTCGTTCGGCTTGGGCTCGATGGCGAAGCGCAGGTCGTAGCCCTGGGAGGTGACGTACTCGCCGAGGAGGTCGAAGGCCTCCTTCATGCGGTCGAGAGCGACGCGCACGTCCTTGGCGGCACCGGATTCGGCGCCCTCGCGGCCACCCCAGGCGACGTACGTCTTCGCGCCCAGCTCGGCGGCCAGGTCGATGTTGCGGATGGTCTTGCGCAGCGCGTAACGGCGCACGTCACGGTCGTTCGCGGTGAACGCGCCGTCCTTGAAGACCGGGTGGGTGAAGAGGTTGGTGGTGGCCATCGGCACGGTCATACCGGTCGCGTCGAGGGCCTGGCGGAAGCGCTTGATGTGCGATTCGCGCTCGGTGTCCGAGGACCCGAAGGGGATCAGGTCGTCGTCATGGAACGTCACACCGTAGGCGCCCAGTTCGGACAGGCGCTGCACCGTCTCGACCGGGTCGAGGGCACGGCGGGTGGCGTCGCCGAACGGGTCCCTTCCCTGCCAGCCGACGGTCCACAGGCCGAAGGTGAACCTGTCCTCGGGGGTGGGCTGGAAGCTCATGCCGCGGCTCCTTGCTTGATGCCTGTGCTTGATGAGTGTGCTCGACGACCGCCGGGCACACTGTCGGGCCGACTATTTCGTCATGGCCGTTTACAAATTAGTATGCCGACGCACCCCTGGGAAGGGTCAACCTGTCCCCGAGGGATGAAATCCGGGTCGCGACACCCCGGTGAACCAGGAAAACTGCAGGTCAGGCCAGACCGCGAGAGCGCGGAAAAAAGGGAGAGAGCCCGATGTCAGCAGCCGAGGGTCCGCTCGTCGTCGGCGTGGACACGTCCACCCAGTCCACCAAGGCGCTGGTGGTCGACGCGTCCACCGGCCAGGTCGTGGCGAGCGGCCAGGCGCCGCACACCGTGTCCTCCGGGGCGGGCCGGGAGAGCGATCCGCGTCAGTGGTGGGACGCGCTGTGCGAGGCGCTGCGCCAGTGCGGGGACGCGGCGCACGAGGCGGCGGCCGTGTCGATCGGCGGGCAGCAGCACGGTCTGGTCACGCTGGACGAGCGGGGCGAGCCGGTGCGCCCGGCCATGCTGTGGAACGACGTCCGTTCGGCGCCCCAGGCGCAGCGGCTGATCGAGGAGCTGGGTGGCCCCAAGGCCTGGGCCGAGCGCACCGGCAGTGTTCCGGGTGCGTCGTTCACGGTCACCAAGTGGGCCTGGCTGGCGGAGCACGAGCCGGGGGCGGTGCGTGCGACCAGGGCCGTACGGCTCCCCCACGACTACCTCACCGAGCGCCTCACCGGGCAGGGCACGACCGACCGCGGCGACGCCTCCGGTACCGGCTGGTGGGCGTCGGCGACCGAGGCGTACGACGAGGAGACCCTCGCCCACGTGGGCCTGGACCCGGTGTTCCTGCCCCGGGTGGTCCGCCCCGGCGAGATCGCCGGCACCGTGCGCGACAGCCACGAACTGCCGTTCTCCAAGGGCACCCTGGTCGCGCCCGGTACCGGCGACAACGCGGCGGCCGCGCTGGGGCTCGGGTTGCGCCCCGGAACCCCGGTGCTGAGCCTCGGCACGTCGGGCACGGTGTACGCGGTCTCGAAGCACCGCCCCGCCGACCCCACCGGCACCGTCGCGGGCTTCGCCGACGCGCACGGCGACTGGCTGCCGCTCGCCTGCACGCTGAACTGCACCCTCGCGGTCGACCGGGTAGCGGCGCTGCTCGGCCTGGACCGCGAGGCCGTCGAGCCCGGCACCTCGGTCACCCTGCTGCCGTACCTGGACGGCGAGCGCACCCCCAACCTGCCGAACGCCTCCGGGCTGCTGCACGGCCTGCGCCATGACACCACCGCCGGGCAGCTCCTCCAGGCCGCCTACGACGGCGCCGTGCACGCACTGCTGGGCGCCCTGGACCTGGTGCTCGACGCGGACGCCGACCGGACCACACCGCTGCTGCTGATCGGCGGCGGCGCCCGGGGCCGGGCCTGGCAGGAGACGGTACGGCGGCTGTCGGGGCGCCCGGTGCAGGTGCCCGAGGCGAAGGAACTGGTCGCCCTCGGCGCCGCGGCGCAGGCGGCCGGGCTGCTGACCGGCGAGGACCCGGCGGCGGTGGCGCGGCGCTGGAACACGGCCGCGGGTCCCGTGCTCGACGCGGTGGAGCGGGACGCGGCGACGCTGGCCAGGATCTCCGGGGTACTCTCCGACGCGGCCCCGCTGCTGGAGCGGGCACCGGAGGACCGCTGACCGCACGGGAGGCAGGTCGCAGGACCGTCCAGGGGACTGAGGATTGATCAAGGCATGACCGCACCGCTGCACGAGGCCCGCCCGACGGCGACCGGCCGTGCCCTGCCGGACACCCAGCAGGGCATGCGCCGGCGCAACCTCGCGCGCGTGATGCACGCGGTCAGTGCGGAGGGCTCGCTGTCGCGGGCCGCGGTGGCCTCCCGCATCGGCCTCACCAGAGCGGCCGTGTCGACCCTCGTCGACGAGCTGATCCGCTGGGGACTCCTGGAGGAACTGGGCCCCGAGCGGCCCAGCCGCGTCGGACGGCCGGGCTCGGCGCTCGCGGTGAGCGGGCGCGGCCCGGCCGGTATCGGCGCGGAGGTCGGGGTCGACCATCTCGCCGTATGCGCGATGGATCTCCGCGGCGAGGTACGCGCGCGTGCCGTGCGGCACGGCGGCAACCGGGGCCGGGCGCCGCAGCCGGTGGTCGAGGAGCTGACCGCGCTGGTCAGGCGGGTCGTGACGGACGCGGAGCGGGAAGGCCTGTGGCCGGCCGGGCTCGCGGTCGCCGTCCCCGGCCTGGTGGCCCGTGACGGGCGCACGGTCGTCCATGCCCCGAACCTCGACTGGCACGACACCGATCTCGGCTCGCTGCTGCCCGCAGACCTGCCGCTGACGGTCGACAACGAGGCCAACTTCGGCGCCCTGGCGGAGCTGTGGCTCGGCGACGCCACCCCACCGGATTTCCTGCATGTGTCCGCGGAGATCGGTATCGGCGCCGCGGTCGTCGTGGACGGTCAGTTGCTGCGCGGGAAGCGGGGTTTCGCGGGCGAGCTCGGCCATGTACCGGTCCACCCCGACGGGCCGCACTGTGCCTGCGGTGGACGCGGCTGCCTGGAGCAGTACGCCGGCGAGGAGGCGGTGCTGCGTGCGGCCGGTCTCGAGCCTCGCGAGGACGCGGTGGGCCTGCTCGCGCAGCGGGCGGGCGAGGACCACGAGGGAGTACGGCGTGCCCTGCGCGACGCCGGTACGGCTCTGGGCATCGCCCTGACCGGCGCCGTCAATCTCCTCGACCCCGAGTCGGTGGTCCTGGGCGGCGCGCTGGCCGGACTCGCTCCGTGGCTCCTCCCCTCCCTGCAGACCGAACTGGCCGACCGCACGACCGGCCCGGCCTGTCCGGTCACCGTCTCCCGCCTCGGCTCCGAGGGCCCCCTCCTGGGCGCCGCCCACTCGGTGATCCGCGCCGTACTGGACGATCCGGCGACGGTGGCGAAACGGGTCTGAGGGCCGGCCTCACCCGTTCGGATGGCGAGGTTTTCCACAACCGCCGCCCCGTCCACGGAATCACTCGGCGCTCTTCTGCCCAACCCGCAAGCGCCGTACCGTGATTCACGCGAAGCGGTCCGTGGGACCGATGGGTTCACGCACGTCGGGGGGTGTGTATGGCTGAGGAGATGGCCGGAGGAGCGGCCGCAGGGCTGCGGCGGGACGCGGTCGGGCTGCGGGAGGTTCTGTTCCAGAGCGTCACGGCGATGGCGCCTGCCGCCGCCGTCGCCGCGTCCATTCCGTCAGGGGCGGCCTTCGCCGGGGGCAGTCTGCCGCTGGCGGTGGTGATCGCCCTGGTGGCCTGTCTGTTCACCGCGTCCTGGGTGGCCGAGCCGGCTCGGGAATTACCGGCGGCGGGCTTCGTGGCCACGTATGCGGCGCGGGGGCTGCATCCGGCCGTGGGGTTCCTCCAACCGGTACGGCATCTGCTCTTCCCGCTGCTGGGCATCGTGGCCTTCGTGCCCGCCCTGCTCACCGCGGCCGGTCTGCCCGCCTTCGACTTCGTGACGGAGCTGACCGCCCCGGTGTCGTACGCCGGTCCGGTGGTCGGCGTCTGGATGGCGGTCGGAGTGGTCGTGCTGCTGGTGCTGATACGCCGTCACCCCGAGCGCATAGCCGAGACGGCGCTTGTCCATCTTGAAGAAGGCGACGACCGAACAGACGCCGTCGACCGGCGGAACGGAGACCTCCCGCGATGACCGACCCTCTCGTCCTCACCGTCCGGCCCGGACCGGGCGAATACGCGTGGACGTTCGGCGGAGCGCCGCCGGTGGCGCGGATCACCCCCGGCACGGTGCTCGACCTGTACACGGAGGACTGCTTCGCCGGACGGGTGCGGTCCGAGAAGGACCTGGTGTCGGAGGTGTGCGAGTTCCCGTTCCTCAACCCGCAGACCGGGCCCTTCCACATCGAGGGCGCGGAGCCCGGGGACACCGTCGCCGTGCACTTCGTGTCCATCGAACCGGCGCGGGACTGGGCGGCCTCCACGACGGTCCCCCTGTTCGGCGCGCTCACCTCGACGCACACCACGGCCACCCTGCAGCAGCCGCTCCCGGAAAAGGTCTGGATCTGGCAGCTGGACCGGACCCGGCGCACCGCCCTGTTCCGGGCCCACGAGGGCGACATCGAGCTGGAGCTGCCGCTGGACCCGATGCACGGAACGGTCGGCGTGGCCCCAGCCAACCTGGAGGTCCGCTCGGCCCTGGTGCCCGACGCGCACGGCGGGAACATGGACACGCCCGAGATGCGGGCGGGTGTCACCTGCTATCTCGGGGTGAACGTCGAGGGCGCGCTGCTCAGTCTCGGTGACGGGCACGCCCGGCAGGGCGAGGGCGAGACCTGCGGGGTGGCCGTCGAGTGCGCGATGAACACCGTGGTGATCGTGGAGCTGCTGAAGGGGATCGCGACGCCCTGGCCCCGGCTGGAGTCGGACACGCACATCGTCTCGACGGGGTCGGCGCGTCCGCTGGAGGACGCCTTCCGGATATCGCAGCTCGACCTGGTGCAGTGGCTGGTGCGCGACTACGGATTCGCCGAACTGGACGCCTACCAGTACGCGACTCAGACGGTGGAATCACCGTTGGCCAACGTGTGCGACACCAACTACACGTGTGTGGCCAAGCTCCGCAAGGAGTGGCTGCCCGCGCGCGAGACTTACCGCGGACTGCACGCGCGGCTGCGCGAGACCGCGGCGGCCCTGCGCAGCTGACCGCGACTCCCCCAGGCTTCAGGCACGCTTCCGAAAGGCACCTCACCCATGGACCGGGCACGACCGCTCCCCACCAGGCGATGGCTCCTGAAGGGCGCGGCTCTCGCCGCCGTCCCGTACGCGCTGCTCCCCGAGAGCCGCGCGGGCGCGCAGACCGGAGTCGTCGACTATCCGAAGGCCGAGTGGCAGGCGGCGAGCAGTGAGAACCGCACCTCGGCCCAGCGCCCCGACGAGTACGACATCGACCGGGTGATCATCCATGTCACACAGCAGGCGTACGCCGGCACGCTGTCCATCTTCCAGAACCCGAAGAAGCGTGTGTCCGCGCACTATCTGGTGCGATCGGCCGACGGCCATGTGGCGCAGTGCGTCCGGGAGTCGGATGTCGCCTGGCACGCGGGGAACTGGGACTACAACACACGCAGTGTCGGCATCGAGCACGAGGGCTGGGTGAACAAGCCGGAGTACTTCACCGACGCCCTGTACGCGGAGTCGGCGCGGCTGACGGCGTCGATCTGCGACAGATACGGCATCCCCAAGAACCGCGACCACATCATCGGCCATGTCGAGGTGCCGGGGACCGACCATACGGATCCGGGAAAGTACTGGGACTGGGTCCGTTACATGAGACTGGTCGGCCTGTCCTCGGAGTGAGAGCGGTCGAAACGGTTGTCGGCGCGAACACCCCGAGTGACGATGTCCCCAGCCGCATCGCCGTCCGGGGAGGCCGAGTTGACCGATCCGTGGGTGGCCCTGGAGCCGGGGGCCGACCCTGCCGAGCGCGTCCGGGTGCTGCGCCGGGCGCACGAGACCTTCACCACGGCGGGTACCGTGCCGCGCCCGGTGCGGTCGGTGGTGGCCGAGTCGTGGCGGCGTTCGGTGCGGGCCGGGGTGGGACCCGACGGCGCGGCGCGGGTGGAGCTGACGGACGGCGACCTCGGGAGCTATCGGGCGGAGCATCCGCTGGCCAGGGTGATGCCGCTGGTCCGGGAGCTGATGGGCACGTTCGCGGCGGACGGCGAGCATTTGCTGGCGGTGTGCGACGCGGACGGCAGGCTGCTGTGGGTGGAGGGGCATCCGGCGACCCGGCGCCGGGCGGACCGGATGAACTTCGTGCCGGGCGCGCGCTGGTCGGAGACCGCGGTCGGTACCAACGCGCCGGGGACGGCGGTGGCCGTGGACCGGCCGGTGCAGGTGTTCGCGGCGGAGCACTTCATCCGCCGGGTGCAGCCGTGGACGTGCGCGGCGGCGCCGGTGCACGACCCGCGCACCGGGCGGGTGCTGGGCGCCGTCGACATCACCGGTGGCGACCGGCTGGCGCATCCGCACAGTCTGGGCTTCGTCCAGGCGGTGGCGCGGGCAGCCGAGTCGCAACTGGCGCTGCTGGATCCGCCGAAGCCCGCCGACGAGGCGCCCGCGCTGGCGGCCCTCGGCCGTGACGAGGCCGAACTCCGGCTGGCCGGACACCGGATCAGGCTCGGCCGCCGGCACAGCGAGCTGCTGGTGCTGCTGTCCCGCCATCCGGAGGGGCTGACCGGCGACGAGTTGCTGTGCGCGCTCTACGAGGACGAGTCGGTGACGCCGGTGACGCTGCGGGCCGAACTGGCCCGGCTGCGGCGGCTGCTGGGGCCCGGGCTGCTCGCCTCCCGGCCGTACCGGCTGACCGCTCCGGTCGAGTCCGACGCGACGGTCGTCGAGCGGCGGCTGGAGGCGGGGGCGGTGATGGCGGCCGTGACGGCGTACCCGGGTCCGCTGCTGCCCGGTTCGCAGGCGCCGGCGGTCGTACTGCTCAGGCAGCGGCTGGCGGACGGTCTGCGGGCCGCGCTGATCGCGCGCCGTGACCCCGATCTGCTCGCGGACTGGGCGCACGCTGCGTGGGGCGAGGACGACATCGAGGTGTGGCGGGCCCTCGCGGCGGTGCGGCCGACGGCGGTCGTACGGAGCCGGTTGACCTCGCTGGAGTCCGAGTTGGCGGCGCCCGCTCGCTGACCTGCGGTGCAACGTGGGCGCAACGTCCGCTTCACTAGCCTGCGCGCCGGAGCTGCCCAACGGCGGGCAGCGCATCTGCAAGGAGGCAGGCCAGCATGACCCGTTTCGCGGCGCCCGGCACCGAGGGTGCGATCGTCTCCTACCAGGCGCGCTACGACCACTTCATCGGCGGCGAGTACGTGCCGCCGGCCCGGGGGCAGTACTTCGAGAACCCGTCGCCGGTGAACGGTCAGCCGTTCACCGAGGTCGCGCGGGGCACCGCGGAGGACGTGGAGCGGGCGCTGGACGCGGCGCACGCGGCGGCGCCGGGCTGGGGCCGTACGTCGGTGGCGGAGCGTTCCGACATCCTCCTCAAGATCGCCGACCGGATGGAGGCCCACCTCGAACCGCTCGCGGTCGCCGAGACCTGGGAGAACGGCAAGCCGGTGCGGGAGACGCTGGCCGCGGACATCCCGCTCGCCATCGACCACTTCCGCTACTTCGCGGGGGCGATCCGCGCGCAGGAGGGTTCGCTCAGCGAGATCGACGACGACACGGTGGCGTACCACTTCCATGAGCCGCTCGGGGTCGTGGCGCAGATCATCCCCTGGAACTTCCCGATCCTGATGGCCACGTGGAAGCTGGCGCCGGCCCTGGCCGCCGGCAACGCCGTCATCATCAAGCCGGCCGAACAGACCCCCGCCTCCCTCCACTACTGGATGAGCCTGATCGCGGACCTGCTGCCGCCGGGCGTGGTGAACATCGTCAACGGCTTCGGCGTGGAGGCGGGCAAGCCGCTGGCGTCGAGTCCGCGGGTGGCGAAGGTGGCCTTCACCGGAGAGACCACCACCGGGCGGCTGATCATGCAGTACGCCTCGGAGAACATCAAGCCGGTCACCCTCGAGCTGGGCGGCAAGTCCCCGAACATCTTCTTCGACGACGTCTGGGCGCACGACGACGACTTCCGCGACAAGGCCCTCGAAGGCTTCACGATGTTCGCGCTCAACCAGGGCGAGGTCTGCACCTGCCCGTCCCGGGCGCTCGTCCAGCGCGGCCACTACGCCGAGTTCATGGCGGCGGCGGTCGCCCGCACCCAGCAGATCAAGCCGGGCCACCCTCTCGACACCGACACGATGATCGGCGCGCAGGCATCCAACGACCAGCTCGAGAAGATCCTCTCCTACCTGGACATCGGCCGGCAGGAGGGGGCGAAGGTCCTCACGGGCGGTGAACGCGTCGAGTACGACGGCGAGTTGAAGGGCGGCTACTACGTCCAGCCGACGATCTTCGAGGGCGACAACCGGATGCGGATCTTCCAGGAGGAGATCTTCGGCCCGGTCGTGTCGGTGACGTCCTTCGACGACTTCGACGATGCCATCAAAGTCGCCAACGACACGCTGTACGGCCTCGGCGCGGGCGTGTGGACCCGCGACACCAACACCGCGTACCGCGCGGGCCGCGCGATCCAGGCGGGCCGGGTGTGGACGAACTGCTACCACGCGTACCCGGCGCACGCGGCGTTCGGCGGCTACAAGCAGTCCGGGATCGGCCGCGAGACCCACAAGATGATGCTGGACCACTACCAGCAGACGAAGAACATTCTCTGTTCTTACAGCCCTCAGAAACTTGGCTTTTTCTAGGTCAGCGCGGTGAGCACGTGCTGGACGTGGGTCTTTGCCAGGCCGCGGCAGTGGGAGCGGCGCAGGCCGTGGGTGCGGACGCTGCGGGACGGGCTCGGACGCGGTGGCCCCGGCCGCACGCAGTGGGCGGACCTGTTCGGCCGGCTGGAACACGGCTGGGGCGTGCTGGAGGACGAGGTGCGTGCGGCGCGCGAACGCCAGGCGAGTTGCTCGGCCAGTGCCACCCGCTCGTCGTCGGAGTCGGCCGTGGAGTGCCGGGCGGGGGCGGCGGCGATCCGCCGGTCCCGTACCGCCGGATCGTGGTGGCCGCCCACCAGTACGGTCTCCTGCAGTACGGTCTCCTGCGCGGAGACCACCGCCAGATCGGTTCGACCCAGGACGTCGAACCAGGCGGTGCCTGGCAGCAGTCGGGAGTCCTCGGTGAGCGCGGTGGGTCCGGTCAGCAGCGCCAGCGAGCGCAGCCGGTAGTGGCGGTTCGCGGCTCGGCCACCTCCCGGGCGTCGGCCGGTCAGCGGATGGCCCTGCGGCCCGAGCCTGCTCCTGCTCGCCTTCGGACTCGTCCTGCCGCTGATCGCAGGAACGATCGCGTGCTTCACCCAGACCGGCGGCCGCCCGATGACCAGCTTCCCGGTGCGTCTGCCGATGGGTCCCGGTACACAGCGCCGCGAGCCGTTACGCGAGGTCGGGAGCCGACGGGGGAGGCGCGTTCGAAGCCCGCGTGCTCGGCGGCCGGTTCGACGATCCGTGGCAGGTCGGCGGGGCAGGCGTGCCGTACAGTCGGGCGCCGGTCACCGGAGGCTGCCGTCAGAGTGTCGTCTTGCCAAGTTGCCAGCCGGTCGGCGATCGGGGTGCTGCCGGGTAAGTGTCCCGACCCGGTGGGGCGATCCGAGTCGGAACTTCGATGTCCAGGGACCACCTCGGTCGGTGGGCGGGCCGTCACCGGGTGCTACGACTGCGTTCAGAAGGGGGATTTGGGCAAGTCGGCCAGGCGCCGTGCCCAGAAGGTGCGATGGATCCAGCGGGCTTCCTGGGCGTGGACGAGACGGTGGCCCCGCAGATACGCAGTCCGCGCGGCCTCGACCTTGTGCGCATAGGCGGCGAGGCCGGAGTCCTCGCCGCGATGCACACGACTCAGGTGGGCGTCGACGGCCAGGCCCGCGCTCATCCCGGTGTAGAGGGCGGTGAGGACGCCCTGGGAGGAGAGCGGGTCGAAGGCGATCGCCGCGTCCCCTGCGGCGGTCCAGCCGTCCCCGTACACCCGGTCCAGGTGCGCTGTGTGCGCGGCGGCCCGGCGTGGCGCGACTGGTGGCGCAGGCGGGGGCCCGTGCCTGTGGGTCCACCGGGACACGTGCCTGGTGGCCGACAACCGTCGGTGAAAGTGGCGCGCGGTGTACGGGGCGGCAGACAGGTCGGTGTCGGTGAAGTAGGCGACGAGGCGCCTGCCGGAGGGCTGTGGGGCGGTGTACCACCAGCCGTCCTTGTCTGATTCGACGAGGGAGCGGCGGTCGGTGTCCCGCGGGTCCGTCTCCAGGTGCGCGTAAAGGGCTGCGAGCCGGTCCCGGACCCACCGCCGGGCCCCACACCGGACGGCGATCGCGGCAGCGCGGCCGGTGGCGTCGATCACCCAGCGGCAGCACACCGTGCGCTCCCCACCCGCCCCAGGAGCATCGGCAGGGCCCGTCCCGCCGCGCAGAGCCAGAGTCCAACCGCCGTCCGGCCTCCGGGCCGTGCCGCGTACGGCCGTGCCCTCGGCGACCTCGGCTCCCGACGCGCGGGAGGCGTCGCGCAGTCGCCGGTCGAAGAGCCGCCGGTCGAGATGCCAGCCGTGGCCATGCGGATCGTTGATGAAGTCCACGGCGTGCAAGTCGGCCGAACCCCACGCCGAAAGACTGCCGTAGCAGGGCAGGTGCCCGGACCCGAGAACACGGTCAGCGACGCCGAGGTCACCGAGCAGGACCCGCCCGGCGGGCACGAGTGTCTCGCCGACCTTCGGCGGCCCGGTGCCGGCGTCCGCCAGCAGAACCGTACGGCCGGCCCCGGCGAGTGCGATCGCGGCGGCGCAGCCGGCCGGGCCGCCGCCCGCCACCACCACGTCGTAGGTTTCCGCGCCCGGAGCCAGTGCGGGGCTCACCGCTCCTCGTGGAAGGGGTCGAGTCTTTCGAGGTATCCGGCGGCGATCTCCTCCTCGAGGTAGCCGGTCGCCTCCGCTGCCTCGCTGACCGCCTGTGCCACATGGTCGGCCTCGACGGTTTCGGGCGCGTGCCTGTCCGCTGGCCAGATTCCGCCTGCGGCGGCCAGCACGGACGGACCTGCCTCGGGCACCTGCAGGTTGACCAGGTTCGCCGTGTCAGGTGCCCGGTCGAGCGGTGCTCCCGGGCGCGACTCCACGTGGATCCGTTCGGGGAACTTGCCGTCGCCCACGGTGTAGTCGCGCACCTCGATGACGCCGAGCTTCGACCAGTCCTTGATCATCTGTGCGCGCTGCTCGTTCATGGTGCCGGTGAGGCCGCGCAGCCAGGTCGCCCGCCGCTCGAACGCCTGCTCGCGGGCACTGTCGTCGCCACCGGCCGACGGCGTGTTGACCTTCTCGAAGTCCTCGAGCTTCAGCACATGGTTCGGCACCTGGGCAGGCCAGAAGGTCGGCACGTACGGGCTGTAGCGGGGCCCGAGATTGGCCAGCACCTCGTAGCCGGAGCGGCAGCTCGCGGTGTCCGCCTGCCACGGAGCGGCCATCCAGCGGGTGAGGTCGCCGGGCCCTTGCGCGAACAGCGGGCCGTTCGCGGCCGTCGCTTCCTGCGGGGTGAGGGTGGGCCCGTAGTCGGGTTCCGCGGTGTTCGGTGCTCGGTGCTTGATGCGGAAGGGCGCGCTGAACATGCTCGGGGTCCTGATGGGCCAGGTGACTTCGCACCCGGGGTGGAATGCGTCGGCCGCGCAGCTCTCCAGGGCGGCCCGGTCCAGCAGTCCCGGCTGCTCGGCGACCGGGGCACTGTCCACGTCCGGTCGGGGCTGCCGCAGCGGTCCGGTCTGGAAGGCGCCGTCGGCCCAACGACTCAGCATCCAGTCCTGGGTCGGGGACAGTTTGCTGTGCTGACGCACGGACTTGGGCTTGCTGGCCATGGCGTCGCCGTAGAGCCACGGCCACGGCACCGGGGACGTTCCGTCGCGGTCGTAGTCGCGCAGGGCGACGTATGTCTGGCGGCGCAGTTCCCGGTTCCGCTGGGAAGGATCGGCCAGCCGCTTCCGCATCGCCGGGGAGAGGAAGAAGTTGGGACCGTTCCAGCCGAACTGCGTGGCGAAACCATGGTTCACCCACTGCAGATCGCACAACCGGCGCAGTATCGGTTCAATATGGTCGGCAAACGTAATCTGCGGCGGGCGGGTCAGCGAACCGGCCTTGACGAAAACATCGAAGAGCAGGTCGTAGAGGGTGCGGACGGATTTCACGCCGGGGGCGTAGTGAGGGGGTCCCACCACGACCCAGGCGGGGGTGGCGGTCAGTTCTGTGCCGTCGATACGGACCTTCGCCGTCACCGGGCCGTCGGACACGTCGTCGTACCAGGTGTCGTTGTTCGCGACTCCGGTGATCGGGCTGCTCTTGTAGGAGGCGGAGTTTCCCCTTCCGCCGAGCACCAGCAGGCGGCCGTCGGAATGGGTGGAAATCTCCCCGAGGTACACCGCCTTGTCCATGATCTTGCCGGAATCGAATTTCTGCGTCTCGGTCATCGAGCCGCGAACGGTGCGGCTTCCGGGGTCGATGACCAGCTTCTTCCGGTCGGCGCCCACGACGTCGGCGTTTCGCCGGCCGTACTGCTCCGGCGCGAGTGTCTTGCCCTCGGGGATGTCGAGCGGCACATGGAACTGGTACCAGGCGGCCTTCTTGTTGGCCAGGTGCACTGTCCACTGGATCTCGGAAACACCCGCGTCGCCCGGCTTCAGCTCCCGCACAACCTCCCCTGCGGCGTTGTAGCCGTACACCCGGAAACGTGCGGCCTGCCTCCGGATCGCCCCGGATCCATCCTTGTACGAGCCGAGGTCCGCAGGTTTCTGGTCCGGTGATTCCGGGCCGATGAAGGGTGTTTCTTTGCTGTTGCCGACCCGGGCGACACCAATGGCAGGGTGAATTTTCACCTGCACGATTTTAACGTCCATCGAACAGCCTTCCGTTGCGGGACCGCCGGTTCGATCCTAAACGTAAGATCTTGCGATTTCGGCCGAACATCGAGATTACCGAATAGCTGTGCGGATGCATCCTGGGGCGCCGAGGTGGCGCTCCCGGCGGGCGGGGCCGGGGGCGGAGGACCGGCAGCCGTCCCACACGCCGGGCCGCGCCGCGCGTACGTCGGTATGTCGCTTTCGGGGCCGCCGCGACTCCTGGGGAGTGTCTAAACAGTGCTCCCACTCCGGCGCCCTCGCGGAGAGTATGCCGCTGCACGTGCGCATCTGGACGTGCGGCTGCGGGGGGTCTCCTGCCCGTACGGCGGTCGCCGAGCGCGACGAGCAGCCGTCACCGCCTGGAAGGAGGCGACCTGGCCTTCGGCCGTCACCCCGCGCCTCCCGAAAACGCGTGAGACATGGAGCGCATGTCGGTTACCGGCAGCGACGCCATTCCCAACGATCGATGCCACTCGGGCGTCCTTCGTCGGCCCGGGCCCGGGCCATTCCCGGGCCAGCGATGCCACCAAAGCCGAGAGCAGCACTGTTTGCGCTGGTCAGACGATGCGCTGCCGTTGTACCACCATCAGACGAAGAACCTCCTGGTGTCGTACTCGCCGAAGAAGCTCGGCTTCTTCTGGACGCAGAAGAAGGGCGCCTGCCCAGGCCAGATGCCCGGCAGGCGCCCTTCTCGGCGCGCATCTCGGCGCGCATCTAAGCGGGGAGTCGAAACACGCCCTTATTCCCGATATCTCCCACCCGTATCCCAGCTCCGTTTCACCACAGGAGCAACCGACCGTCGCGCACGGCAGGGGCCGGCGAGGAGGCTCGGATCATGTGCCGGTGCCGGAAGTGGCGGCCGGAATGTGGGCGGACGTGATCGTCATCGGCGTACCGGTGACGGCGATGAGATAGGTTCCTGGCCCGTGGCCGCCGGGCATCGCGCGGAAACCTCCCTCGGGTTCCACTCGGTAGTCGGCCGAGGCGTGCGGGGCCAGCACGCTGGGACCCGAGGCGATCGTCCACCAGTTGGAGGCGCCCTGGCCGGTACGGCTCGCGAAGTGCGGTTCAAGCGCCGTGCCGGTGGTGTTGACGGCCCGGACGTCGATGGTGGTGACACCGACACGGGACCCGTGCCTGGCGAAGTGCGGCGCGAGGCTCATGCGCAGTGGCGGCGGGCTCGCCGCGGCGATCACGACGCACGCGAGGGCGGGAGCGAGCAGCCCGGCCGCGACGACGGCCTTGGCACGGCGGCCGTCGAGGCGGGGCAGGCGTGGCTGCCAGGCGGTGGCGAACGCGGCGGCCGGGACGGTGGCGGCGGCCGCCAGCCACAGCGGGGTCATCATCAGGAAGTAGCCGTCCTGGGAACGCGTGGCCAGGTAGAAGACGCCCCACGGGAGGACGGTGAGGGCCGGGCCCAGCCGTCGGACGAACAGCAGCGTGGCCGCGAGCAGGCCGAGCAGGAGCAACTGGCTGCCGTAGGAGTAGTAGTCGAGGCGGCTGCTGCCGTCGGTGAAGTAGTAGGAGATGCCCATCACGCCCTGACCGTGCAGGATCGCCTTCTGCTCCAGCGGCAGCAGGATGCCGTTCAGCCAGGCCGGGAAGTCCTGGACGGCGAAGTACGCGTTGACCGCGGACCAGGTGAGGGCGGCTGTAGCCGTGTAGCGGGCGGTGACCGCCAGGGCGCGCCGGGGGCCGAGTTCGCCGCGTCGGACGGCGTACAGGCCGATCAGGAGGAACGGAGTGAGGAACCAGGCGAGTTGCTGGGCGGCGCAGGCGGCGCCCAGACAGGCCGCCCGCAGGACGCCCCCTGGCCCGAGGTGGCCGCCCTCGCCGGTGCTGGGCCAGCGCACCACGACGGGGATGAGCAGGGCGAGGGCCGTGATGGCCGGGTAGCCCGCGTAGGCGTAGTGGGGCAGGAGACCGAAGCCGAGACAGACGGCCGTGCCGGCGGATCGCCAGGGCGCCGGCAGCAGGAACCACAGCAGGACCGAGGAGGCCAGCAGCGCCACGGTGGGGACCAGGGTCGCGGCTGCCGCCGAATGGAGAACGGCGTGCACCGGTGCGGCCAGCAGGGCGGTCAACGGCGGATAGCCGTACGTGTAGTCGGCGCCGCCGGACATGGTCTTGGTGATCCCGACGCCGTGCGTGGTGAACAACCAGGGCCACGGTTGGCCGTAGACCGGTCGGCCGTGCAGGATCTGGTTCGCGGCCTGGGAGGTCAGCGCGGCTTCGTCGGTGCCGGCGTGGTCGAGCAGGTAGCCGCAGATGACCAGGGCGACGGCGGTGACCAGTACGGCGGCGTCGACCCTGATCAGCGCCCGGCGGCCGCGTACGAGGAGGCTGAGGACGGCGCAGACGAGGATGGCGGCATAGCAGACGGAGATGACGGCGGCGACCGGCGGGCTCGACGCCATCGCGGTGGTCCAGGCGGCGCGCGTGCCGACGAACAGGCTGATCGTGGCCACCAGGGTCATGCCTCGGTGCCATTGCTGGGGCCCGGCATCCGGGGCAGCGAGGGCTGGGGCCCGGGTCGGGGGCGGTGCCGCCAGGTGCGTCGCGGTACGACGGCGGATCTCGACGCCCATTCCGCCCCGATGGGTGTCAGTCAAGGACTGCCTCCTCTGTCTCTCCTCCGTCGGGCGGCAACCACCTGTGGTCGGCCACCCGAGAGTCATCCACTACATCATGTAGAGGTATGTTTGGGCGGCGAGGTTCCGCCGAGCCGGAGGTTCGCCCGACCGCCCCGGCGCGGAGGTCACGCTTCCGCCGTTCAGGGCGGGGACGAACGGACGCCCCGTTTCGATCATCTAAAGTTCACGTGACGTCTACAAGACAGTAGTCGGTAAGCGGTTTGCGTGAAATCACCCGCCGGAAAGGCGTCCGTCTCTTACCGCCGCCCAGCGGGCGCGAGCGGCCAGACTCCGTGCGGGCGCAGCTGGTGTTCGTGCGAATATCACCACTTGGACCCGGTCCCGGAGTTGCAGCTTGGCCAGGATGCGCGTGATGGGGGTCCTGACGGTGGCCTCACGTCCTTGAGGAGGAATCCGCAGGCTCCCGCCCGCAGCCCCTCGGACGCGTATTCACCGAGGCCGAAGGTGGTCAAGCCACGGCGATCCTCGCCGCGCTGGTGCGCGCCGCGCTGATCGGCTACCTGACCCTGTCCCACCCCCGCGCCGCCCACGACACCCGGCGCGTTATCTCTCCTACCTGGTCAAGGAGCGCATGGTCCGGCTCGAACTGCGCTATGGAGCCACCGGACGTCCAGAGCACCGTTACCGCGTCGTGCATTGAACGATCAGGGCAGGGTGGCTTCGCTGTACGCGGCCCGTCTCACCCCGGTGTCCCTGCCCTCTGTGTCTCATCCTGGTCGACGGGAAGGAGCAGGGTGAACCTGGCCGGGTGTCGGTTGGTCAGGGAGAGCCTGCCGCCGAGCGAGACGGCCAGGTCACGGGCGAGAGCCAGGCCAATGCCCGTTCCCTCCCCGTCGCCGGTGCGCCCGCGGTCGAAGAGCCGGGAGTACTCGCCCGTCACGGCGCCCTCGTCGCTCACATCGAAGGCGAGGGCATCCTCCAGGTCCCGCACCGCCACCCGGACCGTGCCACGCCCGTGCACCCGGGCGTTGTCCAGCAGGATGCCGAGCACCTCCGAGACGGACGCGCCCGGAACCCGGATGTCGGCCCGTGTCTCCTGGAGGGCGCACTCCAGGCGTCTGCCGTCCTGGGCGAAGAGGCCGTGCCATCGTTCCTCCGTCTCCCGCAGCAACTGTCGTACGGCGACCGTCCCGGCGGCGGGGCGAGCGATCTCTCCGGAGCGGGACAGACGCAGCACCTCCTCCACCGTGTGGTGCAGGCGTTGCGTGGTGGCCAGCGCCTCGGCCAGCACGGGCCGCAGCCGGGCGTCGTCGTCCTGGGCGAGGCCCGCCTCCAGGGCGAGTTGCAGGCCGGTGAGCGGGGTGCGCAGCTGGTGGGAGGCGTTGGCTGTGAAGTCACGTTCGCGGCGTAGGAGTTCGGAAAGACTGTGCAGCATTTCGTTGTGGGTGCGGGCGACCTGGTCGATCTCGGCGACGCTGCTCCGGGCGGCCCGTACGTTCAGGTCGCCTTCGGTCACCGCCCGGCACTGGCGGGAGAGGTCCTCCAGTGGCGCGGCCAGCGCCCGGGCCTGACGGCGGGCGACAAGGACAGCGACGGTCAGCGCAACCGCGGCCACGCCGAGCAGCAGCAGCCAGGCGACGGCGACCCGGTTCCGTACGGCAACGGCGGGAGATGAGGCCCGTACGACGCCGATCACCTTCTCGGCGTGGGAGACGGGTACGGCCACCACGAGGTCCGGGCCCGCCCGGCCCCGTACCACCTCACCGCCAAGGCCTTGCCGGACCGGGGTATCTCCAGACCTGGGGCCGCTGCCCGCGCGCAGTCGCAATTGAGGGTCGTACAGGCCCAGACGCCCGCCAGACGGGGGCGCGGGCAGTTCCACCGGGTCGCCCGTCACGTAGTCCGGGCTCACGTGTACGGCCGCGGCCAGGGCCGACCGTTCCAGGGTGTCGCGCTGGTCGGCGTACAGGGACGACCTGATCGCCAGGGCCAGCGGGACGGCGAGGAGGACGACGGCGACCAGAGCGGCGGTCAGGGCGACTCGCACCACGCGCTGTCTCATGCCCTCATCATGCGGGCCCTTCACCTGGGTGGATGCACTGCGCCACACGCTTTTGCCGTCGTCTAACCCTCGGCGAGCGGGGCGTTAACCGGCGGCTTCCTAGCGTCGGTGCCATGACCGTCCGGTCCGAGGACACCCCTGGAGGGCAGTGGCCATGGCAGCACACACAAGGACGTACGCCGTCGTCGGGCTGAGCGTCGTGGCGGCGGTGACCGCCGGCTGTTCCGGTTCCGGGTCGCACGCCGGCTCCGGTAGCCCTGCGTCCGGTTCGACCACCGTCAGCGGACAGAACAAGCCGGCGCCCACCGAGTCCAACCCGCCCGGCGACATCCCCGACAACCAGGTGTACGTCAATTACCTGCCGACCGGCGGATCCTTCACCGGCTTCACCCTGAAGGTGCCCGAGGGCTGGGCCCGCACGAGCCAGGGCGGCACCACCGCGTTCACCGACAAACTCAACACAGTGAAGATCGCTGCGGTTTCCGCCTCCGGCGCACCCACGGTCGGCTCGGTCACCAACACGGTCGTACCCCAACTCCGCACCCAGGTACCGAAGTTCGCCGCGCCCAAGGTGAGTGAGGTGTCCCGGCACGCCGGCCGGGTGGTGCTGCTCACCTATCAGGGCGACTCGGCGAAGGACCCGGTCACCGGAAAGGTGGTGCGGGACGCCTTCGAGCGGTACGCGTTCTACCGGGCGGGACACGAGGTGGACCTGACCCTGTCCGGACCGGTCAAGGCGGACAACGTCGACCCGTGGCGCACCGTCAGCGACTCCTTCACCTGGCGGTGAGCCCCATGTCCGACAGCACACACACCGGCGGCGGCTCCGACGACGTCCTCACGGCCCGCGAGCTGTACCGCTTCTACCGGGCCGGGGAGGAGGAGACACTCGCGCTGCGCGGGGTGTCCCTGCAGGTACGGCGCGGTGAGACGGTCGCGGTCGTGGGCCCGTCCGGGGCCGGCAAGTCGACCCTGCTGGCGTGCCTTGCCGGACTCGACGAGCCCTCCGGCGGGGAGGTCCACGTCGACGGCGTACGGATCAGCCACCGGCCCGAGACCGAGCGGGCCCGGCTGCGGGCCCGGCACGTCGGCGTCCTGCTGCAGACCCGCAACCTGCTGCCGCACCTGAGTGTGCGGGACAACGTCCGTCTGCCGCAGCGGGCGCAGGGACGCAGGACCCGCGTACCGGCCGAGGAACTGCTGGCCCGGGTGGGCCTGGCCACCCGGGCGCACGCCTTGCCGCGCCAGTTGTCCGGCGGAGAGCTGGCGCGGGCCGGGCTGGCCGTGGCGCTGGCCAACGCGCCCGCCGTTCTGCTGGCGGACGAGCCGACCGGTGAACTGGACGGAGAGACGGAGCAGTTGGTCCTGTCGATGCTGCGGGAGCGGGCCGCGGAGGGGTGCGCGGTGCTGATCGTCACGCACAGCCGGGAAGCCGTCCGCGTCGCGGACCGGGTGATCACCCTGACGGACGGGAAGGCCACCGACACCCGGCCGCAAGACCACGGGGAGGCGCGCGATGTCGTCGGATGAGATGCTCGTCGGCTGCGCGGACGCGGCCCTGACCTTCGGCCGGGGAGTAGAGTCGGTGGTGGCCGTACACGGGGCCGACCTGGAGATCCGGGCCGGGGACCGGCTCGCGGTCGTCGGTCCCTCGGGGTCGGGCAAGAGTTCGCTGCTGCACCTGCTCGCGGGGCTCGAACAGCCCACCAGCGGCACCGTCACCCGCGGCGCCTCCCTCGGGCCGTACGACACCGGTCTGGTCTTCCAGGGCGCCAGCCTGATCCCCGCCCTGAACGTGGCCGAGAACACCGCCCTTCCCCTGGTCCTCACCGATCGTCCGGAGGGCGAGGCGCGACTGTGCGCGCTCGCGGCACTCGCCCTCGTGGACGCCGCGGACCTGGCCGACCGGCTCCCCGAGGAGATCTCCGGCGGCCAGGCCCAGCGGGTGGCCGCCGCCCGGGTCCTGGCCCAGGCGCCCCGCCTGATCCTGGCCGACGAGCCCACCGGCCGCCTCGACCACGCCACCGGCACCCGCGTCCTGGACGCCCTGTTGACGGCCGCCGACCACACCGGCGCGGCCCTTGTCGTCACGACCCACGACCCGGCCGTCGCCGCCCGGCTCACCGTCCGGCGCGGCATGCGCGACGGACGGCTGCTCGCACCTCTCGCACCCGAGGAAGTGTCATGATCGCCGCATGGGCCCGCGGGCTGGCCCGCCACCGCACCGGACGGCTCCTGGCCGCCCTGACCGGCATCGCGCTCGCGGTCGCCCTGGTCGCCGCGCTCGGCTCCTTCCTCACCGCGTCGAAGGCGACCATGACCCAGCGTGCTGTGCGCTCGGTCGCCGTGGACTGGCAGGTCCAGGTGCAATCCGGCGCCGACCCCACCTCGGTCCTGTCCCTGGTGGGCAGGGCCCCGGGCACCCGCGCCGCCCTGCCCGTGGGCTTCGCACACACCAACGGCTTCACCGCTCGCGTGCAGGGCAGCACCCAGACCACGGGTCCCGGCATGGCCCTCGGCCTGCCCGACGGCTACCGCACCCGCTTCCCCGACGCCGTCCGCACACTCTCCGGCTCCGCCACCGGGGTCCTGCTGGCCCAGCAGACCGCCTCCAACCTGCACGCCGCCCCCGGCGACACCATCGGCATCCAACTGCCCGGTACCGCACTGCGCCAGGTGAAGGTGGACGGTGTCGTCGACCTCCCCCAGGCCGACTCCCTCTTCCAGACCGTCGGCGCCCCCAGCCAGTCCCAGCCGACCGCGCCCCCGGACAACGTCGTCCTGCTGCCCGCCGCCCAGTTCGCCTCCCTGACCCGCGGCGCCACCGGCGTCACCACCCAGATCCACGCCGCCCGCGACGACACCCGGCTGCCCTCCGATCCCGCCGCCGCCTACACCTCCGTCACCGGCGCCGCCCACAACCTGGAAGCCCGCTCCGCGGGCACCGCCCTGGTCGGCAACAACATCGGCGCCGCCCTCGACTCCGCCCGCCAGGACGCCCTGTACGCCCAGATCCTCTTCCTCTTCCTCGGCTTGCCGGGCGCGGTGCTGGCTGCCGCGCTCACGGCGGCAGTCGCCTCGGCCGGCGGCGAACGGCGCCGTCAGGAACAGGGGCTGCTACGACTGCGCGGGCTGCGGCCCCGCCAGATCACCGCACTCGCCGGGCTGGAGGCCGCCCTGATCGGCCTCGTGGGCGGCCTGGCAGGACTGGGCATCGCAGCCCTCACCGGCCGCCTCGCCTTCGGCACCGCCTCCTTCGGCGCGAGCGCGGGATCCTGGTCCGTCTGGTACGCGGTCGCCTTCGTCCTCGGAGCCGCGGTGGCCGCAGGCGCCGTCCTCGTCCCCGCGCTGCGGGACCTGCGCACGGTCACCGTCGCCGACACCCGCAAGCAGGAGGACGTGCGACGCTCCCGGTCGCCCTGGTGGATGCGCTACGGCCTGGACTTCGCCCTCCTGATCGGCTCGTGGCTGGTCTTCCGCGCCTCCTCCGGCAACCAGTACGCACTCGTCCTCGCGCCCGAGGGTGTGCCCAGCATCTCGGTGTCGTACTGGGCCTTCCTCGGCCCCGCCCTGCTGTGGATCGGCGCGGCCCTGCTGCTGTGGCGCCTCACCCTGCTCGCCCTCGCCCACGGCCGGCCCGCCCTGGCCCGGCTGGTCCGGCCGCTGACCGCGACCCTGGCCGGCACCACCGCGGCCGTCCTGGCCCGGCGCCGCCGCCCGTTCGCCCGGTCGGTGGTCCTGCTCGCCCTCGCCGTCTCCTTCGCGATCTCCACCGCCGTCTTCAACGCCACCTACCACCAGCAGGCCGAGGTCGACGCCCGGCTGACCAACGGGGCCGACGTCACGGTCACCGAACCACCCGGCACCCAAGTCCCACCCACCGCCGGGAACAGCCTGAAGCTCTCCGGCGTACGGCACGTCGAACCCCTCCAGCACCGCTTCGCCTACGTCGGCTCCGACCTTCAGGACCTCTACGGCGTCCGACCGGACACCATCGCCAAGGCCACCTCCCTCCAGGACGCCTACTTCGCGGGCGGCACCGCCCACCAGCTGATGCGCCGCCTCGCGCAGCGCCCGGACAACCTCCTGGTCAGCGTCGAGACCGTCAACGACTTCCAGCTCTCCCCCGGCGACACCCTCAACCTGCGCATCCAGGACGCCCGCACCAAGGCCCTGCGCACGGTGCCCTTCCACTACGCCGGCATCGCCAAAGAGTTCCCCACCGCCCCTAAGGACAGCTTCTTCGTCGCCAATGCCTCCTATGTCGCCAAGGCCACCGGGAGCGACGCGGTCGGGGCCTTCCTCCTCGACACCGGTGGCACGAACCAGCAGCGGATCGCCACCCAGCTGCGCAAGCAGGTCGGCACCCGGGCCACCGTCACCGACCTCACCCAGACCCGCGGCACCGTCGGCACCAGCCTGACCTCCGTCGACCTGGCCGGCCTCACCCGCATCGAGCTCACCTTCGCCGTGCTGCTCGCCGCCGGATCCGGCGGCCTGGTCCTCGCCCTCGGCCTCGCCGAACGCCGCCGCACCTTCGCCATCGCGACCGTCCTCGGTGCCCAGCCACGCCACCTGCGCGGCATGGTCCTCTCCGAGGCCCTGCTCCTGGCCGCCGGCGGTCTGGCCGGCGGCGCCCTCATCGGCTGGGCCCTGTCGGAGATGCTGGTCAAGGTCCTCACCGGGGTCTTCGATCCCCCGCCGGCGGCCCTGGCGATCCCCGGTGTCTATCTGGCGCTCACCGGGGCAGCCGCCCTCGCCGCCATCCTCGCCGCGGCCCTCAACGGCAGCCGCCGCAGCCACCGCCCCGCCGTGGAGGAGCTCCGGGACCTGTGAACTCGGCGTACACCGGCGACGAGCCCCTCGCCCCAGCGGCTCCTAGGCTGTCGACCATGCGCATGCCCGCCGCACCGGACCGCAGCCGACTGCGCGTCCTCGTCGTCGAGGACGACGACACCATCGGCCGCCACCTGGAAACCGGCCTGCGCGGCCACGACTACGCTCCGACGTGGTGCCGCACCGGAGCCGGCGCGCTGGCGGAAGCAGCGCGGGCACCGTACGACGTGCTGCTGCTGGACCTGGGTCTGCCGGACATGGACGGCCTGGACGTCGCCAGGCAGCTGCGGGCCCGCCTCCCCGACCTGCTGATCGTCGTCCTGACGGCACGGACCGACGACATCGACATCATCGCAGGGCTGGACGCGGGGGCCGACGACTACCTGGTCAAGCCGTTCAGCCTGACCGTGCTGCTCGCCCGGCTGCGAGCGCACCTCCGGCGGCACGCGGTGGCCGCACCGGCCCGGAAGCCGGTGCGGCTGGGCGACCTGGTCGTCGACATCCCCGCCCGGCGTTGCGCACTGCACGGCGTCGACGTCCCGCTGCGGGCCAAGGAGTTCGACCTGCTCGCGGTGCTGGCCGGGCGGATCGGCGAGGCTGTCTCGCGCGAGACGCTGATGGCCGAGGTGTGGGACGAGAACTGGTTCGGCTCCACCAAGACCCTCGACGTGACCATGGCGAGCCTGCGGCGGAGGCTCACCGAGGCCGCGCAGGCGAGCGAACAGCCCACCCGGCTGCCAGAGATCACCACGTTGCGCAGGCACGGGTACCGGCTGGAACGGCAACCGGATCCTCGGGGCTGAGAAACCGGACTCGCAGGACCGGGGAGGAGGAGCAGAGTCAGGCGGCCGGTTCACAGTGCCGAGCGGCGGGCCAGCAGCGCCAGGACCAGCAGCCCGGGGGCCATCGGCAGCCACCCGGTGAGCAGGCGGTAGCCGAGGACCGTCGAGACCGCCGCCGGTCCCGGTGCGCCGGCCGCCGTGAGCGCGAAGGCGAGCGCCGCGTCCAGCGATCCGAGTCCGCCCGGCGTGGGCAGCAGTGCCGCCGCGCCACTGGCGACCAGGTAGGCCATGACGATCCGGCTGGTGGGGAGGCCGAGACCGATGGCATGGACCACGGCGACGACCACCCCGGCGTGCAGCAGAGCGAACGCGACCGACCCGCCCCACAGCGCCCAGGCCCGCGCCCGGCTCCGGTGCACGTCGCGCACGTCGGCGAAGGCCCGGCTCACCGCTCGTCGGAGGCGGCGGCTCGTCGCGACCGCCAGGACGACGGCGCCGGCCGCCACCGGCAGCAGGACCAGCACATGCGGGATCCGGGCCGAGAGATGGACCGTGCCGGGTGAGGTGACCAGCAGCGCTACGCCCAGCACGCACCGCACGATCCCGCCCACGACCGCCTTCACCGCCAGCGCGGTCGCCGAGCGCCGAGTGGACAGCCCGCACCGCCTCAGGAACCGCAGATTGACCACCGTCGCTCCGGCCCCCGCCGGAAGGAGGTGATTGGCGGCACCGGCCGCGAACTGCGCCGCCACCAGCCGCCCTCTGGGCAAGCGTTCGACCACCGCGCCCTGCTGCGCCACTGCCGCGCACACCCATGTGGCGACGGCGGCGAGGCAGGCGAGGACCAGCCACTCCCCGTCGGCGGCGGCCAGCCGGTCGGTGCCGCTGTCCAGCGTGGCCCGGTGCGCGGCAACCACCGCGCCGGCGGCGGCAAGCACCACCAGGGTGATTCCCAGTTGGAAGTACAGGCGTCTGCCTGCGGTGACCGGCAGGCTCTCGGTCGCGGACACGCGGTCACCTCCCCCGCTGCGCGTCGGGCGCCACGTACGCCCGGAGAACGCCGACCCGCTCGTCGGGCCAAGTGCGTGCGTACGCGGGTGCACGTCTCCCCGGTGGGGCGAGGACGGCGAAGGATGTGCGGTGGGCGGCACGCGTCAGTTCGGCGACGCTGGTGCTGGCGTCGTGGCCTGCCGTCTGCGCGGAGCCGCAACCGGTGTAGTAGGCGATCGGGACTGCGTCGTAACCGCTCAGCAGGCACGGCTGCCGTACGCCGAGCGCGTGGAGGGCGGTGGCGGTGCGGGCCCAGTCGGCGCGGGAGGCGGCGGAGCTGTGCACGGTGTGCTCCAGGACGACGTACTGCACGCCCAGATGCCCCGCCAGGCCGACCGCCACCAGGCCGACAGCCAGGGTGCGCCCTGCCCTGCGGGCCGGGGCGGTGACCAGGTGGGCCAGGCCCTCGGCGACCGGGAGGGCGAGCAGGGCGTAGGCGGGCAGCAGGAACCGGGGGGCCGCGTAGCCGATGAGGAACAGGTAGGGGACCGCGGCCGTGACGGCGCACGCCCCCGGAAGCAGGACGGGCAGCGCGCGCCGGGCGCGGACGGCGACCACCGCGCCGAGGACGGCGAGGAGCGGCAGCGCGAACCACCACAGGGTCACCGCCGGGTTGGGGACCGATCCGGTGCACGGCCGGCACAGGGTACGTCCGCCGAGACTGCGCAGCTGGTCGACGACCGCGAGGTGCCAGCCGAGGCCGCCCTGAATGGCGGAGGCGTCGGAGAGGCGCTGTGCGAGGCCGCCATAGCTCGTGTACGCCTCGATCACCCACTCGCCGGCACCCGCCACCAGCCCCACGACCAGCACGGCGAGCAGACGCGGGCGGCGCAGGGCGAGGACGAGCAGGGGCAGCACGACGTAGACCGCGTCCATCGGGCGCATGCACGCCATCAGCGCCGCGCCCGCGAACAGCCCCCACCAGGCCGCCCGGTCGCGGGCCTTCGCGCGGGCGCGCAGGAAGCAGCCCACGCAGGCCAGGGCGCCGATGGCGACCCAGTAGTTGGGCATGGCCTGAAGGCCGTAGAACAGCGTCACCCACAACGAGGCGAACAGGGCGCCGGCCAAAGCCAGGACGCCGGGCCTGAAGTGGCCTCGCCAGACGCGCAGGGCGAAGTAGAGGGCCAGGCCTGAGAGGACGGCCAGGTAGATCCGGAGCAGGACGGTGGAGTCGGACCACGACGCGATCGGGGCGACCAGGAACGAGATGCCGCGGGAGCGGGGCGCGCTGAAGTAGGCGGCGGGAACGTGACCGCTGACCTGGCTGACGTAGACGGTCTCGTCCCAGCCGAGACCGAGATCCGGCCGTACGAGGACGAGCTGGGCGAGCGTGAAGAGGACCGCGACCGTCGCGAGCCAGGGTTCCCCGCGCAGGCGACGAGGCTCGGCGGGGCGCGCCGGAAGACTGGTGCGTGGGGCGCTGGTCTTCGTGGCATTCGAGCCGTCGGCCATCTTGCACCTCTCGTCGCCGCACGCCATGGAACCGGATCCTCCTACAGCTCGTAGGAGCACACCCCACACTACGACTTGTAGGGTGAGAGACGGGTGAGAGGACGCCTCCGGGCTTTTCCGCAAAGCGCCCGGCACGGCGTGTTCGGCACCATGGCCGCAGACCCGGACCGGGGCCATGACGTATCGTCAGCCCGCTGCCCACCAACGCGGTCCGCTACGCCAACTACGGTGACCGTGTCCGCACGGCCGATCAAGGTGAGGTCTCCTTGTGGGGTCGTACGGCAGGGCGCTCGCCCGGCGATCGGGGCGAGCGTCCTTCCCTATGGGCGACCGCGACGAGGCGATCGCGATCAACGACCTTGGCAGCGTCAACCCGAACACATCCTGCACGTCGGCCCCGTCCCTGTTCACGCGGCGTGGCGGCGGTTCGCTGCGGCTGCGCGACGTCCTTCCGGGTCACCGCCAGATACACCACCAGACCGAGGATGACACTGAAAAACAGCGCGCTCGTGACGACTGTGCCCAGGCCCAGGCCGCCGCCACCGGTGGGCTGGGAGAGGTAGTCGCCGATGGAGGCTCCGAGCGGGCGGGTGAGGATGTAGGCGATCCAGAAGCTCCACACCGCGTCCAGGTCAAGCGCGAAGTGCGCGAGGGCGACCGCGGCGATGACCAGGCCGAAGAGGACCGCGGACAGCCAGTAGCCGAAGTCCGCCCGCTCGGAGACCAGGTCGCCGGCGGCGGTGCCGAGAGCGAACGTGAGCAGGACGGCTAGCCAGTAGAAGGACTCACGGCCCGTGGTGTCGATGCTGTGGATGGACAGCGTCCGCTCGCGGCGGTACCAGACCACGAAGACGACCGCGAGGACGATCGCGAAGACGGTGGTGCTGGTCTCCAGCGGGACGCCCATGTTGTCGGTGAGGTTGTCGCTGACCAGCGTGCCGACGACGCTGATCAGCGCAACGGCGGTCCAGTACACACCGGCACGGTAGACACCGGTGCGGAACTGCACGACCAGGACGACCACGAGCAGGGCGCTCATCAGCACCCACACACCGGCCAGGCCGAGCGCGGCCTTCTCGTTGAGCAGGTCGGCCGCGGCCTCCCCGACCGTCGTGCAGAGCACCTTGATGATCCAGAAGTAGACGGTGGCCTCGGGCACCTTGTTCCAGCGCACCCGGGGGCCCGAGGACGCCGCGGCGCCGGCCGCTGAAGGCGCCGGGGTATGCGATGTCTCGTGTGTCATGAGGCCCGACCGTGCCACGGACTACCTGAACGCATCCTGACTGCCGTGCGGCATCCGCCACCCCACCGTCCGCCGCCCTGAACCATCCCCCGGCACCGTGCGCCCATCCTGGACGCGCAGCAGCTCGGGCAGCACCTGGTCGAAGGCATCTCCTCCGAAGGCGTGCGGCGTCTGGTCGAGCGCGGCATGGACGCGCTCGACCAGCAGCGCACCGGCCTTGAGGAAGTGCACGGCGACTGGGTGGTGTTCATGCCGCAAACAGGGTGGGCGCTGAGCCTGGAGGATTTCCTCGTGACCCGGATGGTCGAGGTCGCCGTGCATATGGATGACCTGGCGGTCGGCGTGGGCCTCACGATCTTGGTCGTGAACCCGTCTACCAGGAGCTTCGCCGCGTTGTACAGCTCTCCGCGGTCAACCAGCCGCACACTCCGACAAGTTGGCACGCGCTCAATGTGGAGTCGCGCTGATGAGGTCCAGCCTTATCCCATCCGGCTGGTGAACTGGTTCATGTCGAAATAGTCGCGCCAGGCGTTGATCTTGCCGTCGGTGACCTCGAAGGTTCCCATGACCGGCAGCTCGAACGATTTGTCAGGGAGCTTGAAGACGTCCACCCGCTCGGTCATCACGATCGGTCCGTCGGCTGCGATGTTGATGACGCGGAACTCGATGTGCTCAATGCCTGGCGGGCCAGGGCGGATGAACGAGGTGATGGTGTCGGCGATGGCCTCCCGGCCGGTGATCGGCGCCAGCGGGATGTTGTGGTAGATGGCGTCGTCGGTGAAAAATGCCGCCAGTTCGGCGGCCCCAGCGTTGTCCGACCACGCCGCGCAAAACCTGCGCACTACCTCGATCGGGCTCTCCATCTGGCTCCTCCCGCGGTTGATCTGAACAGTGCACTGCGATGGGCCGCTAAGCGGTGAGGATGAGCTTTTCGTGCGCTGTGCCCGCTTCGAGGAGGGCGTGCGCCTGCGCGGCGTCCCGCATCGGCAGCAGCCGCTGGGCACGCAGGCGGAGTTGCCCGGAAGCGAGTAGTCGCATGGTCTGCTCGACCGCGTCGGGGGCACGGTCCGGGGTGGGGGCGGAGAGGGTGACGCCGAAGTCGGCCGCGTGCTCGTCCGCGAGAGTGATCACGCGCGCGGGGCCGCCCGCGAGTTCGACAGCGTCGCGGAGGCCGCCCTTGCCTCCGGCGTCGAAGACGGCGTCCACCTTGCCGACGTGCGCGCGCATCTGCGCAAGGAGCGCCGATCCGTAGCGGACCGGGATGGCGCCGAGATCCTTGGCGAACTGCTCGTCGCTCGGGCCGGTGGCACTGAAGACCGTGAGGCCCAGGGATATGGCCAGTTGGGTGGCGATCACGCCGACCGAGCCGCCGCCCCCGAGAACGAGCAGAGTCTCACCGGAGGTGACGCCGAGCTGGCGCAGGACGCCGACGGCGGCTTCGGCCGAGGCGGGCAGCGCTGCGGCGTCGGCCCAGCTGACGGTCGCCGGTTTGACGGTCCAGGCCGAGGCGAGGGCGTATTCGCCGTACCCGCCGAGCGTGGGCAGCTGGGCGGCGACCTCGTCACCCAGCGACACACCAGTCACGCCAGGGCCCAGGGCGTCGACGGTGCCGGCGGCCTCGAAGCCGAGAACGGCGGGGTCGGGCAGCGGGAAGACCTCTCGGAGGTCGCCGCGCCGGATCTTCAGGTCGGTCGGGCCGACTCCCGCCGCGTGTACGCGCATCCTGATCTGGCCAGGCCCGGGTGCGGGCAGGGCGACTTCCGACCACACGAGCTTCTCGGGCGATCCGTATCCGGTGAGCACTGTCGCGTATGGCATCGGTACCTCCTGCTCCTGGCGGTCCGCGCGAGATGATGTGGAAGCGGCACGCCGCGACGGTGGTGCTGGACAGAAAGCATAGGTGATATGTCACGCAATGCCAACGGTGGTGCGGCGGTGCCCGAGGGCGGCTGGCTCGACGGCGCACAGCAACGAGCCTGGCTGGCGTACATCCGGGTTCAGCTGCGGCTGACCTACGAGATGAATCGCCAGCTGCAGTCCGACAGCGATCTGTCCCTGCCGGATTACGACGTCCTGACGGCCCTGAGCGTCGCCGACGGGGGCCCGATGCCGATCACGGTGCTGGCCGCGCAGATCGGCTGGGAGCGCAGCCGGGTGTCGCACCACGTGCGGCGGATGACCAAGCGGGAACTGGTGAGCTGCAGCCTGTCCGCGAACGACCGGCGCGTGACCGAGGTGAGTCTGACCCAACACGGCCGGAAGGTGCTCGAGGCCGCGGCCCTGGGACACGTGGAACTCGTGCGTCGCCTGTTCTTCGACGGCTTGCCACGCGAGCTTGTCGGGCCGCTCAGCCAGGCGCTGGAGAGCGTCTACGCGAACATAATCGCGAACGGCACGCTGCCACCGCCGGTGGACTGGCAGCCGCCCGGGGCGGAGTGACCGGCGGCGGGCGCCGGGTTTGACCTAGAGACCACCCGATAGATCACACGCCAGACGATCCAGAGGTCGACACTCCGCAGGCGAGTACCCCTCCGGTTGCAGCGCCCAGCTGAGAGTTCTTTGCCCATAGGCACAAAGCCATCTGAACCATGCGGTCCGTGCGGTAGGGCGGCGGAGGACTCCGCCGTCGGTGAGGGCGTAGTTGCCTCGTGCCGGCGCGCTGGACCTCAGCCGGTCTCTGGCCGAGTTGCAACCTGGCCCGCACCTGGGCCGCCGAACTCGCGGGGCGAGGCATCCGGGTCACCCCTGCCTTATCCCCGCAATGTCCCGTACACGGCGTACAGTTTCCTCATGTCCCGGCCTCGGCAGTTTGACGACGAGGAAGTTGTTCGGGCTGCTCGCGACCAGTTCTGGTCCCACGGTTACGACCGAACCTCCATCGACGATCTGAGCGCCGTCACGGGCTTGGGACGCGGAAGCCTGTACGGGGCCTTCGGAGACAAACACGCCCTCTTCCTGCAGGCGCTGGACAGCTACAACAGTGACGCGATCGGAGCCTGGCGTTCGGCTCTGCGCGGCCCGGGACCGGCCCTCGCGCAGCTGGAACGCTTTGTGTGCGACATCTCCGAAGCGATCAGCAGGGACGTGGAGCGGCGCGGCTGCATGATGGCCAGGAGCGCCACGGAACTCGGCGCCGTCGACAAGACCGTCGCCGAGCGGACAGCGGCCACCGTCAGCGGCATGCACGGCGAGCTGTCGGACTGCATCGCCCGGGCCCAGGAGGAGGGCTCGCTGGATACTGAAGCGGACACGGACGCGCTCGCCAGCCTTCTCCTGGCTGTGCTGCGGGGACTGGAGGCCCTGGGCAGGGCGGGAGCCGCAGCGGAGGTTGTCATGGAGGCTGCCGAGCAGGCCTTGGCCCTTCTTCCCCGCGTGTCCACGAACGAGCCGGCACCGGATCGGCGGGAGGACCGTTCAGCGCTGTGACCCGGTCCTGAGCTGGACGGCCCTTGGGTTTTCAGTGCCATGGGGCCGCATTTTGTGGAGGCCTTGCCCCGCCAGGCGTCACGGGCGCCGCCTGGCCATCGCGCGCAAGCCGCCTTCGATGAGGGGCTACCAGTGGCTACCAGGGGCGGATGAGGACGGTGCCGACCTTGCCGGGCTGCACCGCGTGCTGCACGGCGGTGGCCAGCTCGCCGAGGTCATACGTAGCGGCCACGTCGAACTGGTCCTTGAACGCCAGCGCGATCAGCGTCGCGGCGACCGCGTCCGATGCCCGCCTCTCGGCGGATGCCTCCAACAACCACCGGCCCAGGTTCGCGCCCCGCACCGTCAACGACTGGTAGAGCAGCGTCGACGCATGCACCGAGATCGGCTCCTCGGCGAGTTCCCCGTAAATGACCAGCCTGCCGCCCGGCGCCAACAGGTCTAGAAGGCTTTCCGTCAGCTTTCCGCCGACAGGGTCGAAGGCCACACTGAGCGGGCGGCCGCCGGCTGCCTTGCGGACCTCGTCGGCCCAGCCCGGATTCTCTGTCGCCACGACTGGGACGTCCGGGAACCGCTTGCGCAGCTCGGCGGCACCGCGGTCACTGCGGACGACGTTGACCAGCCCCACGTTGTGGTACTGCATCACGCCCGTTACCAGCCGCCCGACCGACGAGCCGGCGGCGGCCTGCACCAAATACCCGTCGTACCCCAAGGCCAGGTGCTGCTCCGCCTCACGGCGCAGCATCACCGCGGTGAGCGGGTTCGTCAGCATCTGCGCGGCGACCTCGTCCGACAGCTCATCAGGCACGGGGACGACAGTCGCAGCGTCCGCCAGGATCCACTGTGACCATCCCACCGGCAGGGGAAAGACGGTTACACGGCCGCCGACCTCGACGCGCGGAGCCACGCCCGTATCCGGGCCGATGGCCTCCACCATGCCGGTGGCCTCGACACCGACTGGAACCGGCTCAGGTGCCGTTCCGGGGTAGGCCGCGACGGCCAGGAGATCACCACGGTGGATGGGGAAGGCCGTGGTGCGGATGAGGACCTGACCGTGCGCAGGCGCTTCCGGCTCGGGCTCCTCGATGACGGTCAGGACGTCGGCGGGCAAGCCGCCGCGGGTGCAGACGACACGACGGTTCATGATCGTCCTCCTGTGCGCTGGTGTGCATGCGGCTTGGCCGGGGCGTCAGCCGACGTCCATGAGCAGCAGGTGCTTCGCGCTGAGTGCTCCGTCCAGCTGCATCAGCCGGCCTCCCTCCCGTAGACCGCCGAGGTCCAGCGCGGCGAATCCGAATTCGTCGAGCAAGTTGGCCACGGCCGCCTTCGCGTCGGCGTCGTCGCCCGCGTAGAAGACCACCTGACGGCCTTCCTCGTGCTGGGGGTCCGCGGCGATGAACGCGGCGAACAGGCTGTTGAACGCCTTCACGATCCGCGCTCCGGGAAGGCGCTCGGCGACCCATTCGCTGCCCGTGAGGTCACCGACGTCGTACCGGCCCCGCCAGGGGTTGGCCGCCGCGAACGGGTTCGTCGTGTCGACGACCGTCTTCCCGGACCAGTCGGTGAGGCTGGTCAGGTCGGGCACTGCGGCGAACGGCACCGCGAGGAAGACGAGGTCCGGCTGCGCCGCCTCCTCGGCTGTCACGGCGTGGGCCTTCGGCCCCAGCTGCTCCACGACCGCCTTGAGTGTCTCCGGGCCCCGGCTGTTGCCGATGAGTACCTCATGTCCGTAACGGACGGCCTTGTCGGCGACGGCCCGGCCGATCTCTCCCGCGCCGAGAATGCCGATAGTGCTCTGTGCGGCCATGCTGCCCATCCTTGGTTTGTGTCGGGGGTCGTGCCGGCGCCCCGGCAGCGGCTGTGTGATCGGGCTCCGGCCGCTTCCTGCCGGGGCGATCCCGGCCTCGGCGGCAGGTGCGGCGGCGCCTACGCGCGATGCGGGTCGAAGTCCAGGAGGACCTTGCCCTTCTCTCGGAAATACGCGAGCGCCTCGGGAAAATCCCCCGCCTTGTAGACGGGCGCGGAGGGCAGGACGAGTCTTCCCTCGGAGACCAGCCGCGCGGACTCCGCGTTCAGTGCCGGAAGCCGGGGAAGGAGCTCGTCCTGGTACATCCAGAATTCCGTCGTGGTGATGTTCTTCGTTCTCAACACGTCCGGATCGGGCGTGAACGGCCGGCCGCTCAGATACCCGTAGATCGCCAGCAGGGCGCCGCCGGTCAGTACGTCCAGCAAGAGTGCGGTCGCCGGTCCGCTGACACCGTCAAGGCCGAGGAGCACCGGATCGGAGCCGATGGCTTCCCGCACGCGCGCGCCGGCATCCGCGGAGTCGACCACCACGATGTCGGCGCCGAGATCACGGAGTTCGCTCACGAGTTCCGCGCGGCGAACGATGTTGATCGTGCGCAGCCCTCGTTCCTTGGCGAACACGATGACAGACCGGCCCACACCGCTGTTGGCCGCGTTCTGCACCACCCAGGAACCGGCCGCAAGGTCACGCAGGCCGACCAGGAGCCCCGCGCTGACGGGATTGATGGTGAGCATCGCTGCCTGTTCAAGACTGATGGACTTGTCCACGACGGTCAGATCTGCCGCCTCGGCCACCACCCGCTCGGACCAGGAAAAGACGCCGAAGGGAAGCAGGACCCTCTCACCGGGGCTGACCTCCATGACACCGGGCCCTACGGAGACGACCGTCCCGACGCCCTCGTTCCCGATGGCCGTCGGCAGCTCGGGGCGTACGGGGTACACACCTTGCGCCAGGAGAAGGTCGTGGTGGTCGAGCGGGGCGTACTCGACCTGGACCAGCGCCTGTCCGGCGGTGGGAGCCGGGGGCTCGGGCACGTCAACCACCTTCAGGCACTTCTCCGGCTCCCCGAACTGAGTGAGGTGAATGGCGAGCATGGGACACGACTCCTTGCACGGTGGAGCCTTCGGCGACGAACCGACGGGCTATAGCCACACCGATCCCGGTCGAGCAGCCACCCTGCCGACCTTACGGTCAATATCTCCCAGAATGTCTACTTCTTCCTCGATGCAGCTCATCCCGAGACCTGCAAAGAGCACAGCAGGCCGACACGCGGCAGCCCATGCGCGCCCACCTTGTGACGCCCGCGTCGACGACGGAATGCTCCGCCACGCCACCTCATGGACCGCCCGGTTCAGTGCGATTTGTACCTACTAGTAAAGAACCCGAACCGGGGCGCTGCAACCGAAGAGGCACTCGCCCTGCCCGGGCTCGCAGCTGGGTTAGCAGACCCTGTGGCCCATACTCCTTCTGCCGCGTCACGCCCCTCGCCGACTCCATGGGCGTCGCAGCCGCCGCGTGCACGCTCTGAGTACCCGATCGAACCAAGTCCGCGGTCTTTGGCGAAGCGCGATGACGGATCGGCCGCCCCCGCTGTTCCCCCGTTGTGCACCCCCATGGGCCGGTACAGCGGGGCAGAACATTCCGGATGGTCCTCCAGAAGCCGGGCAGCGTGCCGACGGCCGGGTGGGTTACCAATCGCTCCGCCCGCCCCGATCCGAGCAGATCACTTCGACCTCGATGGTGAGGACGCCTGCCTGGGCGCCCACGCCCCACCAGGTGTCGCGAGTGACGGCCAGAGGGTGGAGTCGCGGTCGATGAGGACCTGGATGGTGCGGACGTTGCGGGCGAAGTAGTCGGCCTTGCGGTAGGCGGCGGTGAGCGTGCGCTGCGAGATCGCCGCTTGGTAGCGGGTGCTGGCCGGGTGTCCCGGTGTCATGCGCGAATCACAGATCCCGTGGCCACCCTCCCGGCGCTGGATCCCGAAACCGGACATACGTGTCCGCATGGTCTGGGATCTGGGCGTGAAGCCGCTGACCGCCCGCCACGGCACCGAGCACGGCTCCGGCCTGGGCACCCAACGCTGGGTCGCTGAGCGCGCGTTCGCCCACCTGCACTGGTTCCGCCGCCTGCGCATCCGGTGGGAGATACGGGATGACATCCACGAAGCCCTCCTCACCCTCGGCTGCGCACTCATCTGCTGGAGACGTCTGCGCTCACTCTGAAGGGCACTGGGCGGCGGCGCATTCGGCTTCCTGGGCTGCCATGACCTCATCACCATGCTCGAAGGCCCATGCTCCCACAGCGTCAATGGGTGCCAGCAAAGTCCGTCCCAGGGCCGTGAGTTGGTACTCAACGCGCGGTGGCGCTCCAGGGTGTGCCCGCCGGTCCACCAGTCCGTTGGACTGCAAGCGCCGCAGCGTCTCGGTGAGGACTTTGGAGCTGATCCCCCCGATCTGCTCGCGTAGTTCGACCGGACGCCTGGGACCGTCGCGCAGGGCCCAGAGCACCACGGCGTTCCAGGTGTTGGACAGGAGGTCGAAGGCCAGGCGTGCACGGCAGTCGGAGAGGAAGGTGTCGGTCGTCACGTACCAAATGGTGCCTGACAGACCCTCTAGCGTCTTTGGGAACGAGCCAAGCAGGCCCTGGGAGGAAATCCGTGATGAGAATCGGCGTACTAGGCACGGGCAACATGGCGGACGCGCTCGCCACGCACTGGGTCCGGTCCGGGCACGACGTGGCCATCGGAGGACGGGACATGCACAAGGCGGAGCGGCTCGCGACGCGCCTCGGGGGCAGCGCGAAGCCCGCCGATCTGCGTGCGGCGGCCGAGTTCGGTCAGGTAGTGCTGTCCGCGCTGCCCTTCGGCACAGGGACGAGCGTGGTGCGGGAACTGCGAGCGGTCCTGGACCGCAAAGTGCTGATCGACTGTTCCAATCCAGTCGGTCAGGGCTTCCGGCTGCTGACCCAGAGCGGCCTCTCAGCCGCACAGCAACTGGCCGCGGCGGCACCGGGATCTCATGTGGTCAAGGCGTTCAATCTCTGCCATGAGGATGTGTGGCGTATGTCGCCGCCCATCTTTGACGGGCGGCGACTGGCTGTTCCGGTCTGCGGCGACGACGAAAGGGCTCTCGCACTTGTGCACCAGTTGGTGCGGGATGTCGGCTGCGAACCCGTGGCCGGCGGCTCTCTCGAACGAGCGGGACTCCTGGAAGCGACCGCGGCACTCTTCATCGGGCTATGGGTCGGCGAGGGAGCCGATGCCCAAGCCATCGCACCCCCGCTGGCCTATGCCGCCGGACCGGGAGACGAGGAACCACAAACCGCCGAAGAGGCTTTTCGTCAGGAGTTCTAAGCTTGTGCTTTAGGTCGGACCGGACCAGTAGCGACATGCGGCACCGGATCGCCAACCGCCCCGAACAAATCCGTTGGCACCGAGACCTTCAGGTGACAAGACTGCACTGGTGAGCACCTTGCCGCCGTTGCCCGGCCCGTTCCCTCTGCCGGTACAGGACCCGCGTACCCGCGACGTCGTCCTCGACTATGCGGGCATGCACGCTCTGGTGGCCGACCTCGTTCTGCCCAACGGCGCGTCGATGTACGTCATGAGCGCGCTGGAAACGTCTCGCGAGCTGATCCGACACTCCTACTATCGATACGAGTTCGCCACCGTCGCCGTCACGCATTCCCTGTTCGCCCTGGAGAACGTCCTCGCCGAGCGTCTGGCCATCGACAAGCCACTCGGGCACCTGATTGAGCGGGCCTCCGATGCGGGGCTCATCACGGCTGGCCTCGCCACCGAACTCGACCGCAGCCGGCTGCTGCGAGACCGGCTCACACAGGGCTCCGTGACAAGTGCCGCTCTCCCACAGGCCCAAGCCGTCGCAATGGTGCGTGCTGTCTGCGATGCGATCTCCCTGCTCGTTCGCCCATCGTCCGCGGCAGAGACGACGGCCGTCCGCATGAGCGGAGCGCAGCCTGAAGACCGGCTCGCCCGGCTGTCGGAGGAACATCGGCGCGCCCTGTTCCCCGACGGCTTCCGCGGCGTGGACATCGAGGGTGTGGAGCTGGTCCTCTTGGACGCCGACGTCGCCGGCCTCATCCAGAGGGAACTGAACGGCGGGCTCGACGACCACGGCATCGCCAACCTCTGGTCGTGCATCGCCGACCTCGACGAGGTCGTTCCCCTGATCAACTCGGCTTACTGCGCCTCCTACTTCGCGAACCTTCGGACGATTGCCAAGCTCGCAGCAACACGCTACATCCCCACCGCGACCTGACCCGTGGAGTCGAAATTGGAATCTCGCACGACCCTCGTCAGGATCTGACCTGGTCACGTTCCTTGATGGTCTCGGGCCGTCTGGCTGTTTTGCCGACGTCGTAGCGGGTGGCGGGGTGTCGGTCTTTCGAGCCGGGCGGTCTGCCGGGGCCGGGCCTGTCACGGTCGCCCGCCTTCCAGCGGCCCGTGTCGATGAGGTCCTCGACCACCCGGCGGACCTGGGCGGCGGTGAGGAGTGCTGGTCGAACGGGAGTCACCTGAACTCCAACCCGACCGGTCCTCCCCCGCCGTCGTGACCTCCGCGTCCATCACATCGAGCGGCAGCATGACCGCGCGCACCAGGTGGACGTCACGTCGGCGAGGTGCCAGGCCGCGCGGCGAGGCCAGAGCGCCCACAGGCACGACGCCTGGTGTACCGCCACCACCAGCGTCCTCGCAGCAGTGCGCAGCTTGTCACCCCAGCGGTGGGAGGCGAGGACGTCCGCAATGGCCAACCGGCGGCGACTGGGAAAATCGCTGTCCGATCACCGGAGCACGGTGATAGACATCCGGCGTGGAAGAGAATCTTGAGTTCCCCGACCTGTTGCGACTGATCGATGAACGGTCGACCGCCTTCCGCGCCGTGGTCGCCGCCGCGCCCGATCTCGACGCACAGGTGCCGACCTGCCCTGGGTGGACGCTGTTCGATCTGGTGAAGCACCTGGGCGGGGGCGACCGCTTCTGGGCCGCCATCGTCGGCGCGGGGGCCGCCGACGCGCCGCCAGCCGAGGCCGTCGCCGCGCGCGCCGCGCTGGAAGTGCCGCAGGAGCGTGAGGCCCTGCTGGCCTGGCTGGACGGGTCGACGCAGCTTCTGCTGGGCGCCCTGCGCGCGGCGGGACCGGAGAGCGGTTGCTGGACGTGGTGGCCCGCGTCGCAGTCACCGCAGACCGCCGGCGGCACCGCCCGGCACCGGGTCCAGGAGACCGCGGTGCACACCTACGACGCCCAGCTCGCCGCGGGCACCCCGCAGCCGCTGCCGGTCGAGCTGGCACTCGACGGTGTGGAGGAGTTCCTCTTCACCGTCTGCGCAACGCCGAGTGCCTGGCCCCACAAGCCCACGGCCTTCGACTTCCACGCCGCCGAGGGCCGCTCCTGGCGCCTCACCGTCGACGGCGACGGCGCACGCACCACCCGCATCCCCGCGCCCACCGCCGCGACCGGCGAGGACTCGGACGCAGCCGGCGCCTCCGTCCACGGCACGGCCAGTGAGCTGGTCCTCTACCTGTACGACCGGATCCAGGCCGACACCTTGCACGTTGACGGAGACGCAGGGCTGCTCGACCTGCTCCGCGCCTGGGAGCCGGAGGAGAAGTAGGACGTAGCGGGGGCGGTTGGCCGCCCACCGGCCGCGATCCGAGCCGCGAAACGCGCTGTCGACACCGTCATCGCCCCCACCCGGGACCGCCTGGGCCGACTCCCCGCCGGTCCGGCCGCCGATTACGACAGCACGCGGCTCAGTCTCAGCTCATTCCTCAAAGGGGTCACCCACACCGGCTGATCCATCCGCCACCACCCGCAGCTCGCGCCCCGACCCCCTCGTCACACTCCCCGGAGCCGAATCGAGGTCTCCGTTCCGATCAACAACCCGGGCCGGCATGTCAACCACCGCTCCCCACGGGGCGGTAGGCGGCCTCAACCGGCCGAACTCGTCTCGCCCCCACTACGCGGGCCGGAACCCGGACTGCACACACCGGAGGATTGGGGCGGGTGTTCGTCAGGCCTGCCGCGGAGATGGTCGAGTTGGCGCGGCCCACGTCGGTGACCGGGTCACCGGGGTCGTCGTGCCAGCTGTAGATGTCGGGGCCGACGTTGTTGGCCTTGACGTAGTTCAGATACGTCGTCCACCAGGCGTAGGACGAGTTCGGCTGGCCGGCGACGCTGGGGCCGACGATCACCTGTTGGGGAACGCGGCGCGCACCTTGGCGTAGAAACGCGACCACATCTGCAGGTACTGGGTCTGTGAGGCGACGCCCGGCGTCTGGTGCGGTATGTGGTTTCGGGGACTGCTGTCAACGGCTTCACTGTGCGGCTCCTGGGGGGAAGGAGAGAGACCCGGGCCGGTCCGGCCCCGGGACTGTGTCGGAGGCGGCCGGTCAGTGGCCGTCTCGGTGTGCGTGCGCTTCCGCGAGGAGGAGGTAGCAGCTGGCGGTCCAGGTGTAGGCGCGCTCGCGCAGGCCCGTTCCGGTGAGGGCATCGAAGTTCTCGGCGAAGCCGTGGGTCTCGCACAGGGCGCGGAAGCGGGCGCTGACGTCGTCGGCCAGCCGGTGGTGTCCGGCGCGGCGCAGGCCGTCCTCGACGAGGACGGTGGCCGGGGCCCAGATCGGGCCGCGCCAGTAGCCGTCGGGGAGGTAGTGCGGCGAAGTGGTCAGTTCGGTGGCCAGCCCGTACGGGGTGAGGTGGGCCTTGATGCGGTCGGCCAGCGCGCTGCTGATCTCGTCGGGCAGGTGCTCGCCCAGCGCGATGGCCATCAGGTCTAGGAGGCTGGCGCTGCTCCAGGTGCCCCCACTGGCGACTCCCCGGGCGACGAACCGCTCTCCGGTCCAGAGCTCGTCGAGCAGTGCGGTCTGTGTCCTCTCAGCTGCGGCCGTCCAACGGCGTGCCACATCCTCCTTGCCCAGCTCCTCGGCCAACTGGGCGAGTTCGTGCAGTTGGAGCACGAGGAAGGCGGCCAGGTCGGCGGTGACGACCACGCGCTCGGGGTCGAAAGTGGTGGCGTTGTCCCATCCGCTGTCGTTGCCGTGCTGGTAGTGGGCCAGTTCGGTGCCGGGGGCCCGTCGCGCGGTGAGCCAGAAGGCGGTCCAGCGCTCCAACCGGTCATAAACTTGGGTCAGTTGCTCCTGGTCGGGAGGTACTGGCAGGAGCCGGCGGAGGCGGCCGAAGGCCCAGCCGTGGATGGGCGGCTTGACGAAGTTGTACAGAACCTCGGAGTGGGTGACCGAGTCGGGCAGGGCGCCGCTGTCGTCCTGGTGGTCGAAGGGCAGGGCGAACTGGTCCAGGGCGAGTTCGGGACAACCACGGCCCAGAGCAAGGGCGTTGAAGCAGTGGTCCCAGCTCCAGACCTTGTCCATCCAGTGCTTGGACATCAGCACGGCGGGCCGGGTGACCAGGCCGGCCGGCCGTACTGTCGCCGACCAGACCACGTAGGCGGCGAGTTCGGCCGCCGGCGTGGCGGCCGAACGCCAGGGTGCCACCGCGTCCACGAAGTCCGCGAACGCACGCCGTGCGGACTCCACGACGTCGTCGAAGGTCCCGGAGGTCACGTACGGCGGCCGCGCGGCGTCGAGTTCGCCGATCGCGATCTCCCAGGTCCCGTCCGCGTCCGCCGTCACGCCGACACCGCGGTCAACGCTACCCAGGGCCTGTGCTCCGGCCACCTCGGCGAGGGTGCCGGACAACACGGTGACCCGGTAGCGGCGCCCGGTCTCGTACGACGTGAACACGTGCGCGTCCGCCGCCGGGTCGTGGAAGAAGTACGTTCCGCTGAACGGGGTCAGGTCCTTGGCGGCGGCGAAGACGCCGATGCCAAGGCCGCTGCCCCGCAGGCGTACGATCTCCGGCGACTCGTAGGCGAGGTCGACGCGCCCGTTCTCGCCGATCCAGCTGAGCAGGCCCGGTGTCGCCACGACGCGAGCCTCGGCACGGTCGCCCTCAGCCGTGGTGTTCAGGGGGACCAGGCGCAGGACTCCGTGCATGCCGTTTTGGTGCGACACGAGGTGGAGGTCCTCGGCGTGTGTCTTCTCCGCTACCACGGGTGAGATGTCGAACCAGGATCCGTAGGTGCTGAACGGGATGTCGTGGACGGAGAAGGCCGGGCCGGGTGGGGCGGCGGTCATGGTGGCGTGACTCGTTTCTGGAGCAGGGGCAGCAGCGGACTGGCGACTGACCGGTCGTGCTGGCGGGTTGGGCGGTTCAGTCCTTGACAGCGCCGGCGGTCACCCCGGCGGCGACATACCGCTGGGCGAGGACGAGGATCACGGCGGCCGGAAACGAGGCCAGCACGGCGGTGGCCATGATCGCGTTCCACTGCTGGTTGTTGTTGCCGATGTAGTGGTAGATGCCGAGGGTGATCGGCTCGTGGGCGCCGCCGTTGACCAGGGTGCTGGCGAAGACGAAATCGGACCAGGCCCACAGGAACGCGAACAGAGAGACGGTGACGACGGCATTTAGGCTCATCGGCAGCACGACTGACCAGAAGGTGCGCAGGGCCTTCGCTCCGTCCACCTGCGCGGCCTGGAGGAGTTCGCCGGGGATGCCGGACATGAACGCCGTGAAGATCAGCACCGCGAACGGCACGGCCAGGGTCGAGTCGGCGACGATCAGGCCGGGGACCGACTGGAGCAGGCCGAGCTGCAGGTAGACGGCGTAGAAGCCCATCGCCATGATGATGCCGGGGATCATCTGGGCGGCCAACAGGACGAAGCTGAGGATGCCGCCGCCGCGCGGGCGCAGCTTGGCAAGCGCGTAACCGGCCGGGGCGGACAGGGCGACGGACAGGACGACGGTGCCCAGACCGATGACGAGGCTGGTGCCGAGGTAGGGCAACTGCTCGTCGAGGACGGTGCGGTAGCCGGCCAGGGTGCCGTGCAGCGGCAGCATGTCTGGCGGGCTCTTGCGCATGTCCTGGTCGCGGGTGAGGGAGACGTTGACCATCCAGTAGACCGGGAAGAGCATGATCCCGGTCAGCACCACGCCGATCGCGGTCTTCACCCAGGTATGCACTGGTCCAGCAGCTTCTCCCAGTCCGAGGTCTTGTCGAACTGCGGGTAGGGGTCCCAGATCGTGTACGTGCCGCCGCCGGCGCCGTTGCTGTCGCTGCTGCCGGAGCCGGAGGAGCAGGCGGTGGCGGTGACGGCCACCGCGAGGGCGGTGACGGCTGCGGCGGTCAGACGGCGCTGTCTGGAGGTGCTGTTCATCGTGAGGGTTCCTTTGTTCTGGGCATGCCGGTGCCGAGGCAGGGGGCGGTGAGGAGTGGCGGGCACGGCGAACGGCACTTGCGGACCGTTCGGGCGACCGTGAGGTGAAGGGTCGAGGAGCAGAGCTACGCGGGTGCGGTCACAGCGCGGTGCCGGTCCCGGCGGGTCCGGTACTGGCCCGCAGGGAGATCGGCGGGGCGAGGAGGTGGTGCCGCGGCGGTGCGTCGGGATGGTCGAGGCGCTCCACCAGCAGGTCGACGGCGCGCCGGCCCATCTCCTCCGCCGGTACGTCGGCGGCGGTGAGCTGTGGGGTCACCGTCTCGGCCCACCGGCCGGCGACGACCCCGGTGACGGAGAAGTCACGCGGCACATGGCGGCCCGCCTGGGCGAGCCCCCGGTAGAGGCCGCCCAGCGCGGCCTCGTTCAGCGTGACCAGACCGGTGGTGGCCGGCTCGTCGCGCAGGATCTCTTCCATACAGGCCTGGCCGGAGGCCGCGTCGTCCCCGCAGCAGTACGTCCGCACGGTCAGACCGCGCTCGGCCGCGGCCTTGGTGAAGCCGTCGAGGCCGCGGTGCGCGGACTCGTACCCGGCCCGCAGCAGCTGCTCGGGCCGGTTGACGAAGGCGATCCGGCGATGGCCGAGGTCCGCCAGGTGGTGGACGCACGCCGCCGCCAGGGCGGTGTGGTCCAGGCCGACCCACCAGCCACCTTCCGGGTGGGCGGTGCGGCCGATGGCGACGGCCGGGAAGCCCAGCTCTGCCAGGTGGTCGGCCCGGTCGTCCGCCAGCCTGATCTCCATCAGGATCGCGCCGTCGACGCGCCGCTCCCCCAGCAGCCGCTGGAAGGAGCGGTCGCTGTCCACGCCGCTCGGGGACAGCAGTACGTCGTAGTCGTGAGCCGCGGCGGCCTCCACCACACTGCCGATGAAATCCAGCTGCATCCCGGTGTAGTGGTTGCCGGCCGGCGGGAACACCAGCCCGATCGTGTTGGTGCGGCCGTTGGCAAGGGCCCGGGCGCTCGCGTTCGGGCGGTAGCCCAACTCGTCGATGACCTGCTGGATCTTCCGGCGCGTGTCGTCCGAGACCGGGCGCTTGCCGCTCAGCGCGTACGACACGGTGCTCCGCGAGACACCGGCCCGTCGGGCGATCTCACCGATGTTCACGGCGGCTCCTAGCTCGAACCGGTTCGACTTCTCGGCGGAGAGAGTACTCGTCGGCTCACGAGAGTGGGTGGTGGAACGTGACGCGGATCCGATCGTCGAACCGGTTCGCGTGAAGTGAACGTAGAAACGGGGGCATCCACTGTCAACACCCTCGACGAGACTTTCATATCCGGTAGAAGGTCCGGTTTTCGCTCGGGGGATTGAGGGTCAGGATTCCATGGTGCTAGCTTCCCCGAACCGGTTCGATGAAGTGATCCTTCCGGCGACCGCAAGGCGGTTCCGCACCTCCGCTGGAACCGAAGGGCCCGCCCTCCCGCCGACCGGGCGACTTCTCCTGCTACCGCGAGCTCTGGATCGAACCGGTTCGATGCATGTCGACACACCATTACGCCGATACACGAGGATTGAGGACGCGATCCATGCCATCCGCTGACAGATCCGCCCGGCGCCGGGCCGCGGCCGCAGTGGCGCTGACCCTCGGCGCGGGCCTGCTGGCCGCTCCGGCCGTGCCCGCACAGGCGGCCGGCGTTCCCCAGCCCACCGCCCACTACACCTTCGACCAGGACGACCTCGCCTCCGGCAGGATCACCGACAGCTCCGGCAACGGTCTGACGGCGACCCTAGTCAATGCCGCCACCGCCGAGTCGGTCGCGGGCGCGGACGGCGGCAGGGCGCTGTCCCTGCCCGGCGGGGCACCCACCTCCGACGGGGCGTACGTCCGCCTGCCCCGGGAAGTCCTCGGCGACGCGAGCGACTTGACGGTCTCGGCCCGCGTGAAGTGGGGCGACGACAAGTCGGCCTGGCAACGGATCTTCGACCTGGGCACCGACACCAGCACGTACTTGTTCACCACGCCGTCCAACGGCAGCGTGCTGCGCACCGCCGTGACCACCGGCGGCGGCGGCGCGGAGGCACAGGTCTCCGGCTACGCACCGCTGCCCGCCGACGGCTGGCGGACGGTCACCGTCACCCTCGACACCGCCGCCCAACGGGTCACCACCTACCTCGACGGCGTCGCCGTCTCCTCCGCCGCGACGACCGTCAGGGCCAAGGACCTGCTGGACGGTTCGGCCACCGCGGCCGGCTACATCGGGAAGTCCTTCTACCAGGACCCGCTGCTCAAGGGCACGATCGACGATTTCACGGTCTGGCACTCGGCGCTCACTGCGGAGCAGGTGGCCGGTACGGTCGGGGCCGTGCCCACCCTCGTCCAACTCTCGCAGACGTCGTTCGAGGTCCGTACGACGACCGGGAGCGCCCCGTCCCTGCCCGCCACGGTCCGCGCCGCCTTCTCCGACGGCTACGACCGCGACACGCCGATCACCTGGGACGCCGTACCACCCGAGAGGTACGCCCGGCCGGGCACCTTCACCGTGACCGGAACCGCGTCCGGGCAGACCGTGCGGGCAACGGTCACCGTGGTGCGCGAGGGGGCCCTCACCGTCGACCTCGGCTCGGACACCGGCACCTTCCACGGCGGCGCCTCCGGCACGCTCTACGGCGTGTACGGCCCGGACGTCCCCACCAGCAACCTCATCGAGGGCATGGGCCTGCGCACGATCTCCACCAAGGCGCAGGACGGCCCGCAGCACCCCGGCGCGGACGCGCTGGACGTGGTCAAGCCGCTGGCCGACGCCACCGACGGCGACGTGTACATCTACATGACCGACATCAACCGCGGCTTCCCCTACGAGTGGCCGGGCGGGACTCCGCAGGAGAAGCTCAAGCTCTACGAGGAGAAGCTCGCCGAGCAGGTCGACCAGGTCCTGCAACTGCCGCAGCAGTACCGGGACAACATCGTCTTCGTGCCGTTCAACGAGCCCGAGGGCAACATGTTCGGAACCGGCGAGTGGAGCTACGACAAGGTCAGCTGGCTGACCGACCCGAAGGACTTCTTCGCCGCCTGGGACTCCGCCTGCAAGCTCATCAAAGGCAGGATGCCCGACGCCCGCATCGCCGGCCCCAACACCAGCGTCCTGTTCGACCATGTCAAGGGCTTCCTCACGCACGCGCTGGCCGCCGGCACCCTCCCCGACGTCATCACCTGGCACGAGCTGAGCCACCCGGAGGCGGTGCGCCAGAACGTCGCCAGGTACCGGGCGTGGGAGCAGGACCTGTTCAGGGGTACCGACCGGGAGGGCACCCGACTGCCCGTCAACATCAACGAGTACGCCTTCAACTACCACACCTCCGTCCCCGGCCAGATGATCCAGTGGGTGTCCGCGATCGAGGAGTCCAAGGTGGACGCCGACATCGCGTACTGGAACATCGACGGCAACCTCTCCGACTCCGCGGTGCAGTCCAACCGCGGCAACGGCCAGTGGTGGCTGCTGCACTCCTACGCCTCGATGAGCGGGCACACGGTGAACGTGACACCGCCGTTCCCGAGCCAGAACTACACCATGCAGGGAGTGGCCACACTCGACGAGGAGAAGAAGCAGTCCCGGCTGATCTTCGGCGGGTCCACCGGGAAGGGGCACATCACCTTCGACAACCTGCCCAGGAAGGTCTTCGGGGACAGCGTCCACGCCTGGGTGAGCGAGATCGACTGGAGCGGGCAGGTCGGCGACAACTCCGGTCCGAAGCTGCTGACGGAGACCGACCTGAAGGTCGGTGATGACGGGAAGGCCGTCGTCGACTTCGGCGACGGCACGCTGCCGAAGCTGAAGGAGTCCTCGGCGTACGAGATCGTCCTCAGCCCGGCCGGCACGGCACGGGGCACCCGGTCAGCGCCGGTGCGCTGGCAGGGATCGTACGAGGCGGAGGACGCCGCCCACACCGGGTCGGGCTATTCGAGGAACGGCCCGGAGGGGTCGACCAGCGACGTGTCGAAGTTCTACACCTCCGGCGGCTACGACGTGGGCGGCCTGCGCACGGGCTCGGACGTCACGCTGGACTTCCCCGTGGACGTGCCCGAGGACGGCACCTACGACCTGAGCGTCTTCGCCAACTCCCTCAACACCTTCGACAAGGTGAAGGAACAGGGACCCACCAACGTCTTCCTGCGGGTGGACGGCCAGGCGGCGGGCGAGCAGGAGCTGTACCTGCCGCTCGGCTACAAGTGGGTGGTGTGGGACCACACCGACACCACGGTGCGCCTCACCAAGGGCAGGCACACCCTGACACTCGCCGCGAGGAGCGTCGACGGCAGGCGCGCCACCAAGGGCGACGCCATCGTCGACCGACTCACGCTGTCCCTGCCGGACGCGTCGGCGGCCACCGAGGTCTACGAGGGCGAGCTGGCCTGGACGAGCGGTGGGGCCCGCCCCGTCTACGACCTGCCGAAGCACACCCCGGCCCCCGCCACCGGCTCCGGCGCGGTCCGGGTCGCGAAGCACCAGACGGCCACGTTCTGGGTCTACTCCGCCGCCGACCGCGAGGCCACCCTCAGCGTCGACACCCTCGGCGGCGCGGACGCCCGGCTCGCCGTCAACGGGCACGACGCCCTGCACGTCACCAAGTCCAGGCACGCGGTGGCCGTCTCCCTCTCGGGCGGCATCAACAAGGTGACGGTGACAGGCGGTTCAGGCACCACGCTCGTCGACCGGCTGACGGTCACGCCCACCGACGGCACCCTCAGGTCGCGTACGTACGAGGCGCAGGACGCCAGGCTCGCGGGCACGGCCACGCTGACCCCGCTGTCCCTGGCCACCGACGGCACGGCGATCACCGGGATCGGCGGCGACCCGGGCAACGGCAACACCGCGACGTTCACGGTGGCCGCGGACAAGGCCGGCCTGTACTCGCTGCGCATCCGCTACTCCAACCCCGAGCAGTCCGAGGCCACCCACTACAACCCGGACCCGCTCGCCCGCCACGCCGACATCACCGTCAACGACGGCGAGGTACACCGCGTCGGTTTCCCCCACACCTTCCACCAGAACAACTTCTGGGAGCTGACCGTCCCCGTCCACCTGAAGAAGGGACAGAACACGATCGCCTTCCGCTCCGAGGAACTGCCCGACTTCGACGGCACCACCTACGCCTCGGACACCTTCCCCGGAGTGCTGCTCCGCTCCCGCTACGCGCCGCTGATCGACCGGATCACCGTCACGCCGTACGCGCGCGAGGTGCGATGAGGTGACTGACCACCGGCACTGAAGGGCATGCAACGGCTGTACCACCAGCAGACGAAGAACATCCTCACTTCCTACAGCCCGAAGAAGCTCGGGTTCTTCTAGAGCCTCGAGTCGGTTGCCCGGTGGGAGCTCTGCCCCTCCGGGCACCGCGGGGTTGTTCTGGCACTGCTCGTATGTGTTCGCGGATTGTTGGTTAGGGTGAAAACCAGAGCCTGACGCGCGGCGGTTGTGGTCGCTGGAGGGTGGGTCGGACACAACGGGGGGCTCGCGTTGGATCGCCTGGCAGGAGCGGCGCGCGCGATGCTGCCCCCGTCGCTGCGGGTGTGGCTCGGTCTGGTCGCGGCGCTCGCCACACTGGTGGTCTTCGTACTCGGGGTCCTGTACGCCGGCCACGGCGAGCCCAGCAGGGTGGACGGATGGATCATCCGGCCGACGGCGGACAGTGTGCGGCCGCCGTGGCGGCACGTCGCTCTGGCCCTGGACTTCTTGGGAGAACCCGCGGGATCGACGATGCTGATCGTGGCCGGTGCGGCGGGCTGCCTGCTGCTTCGGCGTCCCCGTGCGGCGGTGCTCGTCGTGGCCGGCGCCGGCCTCACCGTGGGGACCACCACGCTGCTCAAGCACCTGGTGGGACGCACCATCCACGGCGACGGCAACCTGTCCTACCCGAGTGGGCACACCGCCTTCTTCACCGCGCTCGCCCTCATGGCCGCGCTGCTCGCGACCGGTCGGCTCGGCCTCGGCGGGAAGGCGGGCATGTCCCTCGTGCTCGCCGCGGCGCTGGTCGCCGGCGCCACCATGGGCTGGGCGGAGGTCCGCCTGGGCGCGCACTACCCGACCGACGCCCTCGGCGGCTGGTGCACCGCGCTGGCGGTGGTACCGGCGACCGCGTGGCTGGTCGACCGGACGGCCGACCACATGACCGACCGGACGGCGCTGCCGCCGGCCGACGCCGGTCGGCGGGAGCGCCGCTGACGTCACGTCACGCCAAGCGGCGGAATACGGGCTTCACCGCTCGCCCGGCCAGCCAGGGGGTGGGATCGGCGGCGTCCAGTGCCTTCCGGTACACCCCGCATGCCTGGGCCACCACGTCGATGGTGCGGTCGATGTCCGTGTCGTCGAGTGCGCTGCTCACCACGAACGACGGGGCGAGCACACCGCCCGCGAGGAGCCGGCGCAGGAACAGGGTGCGGTACTCCTGCGACGGCCGCAGGTTCTCGTCGAGGGTGGCGAACACCAAGTTGCTGGCCCGGCCCCGGACGACGACGTGGTCGCCGACGCCCATGGCGGCCGCGGCGTCGCGGACACCGGCGGCCAGCCGCTCGCCGAGGGCGTGCAGCCGCGCGGTGACGCCCTCCTCGACGTAAGTGGTCTGCACCGCCATCGCGGCTGCCAGTGAGTGCGTTTCCGCACCGTGCGTGGTGGACAGCAGGAACACCCGGTCGCCGGTGCCACGCTGTCCGCCCCGCTCCATCAGGTCCCGGCGCCCGGCCAGCGCGGAGATGGCGAATCCGTTGCCCAGCGCCTTGCCGAACGTGGAGAGGTCGGGGACGACGCCGTACAGGCCCTGGGCACCCGCCTCGGACCAGCGGAAGCCGGTGATCATCTCGTCGAAGACCAGTACGCAGCCGTGCCGGTCGGCCAGTTCGCGCAGGCCGGCCAGGTACCCGGGCGGCGGCTCGGTGTGGGTGGCGGGTTCCAGGATCAGGCAGGCGATCTCGTCCGGGTAGCGGGTGAGCAGTTCCTCCGTGGCGGCCAGGTCGCCATAGGGGAAGGACACGGTGAGCTCGCTGGTCGCCGCCGGGATGCCTGCGGACATCGGTGTGGTGCCGATGAACCAGTCGTCGACGGAGAAGAACGGATGGTCGGCGCAGAGGGCCACCCGCGGGCGTCCGGTGGCGGCGCGGGCGAGGCGCACCGCGGCGGTGGTGGCGTCGGAGCCGTTCTTCGCGAACTTCACCATCTCGGCGGTCGGCACCGTGGCCAGGAAGCGTTCCGCGGCCTCGACCTCCACGATGGACGGCCGGACGAAGTTGCTGCCGCGGCCGAGTTCTCGCCGCACCGCCTCGAGCACGCGTGGGTGCGCGTGGCCGAGGCTGACCGACCGCAGGCCGGAGCCGTACTCGATGTAGCGGTTGCCGTCGACGTCCCACACGTGGGCACCGTTGCCGTGGCTGATGACCGGGGCCAGGTTCTCGGGGTACTGGTCGTCGCCCTTGGCGTAGGTGTGCGCGCCCCCGGGGATCATGGCGTGCAGCCGCTCGTTGGCTGTCCGCGACAGGGGCAGGTCGAGCTCTTCGGTGTCCACGGGGACCTCAGCTTTCTCTGTGCTTCAGGACCTCGGCGAGGCTCGGCGCCTCCCGGTCCCGTCGGGACATCAGTGCGGCCGGCAGCGGCCACGGAATGGCGAGCTCCGGGTCGTCGAAGGCGATCGTGACGTCCTCGGCCGGATCGTGCGGGCGGTCGATCCGGTAGGACGTGTCGGCGGTCTCGGTCAGTGCCTGGAAGCCGTGCGCACACCCCGCCGGGATGTACAGAGTTGTCTGTGTCTCGCCGGACAGCTCGAAGGAGGCCCGGCTCAGGTAGGTCGGCGAGTCCGGGCGCAGGTCCACCACGACGTCGAAGATCCGTCCGTACGAGCACCGCACCAGCTTGGCCTCGCCGGCGCCGGAGCGCAGGTGCAGGCCGCGCAGCACGCCCCGGACCGAGCGGGACACGCTGTCCTGGACGAAGGCGTGCGGGTCGAGGCCCACCGAGCGGACCACGTCGGCGTCGAAGGTGCGGCAGAAGAAGCCGCGCTCGTCGGCGTACGGCGTCGGCTCGAACAGGTACGCGCCGGCGATCTCCGGGACTTCGGTCGCTTTCATGGAGACTCCTGCCGAGGACGGGCGTGGGTGTGGGCATGGTCGTGGGCGGTCGCCGGGAACAGGGCCGCGGTCAGGGCGGTGAACTGGTCGTCGAGTTGCCGGGCGGCGGCCAGGTTCCGCTCGGCGAGGGTCCCCCGCAGTTCGGCCGACCGCTTCTCCAGCGCCCGGAACTGCTCCAGCAGCCGGTCGGCGTCGACCTCGCGGGCCGGGTGGCAGTAAGCGCCGAGGCCCATCCGGGCCATGAGCGCGTCGCTCTTCGCCGCATAGCTGAGGGCGAGCACCGGCGTACCGGTCTTCAGCGCGCAGATCAGGTTGTGGTAGCGGACCGCCACCACGGTGTCGGCGGCCGCCATCTCCTTCATCAGGTCGGCCAGTGAGGCCGGTTCGGCGGCGGTGACCAGCGGTGAGTCCACGGCGTCGAGGATCGCGGCGACCACCGAGGCATCGCACTCGTCGCCGGTGAGCAGCCGGACCGGACGGCCCTCCTCGACCAGCACGCGGACGAACCGGATCGTGCCGTCGAGGTAGCGCCGGTAGATCTCGTCGGCCCGGGCGCGGTCGTCGTTGCCGCCGTGGAAGTCCATGACACCGAGGCAGACCGGGCCCGGCGAGGTCGAGGGCGCGCTCGCCGGCGGTGTCGGCAGGGCGAACGCCAGATCCGGGTAGACCTCGTCGTGCGCGGTGTCCACGCCCATGGCCCGCATCGCGTCCCTGGATTGGGCGTCCCGGTAGGACCGGTAAGCGGCCAGCCGCCCCGACCAGCGGACCAGGGCCCGGGTGGGACGGTTGCGGATCTCGGCGGCGCCGACGCTGACCAGCGCGACCCGGGTGCCCAGCAGCCGGCCGCTCGCGCAGAGCAGGAACAGCGAGTACGGGAAGCCCCAGGGCCGCAACGGCAGGGTCGCCTCCAGGACGCCCATGCCCGGCACGATCACCACGTCGTGCCGGCGCACCCAGGCGGCGGTGCGGAAGACGTCGACGAGTTTGCCAAGTCCCTTCGCGGCGATCGCGCCCGCACGTGAGGCGGTCCGGTACTCCGCGCGGTTCCAGTGCAGCCGTGTGGCGGGGATCCCGAACCGTGCCGTCACGGCCTCGGGCCCGCCGCACAGCGCGTCCACGACCGCCTCCGGGTGCTCGGCGCGCAGGTACCCGAGGACGGCTTCGAGCGACCCGTCGTTGCCGAGGTTGCCGGAGCCGAGCAGGCCGAACACCCCGACCCGCACCGGGGTTTCGTCCGTCGACGTCATGACTGCCCTCCCTGACGACCGGCGACGAGGGCGTCGACGGAGACCGTGAGCAGGGCCGGGTCGACCGGGGCGCGGTCCTCGACCCGCTCACCGGCACCCGGCCGGACCCGGCTGGTCATCCACGATGCCAGGTGGCCGTAGCACGCGCGCCGGTCGGCCGGGGACAGCGGCGCCCGCCGGATCGCCGAGGCGAAGCCCCAGACGTACTCCGCGAGCAGCCGGGGCGTCGGGTGCAGCAGGCCTGCCCGGCGCGGGTCCAGGTTGACGCACCGGGCGCGCTTGGACGGGTTCGCCCGCTCGGCGCGGGTGGGATGGTCGCGGCGGAAGTACAGCAGCTCCGGCACCTGGTGGAAGCGCCCGTGCAGGGTGATCTCGGCGACGAACGTGCGGTCCGCGTGGTGGTAGCTGTCCATCGGTTTCACCCTGCGCAGCATGTCGGCCCGCATCACCCCGTAGAAGTCGTCGCCGCCCGGCTCGAACAGCAGGCTGCGGAAGCGCTCCGGCGCGTGCGGGGAGCCGGTGGCAAGCGTGTACTCGTAGGGGACCGTCACCTGGCCGTCGCCGTCGATGACCGCCTGGTCGGTGTGCGCGAGGATCACGTCCGGCCGCTCGTCCAGCGCCTCGACGCAGCGCCGCAGCAGGTCGCGGCCGTAGAGGTCGTCGTGCGAGGCCCACTTGAACAGCTCGCCGCGCGACTCGGCGAAGACATGGTTGTGGTTCGGGGTGGCGCCGATGTTCCGGGGCAGCCGGTGGTACCGGATGCGGGAGTCCTGCGCGGCGTACTTGCGGCAGATGTCCTCGGTCCCGTCGGTCGACGCGTTGTCGGAGACGACCAGTTCGAAGTCCTCGTAGGTCTGGCCGAGCAAGGCGTCGAACGACTCGGCCAGGTACTCCTCGCCGTTGTACACGGGCAGGCCGATGCTCAGCCTGGGTCGGTCGGTCATGCGGTCCTCACTTCGGGGATGGGATGGCGGTGGCGCTCGCGCACGGCGGACCGCAGTTGCAGCCACCACACGGCCGAGCCGCTGAGGGTCGCGGCGGCGACGCCCCAGGCCGAGCCGGCCGTGCCGGCGACGGCCGCCCCGCCGAGCCCGCCGCCGACGTAGCAGGCGGAGGCGAACAGCTGGCAGCGCAGGCTGCGCCGGGCCGCGCCGAGCGCGCGCAGCCCGGCCGCCGCACCGGTGCCGAGGCCCGCTCCCGCGACGCTCAGGGTGATCTGCACGACGAGGTGCGAGGAGGAGTGCCAGACGTCACCGAGCGCCAGTTCGCCGAGCCGGCCCGGCATCAGAAGCAGTGCCGAGCCCCAGAGCAGTGCTCCGGCGGCCTGCCCCCCGCCGAGGAGGAGGCAGAACCTGCCCAGTTGGTGCGGGGCCCGCCGCAGCACCCGGGCCGCCTCCGGGACGGTGACCAGCGAAAGCCCCATCAGCACGGCGAGGAACGGGCCCATCAGGAGTTCGGCGCCCCGCACCGCGCCCACCGCGCTCACTCCGACGATCACGCCGAGCCCGTACGCCCGTACCTGGCTGGCGCCGCTGAGACTGACGTTCTCGACCAGGTACCGGTAGCCGAGGTCGCGCTGTTCGCGCAGCCAGCCGCGGGCCTCGGTCAGGCGGGGCCGGATGCCGGACTGGAGGTAGCCGTAGCCGGCGGCCACCGTGGCGGACGCGCCCCAGGCGAGCACGAAGGCGGCCACGGTGTCCACGTGGGCCGCCACCACCATGGCCGGGACGAGCGCGATGCCCCACACGATGTCGTTGAGGAACGCCTTGCGCCCCGCGCCGGCGGCGAAGAACGAGAACCGCCAGGCGTCCTGGAGGAGCAGTCCCGGCAGCATGATGCCCAGGGCGGCGAACGCGGGCCCCACCCGGCCGCCGAGGCCGAACCCGGCCGCCAGACACACCACGCCGAGGGCCGCGCCGACGCCGAGCGCGGTGCCCGTCGAGCGGGCCACCGCACCGCGCCAGGACGCGTCCGGCACGCCGCTGAAGCGCACCACGAGCGGGTCGGTGGCCAGGCCGCGGGAGACGTTGAGCACCACACCGTAGGTCACCCAGGCCAGGCTGAACACACCGAACGCGGTCACCCCCAGCGAGCGGGCCACGTAGATGCCCACCGCGAAGTTGCTGATGCTGGAGGCCGCCTGGTCGGCCAGCCCCCAGGACAGCCGGCCGACGAGGGCCCGCCTGGCGGACCGGGCCGGTGGCGCCGTCGTCCGCGGATTCTCCCCCTGGGTGGTCATGGGCGTCATTCCTTGACCAGGTCGGCGCCGCGCAGGGCATCGGCCGCGGCGGCCACGGTGTCGAACGGCAGCCCGGACCGCTCGGCGACGTCCAGCAGACTGTGCTCGCCGTCGGAGAGGTTGAGCACCCACAGCATGGCCATCTGGGCCTGCTTGGTGTCGCTGCGGCCGCCGAGCGCGTCGTACAGCCCGCGTCGGCCCAGTTGCGGTTCGCCGTAGGGGCTGAGGTTCACGTACCGCCGGTTGCGGTCGAGGACGCCGAACGCCTCCCGGCAGACGGCGAGGGTGTCCGCCATCGCCGCCGGGGAGACGAAGTCCAAATTGTCCGCGGAGGTGTGGTACTCGGGGTAGCCGGCGTACGGGGTCCGGGTGAGCGAGCCCACGCCCAGGTTGAACCCGGGCGAGCAGAACTGCCGCTCGTCGTAGCCGTACGGAGTGAACTCGGTGATGCGGTGCGGGCGTTCGGAAGCGGTCAGCACATGCCGCAGCACCCGGTCGATCTCCGCGTCGCCGCGCCTGCTCTGTTTGTACGTCAGTTGGCCCGGGTCCCCGGCGCAGGCGAGCACGAGGCCGTGCTTGACCCGGTCCACCCGCTCCGCGTTGCGGGCCAGCCAGGTGATCGCCCCGATGGTGCCGGGCGCGAACAGGAACCGGTAGGTGTAGTACGTCGGCTGCTCCGCAAGGGCCCGGGCCAGATAGGTGGCCACGGCGATGCCGGCCAGGTTGTCGTTGGCAAGCGACGGGTGGCAGACGTGGCAGGAGACGATGACCTCGTCGGAGACCTGCCCGGGGACCACGTACTCGGCGTAGGTGAGGTGGCCGTCGGCGAGGGTGGAGTCGACGCGCACCTCGTACTCGCCGTCCGGCATCGCGTCCAAGGTCTCCTGGGCCAGGCAGAAGCCCCAGTCCGGCTTGTAGTAGCTGGTGCGGTACGGCACCCAGGACGGGTGGTCCGGCAGGGTGTGCAGGTGACCGCGCAGCTCGGCGAGGGACATGGTCGCCGACACCGGCACGCTGTAGCCGAGCACGTGCAGGCTGGACGCGGCGAAGTCGACGACCCGCCGGCCGGTGGTGTCGGCGATGTACGCGTCCCGGATGTTCCACTCCTGCGGCACCGTCCAGTCGAGCACCTGCGTCCCGGTCGGCACCTCGTGCACCTGCAGTGGGATGTACTCCCCGACGATGTCCAGGGTGGCGCGCACACCGTCGCCGGTGATGCTCCGGCAGAGCGGGTACATCCGCTCCACCAGCGCGTACATCTCCTCGCTCACGTCGGTCACCGGCGCCACCTGAGGGTGTCGTCGACGGCTCCGGCGTCGGACGCCGCGCGCAGCACGGCGAGCCGGGTGTAGCGCTGCTCGAAGTCCTCTCGGGTCAGGTCGAACGTGCGGTAGGCGTCGGCGAGTTCGAGCGCGCCCTGCTTCACCGTCCACTCGCAGTCGAAGCCGGGAATCGCGGCGCGGAACCGGGCGAAGTCCACCCGGTAGGACCGCGGATCGGCACCGTTCTCCCCCGTGATCACCACCTTCGCACCGGACACCGCCTCGGCGACCTGCTCGGCGATCTCGGCGACCGTGACGTTGTTGATCTCGCTGCCGATGTTGAACGCCCGGTCGTGCACCGCCTCGCGCGGCGCGGTCAGCGCGGCCGTGAAGGCCCGCGCGATGTCGGCGGCGTGCACCAGCGGGCGCCAGGGGGTGCCGTCGGAGAGCACAAGGACCTCGCCGGACAAAAGGGCGTGCCCCACCAGGTTGTTGAGCACGATGTCGGCGCGCAGCCGGGGCGAGTAGCCGAAGGCGGTGGCATTGCGCATGAAGACCGGGGTGAAGTCGTCGTCGGCCAGGGCGTGCAGGTCGTCCTCCACGCGCACCTTCGACTCCGCGTACGGCGTCACCGGGCGCAGCGGGGCGTCCTCGGCCACCAGGTCGTCGCCGCCGGCGGCGCCGTAGACCGAGCAGGTCGACGCGTACAGGAAGCGTCGCACTCCGGCGTCGCGGGCCAGCTGCGCGAGGCGGACGGACGCGTGGTGGTTGATGTCGTAGGTGAGCTCGGGTGCCAGTGAGCCGAGTGGGTCGTTGGACAGCGCGGCCAGGTGGATCACGGCGTCGACCCCGGCCACGTGCTCGGCGATGACGTCGCGCAGGTCCACCCGATACCCCTGCGGGTCCGCGGGCTGTGGGCCAAGGACGCAGTCGGCGAACAGGCCTGCGTCGAGGCCGACGACGTCGTGCCCGGCGGCCTTGAGGACCGGGGCCATCACGGTGCCCAGATAGCCCTGGTGTCCGGTCAGTAGTACGCGCAAGGTTTTTCAACCCCCCAGGTTGAGCGTGAGTTTGGTGACGGTGAACGCCTCGGCGTAGCGCGCGTGGCATTCGATGCCGCGGATCCGGGCGAGGCCGAGGAAGGCCTCCCGGTCGTACCAGGGCCGCTGCCGCTGCGAGGGGTAGTGCTCCTGCAGCAGCCGCACCTTCTGTTCGGCGGTCTCCGGAGCCAGCGGCTGGTACGCCGCCGGCCGGCCGAGATCGCCGTCCCACTTGACGATCTCGTAGCCGAGCACGAGGTGGTCACGGAACGCGGTGGGCAGTAACTGCGCCAGGCCGCGGTGGTCCTGGTGCGCGTCGTCGGTACGCGGCGCGAGGATCAGATCCGGGTCGGTCTGCGCGCGCAGCTCCTCGACCGCGGCCTTGGCCTCCTCCCAGTGCGCCGGCAGCCGGCCGTCCGGCAGCTTGAGCACGGTCAGCCGCAGGTCGGCGTCCGGGCAGAAGGCGGCGAGCGCGGCCTGCTCCTCCTGCTCGCGCTCGCTGCCGCCGCCGGAGAGCACCAGCGCGTCGACCCGGATGCCGGGCAGCGCCTGACAGAGCGTCAGCAGCGTGCCGCCGGCGCCGATGGCGATGTCGTCGCAGTGCGCGCCCACCGCGACGACCCGGCGCAGAGGTCCGGCCCCGAGCCGGATCACGCTCCGACTCCGGCGGTGTCCCGCTCCCACACGGCCCACGGGCGGTCGCCCTTCGCGTAGGCCTCGTCGAGCGCGGCCCGCTCCTTCACGGTGTCGGTCGGCTTCCAGAAGCCGCGGTGCTGGTGGGCCACCAGCCGTCCGCGCTTGGCCAGTTGGGCGCATCCGTCGGCGACCAGGTCCCCGTTCTCCGGTATGTGGTCGAAGACCTCCTGACGGAGCACGAAGTAGCCGCCGTTCTCCCACAGCGGCAGTTCGCTCACCGCGGTGATCCCTCCCACCAGGCCGTCCTCGCCCAGCTCCACACAGTGGAACGACGACTGCGGCGGCACCACCATCATCGACGCCCCGGCGTCGCGCGCGGCGAACCGGTCGATCATCTCCGGCAGCGGGGCGTCGGTGAGCACGTCGGCGTAGTTGGCGAGGAACATCTCGTCGCCGTCCAGATGGTGCCGCACCCGGCGCAGCCGCTCCCCGATCGGCGACTCGATACCGGTCTGCGCGAACGTGATCGTCCAGTCGGCGATGTCGGTGGACAGCAGCTCGGTCCGGCCGCCCCGCAGCACGAAGTCGTTGGACGCGGTCTCCTCGTAGTTGAGGAAGAAGTTCTTGATGTGGTGGGCGCCGTAGCCGAGGCACAGGATGAACTCCTTGTGCCCGAAGTGCGCGTAGTAGCGCATGACGTGCCAGATCAGCGGTCTCGGCCCGACCATCGCCATCGGCTTGGGGACGTCGTCGGAGGTCCCGTTGCGCATGCGCATCCCGTAACCGCCGCAGAACAGGACGACCTTCATGCTGTGACCTCTTTCGAGACGCCCTCGACAATGCTCAGTTCCGGGATGGGAAAGACGAGCCGGCCGCCCCACTCGTGCACGAAGGACAGTTGCTCGACGAGTTCCGCCCGCAGGTTCCACGGGAGGACGAGGACGTAGTCCGGCTTGTCGGCGGCTATCTGATCGGGTGCCAGGATGGGGATGCGGGTGCCCGGGGTGAACCTGCCGTGCTTGTAGGGGTTGCGGTCGACGGTGTAGGCGAGCAGGTCGGGGCGGATGCCGCAGTGGTTGAGCAGGGTGTTGCCCTTGCCCGGGGCGCCGTAGCCGACGACCGTCTCGCCGCGCTCGGCGGCCTCGATGAGGAACCGCAGCAGGTCCCGGCGTACCTTGGCCACCCGGGCGGAGAACTCGGCGTACCCGGACAGCTCCTGCAGTCCGGCGGCCTTCTCCCGGTCCAGGACGTCGGCCACCCGCCGCGTCGGCTCGCCGGCCGCCTCGGCCGGCCGGGCCCACAGCCGGATGGAGCCGCCGTGCGTGGGCAGCAGCTCGACGTCCACGAGCGCGAGTCCGCCGCTGGCCAGCGCCCGGATCGCGGACGCGACCGTGTAGTACTGGAAGTGCTCGTGGTAGATCGTGTCGTACTGGTTCTCCTCGATCAGGGTCAGCAGGTGCTGCACCTCGATGGAGACCCAGCCGTCGTCGGCGACCAGGGCGCGCAGCCCCCGGGTGAACCCGACCACGTCGGGGATGTGCGCGTACACGTTGTTGGCCACGACCAGGTCCGCGGGGCCGTGCTCGGCGCGGACGGCCGAGCCGGTGTCGGGGCTCAGGAACTCCGTGAGCGTGGGCACACCCGCCTCCCGCGCCGCGGCACCGACGTTCACCGACGGCTCGATGCCCAGGCAGCGGATCCCCCGGTCCACCACGTGCCGCAGCAGGTACCCGTCGTTGCTCGCCACCTCGACCACGAAGGCGTCGGGGCCGAGCGGAAGCCGCTGTACGGCGCCGGCGACGAACGTGCGCGCGTGCTCCACCCAGGAGGTCGAGTAGGAGGAGAAGTACGCGTACTCCTTGAACGTCTCCTCCGGCGTGATCAGCGGTGGGATCTGTGCGAGCCAGCACTCGGTGCAGACCCGCAGGTGCAGCGGGTACGCGGGCTCCGGCTCATCCAGTTGGTCCGCGGCGAGAAAGCTCTCGCATGGTGGCGTCGCCCCGAGGTCGACGACGCTCGCCATCGCTTCCGAGCCGCAGAGTCGGCATCGTGTCATCTGCTGTCCCCATCCCCCCTGCTCGCGCGGGTCTCCCCGCCGCGAGCCTGTGCTGACCGCCCCGCGATCGCGGTGCGGTACTCCTCCACCAGGCGCTCCAGGCCGACGGCCGGGCTGAAGCCCTGCTCGTAGCGGCGGCGGGCGGCCTGGCCCATCTCCTGGTTGCGGGCCGGGTCGGCCGCGATCCGGCGTAGGCAGGACGCGAGCGAGGCGGGCTCGCCCGGCCGGTGCAGCAGCCCGGTGACTCCGTCCTCGACCAGTTCGACGAAGGCGCCGTGGCCGGCGGCGACGGTCGGGACCCCGGCCGCCATCGCCTCCACGACCACCAGGCCGAACGCCTCCAGCCATGTCGAGGGAGCCACCACGGCGACCGACCGCGCGATGGCCTTCTGGCACTCCGCCGTATCCAGCAGGCCGACGTAGCGGACGTCGTCCCGGCCCGCCGCCCAGGCGGTCACCTCTGGCTCCAGCGGCCCCGTGCCGGCGATCACGAGCGGCGCGCCCACCCCGCCGCTCGCCGCGATCTCGTCCCACGCGGCCATGAGCAGTCGTACGCCCTTGGCCTCCGCGAGCCGACCGAGATAGAGCACGTGCTCTCCCCCGCCTTCCCGGCAACTGTCAGGGTCGGGCACGAAGTTGTGCTTCACCGCCAGCCGCTCGGCCGGCATGCCGGACCGCACGAGGACGTCGCGTTGTGCCGCGGAGATGCAGAGGAACCGTTCCACGCCGGACCACCACCGCCGCCGGTTGGCCGACAGGCTGACCGCGAGCGGCACCGTCGCGAGGCGGGAGTTGCGGTAGCAGCCGTGCCGGACGGCGGGCAGTGGTGTGGAGCCGACACACTCGGTGCACGGTCGGCCGTCGCGCTGGAGCGTGCCGGGCGGGCAGACCTGGGTGTAGTTGTGCAGCGTGGCGACGGCGGGCACACCGGCGTCGGCGCAGGCGGCGAGGACCGCGGGCGACAGGAGCGGGAAGACGTTGTGGACGTGCACCACGTCCGGCCGGCCGGTGCGCAGCCGGGCGGCGAGTTCCGTGCGGACCGCCGGGTTCCAGGGCACCAGGAGCGGCACGGCGACCTTGCCGAGGAGGGACCGGCCGGCGATGTCGTCGCTGCGCCGCTCGAACACCTCGACCCGGTGGCCGGCCGCGCGCAGCAGCTCCACCTCCTGGTCGACGACCTTGTTCTCCCCGCTCGGCTGCGCGGAGCCGTAGCGGTTGTGCACCACGAGGACGTGCATGGTCAGGTCACCTCCGGCCGTCTGGTGGGTTCGGGCGTCGAGAGAGGTGTCGTCGCGGCGGGTGCGGCCAGCAGCGAGGCGGCCAGGGCCAGATGGAGCAGATACGGCGAGGCGTCGCCGAGACCGGCCTCGGTGTACGAGGCGATCGCGCAGTAGCCGATCAGGAAGATCGCGCAGGCCCGCTGCAGCGACGGTGGCCGCAGCAACGCGACGGCGCCCAGCACGATGATGATCGCCGCGACGAGGGTGACGCCGATCAGACCCTGCTCGTTGTAGACGGCCAGCCAGCTGTTGTCGATCGGCAGCCCGCCGAACGACTTGTCGCCCAGGCCCACGCCGAGCCACTTCTCCGAGGTCGACCGGGGCGCGGCAAGGAGGGCGTCCCAGACCTTGGCCCGGCCGGTGAGGCTGGAGAAGTTCTCCTTGCTCTGTCCGCGCAGGAACCACGTCTGCAGGGCGGAGGCGAACCCCACCGCGGCCACCACGGCGCTCAGCACCGCCCAGGTGAAGAACCGGCGGGCGGCCGCGCTGGTCAGGATGAGCGAGCCGATCGCCAGCGCCAGCCCGATGAACAGGCCGAGCGTGGCCGTCCGGGTATGGGTCAGCGCGAGCAGCACGAAGGACGGCACGATGATCACCGCGGCGCTGGTCCGGTCGGTCCGGCGGCCCAGTACGAGCAGCACGGTCAGCCCGATGATCACCGCCGCATACTGTCCGATCTGCGGCGGGGTGAGCGGCCACAGCGCGCCGACCAGACGTCCGCCGTAGAGGTCGGGCAGGGCCGCGCCCGGTGAGACGACCAGGCCGGCGGCCACCGAGCCGAGCACCGCGAAGTACGCCCGGATGTGGTGGCGGACGAACGTCAGGCTGCCGTCCCACCAGCGGCTGAGCAGCCACAGGGTGCCGATGAAGAGGGCCAGCCGGAAACAGCGGAACAGCGCGCCGAACCCGGACTCCAGGTTCGCGCTGGAGATCACGCTCGTCACCAGCAGCAGGGTGAGCAGGAACAGGTAGGCGCTGGGCCGGACGCGCAGCCGGAGGTTGACCGCGAGGGCCAGCGCGAACGCGGCGACCAGGGCACCCATGGTGACCATCTGGATGAGGGAGCGCGGCAGCGGGACGATGGTCTTCGCTCCGGCGGAGCCGAGCGTGTTGAGGACCAGCAGCCCCCAGACGATCCCGACGATCCTCGGGGTACCGACAAAGCCCGGTTCGGCGCCGGACCGCGTGTCCGACGGTGTGTGCATCCGGGTGTCCATCTCAACCACCGGCCCCTGGGTCGATGGTGCTGCCCACGTCCTGCCGGTAGTCCGTGCCCTGCCACTCCGCGAAGTCGAGCACCCGGCTCGGGTCGTAGGCGACGAACTCCCACGGGCCGAGGTAGACGTTGTCGTGCCACCGGTTGTCCTGCTTGTGGGTGATCGCCTCGGCCACCTTCTCGCCCTTGTACGGCGACCAGTCCGGATAGGTGCCGTAGTTGGACAGCACCGCCATGCGGTCGCACAACTCCGTGCACTTGACCACGGACTCGTCGAGCACGAAGCGGTTGTGGTGGATGTCCACGCGCTGTGTCTTCCACCGGCAGTCGGCGTAGAGCGGTGCCTTGGCGATCGCCGGCTTCGCGCAGCGGTCGGCGTTCTTCACCAGCAGCGTGCAGTCACCGGACGAGGTGTTGGCCGGGCTGTTGCAGAAGCGGTCGGCGTTCTCCCACAGGGTGATCCCGGACCAGTTGTTCTCCAGCACGTTGCGGTAGATCTCGATCTTGCCGGTGCGGGCCCGGATCCGTGGTTCGCCGCCGGACTCGGACAGGTAGACGGTCGCGTACGGGAAGTTGTCACCGCGGTCGGCGTACCTGCGGCCCTCGGCCCAGTTGTTCCGCCGGATCGCGTTGTTCCGGATGATCGCGTTGTAGCTGGTCTCGTAGATCAGCGCGGCACCGTCGTTGGCCTCGAGCACGTTGTCCTCGATGAGGAAGTCGTTGTTGTCGGTGTCCGCCCACAACCCCGCTCCGCGGTTGTCGTGCACCCAGTTGCCGCGTACGTCGGCGCCGTTGACGGCCCAGAACTTGATGCCTCCGGTGCAGCCGCAGCCCTCCTGCCGCCGCTCCCAGTCGTCGGTGTTGTTGCCCACGATCTCGTTGTCCTCGACCACCAGATCGCTGATACGGCCGCCGCCCTTGTACGCGTTCATTCCGTACTGCCCGTTGTCGCGCAAGCAGTTGGCACGGACCCGCTGGTGGGCACCGGCCATCAGCCCGGCCCCGGAGTTGTCCTGGATCGTCGCGTTCTCGATCACCCACCCGTCGGCCGAGTCGTGGTTGACCACGCCCTCGTTCTGCGGTGCGACGAAATGCTGCACGGTCAGGTAGCGGATGGTGACGTCGCGGGCGGTGCCCGCGAACGCGTACTGGTTCTTCTTCCCGCCGTCGAGCACCGCGCCCGGCGCACCGAGGTAGCGGTCCCCCTTCTTGGGGATGACCTGGGCGTAGCGGTCCGGGTCGAGCCTGTGCTTGCCCGGTCGAAGCCAGAACGTGGTGTTCGGAGGGCTCTTCTTGGTCTTCGACGCCAGGTCACCGACGACCGCGGGGTCGACCGGCACCGCGCCCGCCGGCGCCTTCGACGGGCCGGCCGCGGGGTTGGCGCACACCCGGGCCACGGATCGGGCCGCGGACGTGGACGTGGACGGCGCGGCGGTCGGCTCCGCCGCCGGGGCGCCCGGCGTGCTCTCACAGCCGGTCGCCGTCAGCAGGGCCAGCGCCAGCGGTGCCGCCGCCAACGCCCAGTGCCGCCTCTTGATCACCACGGGCCCCCTAGCCGCCGAACCCGAGCACGGTGGTGAACCCGTCCGCGCCGTCGGCGGGGCTGGTGCCGGTGCCGATCAGCGTGGTGGTGGGTTCCTTGCGCCCGAAGCCCGCGGAGTACCAGCCCAGCGGCGGGTCGGTCTCGCCGCGATGCGCCCGCCAGGACAGCTGTGCGGGCAGGTCGAGCACGGCGGAACGCCCCTCGCCGTCCCGGATCCAGGTGAGCACCGCCCGGTTCCCCACCAGGTCCGCGGCGATCTCGGGGCCGAGGTGGAACGCCAGCCGTACGGCCCGGCGCGGGCCGCGTACCTCGTCGACCACCTTCAGCTCCTGGCTCGCGGCCGTCAGCTCCACCCGGCGGCGATGCACGGAGCCCCGGTACCCGTCGTGCTCGGCACACCAGCGGGCCACGCCCTCGCCGGAGGTGTCCGCGGTCAGGACGCGGGTGCGGGCGTGCCGGGTCCACAGGAACGGGCCACCGGAGACGGACTGGTCACCGCCGTCCAGTTGCAGCGTGTTGTGGCCGAGGGTCGACCGGAAGTACTGCCGCCACGCGGGCTGCCCGTGGTAGCAGTACGTCCCCGGGTCGGCGAGCACGTCGACTCCGTCGTGCCGGACCTCCACGGACAGCGCGTCCGCGTGGCCATGCGCGGCGATGGACAGGAAGCCGTGCGGACCACCGTCGCAGCGGCACCAGATCTCGCCCGGACCGCGCAGGACGGTGAGCCCCGCGTCCGCGAAGTGGGCGGGCCGCTGAGCCGGGCGGGACACGGCCGGTGCGGTTCCTTCTTTCGAGTAAGGTCGGATGAGCGCGGCCAGCAGCGGGGTGCGCACATCGGTGCCGGTCACCCCCGGCCACCAGTCGAGCCCGCCGAACACGGCGTCGCCGGTGGCAAGGAGCGAGGCCCAGCGGTCGGTGCCCGCGCCGTCCACGACCAGACCGTGCCCGTCGTCCGCGTCCCCCTGGCGCGGTGGCCGCAGCCGGCTGTCCACGACGGCCGCGAGTGCGTCGGTCATCCGCAGCAGCACCAGCCGGACGGAGGCGGGGACCGGCACGCCTGCGGCATCCGCCTCGGCCACCGCGGCCAGGCCGAGTTCCAGGACGAGTCCGTGATACTCGGTGGCCAGCTCCCGGTTGAGGCCGGAGGCGAAGGTGTTGCTCCGCAGGTGCCGCTCCAGCGAGCGCAGCGCGTCGGCCCGCCAGCGCCCCGAGGTGGGGAACCAGCCGAACGCGCAGGCCGCCGCGAGCTGCCCGGCGGCCTCGGCGATGACGTGGTTGTTCGCCGAGGACCCCCGGCTGGGGAAGGCGGCCAGCCAGCGCTGGTGGTGCCAGATCTGGTTCAGCGCCACCGGGTTGTCCTCGAACAGCCCGGCAGCGCCCGGCCAGTCGTCGAGCAGCCGGCGGATCCACACCCAGGACAGCAGCCGGATGCCCAGTTCGATGCCGCTGATCCAGTGCACGCCCCGCAAAGGGGGGTTGGCCGTCCACCACGACCGCAGATGCTCGGCCACGCGCTCGGCGTACCGCTCGTTCCCGGTGACCGCGTACGCGGCGGCGAGCACGGTGAGGTACTGGTGCCGGGACAGCTCCCAGATCTGCTTGATGTCCCCGACCGCGTCCTCGTTCCGGTACGGCACGTCGAAGGCGTAACCCCAGGGAGCCCGGCGCCCGGTCTTCGGGTCGCACCACCAGTCCGGGTCGGTGAGGTCGTCGCGGACCACCCCGAAGTACTCGACGTGCCCGTACATCAGCCGGTCGGCCTCGGCGACGAGACGCTTCGCGGCGTCCGGTGGCACCGCGGCAATCGTCCCGGCGGGCAGGACGGCGGTGAACCGGGCGCCGGTCACGCTCGGGCAGTCCGGCCGGGCGGACCGCCACCGCCGTCTGCGCACCGCGTCGCCCGCCCGGCCCGCGATCTCCCGCGGCCCCATCCGGGACAGCCGGCGCAGGTACCAGCCCGCGCTCATGGTCATCGGGCCCGCTCCAACGTCACCGGCGCGCCCGCGGCCAGGCCGGTCCGCACGGCGAGGGTGGCGGCGGTGGTCGCGACCAGCGACTCCAGCGGCACCGGCATCGGGCCGCCGGTCCGCACGGCCTTGATGAACGCGGCCAGTTGGGCGTTCTGGCCCTTGTCCCGGGCCCTGGGCAGCCGCGAACTGACCCACCGCTTGCGGCCGACCCCTCCGTCCACGAACACCGAGGCACGGACGAAGTCGTCGAGCCGCAGCACCTTGCCGTCCGCGATGAGGTCCAGCGTCTCCTTGGGGAAGCCGGCCGCACCGGTGGTGACGTAGCTGAGGGTGGCGGTGGACCCGTCCGGGTAGCGCAGCACGACCTGCAGGTCGTCGGTGCCGGATGGGGCGACCGCGTAGACCGAGACCGGGTCGGCGTCGAGCAGCCAGCTCGCCGTGTCGATGAAGTGGCCGCCCTCGCCGGCGAACCGCGAGCCCTCGGTGCCCTGTTGGAGGTACCAGCTGCCGTGCTGCAGCCGACCCGCGTTGACCAGGTAGCGCAGGCTCGCCGGACCGGTCCGGGCGCCGAACCGCTCTCTGGCCTCCTGCAGCAGCGGCGCGAACCGACGGTTGAAGCCCACCTGCAGCCGGTCGTTGCCGGACTCCTCCACCGCCGCGAGTACGCCGGCCAGTTCGTCCTCGGTGAGGGCCAGGGGCTTCTCCACGAACACCGTCTTGCCGGCCAGCAGCGCCTTTCGGGTCAGTTCGGCGTGTGAGCTGTGCCGGGTGACCACGAACACCGCGTCGACGGACTTGTCGCCGAGCACGGCGTCGAGGTCGGTGGTCGCCTCGGCGAAGCCGAACTTCCGCTGTGCGTTGGCCGCGGAGAGCGCCGTCGTGGTGACGACGGTCGACAGCTCGACGCCCTCGCGCTGTGCCAGGTGCGGCAGCAGCATCGACGTCGCGTAGTTTCCGGCGCCGACGAACGCGAGGCGCACCGGTGACTTGGTGGCCCGGGCCGGGGCGGGCGCTCCCCCGCTGCGGCGCACCGCGGGCACGGCCACCGCCGGGGCCGCCGCCTCCGCTGCTTCCTCAACGTTCTCCGGGTACCGGAACAGCACGGCCACGGCCTTCAGTTCGCCGTCCTTCAGCCGCCGGTACGTCTCGACCGCGTCCTCGAAGTCGGCGACGTGGGAGACCAGGGGCTCCACGTCGACGCTGCCGCGGGCGACGAGGTCGAGGAAGCACGCGAGGTTGCGGCGCTCGGTCCAGCGCACGTAGCCGATCGGGTAGTCGCGTCCCTCCAGCTCGTACCCCGGGTCGTAGCGCCCGGGGCCGTACGACCGCGAGAAGCGGACGTCGAGTTCCTTCTCGTAGTACGCGTTCCACGGCAGGTCCAGGCGGCACTTGCCGATGTCGACGACCCGGCCGCGGTCCCGGCAGAGCCGGGCGGCCAGCTCGACGGGCTGGTTGCTGCCGCCGCCGGCGGCCAGGTACACCTGGTCCACGCCGTGCCCGTCGCTGAGTTCGGCGACGGCGGCTTCCACGGCCGCGGACGCGGGGTCGCCGCAGGTCTCGGCGCCCAGGCGCTCGGCGAGTTCGCAGCGCGTCGGATCGGGGTCGGCGCCGACGACGCGGACTCCGGCGGCCGCGAGGAGCTGGACCACCAGCTGCCCGATCAGGCCGAGGCCGATGACCAGGGCCACCTCGCCGAGCTGCGGCTCGCCCTGGCGGACGCCCTGCATCGCGATCGACCCGACCGTGCCGAAGGCGGCGTGGCGCGGCGCGAGGCCGTCCGGCACCGGGGTGTAGAGGTTCTTCGGCACCCAGTTCAACTCGGCGTGCAGCGCGTGCTCGTTGCCGGCGCAGGCCACGAGGTCGCCGACCTTCACATCGTCGATGCCGGCGCCGACCTGCTCGACCACCCCGCACAGCGAGTAGCCCAGCGGCGTGTAGGAGTCCAGCTTGCCCATCACCTTGCGGTAAGTGGCGGGCACCCCGTTGGTGGCCACGCTCTGCATGACCTTGGCCACCTGGTCCGGCCGGGAACGGGCCTTGCCCAGCATCGACATGCCGGCCTCGGACACCTTCATGAGCTCGGTGCCGGTGGAGATCAGCGAGTAGGCGCTGCGGACCAGTACACCGCCCGGTTTGCACCCCGGCACCGGAACGTCGAGCACCGCCAGCTCGCCGCTCTTGTAGTTCTGTACAACTTGCTTCACCAGAACTCCTGATTCCTAAGCCGTCGACCGAGTGCTCTGGGCGGAGCCAGAGGTCGCGTCGCGATACCAGTACTCGAGGGTCAGTACGTGCCACAGATGTTTGGAGAAGTCCCGCTGTCCGGCGGCGTCCTCGGCGACCATGCGGGCCAGCGCGTCGCGGCGCAGGAACCCGGAACTGACGAGCACACCGTCGTCCACCACCTCGCGCACCAGCGGTGCCAGGTCCCGGCTCATCCAGGCCCGCAGGGGGGCGCTGAACAGGCCCTTGGGCCGGTAGACGATCTCCCGGGGCAGGATCGAGGTGGCCGCCTCCTTGAGGACGGCCTTGCCCTGCCGTCCGACGATCTTGCGATCGCCGGGCACCGCGAACGCCGCCTTGACGACCTCGACGTCCACGTACGGCACGCGTACCTCGGTCGAGGCGGCCATGCTCGACCGGTCCGTGTACGCGAGATTCAGGCCCGGCAGGAACATCCGGGCGTCGGTGAGGCACATGCGGTTGACGAAGTCGTCGAGGTCGTTGTCCTCGTAGACGTCCGCGTGCTCGGTCAGCACGTCCTCGACCGTCCCGGCCAGGTCCGGATCGAGCAGGGCGAGCAACTCGTCCTGGTCGTACATGGTGTAGCTGCGCCGGAAGGCGGTCTCCTCCGGCAGGTCGGCGAAGGAGAGGAACCGCTTCGCGAAGCGCACCGACCGGTATCCCCGGCGGGCCGTCGCGACCGGCAGCCGGTCCACGGCCGCGGACACCCCACGCCGCAGGGGCCGCGGGACGCGCTGGTAGCGCAGCGCGATCAGGTTGGCCAGGTGCTTGCGGTAACCGGCGAACAGCTCGTCCGCGCCCATCCCGGAGAGCATCACCTTGACCCCGGCCTCTCGTGCGGCCATGCAGATCAGGTACGTGTTGATCGCGGCGGGGTCGCCGATCGGCTCGTCCAGGTGGTACGTCATCCGCGGCAGCAGGTCGAGCACGTCCGGCGCGATCTCGATCTCGTGCAGGTCGACGCCGAACCGCTCGGCCACCTGCCGGGCGTAGCGCAGGTCGTCCGGCATCGCCTCGAACTTGGCGTCCTCGGCGCGGAACCCGATGGTGTAGGCGGAGATCCCTGGCTGGTGGCGGGCCGCCAGCGCGGTCAGGTAGCTGGAGTCGAGGCCGCCGGAGAGGAAGGTCGCCACGGGGACGTCGGAGAGCAGGTGCCGCCGGGTCGACTCCTCGACGACGGCGGCCAGGTCCGGCCGTTCGCCGGCCAGGGCCCGTTCCCGGCCCTCGGCGGCGACGTCCTTCAGGTTCCAGAACCGGCCGCGCTCAACCCGGCCGTCGGGCCGGCACCTCAGCCAGCTTCCCGGCGGCAGCTTCTCGGCCTCGCGGAACGCGCACCGTGAGTCCGGCACCCAGTAGTACAGCAGCGAGGCCACCAGCGCCGCGTGGTCCACCTCCAGCGACCTGCCGGTCGCGACGGCGAGTGCCTTGAGCTCGGAGGCGAACACCAGGCCCGCGCCGCGCCGGAGCAGGAACAGCGGCTTGATGCCGAGCTGGTCGCGGGCGAGCACCAGGTCGCCGGTGCGCTCGTCGAAGACGCCGAACGCGAACATGCCGCGCAGCCGGGGCAGGCAGTCCGTGCCCCAGCGCCGCCAGGCCTCCAGGAGCACCTCGGTGTCGGAGGTACCGCGGAAGCGCACCCCGGTGGCCGCCAGCTCGGCACGCAGCTCGGGGGCGTTGTACAGCTCACCGTTGTACGTCAGGACGAGGCCGTCGGAGACCATCGGCTGGGCGCCGGTGTCGGACAGGTCGATGATGGCAAGCCTGCGGTGCCCGAGGTGCACTTCGCCATCGCCCACGGGGTGGCTGTACCGGCCCGCTCCATCCGGACCGCGGTGGGCGAGGATGTCGGTGAGCCGGTCGGTGACCACCTTGCCGTCCGGCCATCGGTAGGTGCCTGCGATGCCACACATGTCCTACCGCACCTCCTGGTCGTTGTCCGGGCCCCGGGCGGCCCACACCGGCTGCCGCTCCGCCCGCCGCTGGGCCGTCCCCGTCCCCGTCCCCGCCTGGCGGGCCGGCCGCTCGCTCCGGCCGCGCAGCGCGGTCCCCAGCCCGTCCCACAGGGTGCCGTCGGTACGGTCACGCGGATCGGGGTCGATCAGCACCACACCGACCACCGGAATGCGCTGGTCCGCGAGCTGCCGTGCCACGGTGTGCAGCCAGGCGGCGCTGCCGTGTCCGGCCCGCACCACGAGCACGGTCCGGGTGCCGAGGTACTGGAGGTCGGTCCACGCCGTCCCGGGCGCCACCGAGCCGAGGCCGATCCGGCGCTCCTGAGGTGACACGGTCGCGGCACGCTCGCCACTGACCACGTTCGGGTCTCCTGGTTTCTGGCGGCGGCCCGCGAGCTGCGGGCGCGGCAGGCCGTCGACGACGGTCACCGGTCCCTCCGCCGCCATGGCCCTGGCGAGGTCCAGGGCGATCACGCTCGTGGCGCGCGCACAGCCCAGTTCCAGCAGCGACACCGGTTCCACGGCGCCGCGCGTGGTGCGGGCCAGGGTCGTGGTGAGCCGTTCGCGGGTCAACCGGGTGCGTCGGCGCTGCCACGGCCTGCCCTTCCGGCGGGGCAGCTCCGCGATGACCGAGGCGCCCAGGTTCGCCGCGATGTCCCGGCGCAGCACGGGTCGGTCCGCCACCACCGTGCCGACCGCGGCCAGCGCGAGTCCGAGAACGAGCCCGAGGACGAGCCCGATCGCGGCGTCGGTGACAAGGGCCTTGGGCAGGGAGTGCCGCAGCGCACGCGGGGTGTCCACGATCTCCGTGCCGGCGACGACCTGGGGTGTGCCGGTCCGCGCGTCGGCGGCGCGCTCGTCGAAATCGGCGATGCGCGAGTTGAGTTCGGCGCGGCGGGCGAAGAGCGACTCGAGGCTCGCCGACGCCTTCGGGTCGCTGTCCGCCGACTGGCCGCCGATCTCCTTGTTGACCTGGGCCAGCTCGTCCCGCATGCGGTCACGCTGGTCGAGCAGGGCCTGGGCCTCGGCCTGCGCGGTCTTCTGCATTCGCTGCACATGGTCCGCGACGAACGCGTCGGCCAGCGCCTTGGCGCGGGCCACCGCCTGGGCGTCGCTGTCGCCTGTCACGGTGATCTGCAGCAGGTTGTTGGTGAGCCCGGTGCCTCGGTAGTCCTTCATGAAGTCCTCGGGTTTCTCCGGGGACTTGAGGGACTGCAGGGCCTTGCCGGCGATCTGCGTGGTCTGCAGCAGCTGGACGTCGGTGCGGATCAGGGTGCCGGTGTCGTTCGGCTGGTCCTCCGCGTGCGCGACCAGCACTTTGGTCACCGCGATCGGCGACGGCGGCATCAGGACCGCCAGCGCGGCGCCGGCCAGCAGGCCGAGGAGCGCGGTGGCGTACCAGAGGCGGCGACGCCTGCGCACCGCCACCACCAGCGCCTGCAGGTCGAGCAGCGGGGTGGCGGCCGACGACTCCGAAGTCGTGCTCGTCGTCACGCTGAACCTCCCGTTGCATGGCCGTGGACCGCGAGCGCGAGAGTGGCGTCGTCCGGAGGAGGGCCGGCGGACCGCGTCTGACGGGCGCGGACCGCTTCGGCGACGACGATGCCGAGGACCTCGTGCCTGGCGTCCGCACATGCCCCGGCGATCCCGGCGAGCTCCTCCGCGGTCCAGCTGCCCGCGCTGAGGACGACCAGGGCACCGGACTCGGTGTCGCGGTCCGGCACGATCGGCCGGTCCACCGAAACCTCGACCATCCGCAGCTGCGGATCGCTCTTGGCCTCGGCGGCGAGCTGTCCGGCGGCCCGGCGGGCGATCTCGTCGCCGTCCGGTACGACCATCAACAGCCGACGGGGAGCGGATAGTTGGTCCCGGAGGCGAGCGCACACCCGCCGGTAGCGGATCCGTCGGCCGGCCTCGTCGTCGGACCGCGGCGGGGTCGGCAGGTCCCACCGGGTGTCGACGCCGAGGAGTCGGCGGATCCAGCCCCGTCGGCCACTGCCGGCCGGGCGGTGCGGGCCGCGCCGTTCACCGGGCACGTCGACGGTGCCCAGCAGCGCCGAGCCCAGCGCCGCGGCGATCTCCGGTTCGGTCCGCAGTCGGCGGTTCATCCGCGCGGCGGCGAGATGGCCGATGACCGCGAGCAGGAGGAACAGCAGCGCTCCCGCGACGATGAGCTGGATCCTCGTCGGCGGGGCCTCGCCGGTCGGCCGGGCCGCCGGGCCCATGACGACCATGCCGGCCTTGTTGGTCGCCGGGTCGGCCTCGTCCAGCTTCGTCATGGCCTCCTCCAGCGAGGTGCTCAGCTTCTCCAGCTCCGTCCGGGCCTGCACGCCCTCCACGGTCTGCCCCGGATCGGCCGCGTCGGCCAGTTCGGTGATGCGGCGGTTGGTCTCCTCGACCTGCTTGCGCAGCGCCTCGGACTCCGTGGCAGCCGCGGAGTCGGCGCCGCCGCCCACGATCCGCGCGGCGAACTTGACGAACTGCTGGGCCACTTGGTCGGAGAGCTGCTGCGCGCGCTTCGGGGTGTCGGCCGTACCCGAGATCTTGATGATGTTCCCGTCAGCGGCGGCCGCGGTCACGCGGTCCCGCAACTCGGCACCGCTGACGCCCTTCCAGCCGAGCGAGGCGGCCGCACGGTCGACCACCGCCGAACTGGTCGCGACGTCTACCTGGGTCAGCAGCTCGCGCTCTTCCCACTGCCCCGGCAGCAGGACCGACGCCGATGTCGTGTACCGCGGTGGAAACACCACCGAGGCGCCGTAGCCGACGAGCGCGCCCACGACGGCGAAGACGGCGAGCAGCCGCCAGCGCCGGCGGAATATCCGCCCGACGGTGACCAGACGTATCGAATCCTCGCTCAACTGCGCCGCCTCTTCCCTGTTCGAACCGGATCGGCCGCCGACACCGGGGTGTGATCACGGCAGGCGGCGGCGTAGGCGGCGAGCAGCGACTCTTGCGAGTTCCGCCAGGAGAGCGGCCCGCTGATCCGTTCCTGGCCGATCTTGCCCATCCGGGCCCGCTTCTCCGGATCGTCCAGAAGCAGCGCGATCAGCCCGGCGAACTCGGCCTCGTCGTTGGCGGGCGCGTAGACGGCGGCCTCACCGGCGGAGACGCGCGCTTCCCTCAGGTCGAACGAGACGATCGGCCGGCTCATCGCCATGTACTCGAGGACCTTGTTCATGGTCGACACGTCGTTGAGCGGATTGCGCGGGTCGGGGGAGAGGCAGACGTCCGCGGTGGACAGGTAGCGCACCAGGTCGGCGTCGGGAACGCGCCCGGTGAACTGCACCTGGTCGGAGAGACCGAGCCGCCGGGACAGCTCCACCATCGCGTCGAAGGCGTCTCCGGAGCCGACGAACACCGCGTGCCAGTCGGTCCGTCCGAGCTCGTCGCGGAGCTTCGCAAGGGCCCGCAGAGCGTAGTCGACGCCGTCCTGAGGGCCCATGACGCCGAGGTAGCACAGCAGATGAGGCTTGCCGCGCTTCAACTCCTCCTCCGGCGGCACCGGTTGGAACCGCTCTATCGCGGGCGCGCTGCGCACCACGAAGACGTCCTCCGGCCGCCGGCCGCCACGGCGTATCGCGACGTCCCGGTAGCTCTCGTTCGTGGCGAGGACGACGTCCGCGGCTCGGTAGGTCCGCCGTTCCAGCGCGCACACGGCGCGGTAGAGCAGGTCCTCGCCGCGGTCGAACCGGGAGAGGTACAGCTCGGGTACCAGGTCGTGCTGGTCGAAGACGAACCGTGCGCCGTGCCGCTTCAGCCACAGTGCCGGCAGGAACAGCAGGTCGGGCGGGTTGCAGGCGTGCACCACGTCGACCGGGCCGACCTTGCGCGCCAGCCGGGCCGTGTGCCAGAGCGCCGATCCGTACTCCTTCAGGTAACCGGCCGGCCCACCGGTGGCCGCGCGCAACGGGTAGCGGTGGATCCGCACCCCGTCGATCTCCGCCTCCGGCTCCGTGTCACGCTTGCTCCCCTGCGGACAGATGACGTGCACCGTCCAGCCCGCGTCGCGCAGCGTCGTGCACTCCTGCCACACCCGCCGGTCGAACGGCACCGACAGGTTCTCCACCAGGATCAGCGCGCGCCGGTCGGACCGGTCGCCGCTGGTTGCGTTACCAAGCAAGGCCCATGTACCTCGGTTCGGTCCGGCGCGTCTCGGCGTCGGGAAGGCGGATGAGGTCGACGATCACCGGTCCTTCGCCATGGGGCAGCGCCTGCAGCACGGCCGGGTCCCTGGTCCCGACCAGGCACACCTCGGCATGCCCCAGCACCTGGTCGACGGAGTCCGCGAGCAGCTGCGCGAGGTGCGGCAGCCGGCTCTCGATGTACTCGCGGTTCGCGCCGAGCAGCCGGGAGAGGCTCACGTTGGCGTCGTAGATCCGCAGGTCGTACCCCTTGCCGAAGAGCCGCTCCGCCAGTTCGACGAGTGGGCTTTCGCGGAGGTCGTCGGTGCCGGGTTTGAAGGACAGCCCGAACAGGCCCACCCGGCGCTTGCCGGTGCGCTCGACCAGGTCCACCGCGCGCTGGAGATGGTCGGAGTTGGAGGTCAGTACATGGGAGAGGATGGGTACCGAGACGTCGGCACGCTGTGCCGCGTGGACCAGGCTGCGCAGGTCCTTGGGCAGGCAGGAGCCGCCGAAGGCGAAGCCGGGCCGCAGGTAGGCGGGGCTGATGTTCAGCTTGCGGTCGGCCAGGAACACGTCCATCACCTGGTGCGAGTCCACCCCGAGCGCCTGGCACACCGCGCCCAGCTCGTTCGCGAAGCCGATCTTGAGGCCGTGGAACGCGTTGTCCGCGTACTTGATCGCCTCGGCGGTCGGGACCGGCACCCGGAACACCTCGCCGGGCAAGCCGTCGTACAGCGTCATCACCGCGTCGCCGCTTGCCGGATCGAGTTCGCCGATGACGGTCTTGGGCGGGTCGAAGAAGTCCTGCACGCTCGTGCCCTCGCGCAGGAACTCCGGGTTGACCGCGATCCCGAAGTCCACCCCGGCCGTGCCGCCGACGTTCTTCTCCAGGATCGGTACCAGCAGGTTCAGGCAGGTGCCCGGGAGCATGGTGCTGCGGAACACGACGGTCTGCCGCCCGCCCCGCTCGGCCAGCGCGGCGCCGATCTGCTCGGTGACCCGCTCCAAGTACGTGGTGCACAGGCTGCCGTTGGGCTCGGACGGCGTACCCACGCAGACCAGCGACACCTCGCTGCCCGCGATCGCCTCGCGGACGTCGCCGGTGGCCCGCAACGCTCCGCTCCGCACGACCTCGGCGATGAGTTCGCCGATACGTTCCTCCACCACCGGGGCCTTGCCGTCGTTGACCAGGTCGACCTTCACCTGGTTCACGTCCACCCCGATGACCTCGTGGCCCATGCTGGCCAGGCACGCGGCTGATACGCAGCCCACGTAGCCGAGCCCGAAAACGCTGACTCTCATGATCCGTCTCTCCCCCCAGGCAGGCCCTTGTGGCCTGCGATCCGCGCCTCGGCCGGACCCTTGGGTCGCAGCCCCCCGCCCATCAGTAGGCCCCCTGCCCGTGGAGCACCGCACGCATCGTCTTCCACAAGATCACCGTGTCGAGAGCGAGCGACCAGTCCTCCACGTACCGCAGGTCGAGGCGGACCGCCTCCTCCCACGGCAGGTCGCTGCGTCCGCTGATCTGCCACAGGCCGGTGAGCCCTGGCTTGACCAGCAGCCGCCGCCGAATGTCCGGGTCGTACGCGGCGCACTCCTCCGGCAGCGGGGGCCTCGGGCCGACGAGCGACATCGCTCCGGTGAGCACGTTGAACAGCTGCGGGAGTTCGTCGATCGAGTACCGGCGCAGCACTGCTCCCACCCGGGTCACCCGCGGATCCCGGCGGAGCTTGAACAGCAGCCCTGCGCCCTCGTTGCGGTCGGCGAGCTCGGCACGCGCCCTGTCCGCCCCGACGACCATGGTGCGGAATTTGAGAATCGTGAACTCCCGGCCGTCCTTGCCGACCCTGCGCTGGCGGTAGAAGGCCCCGCCCCGGCTGTCCAGCAGCACGAGCAGCGCGACGCACACCATCAGCGGCCCGAACAGCATCAGCAGAACCGCCGCGCCCACTCGATCGACGACCCCCTTGATCGCCCGTCGGCCCCCGGTGAAGGTGGGCAGGCTGACCCGTAGCAGCGGGATCCCCAGCACCGCGTCGACGTGCAGCCGCGGACCGGCCACTTCCATCAGCACAGGAGCCACGACCATCTCGGCATCGCTGCCTTCGAGGTTCCAGGCCAGCCGCTGCAACCGCTCCGGCGTCCAGTGCGGGTCCGGGGTGACCGCGACGACACGGTAGCCGTCGTGGCGGACGTGCTTGGCGACGTCCGCCAGTTGGCCGACGACGGGTACTCCGTCCAGTTCGTCACCGTCGATGCCGCGACCGTCCGACGTGCACACCGCCTCCACCCGCCAGCCGATGTGCGGGAACTTGCGGGTGCGGGTGATCAGGTCGCTCACGGTGGCCGGGCTTCCGGCAGCGAGCACCGGTCTCAGGCACCGCCCCTCCTTCCGCCGTTTATGCAGACAGAGGCGGAGCAGATATCGCGCGGTCATGGTGACGAGGCCGATCGCGGGGATCGCGACGAAGATCCAGAGCTTGATGTTGCGCGAGGTGAGGGCGATCCCGGCGAGCGCCACAATGACGGTCGCCGCGAACAGTGAGCGTCCGAGCCGGCGGAATTCCTCGGCTCCCTGGCCGAGCACGGCCGGAGCCCAGGACCGGCCCACCGCAAGCGCCGCCAGCACCAGCAGCTCGGTGCCGAAGGCGAGAATCCCCCACTTCTCGTGCCAGTTGGCCGCGTCCCGGGCCCCGAAGAATTCGCCGATCCCCGCCACCACGAAGGCGGTGGCCACGGTGTCGCTGATGATCACGGTACGGCGGTACCGCTGCTCCCACTCGATCGCCGGCCTGCTGATTGCCCCGTTCGTCAGACGCCCTCGCGCCGACGGAAACGGGCCGACTAGTCCCCCCTGCCGCACAGAAACCCCCCGGTCCCCAGTGGTTCGACATGGTGCCCTGACACGGTTCCTCCCCCGGGAGGCCCCCTCCCCCCGCACGCTTCCGTCCCCGGGAGGCCCCCCGGCTCCCCGCGCCGCGCTGCTCTCCCACGGGTGGCCCCCGCCCCCGCGGAAGACATCCCGGCTACTTCAGCGCTACTTGAACGAACCCGCCCTTGCCGCGGCGGACTTGCCCGCTCTGCCAGGCTCTCGAGGTGCACGGGAACCCGTGCATGACCTCGGGTGCGCCCCGCACCCAAAGCCCTTCTCGGCCCCAGGAGTTGATCACCCCCACGTCTGGCGCCGGAGACGCGGCTACCGGCCGTCTGTATCGACGGACCCATAGATCATCATTTGTCGCCTCGTGTCCCAGCATGCGAAGCACGGTCAATCTAGACCATCAATGCCCGTCTGAAGAGAGGGCTGTGTGGAATTTGTGCTCGTGATTTGAAGTCGGGTCAACGACCAGGCGGCTGCCCGCGGGTGCCCTGGCGACGGAAGGCGTGCCTTGTGACCTGTGACGACGCGAGTTCTCCAGGCTTCCGGAACCGGCAACCCGGAGGTATCCCGGCACTACCAAACGGGCCACCCTCAGGGCCTGTTCGGCCGGTTCTTGTCGGGTCAGCGCGGACCGGCGGCTGTGGGGGCGGGCCGTCGACGCCATCTGGGAACGGATCTTCACCGCTCTGCTCGCGCGAGCAGGCACCGAGGGCGGCTCGACCGGGTCGCCGCCGGCTCCACGACCGTGCGCGCGAACCATCCGAACTCGGCCGCCGGCCTGCGCCGGTACGGAAGCGCGGCAAGACCATGCCGAACACCGCACCAGGCCGTCCCCGAACTCGGGAACCGTCGCCGGGACACTCGCCTCCACGAACGCCCCGGGCCTGGGCCGGATGGATGTCCGGAGTCGTCGTCGACAAGCCGGGCCACGCAGTGCCGCGTTCCCTGGGACACCGCACACCAGGAACCGGACCACACCCGGGCCGACGTCTGCCCGTGTCCCTTCACACCATGTATCCGGACTGGTCGGAGCCACGCAAACGGTGTATCACGAGCAGCCGAAGAACCTCCTGGGCTCGTACTCGCCGGCAGATCCACCCGGCGACGGCCGCCACGGCCGCAACCGCTGCCGCGTGACACACCACAGGGGCATCCCGAGTACACGTGTCAGCCGCGCCATGCGGCACCTGGCCGCTCCCGAAGCGGTCCGTGGACGGCCTCGTCAGGCAGAGCCTCGACGAGCACAGGGCCCCGGTGAAGACCGGCCCCAGACGGACGAGACACCACCCTCGCCTCCTCGGCATGAGCGAACTCGAACGCCGGGTGACGGCCGGCTCACCTTGGCGCCTGGGGATTCGTGGTGACCTCCCGGTACATTCCCTCGAAGAACAACAGTCCCGCCCGCTTGGGGCCCACCGCGGAGCTCAGCACACTCCCCAGGAATATCGTGTGGTCGCCGGCGACGTACGCGTCGAGCACCTCGCATTCGAGCCAGGCGAGCGCCCCTTCGATAAGCGGCGCGGCCGTATGCTCACCGGGCCGCCATTTCACCGCGTCGAACTGACGCATTCCCAGGGGTCTCCGCTTGTCCGCGAAATACGCTGCCGCTTGCTCTTGCTCGGCGCTCAGGATGGAGATTCCGAAACGCCCGGCTTTTTCGAGGGAAGCATGCATGACAGCACTGTGTGACACGCAGCACAGAACGGAGGGCGGGTCGAGTGAGACGGAGCTGAACGCGCTGGCGGTCATCGCGTGAGGTTCGCTTCCGCCGACTGTGATCACCACAACCCCGGAGGCGAACCGCGACAGCGTGTGCCGCAAAGAGGCAGGCATCACGGGATCGGAATCCTCGGCATGCCTGCTCCTTTCAGCAGAGAGAGGGGCGACGTTGTCGTGCATGGCGACCTTTCGCGATCGAAGTGGCCTCCGGAGCGGGGACATCCGTGGCGCACCGTCGGCGGTGGGACGGACCTCATCGGCGGATCACCTCGGATCGAGGGTCACTCCGGCCACGATGACGCGACCGTCTCGGCGCTTCGCTCGAAGAGCTTCACGGCCGCGACCACCTCGTCCACCACATGGACAGGCCAGCCCCGCAGATAGAAGTGGTCACCGGGAAAAAGACGGAACCGGTATTCCGCCTGGGTGTGGTGACACCACTCCTGAGCTTCCTCGACGCTTGCCTGCGGATCCTCGTCGCCCACGAACACCGTCAGCGGACAGAGCAGACCGGTACCCCGGCGGTGGCGGTGCGTCTCTATCGCCCGGTAGTCGGCGCGCAGTGCCGGCAGCAGCAACTCCAGCATCTCCGGATCGTCGAACAGCCGGGCGTCCGTGCCGCTGAGCTGCCGGATGCGCGCCACGAACACGTCGTCGTCGGCCAGGTGGAGTTGCTCGCTCCGCGTCGTCAGGGGTCCGCGGCGCCCTGAGGCGATCAGCCCCATCGGCACGATGCCGTGTTCGCTCTGCAGCCTACGGGCTGCCTCGAAGGCGACCACGGCCCCCATGCTGTGACCGAACAGGACGGTACGGGAATCCACGTACCGCGCCAGCGACGGCAGCGCCTGGTCGACGAGTTCGTCGACGGTGGCGGCCAGCGGCTCCCTGCGTCGTTCCTGACGCCCCGGGTACTGCACGGCGGCGACGTCCGTGCCGTGCGTCCGCATGATGGAGGCCAGCGGATGAAAATAGCTCGCGGCCCCACCCGCGTGCGGGAAGCAGAGCAGGCGGGTCTCCGTCCCACCCGCCTCCTGGCGGAAGCGGATGATCCAGCGCTGCACGGCCGCTTCGGACGTCATCGGATCAGCACTCCTTCATTCTGCACCGCGGACGTCCGCCGCGCCGGGACAGCCCCTCCGCGGTAAGTGGACGAGGCGTGACGGCTGTTCCGTCAGTTCGCCTTCTCGTACGGGTTGTCGATGGCGAAGCGCCACTTGCCGTCCGCACCCCGCACCAGCACGTCGAGCCCCACGCCCTCGAACTTCTGCCTCTCGCCGTCGGGGCCGTCGGCCTCGACCTGCCAGTCCACGACCTGCATGGCCACGTCACCGGCCACATAGAGGTGTCGAAGCTCGGCCTGCATCACCGGGTGCAGCTCCAGGGAGGAGGCCAGCTCCTTCCTGCGGTCCTCGCCGGAGATGGCCTGCCCGGGTTCCCACACGGTGACCGCGTCCTCGGTATACCACCGGTTCAGGACCTCCGGGTCCCCTGAATTGAAAGCCTTGACGTACAGGGGCACGACCTGATTCAGGTCCTCTACAGGCTGACCGGCTTGAGCATCAGACATGGTGGGATAACTCCGAGTCCTGAGGCGGGCGTCGTTCGTTTCCGCACACCGTACGTGACCATTGACATTTCCCGCCCATCACGAGGTAATCACCGCCACGTAGCACGGATACTTGCCCGATTACCCGCCGATGACCCACCGTTAGCAGCGACTTGCTCACCCATCGGTAACATCGTCGACCGCTGGCCCGGGATGCAACTCGCGCAAGAGCCGGCTAGGACCTCGACGGATGCGGGCATCGCGGCGTGGTATTGCCGGCGGATGCGGACGAAAAACTTCGACATGGAATTCCGGAGAACGGCATGAATTCGACTAATCCTGACCTCAGTGAACTACTCGGCGCACTGACAAAGGCTGTTCCCACCCTTCGCAAGAACGGTCGGGAAGCAGAGGAACAGGGCTGGATCCCCCAGGAGAACATCGACATCCTCGGCAAGGCCGGCGTCTACCGGGCGGCTGTTCCGCATCGGTACGGCGGTCTGGACCTGTCCCTGGCGGACACGGCCCGAGTCCTGTCCGAGGTGGCCCGCGGATGTAGTTCGACCGGCTGGGTGCTCAGCGCATGGATGTTCGGCGCCTGGACCGCCACCTTGTTCCCCGACGCGGCGCAGGACGAGGTGTTCGCCGGCGGAGAGGCTCGCCTCAGCGGCGGCTTCGCCCCGACCGGCGTGGCGGTGCCCACCGAGGGCGGCTACCGGCTCTCCGGAAGCTGGAAGTTCAACACCGGTTGCCGCGGCGCGGCCTGGAGCATGAACGCGGCGGTGGTCCAGCGGGACGAGGAGCCCGTCGAGGCCGGTCACGAGGAGGTCATCCTCTGCCTCGTCCCGATGGACGAGCTGAAGATCGTCGACGACTGGCAGGTCACCGCCGCCGCCGGCACGGGCAGCGACTCCACGGTCGCCCAGGACGTCTTCGTGCCCACCCATCGCACCCTGGGGTTCGAGGAGGCTCTCACCAACACCGGCGGCGGCCGTTCCCACGCTCGCGAGAACGGCCGGTACTACGCGCTCGCGCCCGTCACCCTCGTCGAGTCGGCCGCCGCGTGCCTCGGTACCGCTCGTGGCGCGTACGAGCTGTTCCTGGAGCGGCTGCCCGGCCGCGGGATCACGTACACGGCGTGGGTGGATCAGACCCAGCATCCGCTGACCCAGATTCAGGTGGCGACCGCGCAGAGCAAGCTGGCGGCGGCCGAGGCCCTCGTGGAGAGCTGGCAGCCGCGTCTGCAGAAATGGGCCGATGCCGGCGAACAGCCCCCGGTGGAGCAGCGGGCCGCGGTCGTGGGTGAGTGCGCCTACGCGATCCTGCTGGCCAAGGAGGCCGTCGACACCCTGCACAGCGCCAGCGGTGGTTCGGTGATCCGCAAGGAGAACCCCTTCCAGCGCTTCTACCGCGATCTGCACGGCCTGTCGCTGCACGCGCTGCTGCTGGCGAACACCAACCTGGAGACGTACGGCCGGGTTCTGCTCGGACTCGACCCGGGCACGCCGTTCGTCTGACCTGACCGGCAGTGACCAGGGCGCGGCGGGAGGACGTTGCCGTCTTCCGCCGCGCCCCTCGATTTCTCCGCGCCGGCGTCCGTCGTGGCGCCTGTGTCTCCTCCCCGCAGACTCCGAGGGATTCATGACGACGACTGAACCGGTAGGAGCGGTCGGAACCCTGCTCCCGTCCGCTTCGCCACTGGCTCTTCTGCGAGCCGACGGCACCGCTGTTCCCGATTCTCCGCTGACCTTGCCGGACGTTGACACCCTGCTGGACCTGTACCGCGGGATGGTCGTCGGCCGACGGTTCGACGTCCAGGCCACCGCGCTGACCAAGCAGGGCCGGCTCGCCGTGTACCCCTCTTCCCGCGGCCAGGAGGCATGCCAGGTGGGCGCGGTCGCCGCCCTGGGCGAGGACGACTGGCTCTTTCCCACCTACCGCGAGTCGGTGGCCGTGATGACACGCGGTGTCGACGCCATGGCCACCCTCACTCTCTTCCGGGGCGACTGGCATCTCGGCTACGACCCGCATGCGCACCGCGTCGCCCCCCAATGCACACCGCTGTCGACGAACACCCTGCACGCCGTGGGACTGGCGCGGGCGGCCGTCCTCAAGGGCGAGAGCACGGTCGCGCTGGCGATGCTCGGTGACGGCGCGACCAGCGAGGGCGACACCCACGAGGCATTGAACTTCGCCGCCGTGTGGCGGGCCCCCGTGGTGTTCCTGGTGCAGAACAACGGCTATGCCATCAGCGTGCCGACGACCATGCAGAGCGCGGCACCCTCCTTGGCACACAAGGGCATCGGCTACGGCATACCGTCCGTTCTGGTCGACGGCAACGACGCGGCAGCCGTCCACGCCGTCGTCAAGGAGGCTGTCACAGCGGCCCGGGCCGGTGCCGGGCCGGCCCTCATCGAGGCACGCACCTATCGCACGGAACCGCACACGAACGCGGACGACGACAGCCGCTATCGCGATTCGGCCGAGGTCGAGCACTGGCGCGCCCTCGACCCCCTGGAGCGACTGGAGCGTCACCTGACGGCCCGCGGCCTTCTGGACGATGTGCGCCGAAAGGCGATCCACGAGGAGGGCGAAGTACTCGCGGCCGACCTGCGCGCACGGATGAACCAGGACCGAACCGCGGATCCGACGGTGCTCTTCACCGACGTGTACGCGGAGCCGACCGCCGCCCTGCGCGAACAGCTGGCCGATCTGGTCAGCCGCGAGAAGGGCGGAGAGGACGTATGAAGATACCGGAGCACGTGCGTCGCGGAACCATGTCCGCCGCTCTCAACACGGCCCTGGCGGACGCTCTCGCCGAGGACGAACGTGTCGTGGTCTTCGGGGAGGACGTGGGTCCGCTCGGCGGCGTCTTCCGGGTGACCGACGGTCTGGCCGAAGCCTACGGCGACAGCAGGGTCTTCGACACTCCGCTCGCGGAGTCGGGCATCGTCGGAACGGCGATCGGCATGGCCATGAACGGTCTGCGGCCGGTGGTCGAGATGCAGTTCGACGCGTTCGCCTATCCCGCCTTCGAGCAGATCACCAGTCACCTGGCGAAACTCCGGAACAGATCGCGAGGCAGCATCGAACTGCCCGTTGTCGTCCGCATCCCCTACGGCGGCGGCATCGGCGGCGTCGAGCATCACAGTGACTCCTCCGAGGTGTACTACACGCACACCGCCGGGCTGCGCGTCGTGGCCCCTGGCACCCCGGCCGATGCCTACCGCCTGCTGCGCGAGGCCATCGACAGCCCGGACCCCGTCATCTTCCTGGAACCCAAGCGGCGTTACTGGTCGACTTACGCGGGGCCGGAAGAACCGGAGGACCGTCTGCCGCTGCACCGTGCCCTGGTACGGCGCGACGGCACGGACGCCACCCTCATCGCGTACGGCGCCATGGTGGCGACGGCGCTGGAGGCCGCGGAGGTCGCGGAGGAGGCGGGGTGGAGCCTGGAGGTCGTCGACCTCCGCAGCCTGGCACCGTTCGACGACGACGTGGTGAGTGCCGCCGTACGACGCACGGGCCGGGCCGTCGTGATTCACGAGGCGTCGGGGTTCTGCGGATACGGCGCCGAAGTCGCGGCCCGTCTCACGGAGCAGTGCTTCCACCGGCTGCACGCGCCCATCCTGCGCGTGACCGGACTGGACATCCCCTATCCGCCACCGGATCTGGAGGGGTATCACCTGCCCGACGCGGACCGGATCCTCGACGCCGTCGCGCGTCTGCAATGGGACGACATGCTGGTGGGGGACGGTGATCTCAGTGCCTGACTTCCGGCTGCCCGACCTGGGCGAAGGACTCATGGACGCCGAGATCGTCCAGTGGCTGGTCTCCCAGGGCGACGTCATCGAGATCGACCAATCCGTCGTGGAGGTGGAAACCGCCAAGGCGATGGTCGTCGTCCCGACACCCTTCGCCGGCACGGTGACCGCGCTGCACGGCGGAGCCGGAGATCGTGTCGCCGTCGGGGACGTCCTGCTGTCGGTGGCCGCGGCCCGCGAGGCCGAGTCGGCGCCCGCCGCGGTGACTGCCACCACGGAGACCGGCAGCGGCAACGTGCTCGTCGGATACGGGACCGGGACACCGTCCCGTAGACCGCGGCGACTGCCGCGGAAGCCCACCGCACCGGCCGGCGCCGTCACGCCCACTCCGTCCGTGTCCGTGCAGGTGACTTCGCCCGTGGTACGGCGGCTCGCCGACGAGAACGGGGTCGATCTGCGGCGCGTGGCCGGCACCGGGCCCGGCGGCGTGGTCCGCCGCGTCGACGTGCTGAACGCGATACAGACGGCCCCGCGCCCCACCCCGCCGGAGCCGGCAGGTTCCGGTACCGGGCAGCGGATCCCCCTGCGCGGCGTCCACAAGGCCATGGCGGACGTCCTGACCCGTTCCCGCCGGGAGATCCCCGAGGCGACCGTCTGGGTCGACGTCGATGCGACGAACCTCCTGGCGGCGCGGAGGCAGCTGGCGCAGCACGCGGGCGAATCCGTCAGCATCCTGGCGCTCCTGGCCAGGTTCGCGGTGCTGGGCCTGCGTAGGTTTCCGGCTCTCAACGCCCGGGTGGAGGGGGACGAGATCGTCGTTCTGGACCGGATCCACCTCGGCTTCGCGGCACAGACCGACCGCGGTCTGGTCGTACCGGTGGTGCGTGACGGCCATTCGCTGACGACGCGCCAGCTCTCGAACGCGCTGCACCGCATGACGGGCCTGGCCCGGGAGGGCAAGCTCCCGCCCGCGGAGCTGGGCGGTGGCTCGTTCACGATCAACAACTACGGAGTCTTCGGAGTGGACGGATCCGCGGCGATCATCAACCACCCCGAAGTCGCCATTCTCGGGTTCGGTCGCGTCATCGAGCGCCCCTGGATCGTGGCCGGGCAGGTCACGGCGCGGCACGTGGGTCAGCTGACCCTCGCCTTCGACCACCGGGTGTGCGACGGCGGCACGGCCGGCGGGTTCCTCCGGTTCGTCGCCGACTGTGTCGAGAACCCGGTCGTCGCTCTCGCAGACACCTGAGTCCCTACCCGGTCCACGGCATCCAGCGGTCACGGCGCCGCAGGTCATCGCGAGCGCCACGGTCAAGAGAGGCAAGAATCTGATGGTCAGGAACATCCAGCCGAACGTGCTGGCGGTCATAGGGCTGGGGCAGCGGCCCGGAGACGGCCCTGAGGCTCCGTCTGTCACCACGTTCGACCGGGACTTCTTCTCAGGCCTCTCCGGTACCGCGGACAACCGGCACCTGCTTCTGCTGGAAACCGCCTGGACCGCCTGGGAGGACGCCGGACTGATCTGGTCCGGCACGACGGCACAGGGCGAGGTTGCCCAGGGCGAGGGGGCACAAGGCGAGGTGGCACAGGGCGGGGTGGCACAAGGCGGGGTGGCACAGGGCGGGGTGGCACAAGGCGGGGTGGCACAGCATCTCACCGACCTGCTGACCGGGCCGCCGAATGACCCCGCGAACCCGGCGTCGGCGCTGTGGACCGCGTGCGGCCTGCCCACCGAGGAACTTCCCGAGGTGGTCCTCGTGGGTGGTGCCACGGACTCGGACGGCCCGGGACAGCCGGGCTGCGCCGTGCTGGCACTGAAGCCTCTGGAGCGCGCGCTCGCCGACGGCGACCGCATTCGCTGCACGATCCGGACCGGCGGGCCCGAGGCCGCCGACATGCCGGCCGAAGCCTGCGGGCAGGACCTCACCGAGGTCGCGCGGGCCATCGCGGAGATCAGCGCGGGAGCACGGTCCCGCTGCGTACTGTCCACGCCGGACCACACCGAACACCTGCTGCTGGACGCCGCCGTGCCCGTCCCTGCCGGAGCCGCCTCCGTGACCGAGGCACGCACGTCGGCGCGAGTGTTTCCGGTGGTCCTGTCGGCCCGCGGCGACGATGCTCTGCGAGCCCAGGCACGACAGCTCAGCCGGCATCTGGGCGACCACCCGGAACTCGACGCCGCTGACGTCGCCCACGCCCTGACCACCAGGCGTACTGCCTGGGAACACCGGGCGGTGGCCGTGGCGGACGGCCGGGAACGGATGCTCGAAGCGCTGGACACGATCGCGGAAGGACGCCACGGAACCGAGGCCGCCGGGATCGCGCGCGCCACGACCGCGGGCGCACGGGACGTCGTGTTCGTCTTTCCCGGCCATGGCCCCCAGTGGGCCGGCATGGGGGCCGACCTGTTCGCCACCGACGACGTCTTCCGCGACCAGATCCTGCGTTGCGAGGAAGCGTTCAAGCCCTACCTCGACTACTCCGTCAGCGACGTCGTGACCGGAGAACTCCCCCTGGACCGGCTGGACATGGCTCAGCCGGCCCTCTTCTCCGTCATGGTCGCCCTGGCGGCCATGTGGCGCTCGAACGGCATCACCCCGGCCGCTGTGCTCGGGCACAGCTTCGGCGACACGGCCGCGGCCACCGCCGCGGGGGTGCTCTCCCTCGACGAGGGCGCACGGCTCGTGGCCGCCTACGGTCGCGCGCAGATGCAGATCCACGGCAAGGGAGACATGCTCGCCGTCGCCCTGCCCTACCAGGAGGTCACCACCCGCATCGGTCGCTGGGGGGGCCGACTGGAGCTCGCCGTGGTCAACGGCCCCATGTCGTCAGTGGTGTCCGGCGACCCGGACAGCATCCGGGAACTGCAAGCGGAGCTGGCCGCCGAGGAAGTACGCACCCGGCTCATCCCCTTCGGTGTGGCGGCGCACTCCCACCAGGTGCAGGAGATCGAGGAATCCCTCCTCCACGACTTGGCGGCCATCGCCCCGAAGGATTCGGCGATCCCCTTCTACACCTCCACCACCGGGGGACGGGTCGCCCCCCATACGCTCGACGCGCGCTACTGGTACCGCAACCTGCGCAACGCGGCGCGGTTCGACCAGGCGACCACGACCGCGCTGCGTGACGGACGGACCCTTTTCCTGGAGGTCAGCCCCCATCCGGTGGTCACCATGAGCATCGAGGAGACGGCCACGGCACTCGGCATCGACGTGCAGGTCGGTGCCACCCTGCGCCGCGGCGAGGGCGGCCAGGAGCGGTTTCTGCAGTCCCTCGGCGAACTCCACGTGCACGGCGGTGAGCCCGACTGGAACGCGGTGTTCGGGCGATCCGGGGAACCGGCGCCGGCGATACCGCTGCCCACGTATCCCTTCCAGCGCCGCACCACCGCCGATGACGGCCCGCCGCACCCCCGTGCGGCGTTCGTCCAGGTCCTGTCGGGCCTGCCGCAGCAGGACCAGATCCGCATGCTGCTGGACCTGGTGTACGAGACGATCGCCGAACTCACCGAAGGAGACAGGGCCGGCCTGTCCGAACACCGGGACTTCCGGTCCCTGGGCTTCGACTCGCTCCTCGCGCTCAGCCTGCGCAACACGTTGAACCAGCGGACCGGGCTGCGCCTGCCGGCGACCGTGGCATTCGACTTCCCCACCCCGCGGGCCATGGCGGACCGCATCCGCGCGGAAATCACGGGTGAACCGCTGCGCGACGACGAGGCCGGCACACCGCCCGAGCCGGCCGGCGACCCGGACGAGCCGATCGCCATCGTGGGTATCGGCTGCCGGCTGCCCGGCGGCGCGTCCTCGCCCGAGGAACTCTGGCGGCTCGTTGCCGACGAGGTCAGCACGGTCGGACCGTATCCGGAAGACCGCGGCTGGGACCTCTACAGCCTCTACAACGAGGACCCGTCCGTCTCCGGCACCTTCTACCAGCGTGAAGTCAGCTTCCTCCCGGATGTCGCGGGCTTCGATGCGGGGTTCTTCGGGATCTCGCCGCGTGAGGCGCTGGCGATGGATCCGCAGCAGCGGCTGGTGCTGGAGACGTCGTGGGAGGCGCTGGAGCGGGCGGGCATCGATCCCCACACTCTGCGCGGCAGCGACACCAGCGTCTTCATCGGAGCCGCACAACTGCCGTACGGGCCCCAGCTCCAGGACACTCCGCCCGAGGTGGAGGGTTACGCCCTCACCGGTACGACGTCCAGCGTGACCTCGGGCCGCGTCGCCTACGTCCTCGGCCTGGAGGGGCCGGCGATAACCGTGGACACGGCGTGTTCCTCGTCGCTGGTGGCGATGCACCTCGCCTGCCGGTCCCTCCGGACCGGCGAATCATCACTCGCACTCGCCGGGGGTGTCACGGTGCACTCGCTCCCAGGACTGCTGACGGAGTTCTCGCGGCAGCGGGGGCTGTCCGCGGACGGCCGGTGCAGGTCCTTCTCCGACGACGCCGACGGCTTCGGTATGGCGGAGGGGGCGGGGGTGCTCGTGCTGGAACGGCTCTCGGACGCACGCCGGCTCGGTCACCGGGTGTCAGCGGTGATCAGAGGATCCGCGGTCAACCAGGACGG
>NZ_JBFBBR010000017.1:160807-218254 GCF_040682795.1 Streptomyces sp. NPDC051105 | reverse complement strand
CCCTGACCCAAGTACGTCCAGTACGAGGCTCAGGGCCCGGCACGCCCAGAGCACGCACCTGACGCCGCGGGGCCCGCCCTTCGGGCGGACGACGGGAATTTGACGACAGGGCCTAGGCTCGTGGCCGGTTCAACCTGCCTGAGATCGGAGAGCCCGCCCATGGAGAACGCCGCCGGACTGACCTTCCGCGACGCCACCGACGCCGACGTGGACGCGCTGGTCACGCTGATCGAGTCGGCGTACCGGGGTGACGCCAGCCGGGTCGGCTGGACCACCGAGGCGGACATCCTGGAAGGGCAGCGCACCGACCCCGACGGCGTCCTCGAAGTGATCAAGGCGCCGGACGGCAAGCTGCTCGTCGTCGAAAGGGACGGCCGGGTCGTCGCCTGCTGCCAGCTGGAACACCGGGGCACCCACGCCTACTTCGGCATGTTCGCGGTCAGCCCCGACCTCCAGGGCGCCGGCCTCGGCAAAGTCGTCATCGCCGAGGCGGAGCGCCAGGCCAGGCATGACTGGGCCGCCACGGAGATGCACATGACGGTGATCTCCGTGCGCGACGACCTGATCGCCTGGTACGAGCGGCGCGGTTACCGCCGTACGGGAAAGATGACGCCGTTCCCGTACGGCGACGAGCGCTTCGGTATCCCGCAACGCGCCGACCTGCAGTTCGAGCTGCTGGTCAAGCCACTGGTGTGACGGCTCACGCGGTGAAGCGGGCGGTGCGTTTGATCTCCGGGTAGTCGGTCGTCGCGCCGTCCAGCTGGAGGGCGCGCACCAGCCGCAGGTCGTCCTGGGTGTTCACCACCCAGCCGATCACCCTGAGGTCCGCCTTGCGGGCTTGCTCGACGACCTCCAGGGTCAGCCGCCGGATGTTGAGGCAGAGGGTCGCCGCCCCCGCCTCCCGGGCCCGCTCCACCACGTCGGGGCCGTAGCGGCTGGCGATCAGCGCGGTGCGCACGCCCGGCACCAGCCGGGCGATCTCGGCGACGGCCTCGTCATGGAACGAGGACACCTCCACCCGGGACACCAGGTCCCTTCGCCGCATCAGCTCGGCCAGTGCGCGGGCCGCGACCACATCCTTGATCTCGGCCTGCAACGGCGTCCGTACCGCGTCCAGGACTTCCTCGAACACCGGCACCCGCTCACCGCGGCCCGCGTCCAGGGTGCGCAGCTCCTCCAGGGTCTTCTCGGCGATCGGGCCGGTGCCGTCGGTCGTGCGGTCGACCTCCGCGTCGTGCATGACGACCAGGGCGCCGTCCTTGCTGAGGTGCAGATCGAGTTCGATCAGGTCGAGGCCGGCCTGCTGGGCGGCGACGAAGGAACGGAGGGTGTTCTCGGGCTCGACGCCCATGACTCCGCGGTGACCGATGGTAAGGAAGTTCAAGATTCAACTCGCTTCCGTCGACGGCGGCGGGGGTGCACGCGCGCGGACCGTACGACGGGACGTCGCTGTCCATGCGGCTGGGCGCAGCCTAATGGCCGCTCGTCACGATGAACCCGTACGTACACGGGGGATTGGCGCGCGGGGCGCGCGGTGTCTGGCTCGTACCCCTGTCGGCGGTCACCCGGGGGTGGGCGCGTCCCGCCGGGTATTGACCGGCCGGATCCATGCGGTGCCCGGGAACTGACCCCTCGTCACCGGTCGTAGTGAATGTGAGCGCCTTCACGGTTTTAGACAGGAAAAAGCGCGGTGAAGATGGAGTGCCGCAGGATAATTTCCCGAGGGGCCCCTTGCTGGGAGAAAGCCCGTATGCATACGGTGTCCTTACGCGAGGTGCTCCCGTGGAGGATGGGTCATGACGGAAATTCTTGTGCAGGTGGGTTCGGAGGAGCGGGTTCCTCCCGTGACCAGGGTGGTCGAGCACCCGGCATGGCCCGTGCTCAAGGATGGGGTGGAGCGGATCCGGCCATGGCAGGCCAAGGACGGGTCGATCGACTTCGACGCCGAGAACGGCCCAGGCCGCGCCGACGCCGAGCGGGCCGTCGACCAGGTGATCGCGGCCGTCGAGGAACTGTCCGCGCTGCTCCCGCACGACGCCGACTACCACCGTGCCCTGGTGACCGACCTGCGGCGCTGGGCGGTCGGCGGTTTCCAGGTGCCCGACTTCCTCGACTCGCTGCTGGCCTTCCAGCCCGCCGCGAGCCGCGCCCACGGCCTCCAGCACCTGGTCGTCTTCCCGATGTACACCCAGAACGGCAACCCGGACCGCAATCTGGAGGCGGTCGTGCTGCGCATGGTCTGGCCCGACTGGCTGGCCGAGCTGGAGCGCACCCGGTACGACAACCCGCTGTTCTGCGGCATCACGTTCGAGGACTTCACGCCCGGCTACGACACCAACTCCGCCGTCCTCTTCCCTGAGACCATCGCCGTGCGCCAGGCGCCGGAACGATTCTCCTGGGGCGGTATCTTCTGCGACCGCGAGGCCGCCCGCTTCCGCCGGGTCACCGACGCGGCCGTCGACATCCTGGGCCTTGAACTCCCTGACGACATCGCCGCGATGGTCCACGACCAGAAGCGCTGCGAAGAGGCCTTCGTGCTGTGGGACATGGTCCACGACCGCACCCACAGCCACGGCGACCTGCCGTTCGACCCGTTCATGATCAAGCAGCGCCAGCCGTTCTGGATGTACGGCCTGGAGGAGCTGCGCTGCGACCTCACCGCCTTCAAGGAGGCCGTGAAGCTGGCGGCCGACGGTGTCCCGCAGGCCCGTGACGTGCAGTACGCGGTGCTCTTCGACCGCATGTTCCGCTTCCCGGTCACCGGCGACCGCGTCCGCAACTACGACGGGCTCGGCGGCCAGCTGCTCTTCGCCTACCTGCACAAGCACGACGTGGTCCGCTGGACCGACAACCGGCTCTCCATCGACTGGGAGCGAGCCCCGCAGGTCACCAACCAGCTGTGCGCCGAGATCGAGAAGCTGTACAAGGACGGCATCGACCGCCCGAAGCTCGTCCACTGGTTCGCCGGCTACGAGCTGGTCGCCACCTACCTCGCCCCGCACCCCGGCTCCAAGTGGGCCAAGGGCCCGGACGCCCTCGACCTGACGCTGCCGCCGCGCAAGCTCGTGGACGACGTGCTTCCCGACGAGTTTCCGCTGAGCATGTTCTACGAGGCCCTGTCCAAGAAGCTGAAGAACGTGATCGCCGAGACCAAGGGCATCACGGCGGACAGCGCCGAGCCGGTCGCCGCGTGAGCGACCGGTTGCGGAACACTGCTCAAGATCTGCGGAACACTGCTCAAGAGGGGAAGCACATGGCGGGCAACGGGTCTCTCAGTGGTGCGGTGATCGCGGTGGCCGGGGCGGGCGGACCCGCCGGGCACGCGACCCTGGTCAGGCTGGCGGAGGCGGGCGCGACCGTCGTCGGCGCCGACAACAATCCCGAGCGCCTGGCGGAGGCCGTGGACGCGGCCCGCTACGCGGGCGGCGGTGCCGTGGTCACCGGTGAGACGGTCGACCTGCTCGACCTGGACTCGACCCGGGCCTGGGCCGACCGTATCGAGAAGGACCACGACCGGATCGACGGCCTCGTCCACCTGGTCGGTGGCTGGCGCGGCAGCGCCAACTTCGCCGAGACCGACCTCGCGGACTGGGACCTGCTGGAGAAGCTGCTGATCCGCACCGTCCAGCACACCTCCCTGGCCTTCTACGACGGCCTGCAGCGCAGCGACCGCGGGCGGTACGTGCTGATCAGTGCCGCCGGCGCCTCGAAGCCCACCGCCGGGAACGCCGCGTACTCCGCCGCCAAGGCCGCCGCCGAGGCGTGGACGCTCGCCATGGCCGACGGCTTCCGCAAGGCCGGGGGTGAGGCGGGCCCGACCTCCGCCGCTGCCATTCTGGTGGTGAAGGCGTTGGTGCACGACGCGATGCGCGCCGAGCGGCCCAACGCGAAGTTCGCGGGTTTCACGGACGTCAAGGAGCTGGCCGAGGCCGTCGAGGGCGTCTGGAGCAAGTCCGCCGCCGAAGTGAACGGAAACCGTCTGTGGCTGACCGAGAAGCCGTGAACCCTCCCAAGACCGACGCGCGCCGCCACCACGACCCGCAGGTCCGCGGTTTCGCCAGTGACAACTACGCCGGAGCCCATGCCGAGGTACTGGCCGCCCTGGCCCTGGCCAACGGCGGCCACCAGGTGGCGTACGGCGAGGACGAGTACACCGAGAACCTCCAGCGGATCGTCCGCGGCCACTTCGGCGCGACCGCGGAGGCCTTCCCGGTCTTCAACGGCACCGGCGCGAACGTCGTCGCGCTCCAGGCGGTCACCGACCGCTGGGGTGCGGTGATCTGCGCCGAGAGCGCGCACATCAACGTCGACGAGGGCGGTGCCCCCGAGCGCATGGGCGGCCTCAAGCTGCTCACCGTGCCCACCCCCGACGGCAAGCTCACCCCGGAGCTCATCGACCGGCAGGCGTACGGCTGGGACGACGAGCACCGCGCGATGCCGCAGGTGGTGTCCATCACCCAGAGCACCGAGCTGGGCACCCTCTACACGCCGGACGAGATCCGCGCGATCTGCGAGCACGCCCACGCCCACGGCATGAAGGTGCACCTGGACGGCTCCCGGATAGCCAACGCGGCGGCCTCCCTGGACGTCCCGATGCGCACGTTCACCAACGCCGTCGGCGTCGACATCCTCTCCCTGGGCGGTACCAAGAACGGCGCGGTGTTCGGCGAGGCGGTCGTGGTGATCAACCAGGACGCCGTCAGCCACATGAAGCACCTGCGCAAGCTGTCCATGCAGCTCGCCTCCAAGATGCGCTTCGTGTCGGTGCAGCTGGAGGCGCTGCTCGCCAAGGACCTGTGGCTGCGCAACGCCCGGCACGCCAACGAGATGGCCCAGCGCCTCGCCGAGGGCGTCCGGGCCGTGCACGGCGTGGAGATCCTCCACCCGGTGCAGGCCAACGGGGTCTTCGCGCGGCTCCCGCACGATGTGAGCCTGCGGCTGCAGAAGCGCTTCCGGTTCTACTTCTGGGACGAGGCGGCCGGGGACGTGCGCTGGATGTGCGCCTTCGACACGACCGAGGAGGACGTGGACGCGTTCGTGGCGGCGCTCAAGGAGGAGATGGCGCGCTAGCCGGGGCCTTTCGCCCATTGCATAGATATGCGGTCACCTGAAAAGTCATTGACGCTCGGGTGATCGCATTTCTATGCTCTGCTCCCATGGAGCTGATCCAGAACACCGCTGACCTGTCCGCGTACTTGGCCGCTGACGAGGTCATCGACCATCATCATCCCGTGGTCCGGGAGGCGGCCGCCCGGCTGGCGGCGGGAGCCGAGGACTCGTATGCCTATGCGCGGGCCGCCTACGAATTCGTGCGGGACGCCATCCCGCACTCCGCCGACGCCGGCGATCCCCGGGTCACCTGGCGGGCCTCGGACGTGCTGGAGCGGCGCACCGGCATCTGCTACGCCAAGGCCCACGCCCTCGCCGCCCTGCTGCGCGCCGAGGACATCCCCACCGCCCTGTGCTACCAGCGGCTGGCGGACGACGACGGAACCGGCCACGTCGTGCACGGACTGGTCGCCGTCCGCTTCAACGGGGCCTGGCACCGCCAGGACCCGCGCGGCAACAAGCCCGGCGTCGACGCCCGGTTCTCCCTCGACGGCGAGCGGCTGGCCTGGACCCCCGACCCGGAGTGCAATGAGGTGGACTATCCGGTCCTGTACGCTGAACCTCACCCGGCCGTGCTCGGCGCGCTGACAGCGGCGCCCGACCGCCCGTACCTGTGGAAGACGCTCCCCACCGCACTCTGAGGCAAGGCAGATGACTCTCACGCTCACCGTGTCCGACGAGGTGCGCGCCCTCGCGCCCGGCTTCACGCACCTCGCGATCGAGGCCTACGGACTGGTCAACGGGCCCAGCACCGAGGCGAGTTCGGCCCTCCTCGACGACGCGGCCCGACGGCTCGCGGTACGCCTCGACGGGCGCGCCCCGCACGAGGACCCGCACATGGCGGCCTGGCGCGCGGCCTACACGGCGTTCGGATCCAAGCCGTCCCGTACCCGGAACTCCGCCGAAGCGCTGGCCAAGCGGGCCCTCGCGGACGGCGGCCTGCCCCGCATCAACCTGCTGGTGGACCTCTACAACGCCATCAGCGTCGCCCACCTGATCCCCGTCGGCGGCGAGGACCTCGACCTCATCCAGGGCGGGATGCGCCTCGTGCGCGCCACGGGCGAGGAGGACTTCGTGACGGTCGCGGGCGGCGCGGAGGTCGTCGAGCGCCCGGACGCCGGCGAGGTCGTGTGGTGCGACGCGGCGGGCGTCACCTGCCGCCGCTGGAACTGGCGCCAGGGTCCCCGCACCCGGCTGACCGAGCGGACGACCTCCGCCGTCTTCCTGCTGGAGAGCCTCGCCCCGATGCCGGTCGCCGAGGTCGAGGCGGCGGGCGCCGAACTCGCCGAGCTGTTGGAGAAGTTCAGCCCAGGGGCGGCTGTCGAGGTGCGGGCGCCCGAGTCGGCGGGGTGAGGCTCAGACCGCCTCGGCCGCCTTCAACTGCTCCTGCGTGGGCGCCGTACCGCCCAGATGGGTCGGGAGCCACCAGGTGTCCGCCGAGTCCTTCGGACGGGCGGGGTAGGCGCGCTGGGCCGCGTCCAGCAGGTCCTGGACTCGGTCGCGCAGGCGGCGGGTGATGGCGCCCGCGTACTGGTCGCGCGGGGCCTCGACCGGCTCGCCCACCCGGATGGTGACGGGGAGGTGGTTGCGCTTGAAGTTGCGCGGCTGGCCCTTGGTCCACAGCCGCTGTGTGCCCCACAGCGCCATCGGGATCAGCGGGACGCCGGCCTCCTGGGCGAGGCGCGCCGCACCCGACTTGAAGCTCTTCAGCGTGAACGACTGGGAGATCGTGGCCTCCGGGAAGACCCCCACGATCTCACCCGACTTGAGCGAGTCCAGCGCGTGCTGGTACGCCGTCTCGCCCTGCGTGCGGTCCACCGGGATGTGCTTCATCCCGCGCATCAGCGGACCGGAGATCCGGTGCCGGAAGACCGATTCCTTCGCCATGAAACGCACCAGGCGCTTCTGCGGCAGAGCGGCCAGGCCGTCGAAGACGAAGTCCAGATAGCTGATGTGATTGCTCACCAGCACCGCTCCGCCCGAGCGCGGGATGTTCTCGGAACCCTGGCAGTCGATCTTGAGGTCCCAGACCTTGAACAGCGTCTTGGCGAAACCGATGACGGGACGGTAGACCAGCTCGGCCATGGGCGGGGCGGACCCTTTCTGCTCTGCCTGGGAAAGGGGTTCCCGGCGCGAAAGTTACGGAGCCGTAGGTTTACGGCGTATCGCAGATCGTGCCCGAAGAACGGACGGGTAGCCAGCCCTGGTGCCCCGGAGTGGCGAGATCCTCGTCACGTCGGCCTATGATCCACCTCGACTTTTTAACCTGCCTTTACTCTGCGCGTACCCCTACTCGGCGGATGAGCAGGAACATCTCGCACCCCAGGCAGTACCCGAACGCCGCGTTCAGGAAGGCCGCGGCGAGCGCGATCCCGGTCGCCGCGAGTCCCAGCCAGCCGGGGCTCAACGCGAAGCCGACCAGGCCGAGTCCCGCGAACACCAGTCCCACCGCCTGCGCGAATCGCGGGGGTTCCGGTGGTTCGAACTCCGTAGGGGGAGTGAGCCGGGGTCGTACCGCCGTCCGGAACGCCCAGCCGTACGGCGAACGGCTGACGCCCGCGGCCGCGCCGAGCGCGAACACCAGTGTCTGCCAGGCGAGGATCCAGGGGTTCCGGGTGATCAGCGCGGCGGCCAGTACGACCGTCGTCACGGCCGCCGCGAATCGCGGCCCACGTGCGTCGATGTCCATGAACCAAGGATTCCGCCCCGAGGGCCGATAGGGGAGCCGGGAATCTTTGCAGTCTCGTGAACGCTGGTCCATATGGTCGGCGGCGTCGTGAAAGCTGGGGCACGTGATGACCGGACTGATGGTGTGCGTGGCGGTGCTCGCGGCGGCGAGTGTCTACGGAGTGCTGCACAAGCGGCGGAGCGGGAGGGTACGGGTGCGCGGGCGGGACGACGGCAAGCGGCTCGGAGCGGCCGAACTCGGTGCCGAACTCGGCGGACGCGCAACGCTGGTGCAGTTCTCCAGCGCCTTCTGCGCCCCCTGCCGGGCCACCCGGCGGGTGCTCGGAGAGGTCGCCGCGTTGGTCCCTGGGGTGACCCATGTCGAGATCGACGCCGAGGCCCACCTGGACCTGGTGCGCGAACTGGAGATCCTCAAGACACCCACCGTGCTGGTGCTCGACGCGGCCGGCCGGGTGGTGCGCCGGGCCACCGGACAGCCCCGGAAGGCGGACGTCATCGCCGCGCTGGGAGAGGCGGTCTGACGGACGTGCCGATGACGGTGAGGCAGCTCCCATATCGCGGAACGTACTTGACTGGGCGTACCACCTATCGTCAGCCTGACCGTATGTCCCATGAACTCCTTCTCTTCGGGCGGGTCCACGTCGACCTGGCCCGCACCGCGAGCGCGCGCTGTCCGGGTTGCTGAACAACCCCGGACCCGAACGCCGCCTCCCCCAGAAGGAAGACTCCATGACGGCCACGCCCGACCTCGCCACCTCCCGGCTCGCCTCTCCCGACCTGCTCCGCTCCGCTTTCCGGCGGCATGCCGCCGGAGTCGCGGTGATCACCGCGCGGGGGGCCGGCGGTCCGGTCGGCTTCACCGCCACCTCCCTCACCTCCGTCTCCGCGGAGCCGCCGATGCTCTCCTTCGGCGTCGGCACGGGCGCCTCCAGCTGGCCCGCGATATCCACCGCCGAGCACATCGGCGTCCATATCCTCGGCGAGCACCAGGCCGAGCTCGCGGCCACCTTCGCGCGCAGCGGCGCCGACCGGTTCGGGGCGCCCACCAGTTGGCGCGAGGGCCACGCGGGGGTTCCGGTCCTCGACGACGTGCTGGTCTGGCTGGTGTGCCGGGTCGTCGCACGGGTGCCGGCCGGCGACCATCGCATCGTGCTGGCCGAGGTGGTCGTCGGAGACCCCTCCCGCGCCGGCCGGCCGCTCCTGTACCACCAGGGCGGTTTCAACGGACTGCGCGATTGATCACGCGCCCTCGTTCTGCGCAGGGGGCGCATTCCGGTTACGCTGCGTTGCGAAGGTCACAGTTCAAAGCGCTTGCTTAGCGGGAACGGACTGGGTGTACTGACGAGTAATATTCCGTTCGGAGCGCGCGGCCGCCCCGACCGGGATGAGCCGCTTGGGGCGCCTATGCTGCCTTCAAGAGGCAGCCCAGAAAAGACGATGCAGTAGGAGAGCCGGCGTGAGCCTGAGGATCGTTGTCACTGTGAAGTACGTGCCCGACGCCACTGGCGACCGGCACTTCGCCGATGACCTGACCGTCGACCGTGACGACGTGGACGGTCTGCTCTCCGAACTGGACGAGTACGCGGTCGAACAGGCGCTGCAGATCTCCGAGAACTCCGACGACGACGTCGAGGTCACCGTCCTCACCGTCGGCCCGGAGGACGCCAAGGACGCGCTGCGCAAGGCGCTGTCGATGGGTGCGGACAAGGCGATCCACGTCGAGGACGACGACCTGCACGGCAGCGACGTGATCGGTACCTCGCTGGTGCTGGCCAAGGCGATCGAGAAGGCCGGCTTCGACCTGGTGGTCTCCGGTATGGCCTCCACCGACGGCACCGCCGGTGTGGTCCCGGCCCTGCTGGCCGAGCGGCTGGGCGTCCCGCAGGTCACCCTGCTCTCCGAGGTCTCCGTCGAGGACGGTGTCGTGAAGGGCCGTCGTGACGGCGACGCCGCCAGCGAGCAGCTGGAGGCCTCCCTGCCGGCGGTCGTGTCCGTCACCGACCAGTCGGGTGAGGCGCGTTACCCGTCCTTCAAGGGCATCATGGCCGCGAAGAAGAAGCCGGTGGAGTCCTGGGACCTGTCCGACCTGGACATCGAGGCCGAGGAAGTCGGTCTGGAGGGTGCCTGGAGCGCGGTCGAGACCGCCACCGAGCGTCCGGCCCGCACGGCCGGCACGATCGTCAAGGACGAGGGCGAGGGCGGCAAGCAGCTCGCCGAGTTCCTCGCGGGCCAGAAGTTCATCTGAGCCCCGCAGCCGCCGACCGCCCCTCAACTGATCCAAGCAGGAGAGCATTCCCATGGCTGAAGTCCTCGTCTACGTCGACCACGTGGACGGTGCCGTCCGCAAGCCCACCCTGGAGCTTCTGACCCTGGCCCGCCGGATCGGCGAGCCTGTCGCCGTAGCCCTCGGCAACGGCGCCGCCGACACCGCCGCCGCCCTCGCCGAGCACGGCGCGGTGAAGGTCCTCACCCACGACGCGTCCGAGTACGCCGACTACCTGGTCGTGCCGAAGGTGGACGCGCTGCAGGCCGCCTACGACGCCGTGTCCCCGGCCGCCGTCCTGGTTCCCTCCTCCGCCGAGGGCAAGGAGATCGCCGCGCGTCTCGCGCTGCGCATCGGCTCGGGCATCATCACCGACGCCGTCGACCTGGAGGCCGGCGACGAGGGCCCGGTGGCCACCCAGTCGGTGTTCGCCGCGTCCTTCACCACCAAGTCCCGGGTCTCCAAGGGCACCCCGGTCATCACGGTCAAGCCCAACAGCGCCGCCGTGGAGGCCGCCCCGGCCGCCGGTGCGGTCGAGGCCCTCGCGGTGACCTTCTCCGACAAGGCCACCGGCACTAAGGTGACCGGCCGGACCCCGCGTGAGTCGACCGGGCGGCCGGAGCTGACCGAGGCCGCGATCGTGGTCTCCGGCGGCCGCGGTGTCAACGGCGCCGAGAACTTCGCGATCATCGAGGCGCTCGCCGACTCCCTCGGCGCGGCCGTGGGTGCCTCGCGTGCCGCCGTCGACGCCGGCTGGTACCCGCACACCAACCAGGTCGGCCAGACCGGCAAGTCCGTCTCCCCGCAGCTGTACATCGCCAACGGCATCTCCGGCGCCATCCAGCACCGCGCGGGCATGCAGACCTCGAAGACGATCGTCGCGGTCAACAAGGACGCCGAGGCCCCGATCTTCGAACTGGTCGACTTCGGCGTGGTCGGCGACCTCTTCGACGTCGTCCCGCAGCTCACCGAGGAGATCAACACCCGCAAGGGCTGATCACCGCCAGGCTGTCCGAGGCCCCCGTGACCGAGACCGGTCACGGGGGCCTCGTGGTGTCAGCGCAGGCTCAGTGAGGCCCGCACGGGCAGATGGTCGCTGGGGAACTGGCCGTGCATCGAGAAGGTGTCGATCGTCGCCCGGTGCGTGGTCACGTCCGGCGAGGTCAGGATCCAGTCGATGCGGTCGCCGCCCTGCTCGAGCCGGTGGTAGCCGTGGAAGGTGCCGTAGAGGGTGCCGCGCCGCTCCGCCGCGTCCCAGGCGTCCACGAGCCCGGAGTCCACCAGGGTGTCGTAGGCCGGGTTCTTGTGCGCGGCAGCGTTGAAGTCGCCGGTCACCACGACCGGCAGCGCGGGGTCGAACTCCGCGATCCGCTGGGCGAGCAGGGTCGCACTGCGCTCGCGGGCGTACTGGCTCTTCTGGTCGAAGTGGGTGTTGGCGACGTAGAACTCCCGGCCGTCGTCGGCGAGATCGCGGAACCGGGCCCATGTGACGATGCGGGGGAAGGCGGCGTTCCAGGTGTTGGAGCGGATGACCTCCGGGGTGTCGGAGAGCCAGAAGGTGTAGTGCTCCACAGGGGCCAGGCGCCGGATGTCGTAGTAGATCGCCGTGGACTCGTCCCGGCTGCCGCCCTCGCGGCCGGTGCCGATCCAGTCGTAGTGCGGTCCGAGGTCGGTGTCGATGTCGCGCAGCTGCTGGTAGAGGCCTTCCTGGGTGCCGATGACCTGAGGGTGGGCGCGGTGCAGCAGTTCGCGCATCACGGGCCGGCGGTCGGCCCAGCTGTTGGGTTCGGCGGTGCCGGCGTAGCGCAGGTTGAAGGTCATGACGTCGAGCCGGGGCGCGCGCCGCGGCGGGATCGCCCGCCCGGCCCGCAGGGTGGCGGGCGGCGTGGAGGAGGCGGACGAGGCTGAGATCGCGGCACTGGAGAGGGGCACGGTGACCGCCGCGGCCAACAGGACCTTCAGGCCCAGGCGGCGGGTGACTCGGCGCTGGTTCGGCACGGGGGCTCCTTCGGTGGCGACGGCCGGACGAGGCGTGCGTAAGGCGAGTCCTGCGCGGAGAGTGTGCTACCCAGGTGTGAGCCGAGCGTGAACATGTCCAGATGGGGGCGTGTCGCACGGTGGACATGGTGTTGACCATCCCGAAGGCGCCCGGATAACTTCATTCAACGGATTGTTGATTCCGTACAGTGGAAAATAGGAGGGTGTGGGATGGGCCAGGGCCAGCAGCAGAAGGTGGCGACGAGCCTCGCGGGCGCCGTCAGCGAGGAGATCAGCGCCTCCCTCGCGCCGGTCGACGCCGAACTGGAGCGCCGCTACCCGGGCGACCCCGGCACCCGCCAGCCCGTCCACACCGTGTACGTCCCCGGTGACGCCTTCGCCGCCGACACCGTCCGCTCCTGGGGCGACCGGGCCCTCGCCGCCCTCGACGAACACGCCCCCGACGCCGCCTCCTTCGCCGCCGTCCTCGGCCTGTCCGACGAACTCGCCGAGCCCGTCTACTCCCGGGTCCGCGCCAAGCTGGAGCGCGAGCCGATCGAAGACCTGCGCGTCGACTTCGAGGACGGCTACGGCCCCCGCCCCGACGCCGAGGAGGACGAGACGGCGGCCCGGGCGGCGCGGCTGATCGCCGAGGCGTATGCCGACGGTACGGCGGCGCCGTACATGGGCATCCGGATGAAGTGCATGGAGGCCGCGGTACGCGACCGGGGCATCCGCACCCTCGACATCTTCCTCACCGGGCTGATGGCGTCCGGCGGGCTGCCCGAGGGCCTGGTACTGACCCTGCCGAAGGTGACCTACCCCGAGCAGGTCACCGCGATGGTCCGGCTGCTGGAGGCCTTCGAGAAGGCGCACGGCCTGGAGCCCGGCCGGATCGGCTTCGAGATCCAGATCGAGACCAGCCAGTCCATCCTCGCCACCGACGGCACCGCCACCGTCGCCCGGATGATCCAGGCCGCCGAGGGGCGCGCCACCGGCCTGCACTACGGCACCTTCGACTACAGCGCCTGCCTCGGCGTCTCCGCCGCCTACCAGGCCAGCGATCACCCGGCCGCCGACCACGCCAAGGCGATCATGCAGGTGGCCGCCGCCGGCACGGGCGTACGTGTGTCGGACGGTTCCACCAACGTGCTGCCGGTCGGCCCCACCGCGAAGGTGCACGACGCCTGGCGGCTGCACTACGGACTCACTCGGCGCGCTCTGGCCCGCGCCTACTACCAGGGCTGGGACATGCACCCCGGCCACATCCCGACCCGGTACGCGGCCGTGTTCGCCTTCTACCGCGAGGGCTTCGAGCGGGCCGCCGGCCGGCTCGCCCGGTACGCCGGCCGCGCCGGGGGTGACGTCATGGACGAGCCCGCCACCGCCAAGGCCCTCGGCGGGTATCTGCTGCGCGGCCTGGACTGCGGCGCCCTCGGCATCGCCGAGGTGGCCCGGCTGACCGGGCTGACCCGCGCCGATCTGGAGGGGTTCGCGGCACCCCGGCGCGGCGATCTGACGGCCTCCGGCAAGTAGCGGCCCCGTCACGCGGCTGGACGAACGTCGGCGACGTCTACGTCAAGGGCGGCGACCACGACGAGCCGGACCCCGGACTTCCCGTCCGGCGAGTGCGGACGTACCGCTCCAGGCCCGACGCGACCGCCCACTTCCTCTCGGCGAACAGCCGGGTGCCCCGCCGGCACAGTTCGGCGTCGGCCCGCGCACGGGCGGAGAACTCCTCGGGTGTGGCGCCGAACAGTTGCCTCAACTCGCCTGATTCCGCCAGGAGTCCGGTGAGGAGGGCGCGCTCGCCGGGGTGGCGCCGGGGGGTGCCGGTGCCGTCGTGCAGGACGCCGTGCCGGTTGACGTAGGCATGGACGCCGGACAGCGTGGTGCCGTCCGCCAGGTCGACGCGTACGTCCGGGGCGGGCAGCCAGGCGCGGCCGAAGTTGCCGCCCGGCAGCGGTACGCCCTCGCTCGCGTCGATCACCTCCAGTTGCGGCCCGTCCAGCCAGACGACGAACAACTCCCGTACCGTCGTGGGGGAGTGGACCGGGGACGCCGAGACATAGCCGAGCCGGCTGACATGCGCGGAGACGCCCACGTCGAGCCCGGTCACCCGGGAGCGCACCATGGGGATCGGCCCGGTCACCCCGGACTCGGCCATCTTGTGCTGGAGTTGGGCGGGAGAGGCGTTGGAGCCCACCGCGAGCACCGGTACCCGGCCGTCGTCGTGCACCAGCCGGTCCAGCGGCACCAGCCGGTCGCCGTCGAGGAGTCCGGATTCGGCGGGCCAGACGCCGGGGTAGGTCAGCGGATGGTCGCGCGGTGCCTGGTCCAGGCCCAGTTCCCTGAGCGTACGGCCGGTCATGCGCGGCTCACTCCGAAGGCGGCAGCTCGCCCGAGCCGCGGGTGACCAGCCGGGTCGGCAGCTCGATCCGCTCCGGTGCCATGAGACTGCCGTCCAGCTGGCGGAAGAGCCGCTCGGCGGCCGTACGGCCGAGCAGGGCCGCGTCCTGGGCGACGACCGTGAGGCCCGGGTGCAGCAGATCGGCCAGCTCGATGTCGTCGAAGCCGACGAGCGCGACCGGGCGCGGCTGTTCGGCGAGGACCCGGATCACGGTCACGGTCACCCGGTTGTTGCCCGTGAAGATCGCCGTGACCGGAGCCGGCCCGGACAGCATCTCCTCGGCGGCCCGGCGCACCCGCTCGGGGTCCGTCATGCCGAGGGAGGTCCACGCCGGCTCGACGGATATCCCGGCGTCCTCCATCGCGGCCCGGTAACCGCGCAGCCGCTCGGCCGCCGTGTGGATGCGGGGCATGTCACCGATGAAGCCGATCCGGTGGTGGCCGTGCGCGATCAGATGGGCGACCCCGTCGCGGGCCCCGCCGTAGTTGTCGGACAGCACCACGTCGGCGTCGATCCTCCCGGCCGGGCGGTCCACGAACACCGTGGCCACGCCCGCCCTGATCTCCGGTTCCAGGTAGCGGTGGTCGTCCCCGGCCGGGATCACCACCAGCCCGTCCACCCGCCGTGCGCACAGCGCCAGCGCCAACTCCTGCTCCCGGTCGGGGTCCTCGGCGCTGGACCCGTTGATCAGCAGCGCGCCATGGGCCCGCGCCACCTCCTCGACCGCACGGCTGAGCGGGCCGTAGAACGGGTCGGCGAGGTCCTCCAGGACGAGACCGATGCTCGCGGTACGGCCCTTGCGCAGCACCCGCGCGCTGTCGTTGCGGCGGAAGCCGAGCGCGTCGATCGCCTCCTGGACCCGGCGCTCGGTGTCCGGGGTCACCCCGGGCTCGCCGTTGACCACCCGGGACACCGTCTTGAGACCGACACCGGCGCGCGCAGCCACGTCCTTCATCGTCGGCCGGGTCCCGTAACGGGAGCCGGGAAGACGGTCTGCGCGGCGGAAGGTCTCGGGCACGATGCGGCGTCCTGTCCTGTCGTCCACGGTGGGATTCCTGTTGTCCACGGGGGATGCACAGGTCCATGGGTTTGTATGAGGATGTGGCGTCGAGCATAGAGCCTGGACAACGTTGTCAGCTGCGAGGGAGACTGTCCACCGCAATCTCCGGCCCGCGCCCCCACCGCTGGACGGCTGCCTTTCACTCGGTTACTCATGGTTGACGGGGAGATCTGACTCTGATGCACACCGACCTCGTGGCGGCCCTCGACATCGGCGGCACCAAGATCGCCGGCGCTCTGGTGGACGGTCACGGACGGATCCAGGCGCGCGCCCAGCGCGCGACGCCCGCCCAGCAGGACGGCGAGACGGTCATGGGGGCCGTCGAGGAGGTGGTCGGCGAACTCGCCGCTTCACCCCTGTGGGGGCGGGCCGGCTCGCTCGGAATCGGCAGCGCGGGCCCGGTGGACGCCTCCGCGGGCACCGTGAGCCCGGTCAACGTGCCGGGCTGGCGGGATTTCCCCCTGGTGGAACGGGTGCGCGCGGCCGCCGGCGGGCTGCCGGTCGAGCTGATCGGCGACGGCGTCGCCATCACCGCCGCCGAACACTGGCAGGGCGCGGCCCGCGGCCACGACAACGCGCTGTGCATGGTGGTGTCGACGGGTGTCGGCGGCGGCCTGGTGCTCGGTGGCAAGCTGCACCCCGGGCCGACCGGCAACGCGGGCCACATCGGCCACATCAGCGTCGACCTCGACGGGGACCCCTGCCCCTGCGGATCGCGCGGCTGCGTGGAACGCATCGCGAGCGGGCCCAACATCGCCCGGCGCGCGCTGGAGGGCGGCTGGCAGCCGGGTCCCGACGGCGACACCTCGGCGGCGGCGGTCGCGGCCGCGGCCCGGACCGGCGACCCGGTCGCGGTGGCGTCCTTCGAGCGGGCCGCGCAGGCGCTGGCGGCCGGGATCGCGGCCACCGCGACCCTGGTCGAGATCGACATCGCGGTGATCGGCGGCGGTGTGGGCAAGGCGGGGGACATCCTCTTCACGCCGCTGCGCAAGGCCCTCACCGACTACGCGACCCTCTCCTTCGTGCAGCGTCTGACGGTCGTGCCGGCCCAGATGGGCACGGACGCGGGCCTGGTGGGCGCCGCGGCCGCCGCGCTGGCCCAGAGGGGCACGGACGCGACGGCGGCGGGGGTCTGAGGCAGCCGCGGGAGCAGTAACGTTCAGGCCCGGTCGGCCGGGGTTCAGGTCCGGCCGACCGAGCCGGTCGGGAACGGCTGGGCGGGAACGTGTGACGTGCGGGACGTCAGCAGGTGATCCGCGCGTCCGCCCAGTCGCCGTGGTCGGAGGTGACGCCGTTCCCGCCGTCGGTGACGACGAGGCTGACCACCTCGGCGCCGGTGACGTCGGCGGTGAGCGGCTGGGCCGGCAGGTCCGTGGTCAGTACGCCGGTCGAGGCGACCTTCGTGCCGTCCGCCCAGACCTCGAAGGAGACGCTTCCGTCGGCGGCTTCCTCGTCGTCCACGCCGACGTCGGCGGTGACCTTCTCGCACGCCTTGCCGGTGTAGTAGTCGATCTGGCTCTGGGCGTGGGTGCCGAGCCCCTTGGCGTACACCACCCCGCCGACGGTGATCGGGTGCCCGTCGCCCGCGGCGGTCTCCCCGTTGCTGGTGTCGCGCTCCACGGGGCCCCAGCCGTTGCCGGCCGACAGCCAGGGAAGATCGCTGAGGTAGGAGCTTCCGGCGGGCGGCGGGTCCGCGACGGTCATCGTGAGCGTCAGCGTGCTCTCGGCGCGCACACCGGCCGGCGACCGGTAGCTCGCCCTGAGCCCGACCTCGTACGACCCCTTCGGCGTCCCCGCGGGCGCGGTCACCTTCCAGCCGGTGCGCAGGGCACGGCCCGTCGGCAGCGCCGTGGTCCTGGTCGGCGAGGTCGGGGTGACGGTCCAGCCGTGCGGTCCGGTGAGCGACACGGAGACCTTGCGGGCCGTCGTGCGTCCGAGGTCGGTGACGGACGTGGTGAGCGCGGCGGCGCTGCCCGGTTCGATGAACTGGCTTCCGTTCAGGCCCAGTTCGACGGCCGGCGGGTTGGCCGCCCAGTGCCGGTCGGCGGCGACCCGGACCAGGACGGTGCCGTGCGCCGGGACGACCGCGGAGAGGGTGCCCGCGGTGTTGTAGCTCCGGTGCTGCCACAGGTCGCGCAGGGTGTAGGCGGGCGCCTTCGGGAGGCCGACCGCCTGCGCGGTGGTCGCGATGCGCTGGGGTGAGTTGGACTCGTTGAAGAGGGCGACCGCGCGGCTGCCGTCCTTCATCTCCTTGGCGACGACCCAGCGTCCGCCGGTCGAGGAGACCACCGTGCCCTGCCTGCCGAGCGGGTCCTGGTCGACGGCGATGACCTCCTTGTTGTCCAGGATGTCGAAGGTCGCCCGGGAGGCCTTGCGCAGGTCGGTGCCGATGAGCAGCGGGGCGGCCATCACCGACCACATCGAGAAGTGCGAGCGGTACTCGGTGTCGGTCATGCCGCCGTTGCCGACCTCCAGCATGTCCGGGTCGTTCCAGTGCCCGGGGCCCGCGTAGGGCGCGAGCGGCAGGTTCTGCTTCAGGATCGACACCATCGAGCCCCAGTTGTCACTGATGTCCCCGGTGGTGCGCCACAGCTGGCCCACGTCCGACGCCCACTCCCAGGGCTTGTTCTCGCCCCATTCGCAGATGCTGTAGACGATGGGCCGCCCGGTGGCCTTCAGCGCGTCCCGCATGGTGAGGTAGCGCTGCTTGGCGTCCACGCCCTGGTTGTTGCAGTTGTCGTACTTGAGATAGTCGACACCCCAGTCGGCGAACTGCCGGGCGTCGCTGTACTCGTGGCCGAGGGCGCCCGGGAAGCCCGCGTCGTTGCAGGTCTTGGTGCCCGCGCTGGTGTAGATGCCGAGCTTGAGACCCTTGGCGTGCACGTAGTCGGCGACCGCCTTGATGCCGTGGGGGAACCGCGCCGGGTCCGGGACCAGCTTGCCGTCCGCGTCGCGGCTCGGCAGGGCCCAGCAGTCGTCGAGGTTGACGTACCGGTAGCCGGCGTCCTTCAGGCCCTTCGCCACGAAGAGGTCCGCGATGCCCTCGACCATGGCCTCGTCGAAGTCCGTGCCGCAGTGCGTGGAGTTCCAGTTGTTGAAGCCCATCGGCGGGGTGAGGGCGAGACCGTCGGCGGAGGCGGGCGAGCCGCTTGCCCCGCGGGCGGCGGCAGGTGCGGCGAGGCCCGCCGTGCACAGCAGTGCCGCGGCCAGTGCTCCGACCACTCTTCGGCGGGTTGTGCGGGTGTGAGGGTGACGCGTCATTACGCTCCTCCGACTCGCGAAAGGTGGGATGACGGCATACGGGCGTCATCGGTGCGCGCTTATGGTAGGAGCTGTTGGGCTGTGTTGGAAGGGAAGCGGTACAGGTTGCTCCCGCTTCCCTATTCGCCTGATCGCAGGGCTGGTTGGGACGGAAGCGTAGTCCTGTCCGTTGGATTGTGTTGAATGTGACGCTGCGAGAGGCTATGAGATGTCTGGGTCTGACCTGTGGATGACCTGGCCAGGACATCCGATGTCCTGTCGTGGCGAGGGCGCAGGGCCTCAGATCGGCTGCTCGGGCAGCCGGGGCGGCCGGGCGCGCCACGCCCGGCTCCCGGACCGGTTTCGAGCTCCACGGGGCCGGTGGGGCACCGGAGGGTCGTGGTCGGTCGTGGGCCGGTCATGGGGTACGGCTTCCTGTGGGGACGGCGGTTCGGGCTCCCCGGCGTCAGCCGCGCCGTGATCGTCCAGGCCGCCCGGTTTCCAGGCCGCCCGGTTTCCAGGCCGACGTGCCGCGTTGCTCTCCTCGTGGGTTCGCCCGTGACCCCGGGCCTCCCGCACAGTTGAGACGGGCATGAAGAAGCGCAGCATGCTCGCCATCGCCAGCCTGGCCACCGGATTCGTCGTGGCCGCCATCACCCCGTCGCACGCCGCCGCCGACGGCCCGCTCGACGACCTGCACGTCTCGGACACCCTGGAGCACGTCGGCCACCTCGTGGGCGAGGACAGCTTCCAGACCGATCGGGATTTCCTGGGCCAGGAGTAGCCCGGCGGGGCGGGAGCGAACGACGGTGCCGGTGGTCCGCGGAGGGAAACCGGCACACGTTCTGGGCGCCCTCAACGGGAACTGGTTTCCGTGGCAGTGTGGAGCGGGCAAGCCTCAGGGGGCCAACAGAAGAGGGGGAGTCCGTGATCGTCTGGGTCAACGGCGCGTTCGGTGCGGGTAAGAGCACCACCGCACGTGAACTGATCGAACTGATCCCGAACAGCACGCTCTTCGACCCCGAGATCATCGGCGGGGCACTGACACACCTGCTACCGGCCAAGCACCTCACCGAGGTCGGCGACTTCCAGGACCTGCCGATCTGGCGACGACTGGTGATCGACACGGCGGCCGCGATGCTGGCCGAGCTGGGCGGCACCCTGGTGGTTCCCATGACGTTGCTGCGCCAGGAGTACCGGGACGAGATCTTCGGGGGCCTCGCCGCCCGCCGGATCGTTGTCCGGCATCTGTGCCTCACCCCGGCCGAAACGATCCTGCGCGAGCGAATAGCCGGGCGGGAGATCCCGCCCGACCTGCCCGACGGCGAGATACGCGTCCGGCAGTGGTCGTACGACCAGATCGAGCCCTACCGCACCGCCCTCGCCTCCTGGATCGGCGCCGACGCCCATCTCGTCGACACCAGCGCCCTCACCCCGTACGAGACGGCCGTGTACATCGCCGAGGCCGTCGGCACCGGTACCGCGCCCGTCTGCGCCATCGTGCAGACCCCGGAGCCCACCGCCGAGACCCTCGCGGCCGGGGTGCTCCTCTTCGACGAGGAGGACCGCGTCCTGCTGGTCGACCCCACCTACAAGGCCGGCTGGGAGTTCCCCGGCGGCGTCGTCGAGCCCGGCGAGGCCCCCGCGCAGGCGGGCGTGCGTGAGGTCGAGGAGGAGACCGGGATCCGGCTGGAGAAGGTGCCGAGGCTGCTGGTCGTCGACTGGGAGCAGCCCGTGCGGCCCCGCTACGGCGGCCTGCGGCTGCTCTTCGACGGCGGCCGGCTGGACTCCGCCGAGGCCGGGCGGCTGGTGCTGCCGGGACCCGAGCTGCGCGGCTGGCGCTTCGTCACCGAACAGGAGGCCGCCGAGATGCTGCCCCCGGTGCGTTACGAACGGCTGCGCTGGGCGCTGCGGGCCCGCGAGCGCGGCGCCGCGCTCTATCTGGAGGCCGGCGTCCCGGTCGGCTGACGTTCTCCGACTGTCTGTCGAGGCCGCGATGTCGGTGTGGGCGGGGATACGGCGCGCGGTGCCGGTCATGTCCCCGGGGTCAGCGCGGCGGCCCGTAGGTGTCCGCGGATTTCCGCAGCACCCGGGATGCCTTCGCGGTCACCGGATCACCATGGCCGAAACAGGCCACCTCCGCGTCCAGACCGGCCAGCCGCCCGAAGGACGCGACGGCCCGGCCCCGGTCGAGATTGAACACCCCGAGTATCACCGAACCGGTGACCGGGGACACCGCCACCGCATCCCCGGTGAACAGCACGCCGTGCGCAGGGAGATGGAGCGCGATGCTGCCGTCGGTGTGACCTGGGACGTGGACGACCCGGGCGCCGCCGCCGAATTCCAGGACGTCACCGTCGGACAACTCCGTCACCTCGTCCGGGCGGACCGGATCGCCGACCGGCAGCAGTTTCGCGACCTCGGCCTGGATCGGCCGCTCCCACTCCTCGAACACCGGCGGCGGGCCCGGGAATTCACCCCGGATCACCGGTGCGTCCAGGCGGTGGGCCAGCACCTCGGCTCCGCTGAGGGCGGCGAACTCCGCCGCACCGCCGACGTGATCCTCGTGGAAATGGGTGAGGACGATCCGGCGCACCGACGAAGGGGACCGGCCCAGCGCGGTCAGCGCGTCGGCGACCGGCCGGCCCGACCCGAGCGGGCCGGCGTCGATCAGCGTCGAGGCGCCGGCGTCCGGGTCGTGCCAGAGGTAGGCCTGGCCGACCGGGAAGCGCAGCAGGTGCAGCCGGGGGAGCAGTTCGATGACGTCCATGCCCCGACCGTAGGAGGACCCCCGTCCGCGGACGAGGGTCCTCTGCCGTCGGCAGAGCGGTTCAGCCCGCCGCGTAGTTCCGCAGGAACAGCGCCTCGGCCACCGACAGGCGCTCCAGCTCCTCGGGAGACACGCTTTCGTCGACCGCGTGGATCTGCGCCTCCGGCTCGCTCAGACCGATCAGCAGGAACTCGGCGTCCGGGTAGAGGCTCGCCAGGGTGTTGCACAGCGGGATGGAGCCGCCCTGCCCGGCGTACTGCATCGTCTCGCCCGGGTAGGCGACTGCCATCGCATCGGCCATCGCCCGGTAGGCCGGGCTGGTGGTGTCGGCGCGGAACGGCTGTCCCTGGCCGACCGCCTCCGTCCGCACCCGGGCACCCCACGGCGTGTGCGCCTCCACATGGGCCTGGAGCAGCTTGCTCGCCTCGGCCGCGTCCACGCCCGGCGGCACCCGCAGGCTGACCAGGGCACGGGCGCTCGCCTGCACCGACGGGGTCGCGCCGACCACCGGCGGGCAGTCGACGCCGAGCACCGTGACCGCCGGACGCGCCCAGATGCGGTCCGCGACCGAGCCGTCACCGATCAGCCCGACGCCGTCCAGCACCTTGGCGTCCTTGCGGAACTGCTCCTCCTCGTACTCCAGCCCCGCCCAGCCCGACTCCGCCGCGAGCCCGTCGACGGTCGTCGAACCGTCCTCCGCGCGCAGCGAGTCCAGCACCCGGATGAGCGCGGCCAGCGCGTCCGGGGCGGCGCCGCCGAACTGCCCGGAGTGCAGATTGCCCTGAAGCGTGTCGATCTGGACCCGGAGCAAGGTCATGCCGCGCAAGGTCGTGGTCACCGTCGGCAGGCCGACCCGGAAGTTGCCCGTGTCGCCGATGACGATCGTGTCCGCCGCCAGCAGTTCGGGGTGCTGCTCGGCGTACCGTTCCAGGCCACCGGTGCCCATCTCCTCCGAGCCCTCGGCGATCACCTTGACGTTGACCGGGACGCCGCCGTTCGCCTTCAGCGCACGCAGTGCCAGCAGGTGCATGATCACGCCGCCCTTGCAGTCCGCGGCACCGCGCCCGTACCAGCGGCCGTCCCGCTCGGTCAGCTCGAACGGCGGGGAGGTCCAGGCGGCCTCGTCCAACGGTGGCTGCACATCGTAGTGCGCGTACAGCAGGACCGTTTTGGCACCTTCCGGCCCCGGCAGATAGCCGTACACCGACTGCGTGCCGTCCGGGGTGTCCAGCACGGCGACGTCCACGAAGTCCTCGGCGCGCAGCGCGTCGGCGACCCAGTTCGCGGCGCCCTCGCTCTCGCTCCTGGGGAACTGGACGAAGTCCGCCACCGACTTGAAGGCCACCAGCTCGGCGAGCTCCGCCTTCGCCCTGGGCAGCAGGGCGGCGACGGTCTCGGCGACCGGATTGGACGACATGGGCACGCTCCTCGTGGGTGCGACGTTGAACTGGTGAGTACGCCGATCCTCCCACAGCGGCCTGCGGCGACCTCCGCCGTAGGATGCGGGGGGACAGGTGACGGGTGCCCGCCTGCGGGCGGACACGCCCTGACCCACGGCTTGATACGGCACCTACGGCATTGACACGGCATACGGCATTTACGGTTTCTACGGCTTGATCGGAGCAGCGGACCATCGTGAGCGGTGAGAATTCTTCGGCGGACGACGCGCAGCTGGTGTGGGACGTCGTCGTGGTGGGCGCGGGACCCGCGGGGGCCTCGGCGGCCTACGCGGCGGCGGTCGCGGGACGGCGCGTGCTGTTGCTGGAGAAAGCCGAGCTGCCCCGCTACAAGACCTGCGGCGGCGGCATCATCGGACCCTCGCGCGACGCGCTCCCGCCCGGCTTCGAGCTGCCCCTCAAGGACCGGGTGCACGCGGTCACCTTCTCCAACAACGGAAGGTTCACCCGCACCCGCCGCTCCAAGCAGATGATGTTCGGGCTGATCAACCGGCCCGAGTTCGACCAGCAGCTGGTCGAACACGCCCAGAAGGCGGGCGCCGAACTGCGCACGGGCGCCGCCGTGCAGCGCGTGGAACAGCACGGCTCGGCCGTTCCCGACCGGCGCACGGTCGCCGTCGTCCTGCAGGGCGGCGAGACCCTGCTGGCCCGTGCGGTGGTCGGCGCCGACGGCAGCGCCAGCCGGATAGGCGCCCACGTCGGCGTGAAGGTAGACCAGGTGGACCTCGGCCTGGAGGCGGAGATCCCGGTGCCGGAGACCGTCGCCGAGGACTGGAAGGGACGGGTCCTCATCGACTGGGGCCCGATGCCCGGCAGCTACGGCTGGGTCTTCCCCAAGGGGGACACCCTGACCGTCGGCGTGATCTCCGCGCGCGGCGAAGGCGCGGCCACCAAGCGGTACTTGGAGGACTTCATCGCCCGGCTCGGCCTCGCCGGCTTCGAACCGAGCATCTCCTCCGGCCACCTGACCCGCTGTCGCGCCGACGACTCGCCGCTGTCCCGAGGCCGGGTGCTGGTGTGTGGTGACGCGGCCGGCCTCCTTGAGCCGTGGACCCGCGAGGGCATCTCCTTCGCACTGCGCTCGGGGCGGCTCGCCGGGGAGTGGGCGGTGCGGATCGCCGAGGCCCACGACGCCGTCGACACCCGCCGTCAGGCGCTGAACTACGCCTTCGCCGTCAAGGCCGGCCTCGGCGTCGAGATGAGCGTCGGCAAGCGGATGCTCGCGGTGTTCGAGCGCAGGCCCGGCGTGTTCCACGCAGTCCTGACCGGCTTCCGCCCCGCGTGGCGCGCGTTCAAGGAGATCACCCAGGGCCGGACCTCGCTCGGTGAACTCGTCCGCTCCCACCCGCTCGCCCAGCGCGCCCTCACCACACTGGCTCCGGAGCCGGCGGCCTCGGCGAAGGCCGCCGAGGCGAACGCGGACGACGTGGACGACGCGGACACGGAGGACTCGGTCACTTCGTGACGGCGATCCGGAAGACCGGGTGGTCGGGGGCGATGCGGCGCAGGTCGGCGTCGGGCGAGTCGGGGCCGACCCCGTTGAAGAAGACGCCGACCTCGGCCTTCCAGCGCTTCAGGTAGGCCCGCAGCAGCTCGACCTTGTCGTCGTCGGCGACCTCGGTGGCGGTGAAGACGTCCACGTTCTTGCCGAGCCGCAGTTCGCCGCCACCGGCGGCGCGCATGTTGTGGGTCCACTGGACGTGGCCGCGCGGCGCGAGCAGATACTGCTGCCCGTCCACCGTCAGCAGGTTCACAGGGGTGGTGCGCCACTCCCCGCTCTTGCGTCCGCGGACGGCGAGGACGCGGGAGCCCCAGACGCTGATACCGCGTCCGGTGAGCCAGGCCACGGCCCGGTTGAAGATCTTGACGGTGAACCAGCCGGGCTTCTGGACGTGTGTCGACACGGGGACCCCCACGGTTTAGGAGAGCGGTGCTCTCGCTTGACTGCAGTGTGGGGGAGATCGGCGATCCAAAGCAAGAGCATTGCTCTCTTTCTTGTGCGGCGCACTTGTTTGAGATCGGTGCACCGGAAGGAGTTCGGTGCTCTAGTACCAGTGCACTGCTCCAAAACGTGTGCACCGCTCCGTGTGCGTGGCAGACTGCTTCCCATGACCACCGCACAGGGCGCCCGCGCGCGAGCCAGGATGGAAGTCACCGCGGCCATCAAGGACGAGGCACGCAGACAGCTCGCGGCCGAGGGTGCGGCCAAGCTGTCGCTGCGGGCCGTCGCACGCGAACTCGGCATGGTCTCCTCGGCGCTCTACCGCTACTTCCCCAGCCGGGACGAGCTGCTCACCGCGCTGATCATCGACGCCTACGACTCCCTCGGTGAGGCCGCCGAGGCCGCGCACGCCGCTGCCACTGCCGCCGACGCCGACGCCGTCCCGGCGCGGCGCTGGGTCACCGTGTGCGAGGCGGTGCGCGGCTGGGCGCTGGCGCACCCGCACGAGTACGCGCTGATCTACGGCTCGCCTGTGCCCGGCTACTCGGCCCCGGACACGACCATCCAGCCGGCCGCCCGGGTCGCGCTCGTCCTGATCGGCATCCTGCGCGATGCGTTCGAGCAGCGAGGTCTGGCTCGTACCCCTGTGCCGGCCGAGCTCGCGCCCGAGGCCCGCCGGATGGCCGACGAGCTGGTGCCGGGCCTCCCCCCGGAGGTGGCCGTCGCCATGGCCGCGGCGTGGGCGCAGCTGTTCGGGCTGGTCGGGTTCGAACTGTTCGGCCAGTTCAAGGGGGTCGTGGAGGACCGTGACCGGTTCTTCCGTCATGCGGCCGCCCAGCTCGCCCATGGGGTGGGCCTGGTCTTCCCGTAACGGGCTGCGCTGGGCGGGATGACGTAGGCGCCGTTGCCTCGACCTGGGCGCGCCTCCGCCGACGACGGGGCGTTCATGGAGGGCGGTCGCCGAGCCCGAGGCCATCACGGTGCCGGGGGTTGTCACGTTGCCGGGGGTGGTCACGGTGCCGGCGGTTGTCACGGTGCCGGCGGTTGTCACACCGCGGGCGGTCGTCACCGTGTCTGGGTGTCCGGCGTACCGGCGCCGTCTTCCGGGACGAGTACGACCTTGCCGGCGACTGTGCCGGACTCGGCGAGCCGCAGGGCCTCGGCTGCCTGGGTGAGGGGCAGCCGGGCGGCTATGCGGGCGGTGACCTCGCCGCGCCGGAGGGACTCGAACACCTGGGTGAGGTCGGCGCTCAACCGGGCCCGAAAGCGGTCCTTGCCGAGCGCACGGCCCTCCCAGACGTTGAAGAAGTACGCGTGCCGGCCGTTGGGCAGCGCGTTCCACAGCCACACCCGGCCGAGGATCTTGAGGACGGGCAGCTGCTTGGAGCCCGAGTCGTCCCGGGTGGTGGCACTGCCGTAAGCGACCAGGGTGCCGCCCGGGGCGAGGAGCTGCCAGGAGTCGATGACACTGCGGCCGCCGAGGTGGTCGAAGACGGCGTCGACACCGCCGGGGGTCAGTTCACGGACCCGGGCCGGGACGTCCTCGGTGCGGTAGTCGACCGGGGTGACGCCCAGGTCCCGCAGCGCGTCGTGGTGACGGGCCGAGGCCGTGCCGATGACGTGCAGGCCCGCCGCGCGCGCTAGCTGGACGAGGACCGTGCCGACACCGCCGTTGGCGCCGTGCACCAGGATCGTGCCGCCCTGCCGCACCCTGGCCTTGCGGTGCAGCATCTGCCAGGCGGTGATGCCGTTGACGACCAGCGTCTCGGCCTCCGCCGCGCCGACACCGGCTGGAACCTCCACGGCGTCGGCCGCGTCGAGCACGACGTGACTGGCCCACCCCCCCACCTTGACCAAGGACGCCACCCGCTTGCCGACGAGCCCGGACGCGACCCCCTCGCCGACCGTGAGCACCGTGCCGACCAGGTCGTAGCCCGGGACGAAGGGGAACGGCGGCTGGTCGTAGTAGCGGCCGCGGCGCATCTGCTGCTCCGCGAAGGAGACGCCGGTGGCCTCCATGCGTACGACGATCCGGCCGGCCCCCGGGACCGGGATCTCGCCGCGCCGGATCTGCAGACCTTCGGGCTCCACGATGCCCGGCAGGACGACCTCGACGAGCTGGGTCTCGGCTGCGGTGCCCTCGGGCGCGGCGGTTTCGGCGGTTTCCATGACGACCTCCATGACGATCTCCCTGTGGATGCAGTCGCAAGCGAGAGAAGTACTCGCTTGCGTTAGAAGCTATAACTAACATGACTGGCGTTCGCGTAAGTGTCAAGCTGTCGCACCCCGGGGTGCACTAACGGTCGTTAGAACCCATCTCGAAAGTGATAGCTTTAAACGGACGGAGTACGCCTGAAGGTCAGAGGCAAGGTCCGGGGCTCGGAAGGCACGGAAACCCGGAAACGTGAAGCGCTCGGGACGCCAGGACGCCCGGATGCCCGAGCGCCCGGCATTCGGGCGACTGAGAGGTCGGTAGCGAGAGGAGCGTGCAGGTCATGGCGGCAGAAGCGGTGAGCCCCCGCGAGCGGTACCGGAGCCAGGTGCGGGCCGACATCAAGGCGCGCGCCTGGGAGCAGATCGCCAAGTCCGGCGCGTCGGGTCTGTCTCTGAACGCGATCGCCAAGGAACTGGGCATGAGCGGCCCCGCCCTCTACCGCTACTTCGGCAGCCGGGACGAGCTGATCACCGAGCTGATCCGGGACGCCTACCGCAGCCTGGCCGACACCTTCCGGGCCGCCGCCGACTCCCGGTCCGGTATCGAGGGCCTCGCGCGTGCCCTGCGCCGCTGGGCGCTAGACGATCCTCAGCGGTACTTCCTCGTCTACGGCACGCCGGTGCCCGGATATCACGCGCCCGACGACATCACCGCCATCGCCCGGGAGATCATGGCCGCGCTGCTCGACGTCTGTGCGGCGGCCGAGCCCGAGGCACCCGCCTCCGCCGGCTTCACCGCGCATCTCGCCCAGCATCGCCAGTGGGCCGATGGCCATCCCGCGTCGCCGGGGGTGCTGCGCCGGGCGTTGGCGTTCTGGACCCGGATGCACGGTGCGCTCTCCCTCGAACTCGCCGGGCAGTTCGCGGGCATGGGCTTCGACCCGGAGCGGCTGTTCGACGCCGAGGTGGCGGAACTGGCATCCGGCAGCTGACCCCCTTCGCACCCCCGCACCCCAACCCCCGCACCCGTACCCCAACCCCCGCACGCCCGCGTCGCAACGCGCCCGGCGGCCCGGCCTACTTCCCGGGGAGTACGCGTGATCACCTCGCCGGGCTGACGCTCGGGCGGGCCGGCGCCGTCTAGCGTGGCGGACATGGACGAGCAGCGGGTACGGGAGCGCGGCCCCGCGCACTGGTGGCGCTACGGGCCCCCGTGGTGGCAGCGCGCCGACGAAGGCGTGGACGAGCCGTCGCGCGGCCGGCTGCCGTGGCGCACCACCGTCCCGCTCACCGTGCTCGTGCTGGTGGGTTCGAACTTCGCCGCCCACCAGCAGCCGCACCGCGAACCCCTCGACGTGTACGCCCGCCTGCTGCTCCTCGCCGTCTGCGCGCTGCTGCTGTGGCGGCACCGGCACCCGGTGCCCGTGGTGTTCGGCACGGCGGGGCTCGCCCTGGTCTACCTCGCGGCCGGCTACCCGTTCGGGCCGGTCTTCGCGGCCGTCGCCGTGGCCTGCTTCAGCGCCGTCGTCGCCGGGCGCCGCCGGGCCGCCTGGGCGGCCGTCGGGATGCTGTGGGGCGGCCACCTGCTGATCTCGCTCTGGTTGTACCGCTGGCTGCCGCCGCCGGGCGACACGGGGGCGAATCCCGGCCAGGAGACGATCATCGCCACCTGGGTGCTGATCATCGTCTCGGTGGCCGAGCTGGTCCGGCTGCGGCGTGAGCAGTGGGCGCGGGAGCGGGCGGACCGCGCCCAGGCGGCCCGGCGGCGGGCGGACGCGGAACGACTGCGGATCGCCCGCGAGCTGCACGATGTGCTGGCGCACAGCATCTCGGTCATCAACGTCCAGGCGGCCATGGGCCTCGCGCTGCTGGACTCCGACCCCGAGCAGGCCCGGTCCGCGCTCACCACCATCAAGGCCGCCAGCAAGGAGGCGCTCGGCGAGGTCCGTCAGGTGCTCGACACCCTGCGCGCCCCGGGAGACGCGCCGCGTACGCCCGCTCCCGGCCTGGGGCGGCTGCCGGAACTGGTCGAACAGGCGGCGAGCGCCGGACTCACCGTGGCGGTGGAGGGGGAGCCGCCGCGGCTGCCGCCCGGCGCCGACCTGGCCGCCTTCCGGATCGTGCAGGAGGCGCTCACCAACGTCGTGCGGCACTCGGGTTCACGGCACGCGCGCGTGCGGCTCGACCACGGGGGCGGAGAGCTGCGGCTGCGGATCGACGACGATGGTCCCGCGACCGGCGCGGACGCGGGCGGCAGCGGGAACGGGCTGGCCGGGATGCGGGAACGGGCGGCCGCGCTGGGTGGCACGATCGAGGCGGGACCGCGCGCCGGCGGCGGCTTCGGGGTGCTGGCCGTACTGCCCTTGGACGACCGGGAGGACCGATGATCCGGGTACTGCTCGCCGACGACCAGTCGCTGGTGCGGGCCGGTTTCCGGGCGCTGCTGGACGCGCAGCCGGATGTCGAGGTGGCCGGAGAGGCGGCGGACGGCGAGGAGGCGCTGCGCAAGGTGCGTGAACTGCGCCCGGATGTCGTCCTGATGGACATCCGCATGCCGCATCTCGACGGCCTGGCGGCGACCCGCCGAATCACCGCGGAGGAGGCGCTGGCGGACGTCAAGGTGGTCATGCTGACGACGTTCGAGCTGGACGAGTACGTCTTCGAGGCGATCCGTTCCGGTGCCTCCGGCTTCCTGGTCAAGGACACCGAACCGGAGGAGCTCGTGCGCGCCGTCAGGGCGGTGGTGGGCGGGGACGCGCTGCTGTCGCCGGGGGTGACACGGCGGCTGATCGCGGAGTTCGCGGCCCGTTCCAAGGAGCCGACCGCCGCCGACGCCCTCGCTCAACTCACCGACCGGGAACGGGAGGTGATGGCCCTGGTCGGCATCGGCCTGTCCAACGAGGAGATCGCCCGCCGTCTGGTCGTCAGCCCCCTCACCGCAAAGACCCACGTGAGCCGCACGATGGTCAAGCTGGGCGCCCGCGACCGTGCCCAACTGGTCGTCCTGGCCTATGAGTCGGGGCTGGTGCGGCCGGGCTGGCTGGGCTGAGAGGACCGCTGGAAGCGGACCAGCACGCTGACGACCCGGGCGAAGAACACCACGGTGGCCAGGGCCACGCCCACCGGTGGCAGCACACGTGCGAGGCCACCGGGCAGATCGAAGAGCAGTACCGGTCCCGCCACTGCTCCGAGGGCCACCACGGCCGCGAACACCGCACTGCAGAGCGCGTATCCGATCTCCACGGTGATCGCGTCACGCTCGGCCTGACCGCGCCGTTCCCCGTGACCCGTCATTCCGGCAGTGTCACACCCGTGCGCCCGGCGGAGCAACCAGCCCCGCCGGGCGCACGTTCGGAGGCGTCCCCCTGTGGCCGCGCGTCGCGCGTCAGTCGCGCACGGACACGCGCTCCCCCTCCAGGGTGGTGGACTTGGCGATCACCACGCTCTGCTGCGGACGCCTGGTGCGCAGCCCGGTGAGTGTGATCAGCAGGCCGGCCAGGGCCACGCCCGCGACCACCATGAAGCCCGGGCGGTAGCTGTCGAGCATCGCCTGCGGGGTCGCGTGCGCCGGGGCGCCCGCGGTGACCACGGCCGTCACGACCGCCAGGAAGATCGCGCCGCCCACCTGCACCGAGGTGTTGAGGAGCCCGGAGACCATGCCCTGCTCGTGGTCCTCGACCCCGTTGGTGGCCTGGATGTTGAGCGAGGGGAAGACCAGCGCGCAGGCCGCGCCGATCAGCAGCATCGACGGCAGGATCACCGCCGCGTACACCGGGTCCAGGTCGACGCGCAGGAACAGGGCGTATCCGAGAACCATGAACGCGAAGCCGGCCGCGATCAGTCGCGGAGTGCCGAAGCGGTCCACGATCGCGCCGACCTTGGTCGAGGACACCGCCACGAGCGCGCCCGCGGGCAGGAAGGCCAGGGCGGTGTGCAGCGCCGACCAGCCGAGCAGGGACTGCATGTACAGGGTGGTCAGGAACTGGAAGCCGACGTAGGAGCCGAAGAAGGCGACCGCGCCGAGCTGGGCGCGGATCTGGTTGCCCGAGCGCAGCACGCCGAGCCGGATGAGCGGGCCGGGGGAGCGGCGTTCGACCCGGACGAAGACGGTCAGCAGGACGGCGACCGCCAGGAAGGACAGCAGGGTACGGGCCGATGCCCAGCCCACCTGCGGGGCCTCGACCACGGTGAACACCAGGAGCAGCATGGAGGCGGTACCGAGGACCGCGCCGGGGATGTCGTAGCCGTTGTGGTCGCGTTCGCGGGCGCTGCGCGGCAGCAGCCTGAGACCGGCGACCAGCGCGAGCAGGGCGATGGGGGCGGGCAGCAGCATGGTGAGGCGCCAACTGGCCTCGGTGAGCAGGCCGGACAGCACCAGGCCCATGGAGAAGCCGGTGGCCGCGCAGGTGGTGTAGATGGCGAGGGCACGGTTGCGCAGCGGGCCCTCCGGGAACGTGGTCGTGATGATCGAGAGGCCGGCCGGAGCGGTGAAGGCCGCGCTCAGGCCTTTGATGAAGCGGCTGGCGATCAGCAGCGGGCCCGAGTCGACCAGGCCGCCGAGCAGCGAGGCCAGCGCGAAGACGCCGAGGGCGACGAGGAACACCTGGCGGCGGCCCAGCAGGTCGGCGGTCCGGCCGCCGAGCAGCAGCAGGCCGCCGTAGCCCAGGATGTAGCCGCTGACGATCCATTGCAGCGTCGAGGTCGACAGGTGCAGGTCGGAGCCGATCGACGGCAGCGCGACGCCGACCATCGACACGTCCAGGGCGTCCAGGAACATCGCGGCGCAGAGCACCAGCAGGGTGCCCCAGAGGCGGGGAGTCCAGCGTCCCTCGGAAGCAGGGGCGGTGAGCGGAGAGGTCATGCCCACAGACACTACATGCACACGCATTGATTGCAAACGCATTTAATTACGATGCAACAATCGCGTTTCTCTGCTACGGTGCGGGAATGGCGGCGAAGAAGCCCGAGCAGGCGCTCGTGGAGCAGTGGCGGGACATGCTGGCCCTGCACGCCCGCACCCAGTGCGAACTCGACCGCGCCCTGCACGGCCACGGCCTGTGCGCCAGTGACTTCGAGGTCCTCGACCTGCTCTCCGACGGTTCGGCGGCTGACGGCGGATGCAGCTACCGCGTCCAGGAGATCGCCGAGCGGGTGCACCTCAGCCAGAGCGCGCTGTCCCGGCTGGTCGCCCGGCTGGAGAAGGACGGCCTGGTCGAGCGGGCCATGTGCCCGGAGGACCGGCGGGGCGTGCGGGTGGCGCTCACGGGCAAGGGGCGCGCGCTGCACGACGAGGTGCTGCCGGTGCAGCGCGCGGTGCTCACCCGGATGCTCGCCGGCTAGGTCCGGCGCTCAGATCCCCGACCTGGTGCGCCACAGATCGGCCAGTTCCAGGTCGCCGATCACCTTCGGCACCGGTACCCGGTTCCACAGCGCCAGGTACAACTCGTCGGCAGGACCGGAGAGTTCGGCCATCGCCTCAGGGAGTACGCCGAGTTCCGTGACGGGCGGCTGCTCCGACAGCCGTACGGTCCAGACCGCGTCCCGGTCCGCGGCGCGCACCTGGAGCACCCGCGGGTATTCGGAGCGGACCCGGCTGCGGGAGCGGGCGTGGAAGCCGCGCAGCAGTTCGTCGATGCCGTCGACCGCGAAGTCCGTCGCGATCGGGGACGCCGGTCCGCCCCGGGCGGCCTCGGCGTCGTACCGGTGCACGGTCGTCTCATGGGCCTGCCGTCGCAGCCAGAAGGTGAGTGGTGAGGGGACGGGGGCGGGGTGGAAGGTCCAGCACGTCACGTTCCGCGGCGCACCGGCGAGGGTGTCGACGAGGTCGCGGTGGCCTTCCTGGAACCAGGTGGTCAGTTCGGTGCCGTCGAGGTCGGGCGGCTCGGGGATGGGCCGGGGTCCGGGATGGGCGTCGGCTACGACACCGGCGGCCCACCGGTGGACGGTGCCCGTGTGCCGCAGCAGGTCGCGCACCCGCCAGTCCGGGCAGGTCGGCACCTCGGCGTCGAGGCCCGCCGCCACGGCGGCCGCGGCCAGCGACCGGCCCTCCCGGTCCAGGATCTGAAGATACTCGGCAGTCTCCATGCCGCGAGTCTGCCCGATGCGGCACGCGCGGACGCGGCAGGCCCCGGTCTGCTGTGCGGTCTGCCGTGCGGTCTGCTGTGCGGCGCGGCAGGCCGGGGTGTGCTGCGTGAGCGCCGCAGACCCGGCGTGTGCCGTATCAGCGCGGCAGGCCCAGGACCTGTGCCTTGTCAGCGCTGAGTCCTTGGCGTGTGCCGTGTGCGCGCTGAGTCCTTGGCGTGTGCCGTGTGAGCGCTGAGTCCCTGGCGTCTGCTGTGTGAATGCTGGGACCCCGGCGCGTGCTGAGTGAGCGCCGTGGGTCCCCGCGCGTCAGTCCCTAGCGCAGCAGGAATCCCACCGCGTAGCCCAGTGCGTTGACCGCCCAGTGCAGGGCCATCGGCGCCAGCAGGGAGCCGCTGCGGTCGCGCAGCCAGCACAGCAGACAGCCCGCCACGGCGGTGAACAGCACCGCCCCGATGTCCACCAGGACCGCCCCCGCGACCGACTGCCCGAAGAGCGAACCCAGCGTCGGCTTGTCCTTGTTGAGGTTCAGCGAGGGCAGGATGTGCCAGAGCCCGAACAGCACGGAGGACAGGACGGCGGCCGTCGTCGCCGTGCGCAGCCGGCGCAGCAGCGCGAACAGCACCCCGCGGAAGGCGATCTCCTCCAGCAGTACGGTCCCCACGGGCACCGCGACCAGCGCCTTGAAGGCGATCTCCGCACCGCTCAGCGCGTTGGTCCGCTGGTCCGCGAACAGTTCCCGGGTGACCGGGAGAAGCGCTCCGCACAGATAGCCCGCCGCGACGATCCCGATCAGGGCGACCGCCCAGCGCGCCCCGTCCGCCAGCGTGTTCCGGCCCAGTCCCAGCTCCGCCCAGCCGCCGCCGGCCCAGAACAGCAGCGCCACCAGGACCGCCGAGGCGACGACCGCGGTCAGCAGGATCCATGACCTGGCCCAGCGGTTGTCCAGCAGATTGGCCGCCACCAGCACGGCCACCACCGCCACCAGGGCGGCCCGGGTGGGGAGGCGGGGGACCGGCATCTCCGGGCCCTGGCCGGGGGAGTCAGAACTCGACCGGGTCGCGCAGCAGCGGGCAGGTCACGCAGTGCCCGCCGCCGCGTCCCCGGCCCAGTTCGGCGCCGACGATGGTGAAGGTGACGTTCCCGACGCAGGTGCTCGCCCAGTAGCCGAACGCCGAGAAGAAACCCAGGTATGCGCCGAACCCCGCCTTCGCATAGGCGTACACACCCGCGTCCAGGTCGGCCCTGCGCAGCGCCGGCGTCTGGAAGACCAGGGCTGGCATCAGCATGCCCGCACCCGCGATCACCCAGGCGATCAGCGCGCCCGCGACGCCGGTCTCCTCGGCGGACCGGCGCGGCAGCGAGAACACCCCGGCGCCGACCATCGAAGCGACCGCCATCGCGGTCGGCGTGGGCAGCGTCAGCTTGGCCGCAGGCGGCGAGGAGCGGGGACTCTCGGTCGTCTGGGCCTGCGCCATCCCACCACGATGGGATATCCCGGGGTGCTCTGCACCTTTTGTCACCCAACGGGATGGCCTCGGGGATCGTCCGGATGCGGCGGCGGGTGCGGTAGCCGATCGTGGTGCCGAGGTGGCCAAGTGGGTGTAGCGGGCAGGACTCTGAATCGTACGAGGCACTGGACCCGGCGGATGACGGAACAGGTACGCCGGCACGCGGGCCCCGGCCGGGTGGTTCGGCGGCGGCCGTGCTGGTGCGGGATCGCCGTGGCGGTCCTGTGCTACTGCCTGTCCCTCACCCCGTCCCTGCTCCCGCGCGCCTGGTGGCTCCAGGGACTCGTAGCCGGCGTCTCGGGGGTCGTCGGATACGCCGTCGGCGCACTGCTGGAGACCCTCGCCCGGTTTCTGCTCCGCTGGGCCGGCTTCCGGATCCGTCCGCGCGTCCGCAGGATCCTCTGGGCGGCCCTCGGGGTCCTCGGGGCGGCGGCGGTCGTCGCCGTCACCGCCTGGAGCGTTCACTGGCAGGGCGAGGCCCGGCGCGCGGTCACCCTGCCCCCGCAGGTGGTCTGGTGGCAGTGGGCGCTGGTCCCCGTCGTCGCCGTGCTCGTCGGCACGATGCTGCTCCTGATCGGCCGTACGGTACGGCTCGGCACCCGACTCGTCGCCCGCCCGCTCGGCGTCCACGTGCCGCGCCCGGTCGCGTACGCCACCGGGGTCGCCCTCGTCGTGTTCGTGATCTCCGGCGTCGTCCAGGGCTTCCTGCTGCGCGGGGCATTGGACGCGATCGAGAGCGCCGCGTCCCTCGCCGACCAGGACACCACCGAGGGCGTCCACCAGCCAGACCTCGCCACCCTCTCCGGCACTCCCCGGTCCGCCGCCCACTGGGACACCCTCGGCGCCCGGGGCCGCGACTTCGTCGGTAGGGCCACCACTCGCGCCGACATCACCGCCTTCACCGGCCGGCCGGCCAAGGACCCGGTACGTGTCTACGTCGGCCTGCGCACCGCCGACACCCTCAACCAACGCGCCGCCCTCGCCGTACGCGAACTCGAACGCACCGGCGGCTTCTCCCGGAAGATCCTCGCGGTGCTGGGCACCACCGGCACCGGCTGGATCAACGACCAGGGCAGCAAACCCCTGGAGTACATGTGGGACGGCGACACCGCCCAGGTCGCCCTGCAGTACTCCTACCTGCCCAGCTGGGTCTCCGCGCTTACCGAGGACGAGGCCGCCGACACCGGGCGGGCCCTCTTCGACGCCGTCTACGACAAGTGGCGGACCCTCCCGGCCGGCTCCCGCCCCCGGCTCCTCGTCTACGGCGAGAGCCTCGGCTCCTTCTCCATGGAGTCCGCCCTCGACGGCTCCCTGGCCGACCTCGCCTCGAAGACCGACGGCGCGCTGTTCGTCGGCCCGACCTACGACAACCCCCTGTGGAAGAGGGTCACCGCGGAACGGCGGCCGGGCAGCCCCGAGTGGCGGCCGGTGGTCGACGACGGTGCGCAGGTGCGGTTCGCGCAGGTGCCGACGGACTACGGCATCCCGCCCGCGCCCTGGGGAGAGCCCCGCGCGGTCTACCTCCAGAACGGCTCCGACCCCGTCGTCTGGTGGTCACCCGGCCTCGTCTTCCACCAACCGGACTGGCTGGACCGCCCGCGCGCCCGGGACGTCTCACCGGCCATGCGCTGGTACCCGCTGCTCACCTTCTGGCAGGTGGCCTGCGACCTGGCCGGCGCGGACAGCGTGCCGGACGGATACGGCCACCGCTACGGCACGATGCCGACGACCGCGTGGGCGGAGATCACGCAGCCACCGGGCTGGACGGCATCCGACACCGCGCGACTGTCCGGCCTGCTGGAATCGGTATGGGAACCGGGCCTGCTGGACTGAGGAGCGGACACCTCACCAGCACGGCCCCGTGTCCCCCGTCCGTCACTTGCTCGTCGCGCCTATCAGCGTGGCGATCCCGGCCAGCACCGCCACGCTCGTCAGCGCCGTCGGCAGTGACGTCCAGTCAGCGATGAAGCCGATCGCCGGCGGGCCCAGCAGCATGCCGCCGTACCCGAGCGTGGACGCCGTGGCGACGCCCGAGGGACCGGCCAGCGCACCCGCTCGCTCCACCGCCACCGGGAACAGGTTGGCCAGTCCCAGCCCCGTGACCGCGAAGCCGAGCAGTGTCGCCCAGATCCAGGGAGCGAGGGAACCGAGCAGCATGCCGGCCGCGGCCGTCCCGCCGCCGAAGACCACGGTCCTGGACCGCCCGAGCCGCTCCAGCAGCCTCGTGCCGCTCGCCCGGCCGATCGTCATGGCCAGCGCGAAACACGTGTAACCGGCCGCCGCGACACCCGGAGAGGCATCCAGGTCCTGCCGGAGATGGAGCGCGCCCCAGTCGGCCATCGCCCCCTCGCCGTACGCCGTGCACAGGGCGATCAGGCCGAACACGATCACCATGCGGCGGGTACGGGCGTCCAGGCGGCGCGGGGCGGTGTCGGTGCGCCGCTCGGTGCGGGGGACCGCGATGTCGTACCGCAGCAGCGTCGGGGCGGTGGCGGCCGTGACCAGCAGGCCGATCACGGTGAGGGCGAACAGGTGGCGCGTGGGGGAGAGGGAGCCGGCGACCAGGCCGCCCAGCCCCGCCCCGATCATGCCGCCCAGGCTGAACGCCGCATGGAAACTCGGCATGATCGGGCGGCCCAGGGCGGCGACCAGGTCGACGGCCGCGCTGTTGAAGGCGACGTTCAGCCCACCGTATGCGCTGCCGAAAATCAGGAGTACGGCGCCCAGCGCGAGTACCGAATGCGCGAGCGGCGGTAGCGCGATGCTGAGGGAAAGCAGGATGCTGCAGATCACAGTGACGGGGTGAGCGCCGTAGCGCCGGCAGAGCCGGCCGGTGAGCATCATCGTGACGACGGCTCCGGCGGACACGCCGAGGAGGGCAAGGCCAAGACCCGAGGTCGAGGCGCCTGTCTGTTGTTTGATGGCCGGGATGCGTACGACCCAACCGGCGAAGATGAAGCCGTCCAGAGCGAAGAAGACGGTGAGGGCGATGCGGAGCCGGGTGAGGTCGGTGCTGCTGTCGCCCGGCACGATGGTGCGCGTTCGGGGTTTGTTTATTGGCGGCACAAAATCAGGCTAGGGGGAGTGTCCGGATGGGGCAAGGCTGGCGCGTGATCAGCGGAGCCCATCTGGTGCCAGATGTCATCCGTGTTCCACATCTGGAAGTACCGCTGTACGACCTGGTGAGAGGAGCCCAAGCGGAGGCGGCTGCCTACCAGGAGGACGGGAGAACACGATGCGCACGAACTCCGTCGCTCCAGAAGTGCTCAGCCCGGACGGCACCGACCACGCACATCCAGAGGCCAATGGGCCCGCTGACGTCCGACGCACGGTGATTCGAGTTGGCTAGCTCGCCACGTCCGAAGTCTCCGCGCTGGTGGGCCTCTGTGGTGGGATCGTGCCTGCTGGTGGTGCCTGTCGCACGGCTCGGTTGGCCGTGGTGAGGAGGGCCAGGGTGAGTAGCCATGCGCCGCACAGCCAGACCAGAGGCTTGGCGCCCAGTGCGGTGATCAGCACGCCGCCTGCGAGTGTGCCGATCGACAGGGCTCCCATGGTGAGCGTGGAGACCGCGCTTGTCGCTCGGCCCCGCAGCTCATCGGGTGTAATGGCCAGTTGGTGCGTGGCCATGGCCACCGCGTACACCGGAGCCACCAGCGACTCGGCCGCCGCGACCACCGCCAGCAGCAGCGGGTTCGGGGCGACCGCGTACAGCGGGAACATCAGCGCCTCCAACCACAACATGACCACGGCGATCCGGCCGAGCGGGAAACGACGCGTGGTCCTGTCCGCGACCAGCGCCCCCGCGAGGGCGCCGACCGCCGCGCCGCTGAAGATGACGCCTATCCACAGGGATGACGCACCGAGTTGCCGGGCGAGGGTGATGATCAGCAGATACCCGGCGCCGTAGCGCACCTTGTCAGCGGCCGAGACCAGGGTGAGGAAGCGGATGACCGGCTGGTGCCGAAGCCAGCCGAGCCCTTCCCGGATCTCGGCGGTGAGCCGGGCTCTCCGCGCGTCCTGCCGGTCCAGCTGGAACCGGGCGCGCATCAGACGAAGCGACGCCGCGGACACGGCGAAGGACACCGCGTTGACGGCGAACGGCACGGTCCGCCCGGCGGCGTAGAGCGCACCGGCGAGCGAAGCCCCGAAGACGCCCACCGCGCTGGCGGCTGACTGCGAGTAGCCGAGCGCGGCGGACAGCCGCCGCGGACCGACCACGTTGGGCAGCGCCGCGGTGTTCGCCACCTGGAAGAGGGTGGTCAGGATCCCGGCGAGCACGGTCGTCGCGTACAGCTGGGGCATCGTGAGCTGGTTCAGCCACAGCGCGACGGCGACCCCTCCGGCGAGCACGGTCCGGCCGAGCTCGCACCAGATCATGGTGGCTTTGCGGTCCCATCGGTCGACGAGGGCGCCGGCGACCAGCCCGAACACCAAGAAGGTGAGGGTTCCGAGGCCGAGTACGAAGCCGGCTTGGGTGGCCGACCCGGTGAGGGTCAGGACGATGAGCGGCAGGGCCATGCTCTCGGCCTGGTTGCCGACGGCAGAGACCAGCTGGCCGCTCAGCAACAGCGAAAAGTCCCGGTTCCGGAACAGGCCCGGACCGTGAGGGTTATTCATGATTGTTACGCTCCGTGACAGCTCAAGGGCACAAAGGTGACGTCGAGGCTTGTGTCCGAGCTAAGAAACACGGGGCGTCGTAGACATGGGCGGACCGTATCCAGGGCACCGGCGGGGCCGCAATCGATTTGCCGTGAGGACCGCACTGGGCCAGGGGCTGCGTCCGGGGCCGGAAACGTGACGATCACCGGTGATCATCGTGAGGTGCGTGGACTCAGGGGCGAGGAGCCGCCCTTCGCGCTGCGTGCTCACGAGGCCGTCGACGCCAAGCGCCGCATCGCCGTCGAGGTGTCCTCGCTCATCGCCGACGGCGAGACCGTCGACACCAGGGACTCGCAGCGTTGCTCGGTTCGATTCGCATCCCCTAGCTACCGGCGGCCTCGCCTTCATACGTGTGTGCCGCCGGGAGATCACCGCGGTGAGAGGCCTGTTCGACCACCTCGTGATCGACAGAGCACGGCTTCTCAGGAGTGCCCGCCGCCACCGGGCCCGTTCAGGGTGATGTCGTCGGCGTAGTAGCTGCCCTGTGCGTACCAGCCGTGCACGTAGATCGTCGCGCTGGTCTGGGAGGCGCCTGTTGTGAAGGAGACGGTCAACGGGCTGTATCTGGTCGGGGAAGTGGTCCAGGTGGATGCGCCGCCGTTCACGCCCAGGTAGACGTAGGAGCCGCGGACCCAGCCGCTGAGTGAGTAGGTGGTGTTCGGCCGTACCGCGACGGTCTGGTCGCACTGCGCGGTGTCGCTCGAACTCACCGTCCCCTGGAGGGCCTTGGAGCCCGCGTGGGCGGGGGAGGAAACGATCGAGCCCGGGTTTCCGGCGCAGCTCCACGGCAAGAGGGCGCCCGACTCGAAGCCGGGGTTGGTCAGGACGTCCGCGACCCCGCCCGCGCTCGGGGCGGCTGTTGCCGGGGCGGCCGACGCGCTCGCCGGGGGAGCGGTCGGGGTGGCCTCGGTAGGGCTGGGGATCAGGAGAGAGCAGCCGAAACCGACGACGGCCGCGGCGGTTACCGCGATCGCCACGGGCGTCCGGCGCTGCCCGGGCCCCGGACGCGGGCGGTCCATGGGACGCGGCGGGCGGGTGTCGCCGTCGGGTGGGGGGAGCTCCTCCGTCTTGCCGCCGGGGACAGGCGGGAGTTCCTCTGTCTCGCCGTCAGTCGGGGTGTGTGGGACGGGTGCGGCCACGGTTGTGCGGCCGCGGTAGTCCTTGTCCTGGCGGATGTCGTCGAGCAACTGGGCCAGCGCGTCGGTGTTGCGCGGGCGCAGCACACGGATGGGCTCCAGCGCGGTGCGGTCGTCCGGTGTGTCGGACGTGGGCGGTGTGGGCATGGTGCTCTCCTTCCGTCCCGTGGCAGAAACCGGAACTGTCCTGACCCTGCGGAATTCATACGCAGGGACAGCTCGGGAGGTTCAGCCGGCGTCGCGCCGGGGGAGAAGAGGCGAACCGGATACCAACTCGCGTACCGCCCTCTACAGGGCAACCTCACTCGACGGCCGGGGATTGCCAGCGTGCGACCGCTGCGTCGAACTGCCAGTGCTGCCCGGCACGACGCTGTGCGAACGGGTGCTGCTCATTGGCGGCACAAAGCCGGCGTAGGAGGGTGTGCCGGGGTACCGCAAGGGGAGCCTCGGTCGTTGCGGCGGCCGCCGTGTTCCGGTGACATGCGGGACCGGCTCGTAGGGGGTCTGGGTACACCCCGCATTCGGAGGGCAGCCCCATCCTCAGGCGTTCGCGGATCCGGTTGGCTGGTGATCGTCAGCGCACAAAACCCACAGCACCGGGGGATTCGACCATGAAGATGCCGCCGTCGAGGAAGACCAGGGCCGCCGTACTGACCGCGGCGCTGCTCGCGCTGGCCGCACCCACGGCCGCGACCGCCGCCACCGCAGGGCACCCGGCGCCGGGGCACTCCTACGGCGAGGACCAGCTCCGGCGGGACCTGGCGGCGGTACGGAAGGCCGGGGGCGGCGACGTGAACGTGCTGGCCAGGGTCGACGGACCGCACGGCGCACCGCTCATGGCACGCATCGGCACCCGGACCGTCGGCTCCTCGGCCCCGATCCCGTGGAACGCGCACTTCCGGGTGGCGAGCACGACGAAGACGTTCGTGGCGACCGTGGTCCTGCAACTAGCGGCGGAGCAGCGGCTGTCGCTGGACGACACCGTCGAGCACTGGCTGCCGGGAGCCGTCGCGGGCAACGGCAACGACGGCAGCCGGATCACCGTCCGCGACCTGCTCCGCCAGACCAGCGGCCTGTACGACTACATCGACGACCCGGAGATCCAGGACCGGCTGATCAACCACTTCGACGAGAACCGCTACGACACCACGCCCGCGGCCGACCTGGTCGCGGTGGCGATGAAGCACCCGCCGGCCTTCGTACCCCGGCCGGGCGGGGCCACCCGCTGGGCGTACTCCAACACCAACTACCTGCTGGCCGGGATGATCGCGGAGAAGGCCGGCGGCGCACCCTGGGACGAACTGGTCGAGCGCCGGGTGATCGCCGGGCTGGGACTGCGGGACACCTCCGTTCCCGGGCTCGACCCGCATCTGCCCGACCCGCATGTGAACGTGTATCTGACCGGCGCCGACGGCAAGCGTCTCGACGTCACCGAGCACAGCTTCCAGCACACCGCGGACTCCGGCGTGGTGAGCACCACCGCTGACCTGAACACCTTCTTCCGGGCGCTGGCCGACGGCAGGCTGCTGCCCGCCGCGCAGTGGCGTGAGATGCGGCGGACCGTCGAGCGGACCGACGACCCGGAGGACGTGGCGGAGATGCCCGAGGGCACCTACGGGCTCGGGCTGCGCAAGGTCCTGCTCTCCTGCGGCGGTTTCTACTACACCCACGAGGGCGACGGTGCGGGCGTCAACACCCGCCCCGCGGTGAGCGCGGACGGCGGGCGCGCGGTGACGATCTCCCTCACCACCACGACCGCACCGCCGGACCTGGCCGCTCTCAACCGCGCCACGGGCACCCTCGTCGACCACGCCCTGTGCGCCGCCGCCCCCGCCCAGGGTTCGCCGGCGAGCTAGTGCTGCGACCGGAAAGATTCACCGGCTCGCGACGCCTGGCACGGCACCTCGCCGCGTTGTCGCACCACCCGAGTACATGTTGTCGCACCACCCGGGTACATCCAGTACGCGGGTGATGCTCCGCCTTGCGATGCACCGCACCGGACGCCGCGAGCTTCCCGGCAAACCCTGCCGGTCACAGCACTGGATCTTCTCCTCGGGTACGGCCGGCGCGCTCGTCGGTCGTACCCGTTCAGGCGTTTCCGTGGCGCTCCGTGATCGCCGCCAGGTAGCCGCGCAGCATCAGCTTCGCCTCGTCGAGCAGGGCCGTGTCGCCCTCGCGGTTGCGGCGGAACGCCTCCTGGGCGAGGGCGTCGGCGGCGAGGACGGCGGCCTGGCAGGCCCGGCCGAGCGCCTCCATGTCGCCGACGACCCCGAGCGCGAACAGTGTCCGGCGCACCCCGTCGGCCATCCGGCGCTTGTGCTCGCGGTCCGCCTCGCGGGTCCGGTCGGTCAGACCGTTGCCGAACCACAGGGCCCGGAAGCCGTGTTCGGCGCGGTAGAGCGCGGCGAAGCCGTCGATGAGCACGCCCACCGGGTCGGCCCAGTGCTCGGCGGCCGCGGCGCGGACGAGGCCGTCCATCACCTCTTCGAGCCGGGAGAAGTACGTCGCCGCCAGGGCGTCGATGATCGCGTCCCGGTCGGGCAGGTACTGGTAAAGCGAGCCGACCGACACCTTGGCCTCCGCCGCCACCCGGGTCGTGGTCAGCGCCTGCACGCCCTCGGTGACCAGAACACGCTCCGCGGCCTTCAGTACCCGTGCCAACCGGGCCTTGCTGCGGGCCTGTTGGGGGGTCCGGCGCGCGACGACACCGTTCTCCTCGGCGGGCTGCTCGGTCACCCACGGCTCCTGAATCTGAACGTGACTTTGGTTCAGGTTTACGTTACCGTCGCGGCCATGACGGACCCAAGCTCCGCGCTGCTCCGGGAGCGGGTCGCGGTGGCCGACGCCTGCCGTCGTCTGGGGGCGGCGGGATTGCTCATCGGCACTGCGGGCAACGTCAGCGTGCGGGTGGGGGACCGGGTCGCGGTCACCGCGACCGGGGCGGTGCTCGCCCGACTCACCGCGGACCAGGTGACGGTGGTCGACCTTGACGGAAAAGCCGTCGCGGGGAGCCTGCAACCCACCTCCGAACTCGACCTGCATCTGGGGATCTACCGGCGTTACGGCACCGGCGCGGTCGTCCACACCCACGCGCCGATGGCCACCGCCCTCTCCTGTGTGCTCGACGAACTGCCCTGTATCCACTACCAGTTGCTTGCCCTCGGCGGCACCGTGCGGGTGGCGCCGTACGCCACCTTCGGCACCCCGGAACTCGCCGCGTCGGTCCTCACCGCGCTCGACGGCCGCAGCGCCGCCCTGCTGGCCAACCACGGCTCGGTCACCGTCGGGCCGACCCTCGACAAGGCCGTCGAGAACGCCCTGTTGCTCGAATGGGCCTGCGGCGTCTACCAGCACGCGGCGGCGCTCGGAACGCCCCGCGTCCTCGACGAGCAGCAGCAACTCGCGGTGATCGAGACCGCGATCGCACGCAACTACGGCACCACCCAATCCCTGGAGGAGGGCAGGTCATGAGGGTCGTCACGATGGGCGTGCACGTGCTGGACGTGCTGGTGCGGCCGGTGGACGCGATACCCGAGGGGCAGGGCGCCACGCTGGTCGAGGACATCAGGATGACGGCCGCCGGGACCGCCGGTGGCACCGCGCTCAGCCTGGCCAAGCTCGGTGCCACCGTGCAGAGCGCCGGGGCCATCGGCGCCGACGCGACCGGCGACATGCTCGTGCAGCTGCTGGCCGAGGCCGGAATCGACACCCGGTTCCTGGTCCGCCGTGCCGACACCGCCACCTCCGCGAGCGTGCTGCCCATCCGCCCCAACGGCGACCGGCCCTCCCTCCATCTCCTCGGCGCCAACATCACCTACGGCGTCGACGACGTGCCCTGGGACGCCCTCGCCGAGGCCGGCCATCTCCACCTCGGCGGACCGGAGTTGATCGGCGTCGAAGCGGCCGCGCGCATCCTGCGCTTCGCCAAGGAGCACGGTGTGACGACCTCCGTGGACCTGCTCGCGCCCGGTGTGCTCGGGAGCTTCGAGCAGATCGCGGCGGCACTGCCGTACGTCGACCACCTCCTCCCCAACGATGACCAGGTGCTGGGCTTCTCCGGCGAGGACGATCTGGTGGCCGGCGCGAAGAAGCTGGTCGGCGCCGGGGCCGGACTGGTCGCGGTCACCCGCGGCGCTGACGGCGCGCTGCTGGTCACCGCGGAGGGCACCGAGGCCGTCCCCGCCTTCGAGATCGACGTGGTGGACACCACGGGCTGTGGAGACGCCTTCTCCGCCGGCTTCGTCCACGGCATCGGGCTGGGCCGCGGCCCACGGGAGTCCGCCGTGCTCGGCAACGCCGTGGCGGCACTGGTCGCCCAGGGCCTCGGCAGCGACCACGGGGACTTCGACCTCGCGGCCGTCGACGCGTTCGCGACGACCGGCATCAGGCGTGCGTAAAACGTGATGTCGGCCCCGCTCGTCCCAGACATCCGATAGGCACCTTCCGTCCCTCGAATCACTGAAATCCTGCGGATATTCACTCGTTCCAGGCATCTGTGTTCGGACAGAGCCCGGCAACAGCTCGGTTAATAACTGCTCGCTGGTTGGTTACCGGAGAGTGAGCGGTCCATGATGGCCCCATGACGTTGGCCTCGCGCGCTTTTGCGCAACTGGCGAGCTGGCCCGACCTGACCCAGGCGGTACCCAGCTGTGGTCTGGGTCAGGCCGTGAGTTCGTCGCAGGGCGAGATCGCGCACTTCCACTCGGAGCGCGATGTGGACCTGCGTCTCACCACCCACGCCATCCGGCACTTCGCCAAGAACCTCAAGAGCACCGGGGCGATCCGTATCGTCCCGGGCTCGCAGTGGGTGACGATACGACTCGACGCCACGAGCGACGTCGATCTGCTGCTGACCCTGGTGAGCGTCGCCCTCCAGGCCCGGCAGAGCTGGCCCGACCCGGCAGACCGGCCCGTGTTCGGCTGCAACGACCAGCGGGGCGCCGGCTTCGTCAGCGCGGACATCAGCGGTATGTGACAGGTTCCGCGGCCTGGTCACACGGTCATGACCCGGATCCCCGCCTCCTCGAACGGGCCTACTGCCTCCGGTGCCGCCGCCGTGTCCGTCACCAGCGTGTCCACCAGGTCCGCCGCGCAGATCCGGGCGAAGGCCCGCCCGCCCAGCTTGCTGGAGTCGGCGGCCACGATCACGCGGGTGGCGCGCTCGCACAGCAGCCGGTTGATCGCCGCTTCCGCCTCGTCATGGGCCGCGGCCCCGTGCACGACGTCGAAGGCGACCACCCCGAGCACCGCCACATCGAGGGTGATCTGACCCAGCACACCGTCCGCGAGCGGCCCGATGAGCTCGTACGACTGCGGGCGCGCCACCCCGCCCGTCACCACGATCTTGAACTGGGGTCGCACGGCCAGCTCGTTGGCGATGTTGAGCGCGTTCGTGACGACCGTCAGCGCAGGCGTGCCCGTGCCGAGATCGCCGCGCACGGCCAGGGCGCGGGCCACCTCGGTGGTGGTCGTCCCGCCGGTCAGCCCCACCGCCTCGCCCGGCACGACCAGTTCCGCCACCGCCTTGGCGATCCGCTGCTTCTCCGAGGCCCGCCGGGCGGTCTTGTAGCGCAACGGCAGTTCGTACGACACCCCGTGCACCACCGCCCCGCCCCGGGTACGCACCAGCATCTGCTGCTCGGCGAGCTGGTCGAGGTCCCGGCGGATCGTCGCCGCCGAGACCGCCAGCTCGGCCGCCGCCTCCTCGACCTCCAGCCGGCCGCGCTCGACGAGCAGCTCGAGCAGCGCCTTCCAGCGGGCGTCGCGCGACATCCGCCGCCTCCGTTCCTCGATCTCCCGGCGACCTTAACCCACTCCGCCTTCGCCTGAATGCTTGATTGTGCTCGAAAGCTCCCCCTATCTTGCAAGAACAATCAGATCAGGGGAGGGTGCGGCATGACGCATGTCGAGGACGAGCTGTACAGCCAGCCCGAGTGCTGGATACGTGCCGCGCAAGAGGCCGGGCGGCACGCGGGGGCGCTGCCGGCGGCGGGGGAACGGGTCGCGATCGTCGGCTGCGGCACCTCGTACTTCATGGCCCAGGCGGCGGCGGTGCTGCGCGAGTCGGCGGGGCAGGGCGAGACGGACGCGTTCCCCGCCTCGGAGTTCCCGCCCGGGCGCTCCTACGACCGGGTGCTCGCCCTGACCCGGTCCGGCACCACCACCGAAGTGCTCGAACTGCTGGAGCAGTTGAAGGGGCACGCGCGCACCGCCGCGATCACCGCCGACCCCGACACCCCCGTGCTGCATGCCGCCGACGACCTCGTCGTCCTGGACTTCGCGGACGAACGCTCCGTCGTCCAGACCCGGTTCGCGACCAGCGCCCTCACCCTCCTGCGCACCCACTTCGGCCTGCACACCGACGCGGTGGTGGCCGACGCCCGCACCGCGCTCTCGACTGCCTTGCCGACAGAACTCGTCGAGTGCACGCAGTTCACCTTCCTGGGGCGCGGCTGGACCGTGGGACTCGCCAACGAGGCCGGGCTGAAGATGCGCGAGGCCTCGCTGTCCTGGACCGAGGCCTACCCGGCGATGGAGTACCGGCACGGCCCGATCAGCATCACCACCCGCTCCACGGCCACCTGGACGCTCGGCCCGGCGCCCGCCGGACTCGCCGAACAGGTCCGCGCCACCGGCGGACTGTGGATCGAGGGGGTCCTCGACCCGCTCGCCGAACTCGTCCGCGCCCAGCGCCTCGCGGTCGCCGTCGCCGCCGCCCGGGGCCTCGACCCCGACCGGCCACGCCACCTCACCCGCTCGGTGATCCTCGCCCCGTCCGGGGAGGCGTGACCGTGCCCGTCGCAGCCACCGGTGAGCTGTTGACCCGGGCCGCCGAGTCCCGCTCCGCCGTCGCCGCGTTCAACGTCATCACCCTGGAGCATGTGGAGGCCGTCGTCACCGGCGCCGAGGCGGCCGGATCGCCCGTGGTCCTCCAAGTCAGCGAGAACGCCGTCAAGTTCCGCTACGGACGACTGCTGCCGCTCGCCCGCGCCGCCACTGCGGCCGCCGAACGCGCCCGCGTGCCCGTCGCGTTGCACCTCGACCACGTCCAGAGCGACGAACTGCTCCGGCAGGCGCCCGCGGCCGGCTTCAGCTCCGTGATGTACGACGCCTCCCGGCTGCCGTACGCCGAGAACCTCGCCGCGACCGCGGCGGCCGTCCACTGGGCGCACGCCCAAGGCCTGTGGATCGAGGCCGAGCTGGGCGAGGTCGGCGGCAAGGACGGCCGCCCGCCGGTGGACGCGCACGTACCCGGCGCCCGCACCGATCCCGGGCAGGCACGGGCCTTCGTCGCCGGCACCGGCGTCGACGCGCTGGCCGTGGCGATCGGCAGCGCGCACGCCATGACCACCCGCACCGCGGCCCTCGACCACGGCCTCCTCGCCCGCCTGTCCGCCGCCGTGCCGGTACCGCTGGTGCTGCACGGTTCCTCCGGGGTCCCGGACCACGGCCTGGTCGCCGCGGTCGCCGGCGGCATCGCCAAGGTCAACATCGGCACGGCGCTCAACATGGCGATGACCGCCGCGATCCGCCGCTTCCTCGCGGACCACCCGGACGCGGTCGACTCCCGCAAGTACCTCAGCGTCGGCAGGGAGGCGATGGCCCGGGAGGTCACGAGGATCATCGGGGTCCTGGGCACTAGCCCCGCTTGACCGCCTTCAGCACCACGAACTTCGGGTCGCTCGCCACCAGTTGGCTGTTGCCGAACAGCCGGCGCAGCTTCACGTGATAGCCCAGGTGCCGGTTGCCCACCACCCACAGCTCGCCGCCCGGCCGGAGCGCCTGCTTCGCCCCGGTGAACATCCGCCACGCCGTCGCGTCGGTGGTCGCCTGGTGGGAGTGGAACGGCGGGTTGTTCAGCACCACGTCCACGCTCCCGGCCGCCACCCCGGCCAGCCCGTCCCCGACCCGGAACTCGGCATGCCCGGGCACCCCGTTGGCCTTGTAGGTGGCCTCCGCCGAGGCAACCGCCTGGAACGACTCGTCGACGAACAGCACCTCGGCCGTCGGATCGGCCAGCGCCACCGCCGTCCCGACGACCCCGTTGCCGCACCCCAGGTCCACGATCCGGCGCCCGCCCGCGGGCAGATGCCGCAGGAAGAACCGGGTGCCGATGTCGAGCCGGTCGGCGCAGAAGACACCCGCGTGATTGACCACCGTACGACCGGAGACCGCGCCGATCCCGTCGGGGAGCTCGTAGCTGTACGGCCAGGGGTTCACCGGCCGCCGAAGCGACGGGTCCGGGACGCAGTGGATCAGCCGGGCCTTCTGCTCGGCCAGCGAGGTGCGGGTCGGGCCGAGGATCCGCTCGAACAGCCTCAGGGTCGACGTATGGATCTCCTTCACCATCCCGGTGCCGATCACGACCGTGTCCGCATGCACGGCGGGCGCCAGCCTGAGCAGCTGGTCCTCCAGCAGGGCCAGGCTCTTCGGCACCCGCACCAGCAGCACGTCCACCCGCTCCGGCGGTGGATCCTGGGTGGTGAGCAGCCGCACCGCACCCGTCTCGACACCCGCGCGCGCCAGGTTCGCCCGGGTCGCCTCCTGGCTCAGGTACGAGTCGGTGATCTGTGCCGGCCGGTGTTCCGCCAGCGCGGTGACCAGCGCGCCCCAGCGGTCGCCGAGGACCACGACCGTGCCGGACAGCCCGGTCCGTTCCTCGGCCAGATGCCTCAGCAGATACGCGTCGGAAGCGTCCCAGGCACGCAGCCGGTCGCTCGGATCCTCGGGGAAGCGGGACAGCTCGTACTCGCCCCACGCAGTCGTCATACGGTCGCTCATCGTGCCTCCAGGCTAGCGGAGCCGCAGCTCAGACCCGGTCGGGCAGGATGGGGGGCATGGAGGACGAGTTGTTCCCGAGGGCGTGCGCCCAGATCGCGCCGGGCGCCGTGCACGTCCCCGACTGGCTGAGCGCGGGGCGGCAGCGTGAGCTGCTGGACGCCTGCCGGGAGTGGGCCCGGCCACCCGCCGGACTGCGCACGGTCCGCACTCCGCAGGGCGGCACCATGACCGCCCGCCAGGTCTGCCTGGGCTGGCACTGGTACCCGTACGCCTACGCCCGCACCGTCGTCGACGGCGACCGCAGGCCCGTCAAGCCCTTCCCGGCCTGGCTCGACGAACTCGCCCGCAGTGCGGTGACCGACGCGCTGGGCCCGCAGGCGGTGGGTGGATTGTCATACGACATCGCGCTGATCAATTTCTACGACGCCGACGCGAGGATGGGCATGCACCGGGACGCCGACGAGAAGTCGGACGCGCCGGTGGTGTCGCTGAGCCTGGGGGACACCTGCGTGTTCCGCTTCGGAAACACCGAGACCAGGACGAAGCCGTACACGGACGTGGAACTGCGCTCGGGAGACCTGTTCGTGTTCGGGGGTGAGTCACGGCTCGCCTATCACGGAGTGCCGAGGGTGTACCCGGGCACCGGACCGACGGGGCTGGGCCTGACCGGCCGTCTGAACGTCACGCTGAGGGTGAGCGGTTTCTGAGCCGCCCCGAGTGGAGCGCCCCTTCAGGGGCGCGGGGCTGAATCGATGTGGGGCCGCCGCGTGGGCGCGACCAGCCACAACGCACCGGCACCGTTCAGGACTACGGATCATGGCAGACTCCCTCTCATGAGCGGCAAGGCGGCCCCCGGCGCGACGGGGAACGGAACCTCGAAACCCCGGTTGGACCGAGGACGCGGCGCACTCGGCCCCGCACTGGAACTCGTGCACACCGGCCGCGCCCCCACCCGCGCCGTACTCACCGCGGAACTCGGGGTCACCCGGGCCACGGCCGGCGCCGTCGCCGCCGAGCTGGAGGCGCTCGGCCTGATCAGGGTCGACGCGCACCCGGGTGCCGCGGCCGGTTCGCAGGGCCGCCCCTCGCACCGCCTCGAGGTCGCCGAGCACGGCCCCGTCGCCCTCGCCGCACAGGTCCACGCCGACGGCTTCCGTGCCGCGCTGGTCGGCCTGGGCGGCCGGATCGTCGCCACCGCCCCCGGCTGCGAGACCGTCGACGCCGACCCGGCGAAGGTGCTCGGCTCGGTGGTGGAGGCCGGCGCCGACCTGCTCCGCAGCACCGGCCTGCGCTGTGTCGGCGCCGGTCTCGCCGTACCGTCCGCCGTCGCCGAACCGGAGGGCCTCGCCCTCAACCCCCTTCACCTGGCCTGGCCGGTGGGCGCGCCGGTGCGCCGGATCTTCGCGGAGTGCGTGCGCGCGGCCGGAATCACCGGCCCGGCCTTCGCGGGCAACGACGTGAACCTCGCCGCGCTCGCCGAGCACCGGCACGGCGCGGGCCGGGGGGCCCGCGATCTGCTGTGCGTGGCCACCGGGCACCGGGGCGTCGGCGGCGCGCTGGTCCTCGACGGCCGTCTGCACACGGGGAGTTCGGGTCTGGCCCTGGAGGTCGGCCACCTCACCGTCAACCCCGAGGGCCGCCCCTGCCACTGCGGGAGCCGGGGCTGCCTGGACGTCGAGGCGGATCCGCTGGCGCTGCTCGTCGAAGCGGGCCGCGAACCCGGCCCCGAGGTGTCGCTGCTCCGGCAGGCCGAGGACCTGGTCCGCGACCACTACGCCGACCCGACCGTGCGCAGGGCCGCCGAGGCCCTGATCGACCGCCTCGGCCTGGGCCTGGCCGGACTGGTCAACATCCTGAACCCCGACCGCATCATCCTCGGCGGCCTGCACCGCACCCTGCTGGACGCCGACCCCGAGCGGCTGCGTGCCGTCGTCGCCGACCGCAGCCTGTGGGGCCAGAGCGGTGGCGTACCGATCCTGCCCTGCACGCTGAGCCACAACAGCCTTGTGGGAGCCGCCGAGTTGGCCTGGCAGCCGGTGCTGGACGATCCGCTGGGGGCGCTGCGGTGACGCCCTACCACTGAGCCGTGAGGCTCCACAACGCCGCCACCAGCGGCCGCCGCAGATCCGGCCGCCGCACGCACAACCCGATCGGGAACCGCTCCGGCGCCGGAGCGGCCGGGACCACCGACAGCCGGTCCCGCACCGCGCTGTGGTCCAGCACCAGCCGTGGCACCACACCCGTCCGCAGCCCAGGGCGACCAGGGCCAACAGGGCTTCGTGGCCCTCCGGTTCGCAGGCGATGTCCGCGGGCCCGCCCCGCGCGCGGAACCAGCGGCCAGGGCCCGGACGGCCTCCGGCATCCGCCAGTCGGTGGCGTGGTTCGCGTGGGACGGCCCGTCGAAGGCCAGCCAGCAGCCGGATGCGGCCGCCTGCCGCTGGACGAGGAGGTCGGGGGAGCGGTTGAGGTGGCCGAGGATCACCCGGTCGCCGGGGACATCCAACTCCCCGCACAACAGGTCCAGTACGTCGAGGGCGCCGGTGCCCAGCTCCAGGTGGACGGCGATCGGCGCGCCCGTCGCGTGGTGCGCCTCGGCCGCCGCCGACATCGTGCGGCGGGCGTGCGCGTCGAGGGCGTGGAAACCGCCCGCCACCTTGATCAGACCGGCCCGTACCCCGGATGTGCCGATGCCCTCGGTCAGCTCGGCGACGAAGACGTCGGCGAGCCGCCCGTCCAGCCCGTCGAGCAAATCCGGCGGGTAATGGGCCGCTTGGTGCAGTCCCGTGGCGCAGACCAGACGCACCCCGGTGGTACGGGACAGCAGGGACAGGTCGGCGGCGCGCCGGCCCATCCCGTACGGCGTCCACTGCACGACGCTCGCCCCGCCCGCCGCGCGGAACGCCGACAGCTCCGCCCGCGCGGCGGTCGCGTCGTCCAGCTCCTGACCCGGGAGCCTGGGACTGCGGAGGAAGAGGTGGTCGTGCGCGTCGCACACGCCCAGGTCCTCGGGCCGCACGTCGCCGAGGACGGTACGGACGGTACTCACCACTGGCGCCCGCGCGGCAGCCGGTCCCGGCCGGGTTCCGACATGTGCAGTACCTGGAACACGTCCCCCTCGGCCTTCGGGGCGTCCTGCGCCCAGAGCGAGAAGCGGACCACCTCCCAGCGGGCCGTGTCCACGGCGGCCGCCGCCAGCACGGCGCCGTCCTCGCCCGCGACCCGTCGGGTCTCCCGCACCACGTCCGCCATCAGCCCGGACAACTCGGCCCCGTCCGGCACCGGCTCCCGCCGCCGGACCGCGAAGGCCGCACGCGCATCGGCCGCGCCGCCCTCCTCGTACGCCAGGCCCGACCACTGCCGTGCCTCGGGCCGCCCGAAGTCGTTCACGAGACCCTGGAAGGCGCCTCCCCACAGGAAGCGGTTCATGCCCTCCACGGTGTTCCAGAGGTAGAAGGGTGCGTACTGGTTGACCGGCGAGCCGTGCACACCGCGCTCGCGCAGCAGGTACGTCTTGAAGCCGAGGCCGTCCCAGTCGTCGAGCAGATGCCCCACGCGGGCCACCCGGTCACGGACGATGCCCATGTCGTAGTCGGCGGGCAGGGTCAGTTCGTACTGCAGGGCGTGCATGGTGGAAGCCTCTCTCCAGCGCTCGGGCGGTGGGGGTGGTCGGCGGCGGACAGGTCCGCACGTATGTCAGTTCCTCAGCAGTGACAGCAGTCCGCGCACGCCGGCGTCGAACGCGGCGGGCGAGCCGGAGGCACGGGCGAGGACGTAACCCCCCTGCACGGTCGCGAGGACCGTCGCGGCGATCTCCTCACCGTCCACCCATGAGCCGAACTGCCCCTGCTCCTTGCCCTCTTCGACGATCCCGGCGATCAGCTCCTGGATCCGGTCGAGGGTCTCGTCGACGGGTGCCCGCAGTTCCTCGCTCGCGATGATGTCCGGGTCCATGGTCAGCCGCCCGACCGGGCAGCCGCGCAGCACATCGCGCTCGCGCCGCAGATACGCCTCGATCCGCTCGTACGGCGTGCCCGGCCCGGTGAGTACACCCTCCGCGGTGGCCAGGAGCTCCTCGGCGGTCCGCCGGATCGCGGCAAGGGCCAGGTCCTGCTTGCCCTTGAAGTGGTGGTACATGCTGCCCTGGCCGGCCCCGGCGTGCTCCAGGATGGCCTTGGGGCTCGTGCCGACGTAACCGCGCTCCCAGAGCAGCTCACGGGTGGACTCGATCAGACGCTCCGATGTGGTCATACGGGCACTGTACATACTAGTAGTTACAGAATGCCAGCCCTGACAGGAGCAGCGCGCTCCCCGCCGTGTACTCCCCGGGAGGTACGGCGACTGCCGCCGGCCGCACGACGACCCGGACCCCTCCCCGGAGCCAGTCTCTACGCAGCACACCGAGACTTTCCGGCAAGGGAGTTGAACCGAGATGGAGACCCTGGCGAACTGGGACGGCGGGCCCGGCCCGTGGATCCTGTTCTTCCCGCTGATCTGGGCGGCCGTCGCGATCGGCGTCGTCACCGTCCTGCGCCGCACCGCGTGGCGCGGGCGCGGCGGCCCCTGGCGCCCGGCGGACACCGGACGCCCGGCCGGCGACTCGCCGCTCGCCGTCCTCGGCCGCCGCTTCGCCTCCGGCGAGATCGACGAGGACGAGTACTGGCGGCGGCTGTCCGTCCTGGAGGAGCAGTTCGGCCGCATCGGCAAGGGCGGCGCGGCATGACCACGACCACCGAGGTACGAGCCGCGGCCCGGGTCGTGGGCGCCGTGAAGACGTACGGCGCCGGCGACACCGCGGTACGCGCCCTGGACGGCGTGGACGTGGCGTTCCCGGAAGGACGCTTCACCGCCATCATGGGCCCGTCGGGCTCCGGCAAGTCCACCCTGATGCACTGCGCGGCCGGCCTCGACACCCTCACCTCGGGCACCGCCTGGATCGGCGACACCGAGCTGGGCTCGCTCGACGACCGGCGGCTGACCCTGCTGCGCCGCGACCGGATCGGCTTCGTCTTCCAGGCGTTCAACCTGGTGCCGACGCTGACCGTCGCGGAGAACATCACCCTGCCGCTGGACCTGGCGGGCGGGCGCGGCGACCCGGAGTGGATCGACGCGCTCGTCGAGGTCGTCGGACTGCGCGACCGGCTGCACCACCGCCCCTCCGAACTCTCCGGCGGCCAGCAGCAACGCGTGGCCGTGGCACGGGCGTTCGCCGGCCGCCCGGAGGTCGTCTTCGCCGACGAGCCCACCGGCAACCTCGACTCGCGTTCCGGCGCCGAGGTCCTCGGCCTGCTCGGCGACGCGGTACGGCGGACGGGCCGCACGGTCGTCATGGTCACCCATGACCCGGTGGCCGCCGCCCACGCCGACGAGGTCGTCTTCCTCGCCGACGGGCGTCTGGTCGACCGCATGGAGTCCCCGGCGGCCGACACCGTCCTGGACCGGATGAAGGCCTTCGAGGTGCGGTCATGAACGCGTCCGTCCGACTGAGCCTGTCCTCGCTGCGCGCCCACCGGCGCCGGTTCGCCGGCACCTTCCTCGCCGTGTTCCTGGGGGTCGCCTTCCTGGCCGGCACCCTGGTCATGGGCGACACACTGCGCGCGAGCTTCGACTCGATGTTCGGCGAGGCCACCAGGGGCACGGACGCCGTGGTGCGCGGCGCCGACGCAATCACCACACCGGGCGAGGCCCAGGGCGTACGAGAGCCCGTGCCCACCTCCCTGGTGCGGACAGTCGAGCAGGTGCCCGGCGTCGCGGCCGCCGCCCCGGACATCCAGGGCGCGGGCCAACTGGTGGGCGCCAACGGCAAGCCCGTCGGCGGCAAGGGCCCGCCGACCCTCGCGGGCAACTGGATCACCGACCCGAAGCTCAACTCCTACCGGATCGCCGAGGGCCGCGCCCCCGCCCGGTCCGGGGAGGTCGTGGTCAACCGAGGTGCCGCGAAGAAGGGCGGCCTGAAGATCGGCGACACGACCGTGCTGCGCACCCCCGACCCGGTCGAGGTGACCATCGTCGGCCTCGCGACCTTCGGCGGCGAGGACGGCATGGCCCAGGTGACCTTCACCGGCATGACACGGTCCGACGCCGAGAGGTATCTCACCGCCAAGCCCGGCGAGGCGGCGGGCATCCTGGTGCGGGCCGGCCCCGGGGTCGGTCAGCAGGAGCTGGTCGACCGGCTGACTGCCGTGCTGCCCGCGGGAGTCGAGGCGATCACCGGGCAGGAGTCGGCCCAGGAGAACACCGACATGATCTCCAGCCGGTTCCTGACCGTCTTCACCACCCTCCTGCTCGTCTTCTCCGGGATCGCCCTGCTGGTCGCGACCTTCTCCATCCACAACACCTTCGCCATCGTCGTCGCCCAACGCGCCCGGGAGAACGCCCTGTTGCGTGCCCTCGGGGCCTCCCGCGGCCAGGTGACCGCGGCGACCCTGACAGAGGCGAGCGCCGTGGCCGTCGTGGCGTCCGCCGCCGGGCTCGCGGGCGGCATCGGGATCGCCGCCGGGCTGCAGGCGCTCTTCCCGGCGATCGGATTCCCCTTCCCCGGCGGCGACCTGGTGGTCAAGGCGCTCTCGATGGTCCTCCCGCTCGCGGTCGGTGCCGTCGTCTGCCTGGGCTCCGCGCTGCTGCCCGCCGTACGCGCCGGACGCACCGCCCCGCTGGCCGCCCTGCGCGAGACCGCCGTCGACTCCTCGGGTGCGTCCGGCCTCCGCGCGGTCGTCGGAGCCGGCCTGGGCGCCCTGGCCGTCGCCCTCGCCCTTACCGGCGTCCTGGTCCTTCCGTCTGTCTGGCTAGCGGGACTCGGCGCGCTACTGGCCCTGGTCTCCTTCGTGATCCTGGGCCCGGTCGCCGCCACCACGGCCGTACGACTGCTCGGCGGCCCCCTCGGCCGGCTGCGCGGCGTGACCGGCGCCCTGGCCCGCCGCAACGCGCTGCGCAGCCCCAAGCGGACCGCCGCCACCGCGAGCGCGCTGATGATCGGGGTGGCGGTCGTCTCGCTGTTCACCGTGTTCGGCGCGTCCCTGAAGGCGACCATGGACCAGACCGTCTCCCGGTCCTTCGCCGGCGACCTCGCCGTCAGCACCCCGTCCTTCGGCGCGGGCGGCAGCGGACTCAGCCCCCGCCTGGCACCGGTGCTCCAGCGGCTCCCGGAGGTCGACACCGCCGTGGGACTGGGCCGCGGGGTCGCCGAAGTGGACGGCAGGGGACGGGCGCTGACGGTCACCGACCCCGCCGCCCTCGCCCGCACCTTCGACCTCGGCACCGTCCAGGGTTCACTCACCCGGCTCGGCACCGACGGCATCGCCGTCACCCGGACGGAGGCCGACCGGCAGCACCTGCACACCGGTGACACCGCCCGGCTCACCTTCACCGACGGTGAGGAGCAGGACTTCACCGTCCGCGCGGTCTACGGGCAGTCCGAACTCGCCGGTGACTACGTCATCACCCGTGCCGCCTGGGCCCCGCACCGCATCCAGGACTCCGACACGCTGGTGGCCGTCACCCTCAGGCCCGGGGTGAGCGCCACCACGGGCAGGGCGGCGGTGACGAAGGCGGCCGAACGGTACGGCAATCCGCAGGTGCAGACCCGGGACGAGTACGCGCAGTCCTCGGCCGGTGGGATCGACATGATGCTCACCCTGGTCTACGCGCTGCTCGCACTCGCCGTCCTCATCGCCCTGCTCGGCATCGCCAACACGCTGACCCTCGCGATCCACGAACGCACCCGGGAGCTGGGCCTGTTGCGGGCCGTCGGCCAGACCCGCCGCCAACTGCGGGCCATGGTCCGCTGGGAGTCGGTCCTGGTCGCCGCCTTCGGCACGGCCGGCGGACTCGGCCTCGGCGCCTTCCTCGGCTGGGTCCTGGTGAGGGCCTCGGACGGCACGAGCGACACGGCGTTCGCCTTCGCCGTCCCGCCCGTCCGACTGGTCGTCGTGGCGCTGGTGGGCGTGGCGGCGGGCGCCCTGGCGGGCCTGCGTCCGGCCCGGCGAGCGGCCCGCCTGGACGTGCTGCGGGCCATCGCCGTGGAGTAGCGCCCGGGAAGGGAACTCACCGCCCGCTCAACTGGCGACAGCCGAGCGGGCGGGAGCGCGTGCGGTGTCAGGGGCACCGGCGGTCGCGGGTACGGCAGCGGTGGCGCCGACGGTCGCGGGTACGGCGGGGGACGGACCGGAGGCCGTGAGTGCGAGTGCGGCAGCGGTGGCGCCGATGCCGACTT